>NZ_OZ034761.1:0-600000 GCF_964028355.1 Wolbachia endosymbiont (group B) of Gerris lacustris
TTTATAAACATTAAATATATATTATACAGCTCTCCTTCCTCTTCATCTAAGTGGCTTCGCTCAGCTCAAAAATAACTGATTTTTCGGCTACACCCCTATAATTTCACTACTCTACAGAAACAGTTACTATAAAACCGACGCTAATAATTAACTGGAGATAAATGTTGCAAAGAATCGCAGTGGATCAACCGGCAAAGTCACAGTAAGTTAATAATGGAAGGATATTAGTATGGAGCCTCGGACTCGTAAATGTCTTTTCTGTGTTTTATTGAAACAATGGTTACTTCATATTTTGCAGCATTTACATGATACGATAATCGCCAGTTCTCAGTCTTCTGTGTCCTTTGAGTCTGTAACACAACGATTCACCAAAATCAATTGGGTTAACTGTAAGGCGCTCCTTTACTATTTCTTCAACTCTTAATTTTATTGTTTTTGGAAAAGCTCTTCTTACTAACATTTTTCAGGAATTTAATCTTATAGAACTTTAGTCCCACTTATAGTGGTCAGACTAGCTACTCATTTTTGTATGGAAGTTTACCAATTATTAAGATACTCAGTGTAGTAAAAACATATTCTAATAGTATGGAAAAATAAAATGACATTTGAACAATCTATAAAAAATGGCGTTATAAATTTACACAATTTGCGTAGCAAAACAATAGGTGAGCTTATCGATTGTTTAAAAACAAGAGATGATATCAAAGAATTTGCTTTTCAAGATGATGATACTGATCATAGTATACAATATAGGAAAGGTAGAAATATTAGTAATAATATGAAACTTAGGTGTATAGGTGCAGCAATTGGTTTAGTCGCTGGTCTAGTTGCAGGATGTTGGTTAGGGCAAGAAACTTTAGCTCTTATTGGTGTTTCTGGTGTAGTATTGATTGCATTTGCTATAGTTGGTGCGTTACTTGGAGCTGGAGCAGGCTATGTCGTAGGTAAATGTCTTGATAAAATTAAGGTTACAAATATGCAAAGAGAAAGGGGTTGTTAAAGGTTCGTGTTGTATTCTGAATTTCTTTCAATACTTAAAGATTTACAATCAGAGCAAACCACCTGTCCACGTGGAACTGATTTCAGCTCATCAGTTGAAACTTTACTTGAGCAGAATATGCATTTTATTTTATCACTTGGGCCAAGTGAGTGATCAACAGCAATTCTATCATCAAAAACAAAACACTCGCCTTCCCAATTACCACTTTTATTACCAGTTTTTTCAAGATAGGAAAGAATACCGCCTTTAAGATGGTAAACATCGTAAAATCCAAGGCTTTTCATATATGCTGTAGATTTCTCACATCTGATTCCACCAGTGCAGTACATAGCTACTTTCAAGTCTTTACTCTCAGAAAATGACTCTGCCCACTGAGGAAAATCGCGAAAACGCTGAGTGTGTGGATTGATTGCATTTTTAAACTTGCCTAGTTTTACTTCGTATTCATTTCGTGTGTCTATCACTAAAACATCAGATTGAGAGACAAAATCATCCCAATGCTCTGGATCAACGTACTGGCCTCTAACTGAAGTATCGAGATTACTTACACCAAGATTCACAATTTCTCTTTTTAATCTCACTTTCATCTTACTAAACGGTTGGTATCCTGCCACACTCTCTTTCCACGTAAGACCTTTTAGCCTGTCATCAGAACGTAGAAAATCAAATATTTTATCAATTGCGTTTCTTTCTCCAGATACAGTTGCATTAATACCCTCTTCTGCAAGGAGTATAGTGCCTTTTAATTCAACGTTATCGCATGCAACTTTTATTTCGTCTTTCATGTCATAATAATTAGAGAGTTTTACAAAATGATAGAAAGTTGCAATGACGAAACTCATAATTAATTAGTTTATCGACTTAAAACATAATATATAAAATTATGAAGATATTCAAGAAGACATTCAATAGGACGGCTGTTAATTACTGGATATCTTTAGTTTTTGCATATAACATTTTAATATCAAATATAGATTCAAGTTAATGTTTCTGAGAGTATTTAAAAATATATTCTTGTTTTTAGTAAGTATACTATTTGTCTGCCCTATACTATCGTTAACATCGATTCTATTTACAGAATCGGCAAACTCTGGATGGGTAATTAGCGCACTTTTCCCTGAGTATATACTCAACACGTTGATTTTGATGGTAGGAGTAGGGTTAATATCCTTTATATTTGGAGTAATTCCAGCTTGGCTTACTACATTTTTTTCGTTTCCCGGAAGTAGAATTTTTGAGATTGCTTTATTCTTTCCGATATCAATTCCTGGATATATAGTATCGTTTGTTTATGTAAACACGTTAGAGTTTTCAGGTCCGATTCAGAGCTTGTTAAGAGATACTTTTCAATTGGGCAAAGGTGAATATTGGTTTCCTGAAATAAAATCTCTAGCTGGTGGAATATTAGTAATGGGATTTAGTCTATATCCATACGTTTATATGTTGGTCCGCTCAAGTCTAAAGAGCGTTAGTAACTCAGTCACTATTGCATCAACACTTGGGTTCTCCTCATTACAGAGTCTGTTTTCTGTCATCATACCCTCCATACGTCCATCAATTATAGCTGGGTTATCCTTGGTACTAATGGAAGTAATTACAGATTTCGGCACACCACAGTTTCTTGCTATCGACACTTTTACGACAGGAATATATCGAACTTGGTTTTTACTGCATGACAAATATTCAACTACTGTTTTGGCAGTTGCAGAACTGATTTTCGTTGCAACATTAATAGTTATCGAGAAAAAACTGCAAAAAAGAGAAATATCTTACTCTTCAATCAACACTAATGCAGATTATCACAACAAACGGAGTGTAAGTGGCACTATACCATTGATCTTTGCTTATCTTATGTGTGTATTGCCGATATTAATAGGTTTTATTTTGCCAATGATTCCGCTCATATATTGGAGCATAGAGAAAGGCTTTTTCATATACGAAGCAAGATTTTATAATATAATAACAAACAGTATTAGTTTATCATTTATTACCGCGCTAATCTCGATCAGCATTGCAATAATTATTGGATATACAGCACGTAAAAATAAGGTAATAAGCAATATAGCACGTCTCATTTCTCTTGGATATGCAATTCCAAATGCAATTATTGCAATTAGCATAATAATGTTTTTAAGCAGAATATCTTCTTTCATTACTCAATATATTGTAGAAATTAGCTTGGTAGGAACTATTGGCGCATTAGTTTACTCATATTTATTTCGTTTTTTTGCTATATCTTTCAAGGCGATAGAGTCGGGACTCAAAAAAACACCAAATGAAATTGAATGGACTGCATATACTATGGGTCATGGGCCTATTTCCACGTGCCTGAATATTCATATTCCCCTTATCAAGAAAAGCATACTATCGGGATTTCTGCTCGTGTTTATGGATACGGTAAAAGAACTCACGGCAACACTAATTATTAGACCATTTAATTTTGAAACTATATCAACTAGAGTATATGAACTTGTCAGCGATGAGCGTTACAGAGAAGCTGCCCCATTTTCGTTAATGATAGTTATTATAGGTTTAACCTCTACAATAATCTTATTCACACTTGATGATAAGAATCAAAAATAAACTATTTTGCATCTGTTCAGCAGAGTAACAAAATAAGATAGACGAAAAAAGACAACTATAGAAGCAAATGGTCAGTGCTTTCGTGTTTATCAACTTAGTTGGATCTCAGTATCAGCTACTGCAATGACATTACGGAAGCTCAAATGACAAAACAAGAAGCATTGGTTTCAGATGCACTTGAACAAATATACTATCTTGATGATCAATGAGGTCTAGTGTTAACGTATGGACTGTCTAAGGAAAAGGGTGGTACCATAACATCAAAGGTTTTTATGCTCTCTTCGTTCAGAAATTCATATTTACCCTGCATTATTCCTGATGGTGTATTTAAGTATGTTCCACTTGTATATTTGAATACCTCTCCAGATTTTATTACAGGTTGTTCTCCAATAACACCAACTCCGGCAATTTCATTTATTTTGCCCTTATGATCTATTATTCGCCAATAGCGACTTAATAATTGAATGGTTGATGAGCTTTTGTTTTTTATCTTAACATTATACATCCATACGTAACAATTTTCATAAGGAATGGATTGCTCTTCAATGTAAATTGGCAAAACTGTAACTTCAACAGAATTAGTAATAAGTGTGTATTTCATGATAAAAATTTAACACACTTCAATTATACACTTTTTTCATAGATTTTCCAAGCATATTATCGTACTCTAACTAGGAAATATTAATCTACATGATGAACAAAACAGATCCACTGGATAAAAAAGTGATAGGAATAATAGGAAGTGGGCAATTGGGTAGAATGAGCGCTATTGCTGCAATAAAACTTGGACAAAAAGTGCATGTTTTTGCTAGTGCTAAAGACGATCCAGCTTGTTCTGTTGCTGATGATTTAACAATAGCAAACTTCTCTGATAAGAAGGCACTTGAATCTTTTGCACAGAGTGTGGATTTAGTTACTATTGAGTCTGAAAATATTCCATGTAGTGCAATTGATATTGTGTCGCAGCATACAGATTTTTATCCAGGTAAAAAGGCGTTACACATTTCGCAAAATAGGCTGAGAGAGAAAGATTTTATTAGAGATTTAAGCATAAAAACTGCTGATTACAAAAGTATACAAAATTATAATCAGCTACTAGAAAGTAGTGAAACTTTTAGCTATCCAGTGAGGCTAAAAACAACAGAAATGGGTTATGATGGAAAAGGACAATATGTGATTGAAAATGATTCTAAACTGAAGCAATTTGCTTCCTTCGATTGGAATAAAGAGTACATTCTTGAAGCAAGTGTTGATTTATTGAAAGAGGTTTCAATAGTCGTTGCAAGAGATAAAAACGGTAAAGTAGCTTTTTTTCCTATAGCAGAGAATCACCACGTTGACGGAATACTTAATACTTCAATAGCACCAGCTAAAATAGATAATAAATTAGCCCAAGAGGTACAAAAAACTGCAGAGAAAATAGCAACTGCGCTTGATGTAGTAGGAATTCTAGCTATTGAACTTTTCATCACTCAAAATCATGAATTACTAGTTAATGAACTGGCCCCAAGACCCCACAATTCTTGCCACTGGAGCTTGGATGCATGCAACGTTAGTCAATTCGAGCAGCTAGTTAGGATAATATGCGGGCTACCTATGCAGGAAGTAGTATTACGCTTTCCTTGCATGACAAAAAATATAATAGGTAATGATATATATAATTCTCACAAATATTTGAGCAACGAAAAAGCTAGTTTAACCATATATGGGAAAAAAGAGGTTAGGGACAAGCGTAAAATGGGACATGTCAATATAGATTTAATTTATTGAGCTATAAATGCTCTTTGATCAAGATCTCCAAGATCTGCACTATATTTAGTGCTGCACCTTTGCGTAGATTATCAGCTACTATCCACATATTTAATCCGTGTTTAACGGTATCGTCTTGTCTAATACGCGATATGTATACGGCATCCTCTTGCACAACATCAATCTGAGTCATATATCCACCATCTTCGCGCTTATCTTGCACTAAAACTCCATCGTCTTCACTGAGCATTTCACGAGCTTCTTCTTCAGTTATATGCTGATCAAATTCTACATTTACTGCTATAGCATGACCAACAAGAACAGGTACTCGGACACAAGTTGCAGTTACTTTTATATCCTCTTCTAAAATTTTTTTTGCCTCCTCTTGCATTTTCCACTCCTCTTTTGTAGAACCATCTTCCATGAACTCTCCTATATGAGGAATGCAATTAAATGCTATTTGCTTAGGAAATATTTCAGGTTTTTTAGCTTCATTCATAAAGATTTTTTTTGTCTGATTGTAAAGCTCATCCATTGCTGCTTTACCTACACCAGAAGTTGATTGATAAGTTGAAGCAACGATTCTCTTTATTTTTGCTTTTTGGTGTAATAAATGTAATGCCAGCAACATTTGTATTGTAGTACAGTTTGGATTAGATATTATGTTATGGTTTTTATATTCCGTAATTTTATCTTTGTTGATCTCTGGAATAACTAGTGGCACACCTTCTTTCATCCTAAAATAGGAAGTGTTATCTATCACAACGCACCCAGCCTCAGTTGCAATTGGTACGTATCTCTCAGAAACATGAGATTCTGCGCAGAAAATGGCTATATTAGTTCCAACGAAGTCATAATCCTCAAGGCATAAAACCGTTAACTCTTTGTCACCAAAACTCACCTTTTTTCCCTTTGATTTTTTCGATGCAAAAGCAATAACAGAATCTATCGAAAATTTTCCCTCTTTTTGAAACTCAGCAAGCATGGTCAATACCTCATATCCTACTCTTCCTGTTGCTCCAATAACTGCAATCTTACATCCCATATAAATAAACCTCTGATTTTAAAGCTATATTATATTTTTACTGATAAAATTTACAATTACTTTAATATTTTTACCTTGCAATTAACCATAATTTAGTTATAATTATAAGTAATATTGCATGGTAGAATGAAATGAGTGAAAAACATGATGACACTAAGGTTAAACCTGCAGTATCTGAATTTCAAAAGCCTGAAAAAGTCAATAGATTAGAGATTCAAAATGTTCTTTCGAAAAAAAGCAAGCCAGCGATAAATTTTGATGATAAAAAGTATGGTGTGAAAATTTCTAAGATAGACCAGCATCTTTCAAACAAGAAGCAAGAATCTTTTGGATTAAGAGATTTTTTAAGTTTAATACCAATAATAGGAAGACTTTTAGTGAAAATTTTCACGCCTGAAAAAGAAGAGTATAAAAAACTGCAATCGCAAATAGGTCTTTCTAATAAAGCAAAAAATGAGATCTACATAGATAATAAACGCACAGAAGAAGTAGGTAGCAAACTTGAGAATGGTAATATTGAACAAGTAGATAAAGAGAAAAAAAATCTTGGCCCATAAATATTAACCATTTAAAGTGTATCTCTCACTACTGAATTTGTTGCACAGAAGTTTTGCAGTACCACAATAAATAAATGGGTATGCCACTTGCAGTAAACAGGCTCGAAATCAGCAGAGTACCTACAGGGGTTTCTAATATCACCCAACAACAAAAGGTTGTTGCTATGCTACCAATTAAAAGCTTATAACAACTCCTCTCCTTTATAATAACCTTTAGAAAGGCAAAACAGCATGTAAGATAAACGAACAAAAATGAAATTACAGAAAAGTCAATAATCGACGTAATCTGCTGGGCAAAATTGTTGTTTGAAGTGAGAATTAGTAAAACTGCAGTTCCAATTGAACTAACTGTTATTCCCCAAAAAGGAGAGCCATACTTGTTCCTTTTAGCAAAGAATTTTGGCATTAGTCTATCTTCTGCAAGACCAAAAGCAACTTGTCCACTAGATAAAACCCAAGCATTTAGACTGCCAATGCAAAAAATGAATGCACCTATAGAAATAATTAAATGCCAATTACCAGAAAACATAATTTTTATTGCATCAACATATGGTGCTCTTGAACTTGCTAAATTATTGCCATTGATCAATCCCATAATTGCAAAATTGTTGATAAAATATATAACAGCAACACAAACTGTGCCAAGCACTACAGCTTTTGGTATAGTTTTAGCTGGATTATCAACTGACCCTGCAGGTGCTGTTGCCAATTCAAGTCCAATAAAACACCATAAAGTCAGAAGCGTAGAGCGGGCAAGAATTTGCGATGTTGTAAGACTTAATATTTCTTCACTTATGATAAAATTGTTTCTATCGAAAAAAAACAACGCTGCTACAGGTATTGCAAGCAATACAGCAACCTTCACAATCGTGAGTAGAAACTCAACGCGCCCTGCAGTAGCTATTCCCCTTAAATTTATTAATGTAATGATTGTAAATAACAACAGCTCTAAAAATAAACGCATGCTTTTGATATCTTCATGGAAAAATGGTGTAAGATAGCCAACACCCACAACTATTAAAGCTGTTGTACTAACCCATGAGATTACCCAGTATGTCCAACCAACAAAGAAAGCTGCAGTAGAACCAAAAGTGTGTTTCACATAAACGTGAGGACCTCCTGTTTCTGGAAACTTTGCACATAGCGTAGCAAAAACTAGCGCAAGAGACACAGCACCAGCTCCTGATATCATCCAGCTTATAAGGCTATAAGCGCCATATGGAGCAAGGCTAATTGGAAGCATAAAAACCCCAGAGCCGATCTGACTACTAATGACTAAAGCAAAAACAGCCCAAAAACCTATTTTATTTGACACAATACCTCTTAATTCTATTAATGTAAGCCAGTAGTATAGCTTAAGAATTTTAGCAAATAAAAAATTTAAGTTAAGTTTTTAGTTTATGATACCAAAGTAGATAAATAAGTGTTCCGCTTAAAGGGAATAGACTTGATATTAACAATGTTTTTATAGAAGTCTCGTATATTATCCAGCAGCAAAAAGATACAGCCACACCTCCAATTAAAAATTTGCAGTAGCTTTTGTCTTGTATATTAACTTTGAGAAAAGCAAGGCTACATGCTAAGTAGATAAACAAAAATGACACCACAGAGATATCAATTATTGAAGTTACTTGCTCAGCAAAACTTTTGTTTGACGTTAGGATAAGTAAAATTAACACCCCTAAAGTACTGAGTATTATTCCCCAAAAAGGAGCATCGTACTTGTTTTTTTTGGCAAAAAATTGCGGCATTAATTTATCTTCTGCAAGGCCTAAGGTGACCTGTCCATCAGCTAAAAACCAAGCATTTAAATTACTTACAGAGACAATAAAAGCAATAACAGAAATGATCAAATGCCAATTACCTGGAAGCATAATTTTTACTGCGTCAACATATGGTGCTTTTGAACTTGCTAGGTCGTGACCGCTTATTAACCCCATGATTGAAAGGCTATTGATGAAATATATCACAGCAACACAAATTGTTCCGAGCACAATGGCCCTTGGTATTGTCTTAGCTGGATTATTAACCGATCCTACAGGTGCTGTTGCTGATTCAAGTCCAATAAAACACCATAGAGTAAGGAGTGTAGAACGAGCAAGAGTTTGCGATATTGTAAAATTTGATACTTCCTCACTTACAATAAAATTATTCCTATCAAAGAAAAATAGCCCTGCTATGGGTATTGCAAGAAGTGCAATAATTTTGACGATGGTCAGCAGAAGTTCAACACGGCCAGCAGTAGTTACTCCTCTTAAGTTTACTAGCATAATAGCTAAAATTAATATTATTTCTAAAAGCAAACGTATACCTTGTATATCATTATGAAAAAGGGGAGCTAAATAACCGATGCTTGCAATCGTTACAGCAGTTGAGCTAACCCACGAGCTTACCCAATATGTCCAGCCAACAAAAAAAGCTGCTGTAGAGCCAAAGGCATGTTTCACATAAATATGTGGGCCACCCGTTTCTGGAAATTTTGCACATAGTGAAGCAAAAATCAAAGCAAGAGATATAGCGCCAAATCCTGATATCACCCAGCTTATGAGGCTATAAGCGCCATAAGGTGCAAGGCTAATTGGGAGCATAAAAATTCCAGAGCCGATTTGGCTACTAATCACCAAGGCAAGTACAGCTAAAAAGCCTATTTTATTTGACACAACAATTTTTAATTTTTATCTGAATATATTAACAATATATTTGAAGCTCAGAAATTTCAATTGGTCTTTACAAAATTTGCATTTTTTTAATTTGTGCATATAATAAAAAGTATATTAATAGATTATTAAGAGGTAGCATGAATCCAAGGTTAAGAGATTTTTTGATTATTTGTGGGGGCATTTTACTGTTTATTTCTGCTATTGCAGCGTTAATTTTATCTCAATATTTGCTTGAAATTTTTTTCGGTGTGCTTTTTGAATTTCTTCTTGCTAAAACTTCAAGTGAAGTATTAGCATTTTTTGGAACACTTGCAATTTTTTTAGCTGTTGGCGTTTCATGCTACGGACTACATAAGCTCTGTTCTATTTTTACAGAAAAGATTACAAGTAGCTATCAATCTTTCAAAAATGAAAATAGTGATGATAACATTTTTTCTGAAGTATATAATGACCCGACAATAGGATTGAAAGATAAGATTTTATTTTTTTCTATATACTCAATATATTGTATCCAATTACCATTTTTGTATTGCTCATCGAAGATATCAGAGCTTAGCAGAACATTATCAAATAGTAGAGCGTTGGGTCTTAGAATATGTTTAGTGCTTATTAATACTATATTATTGATCCCAGTAGCACTTCTTGAGTTAATAAAGTATCCATTGATAAAGCTCTTCTCGCCTCTGGGTTTAAGTGTAAAGCAAATGAGCTTTTTGTTTAATGTAAGTGATGTAGGCACCGGCAGTCAGAGTGTTCATACGAGTAGTTTTGAATACAGCATTCTCCAATGCGCTCAAGACTTAAAGCAGAAATTCGGAAATCAACCAAATATGCTCAATAAAGAGTTTGCAGACCACATAAATAATTCAGATGAGCTTACACCTCCACAAAAAGAGCAATTAAACCTTTATCTTAACTTTAATGGCTCCAATAGAGCAACTTATAGAGAATCAAGAACTGGATTAACGCTAACACAAGCTGCAAACTTAGTTTTAGCTGCAGCTAAGAATCAGAAGTTAGATGTAGACTTACTAAAATGCATGTTACTCATGCGTTTACAAGAAGGAAGTGGTGCATGTCATCTTGGAATGTTTAATCGTATTATTTATTCACTTAGTTGTCTTGAAGCAAAAAACAACTTTACAGTCGAGGTAAATGCTCAAGTATACGAAAGAATGCCGAGCATTACGGAAGAGTTTCTTAAGCATTGTAAAAGTAAAAAGATGAAGATTTTAAAGGATAATTTTGACAATTTCTACTCTGAGAATGATATGGATCTTGAAGTAAAAGATAGTATGGGTAAGTTGATGGAAGAGGCAAAGCAATTTGTCTTTAATAAATTGTATATTGATTACTATAATAGATATGGTCAAGAAGTTGGAAGGGGCCCTATAAAGCAGAAATTGAAAGAACTAATTACAGATGAGGATATCAAGGAAGCAGTAAGTGCTGTAATAGATAATATAGAAATCCCTGAAAAACCATCTACTTATCTTGAAAAGATGAAAGCATTTTTTGCAGGGCATACAAGATTCTCTGCTGCTTAGAGCTCTGAGACTTGCCTAAGCTTTGATTGTGAGTTAGGCGTGAAGTTAAAATTGGTATTTACAATTAACTCACAGCAAACTAAACGATGGCAACCCGGAAACACTTCAATTTTTCCTTATTGATTTGTAGCAGGTTCTTTGTTATGGTTATGAAAAGAAATTTCAAACCTCATTAGTATACTTTGATAGGTTAGTGTTACATATGATAATATTGATAACAAATGATGATGGTTTTGAAAGTGAAGGAATAAGACTACTTAAAGAAATTGCACACAATTTTGCATCGGAAGTATGGATAGTGGCACCAGATACTGATAGGAGTGGAGCTGCAAGGTCTCTTGACTATCCAGTAAAGCAATTTATTAAAATAAGTCAACATAGTGAAAGGGAGTTTAGTGTGTCTGGTACTCCCGCAGATTGTGTCATTATTGCACTAAATAAGATTATGAATAAAAAACCAGACTTAATATTGTCTGGAGTAAATATTGGATCAAATGTCGGCGATGATATTTGTTATTCAGGCACAATCGGTGCTGCAATGGAAGGTGCTGCAAGATCTATACCTTCTATTGCGCTGAGCCAAGTTTATCATGATAAAATAGACTGGAACAATACAAAAGTTTTTGCACCAAAGGTTATCAGCAAGCTAATGAAAGTTGGTTGGCCTAAAGATATAGTGATGAGTATAAATTTTCCTGCTACAGAAAAAGTGAAAGGGGTCGAATTTGCTGAACAAGGTGAATATAACATTGATGGTGATTTAACTTTTACTGAAAACTTAAATGGTTCTTTGAGCTTACATTGGTCTCGGGAACACTCAGGCAGTGGTAGTGTAGATAAAATAAAAGGAGGTTTTATTACTATTACACCGATAAAATTAGATTTTACAGATTATGATATATTAAATGCTATGAAAAATTCTTGTGCAGAGGAATTTTCTTCTATAGCTAACACTCCTATTGCTTCTGATTAGATATTTTCTACGGTTTTATCGCGAGCAATCATTTTTTCTTCACCCGTGTCCATATTTTTAATTTTTAAAGTTTTACTGCTTAGCTCTTCATCACCAAAGATTAATACAACTTTTGCATTTGCTTGATTTGCTTTTTTCATTCGGTTTTTTAGAGTTCCACTATATTCGTAAATCACATATAAACCATTTCTGCGTAATTCACTTGCAAGTGTTAGAGCATGTTCTTCAGCTTCTCCACCGATTGGAATTATATAAATAGGCCTCTCTTTTTTTTCAGCATAGTTGATTAATTCCATTATACGCTCAATCCCCCCTGCAAATCCTATTGCTGGAGTGTGTTTTCCACCTACTGAAGATACTAGATTATCGTATCTTCCACCGGCAAAAACTGCTCCTTGTGTACCTAAATCTTCTGTGACAAATTCAAATACTGTGTGACAATAATAGTCTAGACCTCGAACTAATTTGCTATTTACAGTGTAAGGTATGCCAAGAGCTTGCAGTCCATTTAACACCTGGTCAAAGAAATATGAAGATTCTTTTGTATAATAATCACTGATTTTTGGTGCGTCAGAGATTATTTCTTTATCTGTCTTATCCTTAGAGTCTAATATTCTGAGTGGGTTTTTAATCAATCTATTTTGACTATCTTCTGATAGGTCATTTTGAAACTTTTTTAAATACGATATTAAAGCTTCTCTATACTTACTTGTTGTTTCACTATCACCCAGAGAGTTGATTTCCAGCTTTACATTTTTATTGATGCCAAATTCAGTTAGTAAGTGCTGAGCGAGTGATATCAATTCAATATCAGCTTTTGGATCTTCTATGCCAAAAACCTCAAAATTTATCTGATGAAATTGCCTTTGTCTTCCCTTTTGCGGTCTTTCATAGCGAAATGCAGGCCCTATTGAAAATAATTTTATCGGCGTTTGCAGTTTTTTTTCAATGAGTAACCTAACAATAGCTGCAGTGAACTCAGGACGCAGAGTTATGCTCTTTCCCCCTTTATCAATAAAAGTATACATCTCTTTAGTGATAATATCTGAGCTATCACCTAAAGTCTTTGTAAAGACTTCTGTGTATTCAAATATCGGAGTTTGAACAGGTAAAAAGCCGTATAAACTTGAGATTCTGCTTGCTGTTTGCTCTATGTGTTTAAACTTGTACCATTCATCAAACAGGAGATCTTTTGTTCCTCTAACTGTTTGATTAGTCATAGCATAGTCTGTATACCTGAAACTTCTGGTATGTGATAGCTTAGCATATTCTGCACTCCTTGTTTTAAGGTAATTGCAGCACTTGGGCACCCAGAGCAAGCTCCTTGCAGTTCAACGTAAACTATTCCGTCTTTATAGCCACGAAATTTGATATCACCACCATCTTGAGCAACTGCAGGTTTAATATAACTTTCCATCAATTCTTTTATTCTATTTACAATTTCTATATCATTTTCATTAAAGAATTCTTCCTCTAGCATTTTATTATCACTTACTCCTTCTTTATCAAATGCTTTTCCACCAGAAGTAAAGTGATCCATAATTGTAGTTAAAATTTCCACCTTTACTATATCCCAATTCATTCTATCTGATTTTGTTACCGAAATAAAATCATGACCAAAAAATACTCTTACAACATGTTCTATTTGAAAAAGATTTACTGCTAGTTTGGAGTTCTTTATTTCATCTGCATTTGAAAAATCAGCTGTTTCTCCTTCGCTCAGAATTTCAAAACCAGGAAGAAATTTCAGCGTGTTTGGGTTTGGTGTTTCTTCAATCTGGATAAACATGTTATTTACCATGACAATTATAATTGTTACTATTTAATCATAAAATGATAAAAAAATATACATGTCATTCATCTTCTTCCTTTTTTTGATATTCACAATAATCACGTTTGTTTTACCTAGCATTGTTGTATTTTTTCTCTTTTTGGCAAAGAGAAATAACATAAGTTTTATGATGAACTCTATATTAAGTAAGTTTTTGAACGAATTTAACAGCAGTAAAAGTTACACCAAAAATTACACTGGTGATAATATGTCCAAAGATGAAGCATTAAAAATACTGGGGCTGAATTCCGAGGCAAGCCAAAATGAAATCAATAAGGCATACCAAAATTTAATGAAACTGGTCCATCCAGACAAGGGAGGCTCGGAATATTTTGCACAAAAGTTAAACGCAGCACGTGATAGATTGCTAAAGACCTAATTTTTAACTATTGTTTTCTCTGTAAATTTTACTTGTAAATACTAAATCATGTGATACAAAGCCAAGGGCGTTGTCTTATAGGAGGTATTTGATGCGAAAATACAGAATAGAAGAGTTAAGGAATAAATTGTTTATTGCTATAAACAAACTTGATTTTGAGAAAGTTAAAAGATGTGTTAGAAAAGCAAAGATTAAAGGTGTACAAAATGATATTATTAATGGTAAGCAATATGGCATGGCACCTATACATTTTGCTACTTACAGAGCTAACTCAAAGATATTGCAGTTTTTGATTAACAATGGTGCTCGTGTTAATGCTGTGAGTGATGCGTGCATTGTTCCTTCCGTATCCATTATTGTAACATATGATATGGAGAAAGTTGTATTTGATTGTATTCACGGCAACACTAGCTTTCAAGGAATGCAAAATTTTACAGCTTTACACTTAGCACTTTATCGGTGTCGATTAGATATAGCAAAAGTTCTGCTTGATCATAATATTGATGTTAACATTAGAAGTACAAATGGCAAAATAGCATTTGAGGTTATTCCAGGTTATGAAAGTCTTTGCAGTGATGGCTGTGACGTAGAAAAAATATTCTTAGCTGTGTTAAGATTTCATAAAAATAATTGTACAGAACTATTACTTTCTGCTAGAATAAATACTAATACCAACTCTCATTATTAATGAACCAAATAAGAAGCATTGCAGAGTTGTTTAACCGTGGAAGGGGAAAGAGAGGTAATAAATTTACACAAAGCGCTCTCAAGCAGAACAATTGTATCGTAGATTTTATTGCGCAAAATGTTCTGTTTTATATATAACCAAAACCTCTCAACAGGATTGAGGTCAGGTGAGTATGGTGGTAGGTATATAATTTCGATATTTTTAGGTATCTTTAAACTTTTTGACTTATGCCAACTAGCGCAATCCATCACGAGAAAAGCCTTTCGTATTCCTAAATATTGCGACATCTGTTCAAGGAATATATTTATACAAGCAGTGTTGACGTTTGGTGCAAATAAGCTAAAATTCTCTCCATTTCTGGGATTAACTGCACTATAGAGATAAAAATTTTCCCTACCTAATTTTACCTTAACCTGTGTCCTACTGCCTTTTTTAAACCACCCATGTCCAACTTTTGAATGTGTACCAAACCGTGATTCATCGAAGAAAAATAGCTCTTTTTCAGAATGCATGACAATAGTTTCATTGAGGTTTTTTTTTAAACTCCTCTTGCTTATTTTTATCCTGTCCACTATGAACTGGTCTTGGTGTGATATATGAGAATTTCATTCTTTGCATATTACGATGTATTGTGGATTTGCTGATATTCAAACCAAATCTTTCTTGGATTCTTATTCTCATTTCTCTAATAGTAATATTGGGGTTTTCCTCTATCCACACCTCAATTTGTTCAAGTTGACTTTGGTTCAATATAGTTTTTCTACGGCGTTGAGGTGGAGAAAATAATTTTTCTTCTCTTCCAAATTTTATGTGCTTTATCCATGTAGTAATTGCCTTTCTCGAAATGCAACATATTTTTGCTACAGCTGTTATACTGTGCTTTTTTGCTGCAATTACAGCATTTAGTTTTTTTGCAACATACGCATTATTTCTTACTTTCTTCAGCATCTCTTTTGCTGATTCCACCACTTTTTCATCCAATAATTTTGATCTTAATGCCATCTAAACCTCGCTATTTTACTTACTCCAGTATGGCTTTTTTTCCATTATTGTCTATTCGTTGCTTGTATAGCGGGAATTGGTATAAGTATGAAAAACTTTATCAATGTCCTGAAAGTTCATTAAGCAATTTAACGATATCTAAAAGTATGCATCAAATGTCCTTTTAAATCAGTTAAAACAAGCACTCAAGTCTGAGTGCTTGTTTTTCTATCCCTTATTTCCTTTTCTAAAGTAGATTGCTTCTTATTAAGAGCAAAAAAATTTGAATAAGGAAGCTCAGCATGTCTTGTACAAAAGTTAAAGTGATAGGTTGTCGGAAGACCTAATTCTTCACTATTGAAATTTTTTCTCTATAAATTTCACTTGTGCATACTCAATTACATGATATAAAGCCGGGAATGTTATTTTTTTAAAGGTGTTTTGATGCCAATAAGTGTTGAGAAATTAAGAAAAGAATTACTTGCTGCTATAAGCATAGGTAATTTTCAGAAAGTTGAAAAATATGTTGAAGAGGCAAAGAGTGAGCATGTAAAGAATGAGGTTTTGAATAGTAGAGAGCACGTTATAAATCCTCTGCGTCTTGCTACTCAAAAACGTAACTTAAGAGCCTGTTCATAATCTTTTGAGGAGCAAGGCAGTAAAAGCTAGAACGACCATTTGTAGTCTAGTATTGAGTTTACGCTCGCAATTTTTCCATAACCGTCTACACTTTTCCAGCCAAGCAAAAGAACGCTCTACAACCCACCTTTTTGGCAATACAACAAAGGTATGTAATTCACTTCGTTTTATTACTTCAACGGTTGCACCAATAGTCGTTTTTATTTGAGTTGCAAAATTTTCTCCTGTATAACCTGCATCAACTAGTATATTTTGAACTTCGGAAAGATTTTTTCTTGCGTTACAAATCATCTCTACAGCAGCAGTACGATCTCCGATATTAGCTGTAGTAATATAAATTGCATGTGGCAAACCTTGCGTATCTACTGCAATATGACGCTTTATTCCTGAAATTTTCTTGCCGGCATCATAACCTTTTTCTTCAGCAATATCGGTGTTTTTTACACTTTGAGCATCAATGATGCAGAAGCTTGTTTTTGTATTCCGACCACTGTTGAAACGAACCTCTCCAACTAATTTTTTTTAAGACAATTTCTAGAACACTTTCTCTATCTTCATTCGGTTTTTTACTCCATCTCTTGAAGTAATCGTAACAATTGCGCCATTTTGGAAACTCTTTTGGTAGCATTCGCCACTGACAGCCACTTTTTAGCACATAAAGTACACCGCAAAATAACTCATATAAATCCAGTTTTCTTGGTTTTGTTTTTTTTCTACAGGATTCTAGATCTGGTAATATAATCTCAAATCTTTCCCGACTTATATCACTTGGGTATACACTCCTCATATATCCTAACTTATATACATTATCTCTTAGTTTATTCCTTTCTTGAGATCATGTACAGGTTCTAAGGATATTACGCTTTTTAGTTGCCAAAGGTGGCGATATTAATGTTACTACTAGTACTGTACATTTGAGTACTCCCTTACATATTGCTGCTGCTGCTAACGAAGCAGAAGTAGCACAATTTCTACTTGATAATGGTGCTAATATCAATGCTACAAATTATAAAGGTTTTACACCTTTGTACTTAGCATCTTTCTATTGTTACCTAGATATGGTAAAACTTTTGCTTTTTAATAATGCCGATACTAGTATTAAAGATGTAAATGGCAAAACAGCCTTAGATGCTATTGGAAGTTATAGAAGAAATATGTGTGATAG
Organism: Wolbachia endosymbiont (group B) of Gerris lacustris; assembly: GCF_964028355.1. Taxonomy (NCBI): domain Bacteria; kingdom Pseudomonadati; phylum Pseudomonadota; class Alphaproteobacteria; order Rickettsiales; family Anaplasmataceae; genus Wolbachia; species Wolbachia endosymbiont (group B) of Gerris lacustris. Next base: position 17,798 of record NZ_OZ034761.1, read on the forward strand.
CAATGCAAGACAAGAAATATTATCTATGTTAGAAGATGTTGTTAAGATCACTTCTGTAGTAACTATTAAGGCAGCATTAGAAGCTGATAATAATTCTAGCAATTATTATACCACAGATGTAACAAGCAAAAAAGTTGAACAATTGATCAATGAATTATTTGCTGCTATAAACATAGGTAATTTTCAGAAAGTTGAAAAGTGCATTAAAGAGACGGAGAGTATAGGTATAAAAAGCGAAATCTTGAGTAGTGAAAAGCATGGTATAAAACCTATACATTTTACTACTGACAAGTGCAACTTAAAAATATTGCAGCTTTTGCTTAATGAAGGTGCTGATATTAATGCTACTAGTACTGAATATCTTAATACTTCTCTGCACATTGCTGCTATTAATGGTAAACTGGAAATAGCACAACTTCTAATTGATAGTGCTGATAATATCAATGCTACAAATTATAAAGGTTTTACACCCTTATACTTAGCGTCGTTTCATTGTCAATCAGATATGGTAGAACTCTTGTTTTGCAACAATGCTGATACTAGTATTAAAGATGTAAATGGCAGAACAGCATTGGATGTTGTTGGAGGTTACAGAAGAGATATGTGTAATAACAGTAGTGAAATGCAAAGAGTAATATCTATATTAAGTGGTGCCGTTTCAATTGATTGCAAAGCGATATTAACTTCTACTAGAGTAAGTCTTAAAGAAGAATTGGAAGCTAGCAGCGTGGCAAGTAACGCAGCAAGCAGTGCAGTAAAACCTTCCTCTTTTATTAATAGTATATTTAGTTGGATAACTGCTTCTACATTGGGTCGAAATACTCCTGCTTTACCTTCTGCACAGCAATCTGTTGCTCATTCGGCTGGAAGTCCCATCTATTCTTCACAAGTTGATTTTAATGGAACAGCCATGTTAGGTTATTTAATGTTCAAGAAGTTTACAGGGGAAGAATGTTTAGAACCATTGAATAATCCGCTTTTTATAAAAGAAGGAATTACAGAAAGAGAGCTTAACACTATGGCAAAAAATGTTGAGATGGCACTCAGTAAGTATGAAAAACTTTATCAATGTCCCGGAAGTTCATTAAGCAACTTAACAATATCCAAGGGTGTGCGTCATCAAAAGCACCTATGAATCAGTTAAAATAAGCGCTCAAGTTTGAGTGCTTATTTTCATGAAATCTATCCTTTAAGTTTAAACTTTTTATTGTGCGTTGTAGGTAAGTTGTTACAATAAAATGGGTTAAGATGAAAAAAATTTAAGTTATGGAAGATGATAGCAAGAAAGAAATAACAGAAGAAAAAGGTATATTAGGTTGGATAGAGTATAGACTGCCTATATTTTCTTTTCTAAAACATACTGCCTCTTATCAGGTACCAAAAAATTTAAATTATGCTTGGAACTTTGGTTCTTTAGCTGGTATAGCACTAATTTTACAAATAATAACAGGTATATTTCTTGCCATGCACTACACTCCGCATGTTGATCATGCATTTAATAGTGTGGAGCGTATAATGCGTGACGTAAGTTATGGATGGCTAATACGTTATACTCATGCTGTTGGGGCGTCACTCTTCTTTATGGTGGTCTATGTTCATATCATGCGTGGATTATATTACGGATCTTATAAAAGACCGCGAGAAATGGTGTGGTTTATTGGCATATTTATATTTTTTGCAATGATGGCAACTGCCTTTATGGGATATGTTCTTCCCTGGGGACAAATGAGCTTTTGGGGTGCAACAGTTATAACTAACTTATTTTCAGCCATACCTTTAATTGGTGATAAAATAGTTATATGGTTGTGGGGTGGTTTTTCCGTTGATAACCCAACACTTAACCGTTTTTTCGCTCTGCATTATCTTCTGCCTTTTGTTATTGTTGCTTTAGCTATGCTTCATGTGATAGCTTTGCATAGGTTTGGCTCTAATAACCCAAGTGGAATAGAAGTCAGGTCAGGTAAGGACACTATTCCTTTTTATCCTTATTATATAGCAAAGGACTGCATAACTTTTGGTTTATTTTTTATAATTTTGTTTGGATTTGTTTTTTATGCCCCTAATTATCTTGGTCATCCTGATAATTATATAGAAGCTGATCCTATGGTAACTCCAGTACACATAGTACCAGAATGGTATTTCCTACCTTTTTATGCGATGTTGCGTTCAATTCCAAATAAACTTATTGGTGTACTTACCATGTTTGGATCTATTTTAGTTTGGTTTCTTTTACCTTGGCTTGATAAATCAAAGGTTAAAAGTGGTTCTTACCGTCCATTATTTAAGAAATTTTTTTGGGTTTTTGCAATAAATTTTGCATTTCTTGCTTGGCTTGGGGGGCAGGAAGTTAAAGAGCCTTACATTACTTTAAGTAGAATCTCAACTCTTTACTATTTTTCATATTTTGTGATAGTTTTACCTTTACTTAGTAAGTATGAGAAACCAAAAAAATTACCAAAAACAATAAGCGATTCCGTTCCGGAGATGAAGTGATGCTGGTTAAAAATATATTTGCTGCGTTTTGTGCATTATTTCTTGCTAATTATGTATGTGCAGAAGAATTCACACCATCACAAAATAAGAAAATCGACTGGAGTTTTGATGGAATTACTGGATCTTTCGATAGAGAGTCAATTCAGCGTGGCTATAAAGTATACAAGGAAGTCTGTGCTGCTTGCCATTCAATGAATAGAATAGCGTTTCGTAACTTGCAAGATGCTGGTTTTTCTGAAGAGGATGTAAAACAAATTGCAGCCTCTTATCAAGTTAAAGATGGTCCAAATGATTTGGGTGAAATGTTTGATAGGCCGGGAGTATCTTCGGACTATTTTATTGCACCTTTTGACACGAAAGAAGCAGCTGCAGCAAGCAACAATGGCGCAATTCCACCGGACTTATCATTAATTGTCAAAGCAAGACATGATGGTGCAAATTACATCTATTCACTACTAATTGGTTATCAAAACGGTGAACATGATGAGAACGGTTTATATTTTAATCCATATTTTTCAACAGGCAGGTTAGCTATGGCACCACCATTATCTGAAGGAATGGTAGAATATGATGGTACAAGGCAAGCCACAGTTGAAAATATGGCATATGATGTGGTAAATTTCTTACAATGGGCAGCAGAGCCAGAACTGGAACGTCGACATAAACTTGGGTTAAAAATAGTGACATACTTTGTAATTTTGACAGTGTTTTTTGTATTAACTAACAACAGGATTTGGAGCAAGCTCTATAAAAAGAAAAAATAGAGTTTTTTTATGTTCATTCTTTTATGCCTTATTTATAATAGCAGATGTATTATATAATAATAAATACATTATGAAAACATAAAGGTATGGAATTTCAAATAGTTACACATTTTCAGCCAGCTGGAGATCAACCACAGGCAATAGACAGTTTAATTGAAGGGCTAAATAGTCATAAAAGAGATCAGGTTTTGCTTGGAGTTACTGGCTCTGGAAAAACCTTTACTATGGCAAATGTTATTGCAAGAACAAACAGGCCTGCATTAATTATGGCGCATAATAAAACTTTAGCAGCGCAACTTTATGAGGAGATGAGAGGATTTTTCCCCCACAATGCTGTTGTATACTTCATTTCTTATTATGATTATTATCAGCCTGAGGCGTATTCGCCACAAACAGACACTTATATTGAAAAAGACTCTTTAATAAATGAAAGAATTGATATGCTACGTTATTCTGCTATTTGCTCCCTTTTGGAGCGTAGGGATACGATTGTAGTTGCCAGTGTTTCTTGTATATATGGTCTTGGTTCGCCTGAGAGCTATCTCAGCATGACCTTGACTTTAAGTGCTGGAGATAAGATTCATGTTAATGACTTTCTGAATAATTTAGCTAATCTCCAATATAAGCGTTCTGATGTCAGATTTGAGCGAGGATATTTCAGAGTGCGCGGCGATATTATTGATATATTTCCTGCGTATTATGAAAATAAAGCTTGGCGCTTATCATTGTTTGGTGATGAAATAGAAGAAATTTCTGAAATTGATGCTATAACTGGCAATACTATCAGACGCATAGATAAAGTCACCATTTTTCCAAATAGTTATCATATTACATCACGTGAGACCCTGTTGCAAGCAGTTCAATTAATTAAAAAAGAACTGCATGAACGCTTGGATTATTACTATTCACAGAACAAAATTGTTGAAGCAAAACGCCTTGAGCAGCGTACTAATTTTGATATTGAAATGATGATGGCGACGGGAGTGTGTAAAGGTATTGAAAATTATTCGCGTTATCTTTATGGAATGAAATCCGGGGATCCACCGCCTACGTTGTTTGAATATTTACCTAAAGATGTAATTTTATTTGCTGATGAAAGCCATGTAACCGTTCCCCAGATAGGTGCAATGTATAGCGGTAATGAAGCACGTAAAAAGAAATTGATAGATTATGGTTTTAGGCTACCTTCTGCTTTTGATAACCGTCCATTAAAATTTGAAGAGTGGGAGGCAATACGGCCCCAGACTATTTACGTTTCGGCTACTCCAGGAAAATATGAGTTAGAAAAGACTAACCACGCATTCATAGAGCAAGTTATCCGCCCAACAGGACTGACAGATCCCATCTGCACAATAAAACCAACAGAGAGTCAGGTTGATGATGTGATTCACGAGGCGCAAGTAACAATAAAAAAAGGGTTTTGTATTCTAATTACCACATTGACAAAAAAAATGGCTGAAAAGCTAGCTGAGCATATGAGTGAGCTCAGTATGAAAGTAACTTACCTACATTCAGATATTGGTGCACTGGAAAGAATTGAAATTATATGCAAATTAAGATCTAAAGAAATAGATGTTCTTGTTGGTGTTAACTTATTGCGGGAAGGTCTTGATATTCCCGAATGTGGGCTGGTTGCAATTTTAGATGCTGACAAAGAAGGGTTTTTACGATCAGAGACTTCGCTCATTCAAACGATAGGTCGTGCTGCACGCAATGTTGAAGGCAGAGTAATTTTATATGCAGACAAAATTACTAATTCTATGGATCGCGCACTGAAAGAAACTGAAAGGAGAAGAAAGAAACAGACAGAGCATAATACACTGCATAATATTGTACCAAAAACTATAATAAAGCCTATATCAAATACTTTACAGGAAAAAGTGGTAGTTGAGAATTTTAGTAAGGATGATCTAAATAGTTTGAAAAAGCAAATGTTGAAGCATGCTGAAAATTTAGAGTTTGAAGAGGCGGCGAAAATAAAAGGTATTATTGAAAAATTTAATAACAGACCCGTTACATAACTAGAAAAAAAGATAAATAATTAATAGTTAAGCTGACTTTGATTTACCAAAGATTTGAAAAACTATTATCTAATACCAACTCTCATTATTAATGAACCAAATAAGAAGCATTGCAGAGTTGTTTAACCGTGGAAGGGGAAATAGAGGTAATAAATTTACACAAAGCGCTCTCAAGCAGAACAATTGTATCGTAGATTTTATTGCGCAAAATGTTCTGTTTTATATATAACCAAAACCTCTCAACAGGATTGAGGTCAGGTGAGTATGGTGGTAGGTATATAATTTCGATATTTTTAGGTATCTTTAAACTTTTTGACTTATGCCAACTAGCGCAATCCATCACGAGAAAAGCCTTTCGTATTCCTAAATATTGCGACATCTGTTCAAGGAATATATTTATACAAGCAGTGTTGACGTTTGGTGCGAATAAGCTAAAATTCTCTCCATTTCTGGGATTAACTGCACTATAGAGATAAAAATTTTCCCTACCTAATTTTACCTTAACCTGTGTCCTACTGCCTTTTTTAAACCACCCATGTCCAACTTTTGAATGTGTACCAAACCGTGATTCATCGAAGAAAAATAGCTCTTTTTCAGAATGCATGACAATAGTTTCATTGAGGTTTTTTTTTAAACTCCTCTTGCTTATTTTTATCCTGTCCACTATGAACTGGTCTTGGTGTGATATATGAGAATTTCATTCTTTGCATATTACGATGTATTGTGGATTTGCTGATATTCAAACCAAATCTTTCTTGGATTCTTATTCTCATTTCTCTAATAGTAATATTGGGGTTTTCCTCTATCCACACCTCAATTTGTTCAAGTTGACTTTGGTTCAATATAGTTTTTCTACGGCGTTGAGGTGGAGAAAATAATTTTTCTTCTCTTCCAAATTTTATGTGCTTTATCCATGTAGTAATTGCCTTTCTCGAAATGCAACATATTTTTGCTACAGCTGTTATACTGTGCTTTTTTGCTGCAATTACAGCATTTAGTTTTTTTGCAACATACGCATTATTTCTTACTTTCTTCAACATCTCTTTTGCTGATTCCACCACTTTTTCATCCAATAATTTTGATCTTAATGCCATCTAAACCTCGCTATTTTACTTACTCCAGTATGGCTTTTTTTCCATTATTGTCTATTCGTTGCTTGTATAGCGGGAATTGGTATAAGAACATATCTTGAAAGGACTTAAGTGGTTAAATATTAAAGAGTTCTTGAAGTAAGGAGAGCACGCTCATACGTCAAGCAAACAACGTTTACCTAAAATTCTGTGACATTAGCAGCTTTCTTGCCCCGTTTTCAGTAAATAGTGATTTTTCTATATATTAGAAAAATTTTTATTTTAATTAGCCATAGGCGCCTATTGTTTTTTAGCTAAAGTAAAGGTCAAATATCTGGAATTCTGGACATAAAATCCCCCTATGTAAAAAAGATTAGAAAAAAGTGCAGCGCACATACGACAGAGATTAAGCATATGTGTATGCGCTGAAGAAGATACGCTACATTTCTTACTTAGTTTGATTATTTAATAGAAAAGTCTGCAGACGAAGATAGATTTTGAGCTCTTAAAATATCTCTAACTGTGATTATAATCAGATCTAAAATATATGGAAGCAATTTTTTACGTTAATATTTTAAATTAGGCCTCTTGCATAACTATATTAAAGGTTAGCACTGCCTCATTATATATTTTATCGCATTAATAATTGTTATGTTTTTGCTCTCCCTATTGCTTCTTGTGCAACATTTAGCCTTATCACTTGTTACTCTCCTATTTCTTGCTTTATTCTTTTCTTTTTCCCCTTTCAAGACAGGTTCTGAGTGGCAAAACATAGGTCCACTTTAATGTGTATTAAACAAGATTTTATAACTCTAATTGTCTTTGCTTGTGCTGTTCAACTGTGACATCAACCATTACATTCAATGGAAGATGATCTGAAGGGTTATCTCTCTTGTTGGAATTATATCATTTTTACCCAGGCCTTTCACCGTACGCTGTATACTCCTTTATAACAGGGGATAAAAAGCAAAAATCTATTCTTTTTTTGAGATCATGTACAGATTCTAATACCAATTCCCGCTATACAAGCAACGAATAGACAATAATGGAAAAAAAGCCATACTGGAGTAAGTAAAATAGCGAGGTTTAGATGGCATTAAGATCAAAATTATTGGATGAAAAAGTGGTGGAATCAGCAAAAGAGATGCTGAAGAAAGTAAGAAATAATGCGTATGTTGCAAAAAAACTAAATGCTGTAATTGCAGCAAAAAAGCACAGTATAACAGCTGTAGCAAAAATATGTTGCATTTCGAGAAAGGCAATTACTACATGGATAAAGCACATAAAATTTGGAAGAGAAGAAAAATTATTTTCTCCACCTCAACGCCGTAGAAAAACTATATTGAACCAAAGTCAACTTGAACAAATTGAGGTGTGGATAGAGGAAAACCCCAATATTACTATTAGAGAAATGAGAATAAGAATCCAAGAAAGATTTGGTTTGAATATCAGCAAATCCACAATACATCGTAATATGCAAAGAATGAAATTCTCATATATCACACCAAGACCAGTTCATAGTGGACAGGATAAAAATAAGCAAGAGGAGTTTAAAAAAAAACCTCAATGAAACTATTGTCATGCATTCTGAAAAAGAGCTATTTTTCTTCGATGAATCACGGTTTGGTACACATTCAAAAGTTGGACATGGGTGGTTTAAAAAAGGCAGTAGGACACAGGTTAAGGTAAAATTAGGTAGGGAAAATTTTTATCTCTATAGTGCAGTTAATCCCAGAAATGGAGAGAATTTTAGCTTATTTGCACCAAACGTCAACACTGCTTGTATAAATATATTCCTTGAACAGATGTCGCAATATTTAGGAATACGAAAGGCTTTTCTCGTGATGGATTGCGCTAGTTGGCATAAGTCAAAAAGTTTAAAGATACCTAAAAATATCGAAATTATATACCTACCACCATACTCACCTGACCTCAATCCTGTTGAGAGGTTTTGGTTATATATAAAACAGAACATTTTGCGCAATAAAATCTACGATACAATTGTTCTGCTTGAGAGCGCTTTGTGTAAATTTATTACCTCTCTTTCCCCTTCCACGGTTAAACAACTCTGCAATGCTTCTTATTTGGTTCATTAATAATGAGAGTTGGTATAACTACTTAAGGAAGGTGTCTCTATTGCAGCTGAGACAGCTGATCACTCATGATCAAATAAAAAAGTTATAAGCACACAGATTGGATCACAGTATCTTTTTTAAGAAGAAGATTTATCTTGCTTAAAAACTTGTAGATACTATATTTTACATAAATTCTTCATGCGAGGCCTTTATGTTTACTAATAGAATATCTAATAATCTGGATCAGCTACAATTTTTTGTAGAGTTTTTAAACGAAAATTATGAAACTCAGAAACATCTTAGTCTTACACCACTACATTTAGCAGCAGGAAATGGTCAGTTGGATTTAGTCAACACTTTATTAGGAGAAGGTTTAGATATTAATTCAGAGATTAAGTACGATGGCTTTACGCCACTGTATTTTTCAATTGCAAAAAATCGCTTAGAGATGGTTAACTTTCTTATTGCTCATGGAGCAGATGTAAACCATAAGACCATTCTAGGCTTTACACCTTTAAGTTTTGCATCCCAGCAAGGATATTTAGATATAGTCAACACCTTGATTGCAAATGGAGCAGATCTTAGTACTAAAACAGATAAACTTAATACACCTTTACACCTAGCAGCAGAGAATGGTCATCTAGATATAGTAAATGTTTTTATTGAAAAGGGATTAGATGTTAATGCTGTAAATAATGATCGAGCAAGACCTTTGCATTCTGCAGTACAAAATGGTAACCTCGAAGTAGTTAAAGCTCTTATTTCACAAGGGTCTAATATTAACGCTGGATCTTCAGGCATAGGTAATCATAAAGTTGATGCAAACATTACACCCTTACATCTGGGAACACAAACTGGTAGGTTAGATATAGTTAAAGTTCTGCTTGAAGCGGGAGCAAACGTTAATGCAAAAACAGATGATAAGATTACACCTCTACATTTAGCGTCTCAAAATGGCTTTTTAGAGTTAGTAGACATTTTACTAAAAGCAAAATCTAATGTTAATGCTAAGGATTATGAGAATCTTACACCTCTACATTTAGCAGCAGAACGTAATCACTTTGGAGTAGTTAAGTCTCTTCTTCTCGTAAGGGGAATTGATGTTAATGCTAAGGACCACGATAATTCCACAGCTTTACATATAGGATCTCAGAATGGTCACTTAGAAGTAGTGAAGCTACTAATAGAGAAAAAAGCCAATGTTAATGCTAAAAAAAACGAAGGTTTTACACCTTTGCATCTAGCAATTCAGCAAAGTCATTTCGAGGTGAGTGATTTTTTAATTAAAAATGGAGCAAACATTAACACCGTGGATGATCAGAATTGGACTCCTTTACATAATGCAGCATATAATGGTTTTTCTTTAAAAATAGTAGAGAGCTTAATTGCAAAAGGAGCAAATATAAATGCAAAGATGGATGATGGTAGAAGAGCTCTACATTTGGCAGCAGAACATAATCGCTTGGAAATAATGAATTTCTTGATTGAAAATGGAGCAGATATTAATGCTCTAGATAACAGAAGTTGGACTCCTCTACATTGTGCAGCATATGATGGTAATTTAGAAGTTGCTAAATCTTTGCTTGATAAAGGAGCAGACATTAATGCTAAAACAGTTAAAAGTACTACACCTCTACACTTTGCAGTAGACCATGATCATTTAGAGGTGGTTGAATTGCTCTTAGAAAAGGAAGCAGATATTAATGCTTTAGATCACACAAATTGGACTCCTTTACATTTTGCAGCAGAAAAAGGTTATGATCAGATAGCAACCGTTCTATTGAAACATGGTGCTGATGTAAATGTAAAAGAAAATCAAAATAAAGGCACAGCCCTACATCTTGCAGCTCAATATGGTCATCCTAAGGTAGTTAAAACTCTTATTATAAATGGAGCGGATGTTAATGCAAAAATGGATAAAAATGCTACGCCTTTACACTTAGGGGCACAAATTGGTAATTTAGATATAGTTAGGTCTCTACTTATGAGCGGAGCATACTTTAATGCTAGAGCTGAAGGAGGTAGATATGTTTTACCATTACACTTTGCGGAAAGAAGAGGAAACCCAGAAGTAATAAAATTACTAAAATTGGTTGAGAAGTTATTTAAGGCTATAGAAGATAATAATTATTTAGGAATTGAGAGTTCCATTAGAGATGGAGCAATCATTGATTCGAAGAACGTGGATGGAAGAACGCCATTACATTATGCTGTTAATAATGGGCACATAAAAGTTGTAAATATCTTGCTAGCAAATGGAGCTGATGCTACTAAAGTTACTAACAAAGGTAATACACCATTACACACTGCTGCTTCCAAAGGTCATAAAGAAATTATTGAAGCTTTGTTACAACGTGTAAGCCACAATAAATTGAGTGATTTTATTAATGCTAAAACAATAGTTAAAGGCACTACGTCGTTGCATGTTGCTACTGAAAATAGCTTTTTCGAAGCTGTAAAATCTTTGTTGAAACATGGTGCAATTTATAACATCAAGAATAAAGAAGGTAAAACACCACTTGATCTTTCTCGAGACCAGAATATTACTAACCTATTGAAATTAGTAGAAGAGCTATTTGAAAATGCAAAAAATGGTAATGTTGAAATTATCAGTAAGCTGAAAGCAATAAAACCCGATGAGCGCGTAGCTGTAACAAATGCTCGTGATGATCAAGGCAAGTCATTAGTCCAGGTTGTAGTAATCAATAAACACTCAAACCTTGCAAGTAGATTATTAGAAATATTAAAAAGTCCAGATCAGAGTTTACAAGATGTCAGCGTAGAAAATCGAGTAAAGAGTTTAAAGTTATAGCTCTCTTAAATGAAACTCTAATGAGGGTGCCAAGATCTAGATCATTTAGAAAATTATAGTGGGCTTTACATCTTATTAATTATAAATTAACTTACTATCTAATCAATCCCTAAGTCATGTATGAGTAACATTTTGATAATATTAGCAGCAGGAAAGAGCAGTAGAATGAATTCTGAATATTCAAAAGCGTTGCACCAAGTGGGAAATCTTACTCTTTTAGAACATATAATTTCTAATGCAAAATTGCTGAGTCTAAAAAGCTTATCAATTGTTGTTAACAACTCCCTTCTAAAAGATTTAGAAAAGTTTGATACCCTAAAAAGTATAATCGATCAATACAATATAAAACTAATAATTCAAGAAGATATTACAGGTACTGGCACTGCAGTTAAAATTGCTCTAGAAAATCTGGAGGAGTTATCTGATCAAGACATAGTTTTAATACAGTATGGAGACACTCCCTTTATATCTAGTGATACAGTTATGAAAATGACTGATTGTTTAAAGTATAATAATTTAGTTCTTCTTGGATTCAATAGTCAAGATGAACAATATGGAAGATTAGTAATTGATAATTACGGAAATGTTCAAAAAATCCTAAAAAATGGAGATAAAATGCTTCTTGCAAACTCTGGAATAATAGTTTCAGGAGATAAAATGCTTCTTGCAAACTCTGGAATAATAGTTTCATATGCTAAAGATCTTTTTACCTTAGTAAAAGAAATAAAATTTAATAATTCGACCAATGAATATTGTCTTAATGATATAGTACCCATTGCAGCAAACAATAACTTGAGTGTAGGTTATGTAGTTTCTGATGAAAGAGAAGCAATGGGAGTAAATAATAAAGAGGATTTGATTAAAGCCGAACACTATTTTCAAAAAAAAAGGCGGCCAACTTTTCTTTCATAACTACATTTTCTTATTCATTAATTTAAGTTGACATTTGTTTTATACTGGTTTTATAATACCTTTTGATTCTTACTTGTAAGATAATTGGTACGACAAATTTTCCTAGTTGTAGTGAGAGGGTATACATGGAGATATTAATAACAGGTGCTGCAGGTTTGATAGGGTCAACCTTGGTGAAAAAGTTAGAAAACCAGGGCCATGAAGTAATAAGCTGTGATATTAGGTTTCACAACAATCCACTCAGTTTTTTTTCAGAAGATATAGTACCACTACTTGCTCAGTGTACAGGAATTATTCATCTGGCTGCAATTTCTCGAGTTATACATGGTGAACTTTATCCTGAACTGTGTAGAAAAATTAATGTTGATGGTACAATGCAGTTTTTAGGGTTATGTAAGTCACTTCCAAATAAACCATGGTTTATATATGCAAGTAGTAGGGAAGTCTATGGAGAGCAGAAGGAACTGCCGGTTACAGAATCTGCTAGTATCGATCCAATAAATAATTATGCCAAAGGTAAAGCATTTATTGAGGAACAAATAACAAGTTTAAAAGATTTTAATGTAGCAATATTACGCTTTTCAAATGTATACGGTGGTTTACTAGATCATAACAGTAGAGTAATTCCTGCACTCTGTATTAATGCATTAAGAGGTGATCCAATTAAAATAGAAGGTAAAGAATGCGTTTTTGATTTTACCTACTTGGATGATGTTATAGAGGGTATATGCTTAACTGTTAAATATTTACAAAGTGAAAAATCTTCTCTTCCTGCTATTCATCTTACTACTAATAGCCCATGTACTTTAGAAAACTTAGCAAAAACAATATTAAAAGTCACGAAAAGTGATTCTAGAATTGATTTTTATCCTCCAAGAAATTTTGACGTAACTAAGTTCCATGGTGATTTTACTAGAGCTAAAGAGCTACTTGGTTGGTCTCCAAAGCATTCATTAGAGGTAGGATTAAGCAATTTTATGAAAAGTCTACAAAACAATATACAAGAGTATCCTAACAATATAGATATGGTAATATATGAAAATATTAAAAGTTATTCATGGTTACCCTCCTTATTATAGTGCTGGTTCAGAGGTTTACAGCCAAACTCTTGCTCATGAACTAGCAAATAACAATGAGGTACAAGTATTTACTAGGTATGAAAATAGCTTTTTACCTGATTTTTATTACACTACAGTCCTAGATCGTAGTGATTCTCGAATCTTACTGCATTTAATTAATATACCCACAGCTAAATATCGTTACAAATTTATCAATGAAGAAGTAGATATACAATTTAAAAGAGTAATAGATAACTTTCAGCCAGATCTTATACATTTTGGTCATCTTAATCATCTATCAATTACTTTACCAGAAATTGCTTTTAAAGAAAATATACCTACAATTTTTACGCTACATGACTTTTGGTTAATGTGTCCAAGAGGAAGGTTTATTCAACGCAATTCTGGAGATTTGTTACAGCTTTGTGATGGACAAAAGGATCAAAAATGTGTAACCCAATGTTACAAAGGATATTTTACAGGAGATGAAGAATTCCTGAATTTAGACATAAATTATTGGGAACAATGGGTTGCAACTAGAATGAAGCACACAAGGAAAATAATAGACTATATAGATTACTTTATTTCCCCATCGAAATTCTTGATGGACAAATTTACTCAGGATTTTAATGTTCCGATAAACAAAATTTCTTATCTTGATTATGGTTTTGATCTCAATCGTCTTAAGAATAGAAATAGAGTACAAGAAAAAGAGTTTATTTTCGGTTATATTGGTACTCATACTCCCGAAAAAGGTGTTGATCTATTATTGAAAGCTTTTTCTCACTTATCATCTAAAGCAAAACTTAGAATTTGGGGAGCAGCAAGAGAAGAAACTAAAGCTTTAAAAGCGATTGCCGATCAGTTTTCACCTGTTGTGAAAGAAAGAATAGAGTGGATGGGAGGTTATGATAATAAGAATATAGTTACTGACGTATTTAATAAAGTTGATGCAATAGTCGTTCCTTCAATTTGGGGTGAAAATTCACCGTTAGTAATACATGAAGCACAGCAACTTAGAATACCAGTTATAACAGCCGATTATGGTGGCATGGCAGAATATGTAAGAGATGGACTATTGTTTAAGCACAGAGATGCAAGTAGTTTGTCAGAAAAAATGCAAGTCCTATCTACAAATCAGGAGTTATACAATAAACTTACCCAAAAAGGCTATCCTTATACTGAAAATGGAAATATACCTTCTATAAGTGAGCATACTGAAAAACTTAACAAGATTTACCGTGATGCTATTGAAAAGAAAGGCAAATCAGTAGCTGTTAAACCCGGTCCTTGGAGAATTACTTTTGATACTAATCCAGATTACTGTAATTTTGCTTGTATAATGTGCGAATGTTTTTCACCATACAGCAAAGTTAAAGAAGAAAAGAAAGCTAAAGGAATAAAACCTAAGATACTGTCGATAGAAACTATCAGAAAAGTAATTAAGGAAGCAGCTGGCACACCTTTAAGGGAAATCATTCCTTCTACTATGGGTGAGCCTTTAATGTATAAAAGCTTTGATGAAATAATCAATTTGTGCCATGAGTTCGGCCTGAAGCTTAATCTTACGACCAATGGTTCTTTTCCTATTAAAGGAGCTAGAAAATGGGCTGAATTATTGGTGCCAATTTTGTCTGATGTTAAGATTTCCTGGAATGGGGCAACTAAAGAAACTCATGAAAGAATCATGAAAGGTTCAAAATGGGAAGTAGTGACAGAAAATTTAAAAACTTTCCTTGAAGTTAGAGATAAATACTTTAGCAATACAGGTGAAAGGTGTACCGTTACTTTACAATTAACATTTTTGGAAAGTAATTTATATGAACTCTATGACATAGTTAAGATGGCCATAAAAAATGGCATAGATAGAGTTAAAGGACATCATCTTTGGGCACATTTTGAGGAAATTAAGGATCTATCTATGAGAAGAGATGAGTTAGCAATTAGTAGATGGAACACGGAGGTGAGAAGGTTATACGAACTTAGAGATAATATTCTATTGCCAAATGGTAAAAAGATAAAATTAGAAAATTTCACAATCCTTTCTCAAGAAGGTATTAAGGATTTGGCTCCAGGTGGTCAATGCCCATTTTTAGGTAAAGAAGCATGGATAAACAATGAAGGAAAGTTTAGTCCTTGCTGTGCTCCAGATGAACTCCGTAAGACATTAGGAAATTTTGGTAATGTTAATGAGGTTAAACTCGAGGAAATATGGCAGAGTAGTGAGTACCTAAGCTTACAAAAGAATTATTTAAATTACAAATTATGCAAAACATGCAACATGAGAAAACCTTTGATCAATTAATCAAAGATAATCTTAGATCTATTAAAATTTCACCGTGTGAGAGCTTTCACGAATTACTAGGAAATCCTTTGTATGAAAATAGGTTTATAAAGGCTGGTAAATTTCATGAGCCCGGTCTTGCACCGGTTTATGATCAGACAGGCGCTTATCATATCAATGTAAGAGGAGAAGCAGTTTATCATCATAGATTTCTAAAAACTTTTGGATTCTACTTCAATAGAGCGGCCGTAGAAGATGATACAGGGTGTTATCACATTGATCCATCTGGATGTAGAGTATACAAACAGTCTTATCAATGGGTTGGAAATTATCAGGAAGATGCTTGTATAGTTAGAAGACATGATAAATGTTTTCATATTAATTTAAATGGCAACAGGATTTATCAGGAGGAATATGATTATGTTGGAGATTTTAAGGATGGTATCGCTGTAGTCTATAAGGATGGTAAAGCTACACATATTAATCATCATGGAAAGTTAGTACATAATAAATGGTATAAAAAACTTAATGTTTTTCATAAAGGGTATTCTATTGCAGAAGATCAACATGGTTGGTTTCATATAGATATTAATGGTGATCCTGTTTACCAGCAGAGATTTAAAATGGTAGAAGCATTCTATAATGGCATGGCAAAGGTTGAAACTTTTGAAGGTTTGTTAGGACAAATCAATATTACCGGAAATGTAAAGTTTAGTATTTTTGATTTAGGTAAAGAATCTCAAGTGCATAGGATTTCTGCAGAACTTTCAGCCTTTTGGAAAACTTACCTAACAAGCGTTGCTATTGAACTTGATTTGTTAAATATTTTACCTGCAACTGTGCCGTTTTTATCTAAAAAGTTAAACATTATCGTACCAAATCTAGAAAGGCTGTTAAGGGCGTTGTGGGAAATAGGGTTTATTGATTACGATAAGGACAAGGACTTATGGCAACTATCATCAAAAGGTAAGTGTTTTAAGGAAATACCATTTTTGCCAAAAGCAGCAACGATGTGGGCAAGAGTTGCCGCTGAAAAGAATTGGTTAAAGATTGCCGATATACTAAAACAGAAGTCCATCTCTTCATTTGAATCTTTTAAGGAAAGAGAAGCATCAGAAGATAAGAAAATAGCGTTTTACCAAGCATTGCTAGGATATTCTAGATTTGATACTAAAGAGTTTAATTCTAGGATTAATATAGATGGTGCTAAGAATATATTGCTATTTGGTGTACACTCTTTATTTCTTGCTTATTCTGATATACACAATAAAGGTTCTATAGGCCTATATAACGAACATAAAGTACCAAGACAGTTAGTAGAAAATTTAAAAGTCAAACTTATAACTCAGGAAGAACTATCAGTTACAAATTATGAATTAGGTGTCTTTTGCCGCTTTCTGCAGCATTATGATGATGATAAAGTATTATCTTATTTAAAATTGGTCAAAGGAATATCTCGTATTTTATTGATAGAAACTATTTTAGATTACCGCTCTCCAACTGGAGGCTCTGTAGATATTAATGTCATGGTTGAAACAGGAGGTAAACTAAGAACATTAAACGATTGGGAAAAAATACTCAAACAAGTAAAAGGATTCAAAATTTTTGCTGTTTTACCTTTAACAGATTACTTATCAGTTATTGATGTCAGGTGTTAATCACATGGAAACATTACAAAAAAATGGTTTTTTTATTATCAAAAATCTGGTTCCTTTAGAGCTAATAACTCAGTCTTTAAGTGATATAACAAATAAGATATCAAAGCTATCCCAAGAACTAAGTGTTTCAACTTCTGACTACTTAAACTGTACCGGCAGATGGGGTACGTCATCTCGAGTAACTAGAATTATCTCTCAAGCATTAGATAAAATTATTAAAAATTACCTTGAAAAGTCACTTCAGTGTCAGATACTGCAGAAAAAATCAAATGTTATATGTAAAACTGCTGATTTAATAGATGCAGTTCCCTTCCATCAAGACATCTCCTATAGTTTCAATGATCCTTACCACTTTTCTGTTTGGTTAGCTTTGAATAATGTAAGTGAAACTTCAGGTGCACTGCAAATTATAGAAAACAGTCATAAATGGGAAATACAGCCTTTAGTTGATTTTTGGTACCCATATTTTTTTGATCAGTACTCAAATAATCGGGAAAATTACAAAATTAAGTCATTACCTATTTCAGCAGGAGATGCAATAGTTTTTGATTCACGGTTATGGCATGGTAGTGATAAGAATACAGATGCTAAAGATAGATTTGCTTATGTAACAAGGTGGATTATAAAAGATCAAGATCTTCCCTATGTGCCAAAACCTCAGCCTTCAGTTTTTGGTATACTCAATTGTGGTGAGTTAACAGAATCTGTACTGATAGAATGCTTGTCATTGTTTGGCTACCAGGAAAGTGTAAAAGCAAAAAACATGGAAGAACTTATCAAGAGCTGGTTAGCCTTTATTACAGACACAACTACAAATATTTCTGAGATCGACACTACTAAGGCTAAGCGAGATTTATATAAGCTACTTATTCTCAATCAAGCATCAGCACTACATGATGCTGGAGACATCTCAGGAAAAATATACAAAAATTTATGGTTTTCACTACTTGTATTTCTCAATAAAAAAGTCAACGTAGTGGAGCTAGCATTATAAATGAACAGAAGTAGAGTTGATAGCTTCAAATGTGTATTGATGTTCATCTTGAATATAGCATCTAAATTCAAACTTAATGTACTTATAATGTCTTTAGTTGCCCTGGTGGTAGCTGTTGATTTGTCTTTTAGAAAGTATTTAGTAAAAAATATTCTAGATACAGCTGTAAAATATCAGGAAGGTAATGTAATTGAAAATCTTTTATTACCTGTAAGCGCTTATCTTGGTATGGCATTACTTATCACTACTGCTTTTAGATTCTATGGCTATTTTGTTGACATTCAAATGTTTACCTTAATGCGTCAAAAGATAGCTGATATATCTTTTTGTAGGCTACTCCAACAAGACCATTCCTATTATCAGAACAATTTATCTGGAAGCTTAGTACATAAGGTCAGTAGCTTAATGGATAGTGTGATAGAGTTAATAAGATTGCTTATAGATTGTTTTTTCGGTTACAGTATAGCATTAGTCTTAGCTATTTATACCTTATCATTAGTAAACATAAAGTTTGCAATCGCTACATTCACTTGGGTAAGCATTTTTATTTTAGTCTCGATTTTCAGCTTTCGTGTGCTTACTGAATTAGCTGATAATTACTCTAAACAAAATTCACAGGTAATAGCTAGTATAGCAGATAGTATTTTAAATGTTATATCAGTAAGGTTATTTTCTCAGCAAGCACATGAGAGACACAAATTTTTTCAAATATGCAAGAAAAGAACTATTGCAGAGAGAAAATTACAATGGGCATACTTTTGGCTTTGGTTTATATACGGCTATTCATTTGATATACTCCAAGCAGTAAACTTGTATTTTTTAATTCATGATTATCAATTGAACAAAATCGCAATAGGAGATATTGTTCTTGTACTTGGAATTAATATATCGATTATAGAGTTTCTTAACCATCTAACTAGGAATCTTACCCAATTTTCTACTCATTTCGGCAAAGTTTCAGATGCATTGCCAATCTTGACTACCGTACCAGAAATTCAAGATAAGGAAAATGCTAAAGAATTAAATTTATTAAGTGGAAGAATAACGTTTAACAATGTTTCTTTTTCTTATGAAGGTCAGGAGCCATTATTTCAAGATTTCTCAGTTACCATTAATCCTTGCGAAAAGGTAGGTCTAGTTGGTTATTCTGGAGGTGGTAAATCTACTTTTATAAACTTAATTCTAAGGCTATTTGATGTTAAAAAAGGTAATATACAGATTGATAATCAAATAGTATCAGAAGTTACACAGAGTTCTTTGAGGCAACAAATATCTGTAATACCTCAAGACCCATTGTTATTTCATGATACTATTTTAGCAAACATCATATATGGTAAACTTCAATCTACTATCGAAGAAATAATGAGAGCTGCAAAGCTGGCTGGTATTCACGATTTCATTATGACTCTACCAGATCAATATGGAACTACAGTTGGAGAAAAAGGCATCAAGCTATCTGGAGGAGAAAGACAAAGAATAATAATAGCAAGGGCATTTTTAAAAAACGCTCCAATATTATTTCTCGATGAACCAACTAGTCAGTTAGATTCTATAACAGAAAAAACAATTCAAATGAGTTTATTCAAATTGATGAAAAATAAAACTACGATTACTATAGCACACCGTATTTCTACACTTTTACACATGGACCGAATTATAGTATTTAACAAAGGAAAAATTGTCCAAGATGGTAAACACGCTGAATTAGTTTCTAAGCAAGGTCTTTACAAGGAACTTTGGAATGCTCAAATTGGTTGTTTGAATGGCAAGAAATAAGATGGAAAAAATTATTGATCTGAGAAGTGACACTACAACTCTGCAGAGCTCCAACGTTATACATGCAATAAGTAATGCAACTGTTGGAGATTTTGCTTATGGTGAAGACAAAAGCTGTAATGACTTATCAGAATATTGCAAACAATTATTCAAAGTAGAAGAAGCATTATTTGTAACCAGCGGTATGCTTGCAAATAGATTAGCCATTGCCATTCAAACAAGTCCTGGTGATGAACTAATAACTAATTATAATTATCACATTAATTTTTTCGATAGTGCAGGCAATGCAAAAGTAAATAATATCGTATTTAATTGTATTAGAAATAATAGCGGAATCTTAGATGTTGATGAAGTAGAATATGCTATTAATTCTAAGCCGAGGTATAAAATTTTTGCTCAGGTGAGTCTTGTTTCTATAGAAAATAGTATAAATGGGTTTAATGGTAAAATTTATCCTTTTGAAAAACAAGTCGAGTTATATCACTTTTTAAAAGCTCACAATGTAAATCTTCATTTAGACGGTGCAAGAATATTTAATGCTCATATCGAAACAAATATTGCTTTAGCAGATTATGCTAAATATGTGGATACAATGAGCTTTTCTTTTACTAAAGGACTTGGCGCTCCTTTTGGTTCAATGCTTATGGGTAAAAGAGAGATAATTGAAAGGGCTAAAAAGCTACAGGTTTGGCTAGGTAGTGGTTATCATCAGATAGGGTATTGTGCTAATGCAGCAAAATACGTACTACAGAATAATATCTCTAGGCTTAAAGAAGATAATAAGCTCGCTAAATTGTTTGCAGATAAGATTAAAGAAATTCCACACATAAAACTGGTACTACCTTATCCAGAAACTAATATAGTAAGCTTTAGTATAAAAGCACTAAATGTAACTAATGAGGTTTTCTTGAGTAAGTGCCAAGCTTATGGTTTATTGCTTTTTCCTTGGCTCGAGTCTCATATAAGAGCAGTTACCCATCTTGGCACAAAGGAAACAGACATCATGAAAGCTGCTGAAATTATAAAGGAAGTTGTGTTAAATTTAATATGAGAATAAAAATAGATTTCTTTAGCGATTCAAACACTGACCCTTCAGCTAAAATGAGGGAAGCGATGGCTAAAGCAAAAGTTGGAAACGAAGCTGCATGTGAAGATCCAACTGTGAACGAATTAGTGGCAACCGCATGTAAAATATTAGGTAAACCTGCAGGAATCTTTTTGATTTCAGGAACGATGTCCAATGTAATTGCTTATAAAGTACACATTCAAAGACCTGGTGATTACTTGCTGCTTGATGAAACTTCACATCCGCTCATAGTACAATCTGGCTTGATCGCAGCCCAGGCACATGCCACTCCTTTGCCCATCAAAGGTACGAGAGGAATATTTACTGGAGAACAAATTGTTGAGTTTATTACTCGTCCTAGTTTAAGAAATATTCCGAGAGTTGGGCTTGTTTCTATCGAACAAACGACAAATTTTGGTGGTGGAGCTGTGTGGCCTTTAGAATATATTCAAGAGATCTCAAGTCTCTGCAAAGAGAATGACGTATTCACTCATTTAGATGGAGCAAGACTGTTCAACGCTTGTGCTCATACTAAAATATCTCCAAAAGAGTATGCAAGTTATTTTGATTCGGTATTCATTGATTTTAGTAAAGGATTAGGTGCTCCAATGGGCGCAATATTGCTTGGAAGTGAAGAGTTTATTGAAAAAGCTTGGTACTATAAGTTTCAAATTGGCGGAGGTATGCACCAAGCTGGCATTATTTCAGCTGCATGTTTATATGCTTTACATAATAATATAAATTGTT
The DNA here is from genome assembly GCF_964028355.1 of Wolbachia endosymbiont (group B) of Gerris lacustris. NCBI lineage: Bacteria > Pseudomonadati > Pseudomonadota > Alphaproteobacteria > Rickettsiales > Anaplasmataceae > Wolbachia > Wolbachia endosymbiont (group B) of Gerris lacustris. The sequence continues at coordinate 39,528 of NZ_OZ034761.1, forward strand.
TAGAGGAAGATCATAAAAAGATGCAGCACCTTATAGAAGGCCTAGACTCCATAGATCAAGTTATAATTGATATCGACCTATACAAAACTAATATAGCGTATTTTTCATTACGTACTAATTGTATATCTACTCAAGAATTAATAAACGTACTAGTTACAAATTATGGAATTAGAATGGCTAACATAAGAGGTAAAATCAGAGCTATAACACATAGAGATATAAGCTATGAAGATATTAATACTACTGTATCTGCTATAAGAAAGATACTAAGCAAGTAATTTTCTGCACTAATTGTTTGCAAACTTCTTGTCAAACAATATTATACCAATATAGTATTATGCTAGCATCTGCATAGAGCTATTTGGGAATAGGTGTGAACTTTGTCTTCTTTCAATATTTGCTATTCTTCTGTGGATATATGCTGCTTTATTTATCAAGACAAAGTATACCAATTGCTCTACCACTGTTAATAGATACTGACCATGTAAAATTAAGCTATTTTTTTGCCTGCTTTTCTTTTTTTTATGGAGTATCAAAATTCGTTAATGGAATAATCATGGACTCCAAAAATAATCCATTATTTATGTTTGGGCTATGCAATATTGCAACTGGATTATTAACCATTGGTATAACTTTATCATATAATAATCTAACTTTATTACTGTTAACATTAATATTATTAGCTTGGACACAAGGGTTAGGTTGGCCAGCTATTACCAAGTTTATGGTTACAAACTCTAGCATCTCTTCAATTGCATCATCATGGGGAGTTATGAGCGCATCTCAGCAACTTGGTTCTTGTATTACTTTAATTGTATTACCAAGTATAATTAAAATATATGATGCAAAAAGTGCATTTTTGTACTCTGGTCTCTTATGCTTACTTTTTGGAATTTATATAATATTAAAAGCATATTACAAAGAAAGTGCCAACTTTACTACCTATTATAAGGTGCAGAAATCTCAGATAGGTGTCAAAGTGAAAAGTTCCATATGGTTTCTATGTTGTGCTACTTTTTGTGCTTATATTATAAAAATGGGAATCTTCTTTTGGTTTCCTATAATTTTAAGGGATAAATTACAAATTTCTCTTGTACAATCCTCACTAATAACAGGCGTATATGATTTAGGTGGAATCCTTGGAACTTTAATCACAGGAAGAATTAGTGATATGTACTTTTTTCAAAATAGAAGCTTGCTGGCATTACTTTACATGTTGGGTATAGCACTCACTTTTATTGCAATGAACTTTGGCCAAAACATAATTCTTATGAACCTTGGTGCAATCTTATCAGGATTCTTTATATTTGGAGTTCAAGTACTGACAGGTGTTATAGCTGTAGAAATTGCTCCACAAAATAATGTATGTGCAATTGTAAGCTTAACAGGATTATTTGGGTATATTGCAAGTTCAATATTTTCATGTCTGCTCTTAGGAGTACTTGTTAAGCACTGTGGTAACAGTATTATGTTTTCATTTTTTTCCATTTGCTCTGTTGTTGCACTCGTTTGCTTTTCCATACTATCAAGCAAAGATCTTAAAAAACTAAGTAAAGCGGTGTAAAAAAAATTTCTCAACAGTTAAACTTTGTAGATAGATTTTTTACCCAAGGAATAAATATGGTAACCATATCTTAGTAATAGCTCGCTATCTAATAAATTACGGAAATCAAAAATATTAGGTGCAGCCATAATACTCTTTAAACTTGCAAAATCTTGATTTTTAAATTCTTTCCACTCCGTTAATAATAATAAGGCTTCCGCGTCTCTTGCAGCTCCTATAGCGCTGTCCGCGTACTCTATATCCTTTAGAACTTGCCTAGCATTATCCATCCCCATTGGATCATATGCAGTAATTTTAGCCTTGTTATTCACTAGCAATTTTGCAACGTCTATAGCTGGGCTATTTCTTACATCATCAGTACCAGACTTAAAAGTTAGCCCCCATATCGCTATTTTTTTATTTTGGACTCCATTTAATACATATTCTACCTTTTTAGCAATGTTTGTTATATGATTATAGTTAGATTCCTTAACTGAATTTAAAATTTGTAGCTTGACATTGTGATCTTCAGCAAGCCTTATTAAAGCTGACAAATCTTTAGGAAAACATGATCCTCCAAATCCTGGACCAGCTTTGAGAAATTCCTTACCTATTCTATGGTCCATTCCCATACTGTTAGCTAAAAGGTCAATGTCTGCTCCTAATAGCTCACATAAACCTGCCATCTCATTGATAAAAGCAACCTTTGTTGCTAGAAAAGCATTAGAAGCATATTTAATCATTTCAGCAGTAACTGTATCAGTGACTATTAACGGAATATTCTTATCTATAAATGATCTATATATAACTTCTAGTTTTGCCCTAGCTAGCTTAGTTTTTACTCCTATTATTATCCTATCTGGGTATAAAAAATCTGATACTGCAGAGCCTTGCTTGAGAAACTCTGGATTAACTCCCAAATCAAAGTTATAGCCCTTATTAGATAAATAATTATGTATATTTTCTGCAGTACCAGGAGGAATAGTTGACTTTATCACTATTAAGCAATCTTGATTAACCCTCTCAGAAACTTCACTTACTGCATTATATACATTCTTTAAATTTGCATTTCCTAGGGAGTCTGATGGAGTATCTACAGTTACAAATACTACTTCTGTATTGGGATTTATTTGAGAATACGAATCAAAAAATCTTATCCTTTGTGACTTTATATTATTCTCTAAATAATCTGCTAATCCAGGTTCATATAGAGGAATTTTCCCTGATTTCAAAAGTTCAATCTTCTCAGTATTTATGTCAATGCAATCAACTTTATGGCCCTGCTCCGATAACATTGTACCAGATACTAAGCCTACATACCCTACTCCTATAATAGTTATGTGCATTTTACTATCACCTTAAAAATGTAGCTTAGCATCTAAAATAAATACCATTAACAATTATAAACTTTTGTTGTTACATTATTTTTCTTAATTGCCTTACCTTCCGAATAAACTATAAATAAGGTTGATGGTATTAATATCAAAGTACCATATAAAGCACTTTTATCAGGTAATTCATTAAATATAACGTATGTTACTATTGCAGAAATTATTAGCTCTATGTATCTATACGGTGCAAGTGCAGTAGCATCAGTAAGAGCAAAAGCTTTTAACATGAAGAACAGAATTAGGTTTGAACTTATTCCTAAAATCAGCAGTAATACTAACTCCAACAAGGAAGGCATATGCCAATAAAATAACAAAGGTGGAGTAGAAAAAATAGTTGTCGTTAGAGCTGAATAAAATAACATACTTATTACTGACTCTTTTATCACAAGTTTCTTATTAAGTATGTCTAATATAGCAAAGATTAACGCAGATACAATAAAAATAAGATTTTAGGATTAAAGTCTTCACTATGAGCTTTGGTGGTAATAGCAATACCAACAAAACCAATAATAGTTACTATCCATCTTTGCCAAATTATATTTTCGTTTAGTAAAGGGATTGCAAGAAGTATAACAAATAATGGTATAGAAAAACTTATAATCGTTGCAGTTACTATGGGGAAAACAGTCAACCCGTAAGTCCATAAGGTCATTCCACAAAACAACAACCCACCCCTGGTTATTTGAGTAGATATTTGACTTGTTTTAAAAGTTTCTATTCCATAGTAAAACATAAAAGGTACAAGGGTAATAGTGGTAAACAGAAAGCGGAAAAAAATTATTTCAAAACTCTGAAGATGTAAACTTAGATATTTTGATATAGTATCATTAGCTACACTACTAAGTAAGCTAAGTATAAACCAGATAACCCCAAACAAATAAGCTCTCAATCTGTAATCCATAAAGCTTCTGATTTAATAGATACGATGTACTCATATAATTTTACTACAAAACTAATAATATAAAAGTTTTCTGATGTACGTCCCCAGAATGTGATCGTAAGGGTTCATTATAAATAATTCGGGAAATTTCGTCTCTTTAGACATATTAAGAGCTATGTAACGAACGTTTATATTTGTGAGTAATAGTAAGGCTCAAGGTAAGGAAAATGCTAGTGAGGTAAAGTAGAATAACGTTAATTTGATAATTTAAGCTCATTCCCTCTTGCTACATCTCTCTTTAATATCTCCTCTTTTGCAGCAGGTCTATAATTACTGCTTAAATTTAGGTGCACACTAATTTTTCGATTTATATATTATTCTAATGCTTGTATAATACCTTCATTGAATATTTGATTTTGAGGTAATTAGATGCCAAAAAGTAAAACTAAACGTGGAACGGAAGATTTGAAGGGTAATGCAGGCCCAAGCAAAAGATCTCGTCTCAGTTCTGATCCTAAAAAAAATAAAGAGATTATCTCTAGCAAAGTAATAAGTAAGCTGAAGGATGTTGTTAAAGGTGATAGAACTTCAGCTATTGAGGAATGGGTCAAGGCTCACCCTGTAACAGTAGAGGGTCTAACCGTTGAGCAATCGGACCTCTTATGTAATGCGTTTCGTGATGAATCTTGTTGGTCAGGTGCGACACTAGATGTTGCTAAATTGGTAGGAGAATTAGCTAAATCAGGTGTGTTGAATCCATTTGCTATATATAAAATAGCATGTATTGAGTGTGTAGAGAGTGAAATTAAGCAATTATTTGACAAGGCGTTAGAGTCTTTTAGATCTGACTTATCTCATAAAGGTGCATGTGAGGAAGATAGGAATTTAGCTTGCAGTGATAAGCTTGCAAGAGTTGAATTGTTAAGTTCCATGGGAAGACGTGATCCTGTTTTCAATTTCTGGATTGATCAAGAATCAGGTAACCTTAGAGAAAATATAGAAGCAGAAGATGGATTTAATAAGGCTGTAGATTTCAAGTGGAGTAAGGGAGTGGAACACTTCTATAATCGTCTGTGTTCTGAAGAAAAATTAGTGAAAGAAGAGAGAGAAAAATTGCTAGTTTCTGCTATTGCAAAATTATCTCCATTGCAATCTAGCTATAAACTTGCTTCTACCTTAAGTTCCCTTCTAGGTAAAGTCATAAGCGCAAAAGTAGATCATAAGTCACTACTTGGGCTACCGAATAAGAAAGATAGGGGTGTGATCTATCGTCCTCTTAGTTACTTAGTAGAGCACGGTTTTCTTTGCACAACTAAGTATGTTATCCAGTACTTGAGCGAGGGATGTTCAAGATCTGAAGTAGAGAAAATGCTTTCACCTAGAGGATATGCACATCTTCTCTCATCGCTTTCATTTGTTGTAGTTTCTAAAGATTATGACTTGGATAACAGGAATGAAGCAAGGTCAGCTATTAGCAGTCTTTGGGAATCTAGTGTATTTAACCAAAATAAAATAAATGTTGTCGATCCTTTTAAAGATAGGATTGCTTTTGTTGCAATGGAAAATGCAATTTCAAATTTGATTGTAGATCAGGAGAACAGCAAGGATACTCAAAGTGCTGGCGATGGTGAAAAAGTTGATTTGGTCTTGAGTATTTTAAAGTTTGCTAAAGATTGTTGTTCAGACAAAAGCTTTAAATCATTAAAAGAGAGGATAGCAAATAGTTTAGATAAAACAAGGAATTCTAAGATGATAGATGCAACTAGCTCCTGCAATTTAATAGAAGAGTTGTGTAAGTCAGCGAGAAATTTGAATTTATTCTCTGCTAGCACTGAAGGTCCTCAATCTACGTTAGTGGGTACTAATGTTAGTATTTCGCCTGCTGCAGTTGTTAACAAATAGGAGTATTTATGCATGGTAATAATGAAGATCGTGAATTAGTTAGGGCTTTATTAAGTGGAGGTTGTGATGAGTTTAGTAGACAATTTGTAGGTTTTTTAAACAACTGTCCATCTTTTTTGCATTCGGCTAATAAGCCTGGCTTTTTTCCTACATTCTTTTTTGGTATGTTTTCTACTGCACATGATGCAGGTATATTAGTTGAAGATGAAAGAGTCTATTTTCGTTTTGACAATTATGGAAATCTAAAAGTTGCTGTTCTCACTAATAAAGAAAATAGAAGAATAGTCAGGTGTTATACTGTTGCTGATAATGAGAACAGCCCTGGGTCAAGGTTTAGTGCAGAAGAGAAGCAGCAGGTAGAAGAGAATCTTCCACAAGAATTACAGGAAGATAAGGATCTGGATTGGGAAGAGTATAAAATATTTCGGTTTGGAGAAGAATGTAGGTTTATTCATGAAATAGATAGATTTCCTCAACGTGATGAACCTGGAGCTCCAATTTTTCATGAAATTAACCCAATCAGAGAACAAGGTGAATTGTTAGACCTGATGAGTGAGTTGGCAAATGATGATACAGGAGAAGTGCGTACTAATGTTAAAAGAATTTTGGAGTATGTTATTGATATCCATGATGAACATGAAGATAGCTTAGTGTTTCGTGCAGAGTCTGATTACCACGGTTTTCTGTGTGGGTTTTTAGTAAATTTTAGATACCGAGCTGTGGCTGATTTCTACCCAGAGCTACTTATAGGAAAAGGTTATGCAGATGTTGTTTTGCTTGTTCGTGGTGTTGATCAGACAAATGATTCGGTTCCAATTATAATTGAGTTGAAGGTTGGTGATGAGGAAGGATTAGAGCAAGCTAAAGATTATGCTAAAAGTTGTTCTGTTTCGTCTTTGCCTATTCATACCTCATCACCAAGTGCTGTTTGTGTAGCGTTAAATTTTCAATTACGTGGAGGTGCTGGTCTCCGAACTTCTGTGCAGGCCTTTTCAGAAGGTGGTCTTTCCTTAATACCGGGTTTACTACATCCTCATGGAAATGGAGTTAGGGGAAATGTAAAACGTTTTTTACAACCCATAGCATCAGAGTTCACTTAATCGCCTCATTGTAACACTTTTTCCTGTACGTCATCGTTTGTTTTTGGAAATGTTTTATCTACAAGGAGGGACTTAGAAACAAATGATGGGCGGGAGGTAAGGGTTACCAAGTATCTATTTAACCACTCTCAGGGAGAGAAAATGAAACGTACAGGTGGTAGGGGAGATGCAGCAGATATTGTAAGCCATGCGTTAACTTTAGCTCTATTTTTATCAAATATTGGTTTTGTTGTGCTTCACATTTTTCGTCGTTTAAAGTGGCAGACTTTACCAGACAAAGCATTGAACCTGTCGTTACTGCCTCAAGCCACAGATGATGCTAAGGTGCGTCAAGTACTTTGTGAAGTAGATGTCCAGGGTCATCTGGAAGTGGCTTCTGCAAAGAAATTCGAATCACTACGTGCTTACTCACGTTCTCATAGTGAAGGTTATTTCGAGGGAAGGTTTTCAGAACAAATGGGTAATGTTAGGAATTTACATCAACTTGCAGATCAGTTGATGAGTGCTGAGCCTAATTTTGGTAATGATGGTAATGTTAATGGTGAGTACAGGGCTAGGTATGAAGTTTTATTTAATGAGATTTCTCGTCTGTTGTCTCCGTTATTAAATGGAAACCGTCTACTCGTGAACAATGAAGCTAAATTTCAGGCTTTGTTGCGTGGGATATTTCAAAGTTGCGATAATCCTGCCAAGGTAATTATTGAGTTCCAGCTACAGAGAGGAAGGAAAATAGACCTAGTATTATCAAAATCTGCGGAAAATGATGATACTCATCCAATTGGAATAGAGTTGAAGTATGCTAACACCGCAGAACAAGTTGAACGAAAAAGGGTGGAGGCAAATCGACAGTTAAGTGAATACGAATTTTGTGGAGGATGCAAGCGTATTACTGGGGGAGATGCGATGGTTTTGTTATACGCTATATTAAATGCTGTAGGACAAGAGCAGGATCTGATATTGATTGGTGGGCTTCGTAGAGCATCTGGGTTTTCTAGATGACTTGTAACTAATAAAAGTACCAAAGATAAGGTTGTTTATGGGTAAAATTATGCATTAAGCTAGAGTACGTTTGAGTAAGGTTGGAGAAAAAGCAAGGTCTTTGAGCAAGAAAATTTGATTTATGTTTTCTTAAGTTAAAGTTAACCTGATGAAGTTTGCATAATTTATTGTTGGAGTTTTTTTGTTCTATTTTTACTGTAAGTTCAATCTGCTCTATCTTTGGTCTTTTTTTCTTAGTTTTGCGGCAAGTCTAATATTTTTACTACTTAATGGAATAACTTGCAGAAAGTGGAGATATAATGCTAAGGCAGAGGAGCTCAGACAGTTATCTTAAACAATAAAGAAATACTAAAGGCAAAAGATACGCTTGCGTAGTTCGAAAGCTTTCTATAGGATAAGCCTCACCTGATTTACAAATAGAATTGTTATGTTAGATGTTTGCTATTTATTCTTAAGCTCATTTTAACAGCATTTTGCTTTTTTTAGTATGTAGGGGTTTTCTAGGAATTATCCTACTGAATTCTATGATATTATTTTTTGTAACATTGTTATATATATCATAATAAGGGAGTTGGGAGAATTTGTAAAGTAATCTTTTTCGTTTGTATTCCCTTATGCTTGAGGTAATTGCATGCAGGCTCATGAATGTCCTTACTCTTTATTTCTACGAATTCCCTTTGAAGTTGAGTATTGAAAGTTAACCGGAGAATTGTGAATTACTTTGTATATGTCATAACAAGCCATGGCGCTCTCAGCAAAACCATTTAGTATCAATTTTAGTTTGCCTGGATAAGTAGCTATATCTCCGATTGCATATATTCTATCTCTACTGGTTCTAAGTGTAGCTGGGTCGACAATTATGCGGCCATGTTCTAACTTTATATCCCAATTGGTTATTGGACCCAAATTCATTGATAATCCAAAAAACGGCAGTAAAAAATCAGCAGATATTTCTTTTTCTTCCTTAGAGGCAATGTTTTTTACTATCACTGCGCTCAACTGCCCATTACCTCCTGCTAGTTCATGTAATTGATATGGCACTACCAGTTCTATCTTTCCATTATTTTCAAGTGATTCTAATTTATTTCTAGTTTCAGGAGTGCAGCGAAATTCCTTTCTTCTATGTATTACATAAATTTTCTTTGCAACTTTAGAAAGTTCTACAGTCCAATCAGCTGCAGAATCACCCCCCCCTGCAATAACTATAGTTTTGTCCTGAAAATCAGAAATTTTATTTACACTGTAAAATACAGATTTATTTTCATATTCTAATATACCACTTAAGGGTGGACGGTTAGGTTCAAACATTCCGTTACCTGCAGCAATGATAATGGCTTTGCATTTTACCTCTGTACCTATGTTTGTTATGACAGTAAAGTTTTCACCTTCGTTATTTGAAATCTTTTCCACTTTTTGACTTAAATGGTAAACAGGCTCAAATGGTGAGGCTTGCTCCATTAGTCGCTCAATTAATTTTTGGGCAGTAATTACAGGATAACCAGGTATATCATATATTGGCTTTTCTGGGTAAAGAGCTGTGCATTGTCCTCCTGCTTGATCCAAAACATCTATTATATGACATCTCATATCAAGCATTCCCGCTTGAAAAGCAGTGAATATTCCAACAGGCCCTGCACCTATTATTACGATATCGGTTTCCATATTCAGATGGTGATCTATTTATAGATATTAGCTTTCTTTGCTAACAAGGTCAATTTACAAAGGGATGTATTTTTAAAAGATGTGGCTAGATTAGATAAGATTTCCAGCGTTATGAACCACATAGTCCAAATAAGCTCTAAAAATCAGCTATCATAGCGAGATGCTGTGCGGACGGAATGGGATTCGAACCCATGGTACGCTCATCACGTACGTCAGTTTTCAAGACTGGTGCCTTAAACCGCTCGGCCATCCGTCCACTTCTTTTTTACCACAACATTTAATTTCAAGCAATCTATAAAAATCTTACTTACCTACACAAAAACTGCTAAACACACCATCCAATATTTCCTCAACATCAATAGTTCCAATCACTGCACCAAGCTCAAATGCAGCAAGCCTCAAATCTTCAGATATCAACTCAATTGGATTATCGATATTAAAACGTTGTAAATGTTTCAGTGCTTTCTGCATGTGACTCCTATGTCTTTGCCGAGTAATCACAGGAGTGTCTCTATCATGCCCAAATTTTTCCTCTGCCTTCTTTTTTATGAGAGAGATCAACTTGTTTGTACCTATTCCCTTTAAAATAGAAATAGGTAGAAAATCTACACCGCCAATCAGTATATTTCTGTCATTAATTGCATCGTCAGCTTTGCTCAATACATAAATAGTATCGCTATTTACAACGTTGCAATTGATATTATAACGTTGTTCAAAGGGAAATAGTTCTATTCTTAAATCAGCTTCACAAGACCTCTTTTTCGCTCGATTTATACCTTCTGATTCTATTGGATCTAAACTCTTACGAATTCCGGCAGTATCAGAGAGAATAATTGGGTATCCGCCAATGTCAATATGAGCTTCAAGCACATCCCTTGTTGTGCCTGCATATTCAGAAACAATAGCAATATCACGTTTGGCCAAGAAATTAAACAGCGTTGATTTACCAACATTTGGTTTACCAGTTATTACAATATGTAAACCCTCACGCAACCTCTCACCACGTCTATTATCATTTAAATGCTTTTGTATCAATTGCATGAGATGTTGGACTTCATTATTAATTTTTTCCAATTGGCTTTTTTCTGCCAAAATATCTTCCGGGAAGTCTATATATGCTTCAATCTCTGATTGTATCGTTATTAATTTCTGCTTCCAACTGCTGTATAGTTTTTCTAATTCTCCTGACATTTGCTTGATTGCTTGTTTGGCTTGCATTTTTGTCTCAGCATCAATTAAGTCTGCAATTCCCTCTATTCTCGTTAAGTCAAACTTACCATTCAGGAAAGCCCTAAGTGAGAATTCTCCAGGCCTAGCCATAACACAAATTTTTGATAACTCCTCCAAGATAATTTTTATTACTGCTTTGCTTCCATGTACCTGCAACTCTATAACATCCTCGCCAGTGAAACTATTTGGAGCAGGAAAATAAATAATTATTCCATTGTCTATCAATTGATCGGAGTTATCATATAGGTCAACTAAAGTAGCAAGCCTTGATTTAACTTCTTTCTTAATGTTAAAATGATTTAAAGCTTTAAGTGCATCGTTACCTGAAATTCTAATTACTGCAACTCCTGACTTACCAAACACAGTTGATAAGGCAAAGATAGTTTCATTTGTGTTTGTCATTATTCATATAAACTACTTAGCAATATTACACTTAAGAAAGAGAAATGCATAATTTAAAAATATTCAAAATTTTTATCTATCTTGCTAATTTATAGAAATATAACATTGTCATATTAATAAATATATTATATACAGAAACTGTAAAGGTCCCTCAGGTGAAAATATTTATTTTGAAAACTGATAATATGACTTATAATTATAAATGCAGGTTTTAAACATTTTATGCTAAAGAAATTAGCTTGGTATTGGTCTTTTGTAGAGTTAATTAAAGGGTTTGTTATTACATTAAAATATATGTTTAAGCCAAAGGTTACGCTTAAGTATCCTATGGAGAAAGGTCCTTTAAGTCCAAGATTTCGTGGTGAACACGCATTACGTAGATACTCAAATGGTGAAGAGCGCTGCATAGCTTGTAAATTATGTGAAGTTATTTGTCCTGCTCAAGCGATAGTTATTGAAGCAGAGGAAAGGGAAGACGGCAGTCGCCGCACTACGCGTTATGATATTGACATGACAAAGTGTATATATTGCGGGCTTTGCCAGGAGGCGTGCCCTGTTGATGCAATTGTTGAAGGCCCTAATTTTGAGTTTGCCACAGAAACAAGAGAAGAGTTGATGTACAATAAGGAAAAATTATTGCGTAATGGTGAAGTTTGGGAAGACGCAATTGCACTAAGGTTAAAAAAGAATAGACCGTATTATTAACTAGGTATGTCAACAATTAAAATTTCTTACAGCAAGTATGTAATAGATCTCTTGTACAACTGTTATTTAAGTGAAAGATCAGTAGCTCACCTTTTGGTGTCATTCCAGCGCGTGACGCTGGAATCTAGAAAAAAAGAAACATGGATCCCAGTGTCACGCACTGGGATGACAAAAGGTCTGATGAATGATAAAAGTTACCTTTTCAACCGAACAAAAAGTAAAAGAATACAGTGGTAGAGTCACTGGTTTTGATATATTACAACCGGATGCTTTGAAAGAAGCAGTTGCATTGAAAGTAAACGGTGAGTTGTATGATCTCTCACGTGAAATTGAATCTGATGCAGAGATAGAGGTGATACAACTAAGTGACGAAGCGGGTTTAGATATAATAAGGCATGATGCTGCTCATATAATGGCGCAGGCAGTGAAAGAGCTATTTCCTAATACTCAGATTACTATTGGCCCAATAATTCAGGACGGTTTTTACTATGATTTTGCTACAGATCGTGCCTTTACCACGGACGATCTTGCTGCAATAGAAAAAAAAATGAAGGAAATTATAAAAAGTAACCACAGATTCGTCCGAGAGGTTTGGACTCGCAAACAGGCAATTGATTTCTTTAGTGATGTAGGCGAAAAATATAAGGTTGATATTGTCTCATCAATACCAGAAAACGAAAACCTAACTGTTTATAAACAAGGCAATTTTGTAGACCTATGTCGTGGTCCGCACTCACCATCAACTGGCAGAGTTAAAGCGTTTAAACTTATGAAAGTAGCAGGTGCATACTGGCGTGGCGATTCTAAGGGCCCAATGTTGCAAAGAATATATGGCACCGCGTGGAGAAATAAGGATGAATTAAATACTTATCTTAAACGTCTGGAGGAAGCAGAAAAACGCGACCATCGTAAAATCGCTAAGGATATGGACCTATTTCACATTCAAGAGGAAGCCGTTGGGCAGATTTTTTGGCATAAACAAGGGTATACTTTATATAATGTTCTTGAGTCTTACATCAGAAAAAAGTTAATGAACAATGGCTACTTTGAGGTAAAAACTCCTATTTTAGTAAGCAAAGAGCTGTGGGAAAAATCGGGACATTGGGATAAGTTTCGTGAAAACATGTTTATTGTTGATGAATCTGAAAGCAAAAAGCTAGCAATAAAACCCATGAATTGTCCTTGCCATGTGCAGATTTTTAATTCTCACATGAGAAGCTACCGTGATCTACCAATACGTATGGCAGAATTTGGCACGTGCCATAGGAATGAAAGCTCAGGTTCATTGCACGGACTGATGCGAGTGCGTGGTTTTACGCAAGACGATGCACACATTTTTTGTATGGAAAAACAAGTGAATTCTGAAACTGTAAAGTTTTGTGACCTTTTAAAAGAAGTATATTCAGAGCTTGGATTCAATGAAATTTCTGTGAAATTTTCAGATCGTCCAGATATTAGAGCAGGTAATGATGAAGTGTGGGATAGAGCTGAAAAAGCGCTGCTTGAAGCCGTTAAAGAAGCGGGTTTGAGTTATGAACTGAGCCCTGGCGAAGGTGCATTTTATGGTCCAAAGTTAGAGTTTGTTTTGAAAGATGCAATAGGTAGAAATTGGCAATGTGGAACGTTGCAAGTTGATTTTATTTTACCGGAGCGGCTTGGAGCTTTTTATATAGGAGCAGACGGGCACAAGCATCACCCTGTCATGTTACATAGGGCAATTCTTGGAACTTTTGAGCGTTTTATTGGAATTTTAATAGAAAATTATGCAGGAAAATTTCCAGTTTGGCTTGCTCCAACACAGCTTGCTATTCTGACCATTACAAATGAGGCTGACGGTTATGCTACAGAAATCAGCAACGTTTTAAAAGAACAAGGTGTGAGAATCAAAACTGATTTGACCAATGAAAAAATTAGCTATAAGATACGTTTGCATAGTTCAAGTAAGGTACCTATATTATGGATCATGGGCAAAAGTGAAGTTACAAATAAAACTGTGTCAGTGAGAAATTTAGGATCGGAAAAGCAGGAGTCTTTTTCTTTGGAGAATGCTACTGAATTGCTATTAAAAGGCGTTAATTTAAGTTAAGGGAGTCAAAATTTGCAAAACAAAAAACACAGAATTAATGAATTCATCACAGCTAGAGAAGTACGCTTGGTTGACCAAAATGGTGAAATGGTCGGAATTGTTCCAATAGAACAAGCTTTGGAAGTTGCACAAAGTGTTAATTTAGACTTGGTAGAAATCGCACCTGATTCAACTCCTTCAGTATGTAAGATTCTGGACTATAGCAAACAAAAGTATGATATAAAAAAGAAGGCAAGTGAAGCAAAAAAGAAACAAAAAACATTAACTATAAAAGAAATTAAACTGGGTCCTAATATTGATGATCACGACTACGAAACAAAATTGCGTCAAGCAAGGGATTTTCTTGTGCATGGACATAGAATTAAAGTCACAATGAGATTTAAGGGCAGAGAGCTTATAAACACTGAAGTCGGACTGGAAAAATTGGAACGGTTCATTAGAGATACTGAAGATATTGCAAAGGTAGAGCTAGCGCCTAAACGAGAAGGAAATCAATATTTTTTAGTTCTAGCTGCTAGATAGTAGGAAAGCATAAATAAAGTTAAGTTACTGTCCTCTCTTCAATCACATGACGAAAATGTCTGATTAATCCTTGCACTGGCCAAGCTGCAGCATCGCCAAGTGCACAAATTGTATGCCCTTCTATTTGAGTTGTAAGGTCAAGTAGCTTATCTACTTCACCAGGTTTAATATTTCCTGCTACCATTCTTCTCATAATTCTCCACATCCATCCAGTGCCTTCACGGCATGGTGTACATTGTCCGCAGGACTCATGCATATAGAAATGTGATAATCTTTCTATTGCAGCTATTATGTCAGTTGATTTATCCATCACTATTACAGCAGCAGTACCAAGCCCTGATTGTGCAGCCCTTAATGAATCAAAATCCATTTCAATAGTATCACATATAGATTTTGGAATTAATGGGACTGAAGACCCACCAGGTATTACAGCAAGTAAATTATCCCAACCTCCTCTCACTCCACCTGCGTATTTTTCAATTAATTCACACAGTGAAATTCCGAGCTCTTCTTCAACATTACATGGATTATTTACATGCCCTGAAATGCAAAAGACCTTAGTGCCAGTATTATTTGGTTTACCCAGAGATGCAAACCACTCTCCTCCGCGATTTAGAATATCTGGAACCATGGCTATAGTTTCAACGTTGTTTATTGTGGTTGGGTAGCCAAAAAGTCCAACACCCGCAGGGAATGGAGGTTTCATGCGAGGAAAGCCTTTTTTTCCTTCAATTGATTCAAGTTGAGCTGTTTCTTCTCCACATATGTAAGCTCCTGCACCCCTATGGATAAACACATCAAGATCATAATCTGATTTGCAGGCATTTTTTCCAATTAAGTTTTCTTTATAGGCTTCCTCAAGTGCTTTTTTTAGAACTAAATATTCATTATAAAATTCACCCCTGATATAAATATATGCAACTGATGCGTTGATTGCTCTGCCAGCTAGAAGAATTCCCTCAAGTAACTTATGTGGCTCATATCGTAATATATCTCTATCTTTACACGTACCAGGTTCTGACTCATCTGCATTGACTACTAAATACGCTTTTGAAGGATTTTTGGGCATAAAGCTCCACTTAAGGCCGGTGGAAAATCCTGCACCCCCTCGACCTCTCAAACCAGATTTCTTTACTTCATCAATGATTTTTTCTGATCCTAAATCCAGTAATTCCTTTGTTTTTTGCCAACTACCACGTTTTTTTGCACCCTCAAGTAGTGGTGTTTCTTTACCATTTAAGTTTGTGAATATTTTGTCCTGTTCTTTTAGCATGCTTTTAAGATTCTAAGTGATCCCGACGCGATTCGAACGCGTGACCCACTGATTAAAAGTCAGTTGCTCTACCGGCTGAGCTACGGGATCATTTTATTTTTCAGCTATAATAAACAGTAATATAGTTTTTATCTGTTTTAATCAAACTAAAATTTTCATGCGTGGTTAAATAAATTATATAATGTACTGTATTAGTGATAATTTAATTAAAAATTTTTGAAGGAAAACTTCTTGTTAATTAACAGATTTATTTGGCAAAGCTGACATACAACTCTAAAAAGATAGAGAATTTTACATAACTGCAGAGTTTGTGCACTATTGAGTAACAGATAAATATTTCTTGCATTTCAGCCTGAGTGATTTATGCTTTAAGCAAAAGTTGGGGGCATAGCTCAGCTGGTAGAGCATCTGTTTTGCACGCAGAAGGTCAGCGGTTCGATCCCGCTTGCCTCCACCAGTCTATATTAGCTCTAGCACGCCACAAAACTTGTCAAAACAGCTTATTTTGATCCATAGCTGTACGAACATTCATTTTTGGAGATAAATTGCACAGCAAATGGTGTCATTCCAGTGCTTGACACTGGAATCCAGAAATTTTGCTTATAACTGAGCTGATGAGCTAAAGGTAGTTTTCTTATGCTAAAACAAACGTTTTTAATTAAGTTGCATAGAAGCTGGATCCCAGTGTCTGGGCACTGGGATGACACCCCACTGGTGGCCCAAACTACAACGTTCGTACAGTTGTGATTTTAATCTAGGAGTGTTTTATACTAGTTTCCTAAAAAATCCCTCTTTCTGTAACTTTTTTCTACACAAGTAATGTTTGTTATTATAATTCTAATATATTTCAACTTAATAATAAATTAATCAATAAATGTTAGAATAAATATAGTCAAATTTATTGGATAATACTTAATGAGCGGAAAAAAACATATTTTTAAGATGGTACCTGGACAAAGGGTATTTAACGAGACTAGAATGAGGATATTTCAAGGTTCCGTAGATGGTGAAGAGTTAACTTGGAATAGTTTTGATAAAATTGGATTTATTCCACTGGACGATGAAGATGGTAGAGTACTAGATTTACCTATAAAATTTTGCAACGCTCCAAGCGATGGTCCCTTTACAATTGTTGCATGCATAAAGGAGAATGGAAAAGATTTGAAACAAACATCTTACCGTTGTGATAAAGGAGAAGGTCTAATCACAAATTGTAAATTTCCAGTCGTGCCATTTAGAAACGCTAAACTCGGTTATGAAAATAACTTACATTCTTTTGTGTATCTTAATGAAAAATTAATGAAGATATCAATTGACTACGAAGTATCACAACCTTCTGATTATAGCACAAGGTATACTTACGTTTTTAAGGCACAACCAGTGGAATATAAATATGTAACATGGGAAGAGTCGGGTGATACCTACAAATATTATTTTTCGGATGATCAAGGGAATATTATTGATTCACCTGACAATCAGGCACTCCAATATATTGAACGGCATGTCAAGGAAGAAGTAATACAAGATATAATATCATCTAAAATACCAGAGGATATAATGCTATCAAAAACATTTGCAAAAATTTTTGTTGAGAAAATAACACACAATCAGCTAGAAACTTTGACCCATACTCTTAATAATGAGCAAATACAGGTCTTATACCAACTCTCATTATTAATGAACCAAATAAGAAGCATTGCAGAGTTGTTTAACCGTGGAAGGGGAAAGAGAGGTAATAAATTTACACAAAGCGCTCTCAAGCAGAACAATTGTATCGTAGATTTTATTGCGCAAAATGTTCTGTTTTATATATAACCAAAACCTCTCAACAGGATTGAGGTCAGGTGAGTATGGTGGTAGGTATATAATTTCGATATTTTTAGGTATCTTTAAACTTTTTGACTTATGCCAACTAGCGCAATCCATCACGAGAAAAGCCTTTCGTATTCCTAAATATTGCGACATCTGTTCAAGGAATATATTTATACAAGCAGTGTTGACGTTTGGTGCAAATAAGCTAAAATTCTCTCCATTTCTGGGATTAACTGCACTATAGAGATAAAAATTTTCCCTACCTAATTTTACCTTAACCTGTGTCCTACTGCCTTTTTTAAACCACCCATGTCCAACTTTTGAATGTGTACCAAACCGTGATTCATCGAAGAAAAATAGCTCTTTTTCAGAATGCATGACAATAGTTTCATTGAGGTTTTTTTTTAAACTCCTCTTGCTTATTTTTATCCTGTCCACTATGAACTGGTCTTGGTGTGATATATGAGAATTTCATTCTTTGCATATTACGATGTATTGTGGATTTGCTGATATTCAAACCAAATCTTTCTTGGATTCTTATTCTCATTTCTCTAATAGTAATATTGGGGTTTTCCTCTATCCACACCTCAATTTGTTCAAGTTGACTTTGGTTCAATATAGTTTTTCTACGGCGTTGAGGTGGAGAAAATAATTTTTCTTTTCTTCCAAATTTTATGTGCTTTATCCATGTAGTAATTGCCTTTCTCGAAATGCAACATATTTTTGCTACAGCTGTTATACTGTGCTTTTTTGCTGCAATTACAGCATTTAGTTTTTTTGCAACATACGCATTATTTCTTACTTTCTTCAGCATCTCTTTTGCTGATTCCACCACTTTTTCATCCAATAATTTTGATCTTAATGCCATCTAAACCTCGCTATTTTACTTACTCCAGTATGGCTTTTTTTCCATTATTGTCTATTCGTTGCTTGTATAGCGGGAATTGGTATTAGCAGAGCACTTAACAGACGAACAATTCCTAGTTTTAGTAAATCATTTAACTGATCATCAATTACAAACCCTCACTCACACATTGGATCCAGAAAAGTTAAGAATAATAGTTCCTATTTTAAATGATGATCAGCTTGGAGCCCTAGTGAGAGACTTACATCCAGAGCAAGTAAGAGAAATTTTACCTCATTTAAAAGTCGATCAGTTCAAAGCACTTATCAATAATATAGACGATTATCAGCTTGTAAAATTAGCAAAAGATTTAGATGAGCACCATTTGACCATTCTTTCCAAGGAATTGTGGTCTGAGCAACTTCCAACCCTAGTACACGCTTTAGAAGGAGATAGGTTACATAATTTAATTAATAAACTAGACCACGATAAACTTGCAATAGTCGCTCGCGAGTTAACTGATTCTAATAAGATTCAGATGGTTATTAAGTCTTTAGCTAACAACCCAGAAAAACTTAAAGCTTTTGCTCATAGTATGTCTCATGAGCAGTTTAAAGAACTTTTGGATAACATAGATGCAAAAGAGCTGAAAGATATTATTCACAAACTGCCTCATGAGAAAGTCATATCTGTGATTGGTGATCTTGGCAGTAAAGATCAGTCTAATGCTATTATTGATGTATTGAAAGAGAAATTTAACGAGCAAAATGAAAAAATGAAAGAGCTTCTGGGTAAGGTTGACCGAATGATTCCTGAGGAGAGTGAAGCAAATTGGAATGATGCACATCCATCAACTTACGTTTTTCAAGATATGAATACTGATACCAATTCCCGCTATACAAGCAACGAATAGACAATAATGGAAAAAAAGCCATACTGGAGTAAGTAAAATAGCGAGGTTTAGATGGCATTAAGATCAAAATTATTGGATGAAAAAGTGGTGGAATCAGCAAAAGAGATGCTGAAGAAAGTAAGAAATAATGCGTATGTTGCAAAAAAACTAAATGCTGTAATTGCAGCAAAAAAGCACAGTATAACAGCTGTAGCAAAAATATGTTGCATTTCGAGAAAGGCAATTACTACATGGATAAAGCACATAAAATTTGGAAGAAAAGAAAAATTATTTTCTCCACCTCAACGCCGTAGAAAAACTATATTGAACCAAAGTCAACTTGAACAAATTGAGGTGTGGATAGAGGAAAACCCCAATATTACTATTAGAGAAATGAGAATAAGAATCCAAGAAAGATTTGGTTTGAATATCAGCAAATCCACAATACATCGTAATATGCAAAGAATGAAATTCTCATATATCACACCAAGACCAGTTCATAGTGGACAGGATAAAAATAAGCAAGAGGAGTTTAAAAAAAAACCTCAATGAAACTATTGTCATGCATTCTGAAAAAGAGCTATTTTTCTTCGATGAATCACGGTTTGGTACACATTCAAAAGTTGGACATGGGTGGTTTAAAAAAGGCAGTAGGACACAGGTTAAGGTAAAATTAGGTAGGGAAAATTTTTATCTCTATAGTGCAGTTAATCCCAGAAATGGAGAGAATTTTAGCTTATTTGCACCAAACGTCAACACTGCTTGTATAAATATATTCCTTGAACAGATGTCGCAATATTTAGGAATACGAAAGGCTTTTCTCGTGATGGATTGCGCTAGTTGGCATAAGTCAAAAAGTTTAAAGATACCTAAAAATATCGAAATTATATACCTACCACCATACTCACCTGACCTCAATCCTGTTGAGAGGTTTTGGTTATATATAAAACAGAACATTTTGCGCAATAAAATCTACGATACAATTGTTCTGCTTGAGAGCGCTTTGTGTAAATTTATTACCTCTCTTTCCCCTTCCACGGTTAAACAACTCTGCAATGCTTCTTATTTGGTTCATTAATAATGAGAGTTGGTATTATATATAAAACAGAACATTTTGCGCAATAAAATCTACGATACAATTGTTCTGCTTGAGAGCGCTTTGTGTAAATTTATTACCTCTCTTTCCCCTTCCACGGTTAAACAACTCTGCAATGCTTCTTATTTGGTTCATTAATAATGAGAGTTGGTATAAGAATAAATCTGAGATAAACCGTTCTCAAGAGATGCTCTTAAAATGCTACTTGATTAACAAATTTACTGATATCGGTATGCCTATTTTTAAATTTGTCTCGTAAATCTCTTCTTCCACTACTTCTTATACATCGCTATACAACAAAGCCATCTTAGCAGCTTTGACTTGTACTTTTTTATCTTTATCACTACTTATGATTCCGTTTATAAATAAGAATCAAAGCTTATCTAAGTCCTCGATAGAAAAAATCAATGAATTGATAGATACAGGTGTAAAGCCTGAAAATATTATACTTTTCGGCCATTCCTTTGGAGGAGCAATTGCATCAGAAGTATTGAAATATTTTACAGATAAAAATATTAAACTTGGAGGTGTTATTTTTACCAGCACTTTCAGCTCTTTTCATAACGCAATAAAGCATTTTCCAATTCCTCAAGCAAAAATTCTAAGCGTACTACCCTCATGTGTATTGAAAAAAATGCTCAAGGTCCTAAATTTAGATCTCGATATAGTAAACAACATACGAGAACTGCAAAACAAGAATATACCAATAGTGGTTATTAATCATGAAAGAGACACCTTAATACCATATCCTGCACAATTGGCAAAGGCGGTAGAAGATGATCTATTGTTAAATAGAAATCCGATTAAGATCGTTAATCTGAGAGGCTTTACAGATGATCCACATAACGGAGTTTTATCTAGTTGGGAATTGAGTAAAAATTTGGCTGATCTCATACCTAATAAAACAATAAATAGATAGTATTTACAAAAAGCTGTATATTTTTTGATAAATTGACTATTCTAAACACATGCAAAAACGTCATATAACTATTTGTTGCGTACTGCTTTTCACAATAGGAGTATTGTTTTTGATGCGTCCTATGATTGTCCC
The DNA here is from genome assembly GCF_964028355.1 of Wolbachia endosymbiont (group B) of Gerris lacustris. NCBI lineage: Bacteria > Pseudomonadati > Pseudomonadota > Alphaproteobacteria > Rickettsiales > Anaplasmataceae > Wolbachia > Wolbachia endosymbiont (group B) of Gerris lacustris. Next base: position 60,918 of record NZ_OZ034761.1, read on the forward strand.
GTGTCTAATATCCGTTTTTGTTGCATATTTATTTAATCCGCTAGTAATAAAGTTTGAAAAATATAGAATACCGCGTTCATGTTCTGTAGTGTTTATAACACTTGCCTTATTGATAGCTTTTATATTAATTATAACATTTATTCTACCTATTATATATTTTCAAATTACTTTAATATTAAATTTCCTAGTGAATAAGGTGCCTTCATTAAAGCTTAAAGTGATTCCTTCCGTATTAGAATTTCTTAATATAAAAACTGAAGATAGTTTATTTGATCACTTGTCTAAAAATCTAGTAGAAAATTACAGTGATTATATATCTTATTTTATCAATGCTCTTAACATGGGCAGCAACCTTATAATTCAAGTGTTAAGTTCAAGCTTTAGCTTGATTTACATGGCATCATTAATAGCTATTACGCTTGTGGTATTTTTCTATGTATTACGTGATTGGCCTTTAATTGTAGAAAAAGCTAGTAAACTAATTCCCATCCCTTACAGAAAAAAAGCTGCAGATTATTTTTCTAAAGTAGATTTCATTATATCTAATTACCTAAAGGGACAGTTAAACGTATGTATAGTCATGATGATCTTTTACTCCATGGGCCTTAGCATAATCAGGCTGAAGCATTCTGTAGCTATTGGAATTTTATCAGGAACATTAACATTTATACCCTATATAGGGCCATTATTATACACTATTATCGGATTTTTGAGCGCCATTACTCAATTTAGCGGATGGTTTGAAAGTGCTGCTGTCTTGCTGTTATTTAGTATTGGACAGTTAATAGACTCAAGCATATTAGTTCCTTTATTAATAGGAAAAAAAGTTCATATACATCCAACTATCATTATTTTGGGAGTTGTCATATGTACCTCATATTTTGGATCTATAGGTATATTATTTTTTATACCAATAATAGCAATATTCAGTGTATTAGTAGAATACACAATCGATAAATATTTTGAAAGTGAGCTTTATAAAAATGGCTAACAAACCTTTTAGTTCACAATAAAAAGGATCTCTGGTACATTTGAAAAATGTAAGTAAATTTTTATGCAAAAACTATTATCAAATAGTAGAAATGCGAGAGGCTTTACATGCAATTAAATTTATTTAACAATAATCAAATTGATTATTGTTGGCAAAATTATATCACCTTAGAAGAAAACAAACATGTATATAACTCGATAGTTAATGATTTATCTTGGAAATGTTTGATTCTTTGTGGATCTAAGAGCTCTGGAAAAACTCACCTTGCTCATATTTGGCAATCAATAAACGATGCAATTTTCATCGATGTAAATAACTTTGTAAGCGAGATTAGGTACAGCAGTGCGTTTATTTTAGAAGATGTACAAAACATTAAAGATGAGACAATGTTGTTACATTGCTACAATTACATGAAAGAAAATGACAAGAGACTGCTAATTACTTCTTCGATTTCACCAAAAAAGCTTAACTTCAAACTACAAGATTTAAGCTCTCGAATATTGTCAACTACCAGCATAAAAATTTTACCTGCAAGCGAGGAGTTATTAAGAATTATTCTAATAAAACAATTTTCAGATAAACAATTAAAAATTGATCTAAAGGTAATTAATTATATTCTAGCAAGAATAGAACGTTCTTTTCACAGCATTAATAAAATTATAGAAAAAATAGATAGTGAATCCATAGGATCAAATGTAACCATTCCTTTTATTAACACTTTATTAAAAATAAGTCCCAAGTGATTCCTTCTGCTGCAAGACATTTGTTATATATATTAAAAATTTATTCATACCCATACAATAATGAAGTTGAAATCACTATCTCTTTATGTTAAAATTATAATAAGTACTATGATGTAATAAGCATAAACAGACATAGCTAAGGGATATTTTATATGATAGTAAAACTTACTTTACAGGATGCTTTTTATAGATTTTCAATTATAATTGAAATATGGTAAAAATAAGATCAAACTTTAAAAAAAGGTTAAAACAAAGGTTTGTAGTACTTACTTTATTGATAAATGCTTTGTTTATCTCATATTTTCTTATAAAAAACACAAAAAATATTTTCAATCAAATTATAGTCAAAGAAATAAACATAGGAGCTGATAATGAAAAATAAACAACCACAAAATAAAAAAGAGGATCTTTACATAACGTATTACATAGATGCTTTGGTTTCCGAAAAATCCTCTACACAAAATACTTTGGAAAGTTATCGTTCAGATTTACACCAACTTGAAAAATTTTTATTAGAAGGAAGCGCTACCTTAGTTGGTGCAAGTAAAGCTAATATTAAAGATTATGTAAACTTTTTACGCACACAAAAGAAATATAAAACTAGCTCTATATCAAGAAAAATATCTGCTATCAAAAATTTCTATAAGTGCCTATTTAATGATGGAATAATAGATTTTAATCCAGCACCGGCTAATGATAATGAATTAAGAAATCCAAAGGTTTCCCGTCCTTTGCCTAAGTATTTAAGTGTTCAAGAAATATTTTTGCTCATGGAAACAGTAAAAAAATCAGCAAGCGGATCGAATAAAGAGATAAGCAGTAAAAGGCTATGTGCAATTTTAGATATCCTTTACTCTTCCGGGATGCGTGTTTCTGAACTAATCAATATGAAGTTATGTGAAGTATCACATTTAGTAAACAGTAATGGTAAAGAAGGCTATATAATAATAAAGGGAAAAAGTGGCAGAGAAAGGCAAATCTTTTTTAATCAACAAGCATTGCAAAGTCTTAAAAATTATTTATCAATTCGTGACAATCTGCTCCCTAACAACAAAAAATCTGATTGGCTATTCCCAGGTGATAAACCTAATAAACCAATTACAAGGCAAAGAGTTGGTCAATTAATAAAGGAATTAGCAAGAAAGTGCGATATTGATGAAAATAAAATCTCTCCACATGTGATTAGGCATTCTCTTGCTACCCATCTACTGAATAGCGGAGCAAATATTGTGCTGATACAAAAAATTCTTGGCCATACTAATCTTTCTACAACACAAATATATACTCATATTGCTAACGAAAAGTTAAAGGACAAATTAGCTGATTCTCATCCTATTACTCAGATGATCAATAATTAAACTTATTGCTTTTAATTTTGTAGTAAAGTTAAATTCAAATAAGTTTACGTGTATTTGTGATTGCAAGTTTATTGTTTAATTTATTCCTTATATTATGGGAAGTATTCTATACTTTTATTACTCTTCCTGTAATTTTCTTTCCTGAGTGTGTAATAACCATTTTCCTCGTTTGCTCGGTGAGAGTTGTATTATTTATGTTACGTTTATTATGTGGCATTAAATATGAAGTGAGGGGAATGGAAAACATTCCTGAGCAACCTTTTATAATTGCATCTAAACACCAATCTCCATTTGAAACATTTATTTTTATACTACTATTTAGAAAAGCAGTTTTTATTTTAAAACGTGAATTGAAATGGATTCCATTCATTGGTTTGCATCTCATGGCATTAAAAATGATTTTTATTAACCGCTCAGATGGTATTAGTTCTGTGCGTCATATCATGAAATTAGCAAAAATGCGTATAAAAGAAAATAGAGGCATAATAATATTTCCTGAAGGCACAAGAACAACTATAAACCAAAATATAAAGTATCAACCAGGTATCGCTGCTTTATATAGCGTATTATCTGTTCCTGTGTTACCGATTGCTTTAAACACTGGTTTGTTTTGGCCAAAAAGCATACTTTCTCTGAGAAAGAATCCCGGAAAGGCGGTAATAGAAATATTACCTCCCGTATATCCTGGGTTAAACAAAAATGAATTCTTGCAAAGTTTAGAAAAAATCATTGAAGAAAGAAGTAGTAGATTAATTGTAGAAAAAACTGATATTGCAAATTAACAAAAAAACTTTATAATTAAAAGAAAAGTACAGGTATTAATATATGGCAAATCATAAGAGTGCTAAAAAAATGATAAAGGTAATAGCAAGGCGTACTTTAGTAAATAAGATGCGAAAAAGTAAAACTCGTACTGCTATTAGAAGATTGGTTGATATAATCAAGTCTGGTGATAAAGAGAATGTTGTCTTGGCATTTCGGAATGCTGAATCCAATTTACACAGATGTGTAAATAAAGGTGTTATTCACAGGAATACTGCTGCGCGTAAAATAAGTCGCTTAAATGCAAAAGTAAAAGCATTGATGACAGCTTAATACGGTTAATGTAAAGTTAACTGTATTAATATATACTCCTCAGTTTGTATATTCTGTATAAAATTTAAGTAGCTTAAGTGATGGATAAAAAAGCGCTATTAGAACTAAGTAATGGATTAAAAATCGATCTACCTGTATTAAGCGGAACAACAGGTCCTGATGTGTTAAATATCAAGGATTTATATAAGATGACAGGATTATTCACTTACGATCCAGGGTTTGTTTCTACAGCTTCATGCTCTTCTACAATTACATTCATTGATGGAGATGAAGGAGTTCTTAAATATAGGGGACATAATATAGCTGATTTGGCAGAGAATAATAATTTTACTGCTGTGATTTATTTATTGCTCTATGGTGAATTACCCAGTTCAGAGCAACACAAAAAATTTCTTCTCAAAATACAAGAATCATCCAAAGTATCAGAGCAAGTTACAAATGTAATTAAAGCATTTCCAAAAACTGCTCACCCTATGTCAATCTTAGTTGCATGTTTTGCAAGTTTGTCAGCATCTTATCATGAAAAGCATGGCAACAATGTCAATGGTGAAGACCTAGATTTTGGAATTTCTGCAATAGCGCAAGTTTCCACAATTATTGCAATGATTTATAGGCATATCAACAATCAGGAATTCATAAATGCTAATAATAAACTAAGTTATAGTGAGAATTTCTTAAATATGATATTTGGCAGTGCTGTTAATAATACCCTTTTTGTAAAAGCTCTGGATAAAATATTTACTCTCCATGCTGATCATGAACAGAATGCTTCTACAGCAGCTGTCAGATTGGTAGGGTCAGCTGGTTCTAATCTATTTGCAAGTCTGTCTGCAGGAGTTGCTACACTTTGGGGTCCAGCACACGGTGGAGCTAATGAGGCAGTTATAAATATGCTAAAAGAGATAGAGCAAAGTGGAGATGTAGATAGATTCATTGAGAAAGCTAAAGATGATAAAGATCCATTTAAGCTAATGGGATTTGGACATCGTGTTTATAAAAACTATGATCCGCGCGCGCTTATATTAAAGGATGCTTGTCATGAGATTTTAAGCAAACTAGAGCAAAACAATGAATTACTTGAAATTGCAAAAAAACTTGAAGAAATAGCTTTAAAGGATGAGTATTTTATTACACGTAAGTTATATCCAAATGTTGACTTTTACTCAGGCATAATAATGAATGCTATTGGTATCCCTTCAAGTATGTTTACACCCATTTTTGCACTTGCAAGAACCACTGGTTGGGTTGCCCAGTGGTATGAAATGATAAACGATAAAGAAACCAAGATTTGTAGGCCAAGGCAGCTATACCTTGGCCTATAAACTTTCATTCACAATTGGTCCTCAAATAGTCTAATTTTCTTTAGCTATAAAATACAGCAGGAAGACTTTTTATCAGTTGATTCATACTGTTCTACAGAACACAATTTAAGCTTTGATCGTGCTGAAGAAGGTCCAAAGCCACTATCTTTAGCCGAAGCATCATCCCCACCTTTACCTTCACCATAGTAGTCGGGCTTAAGGAATTTGCTTGAGTTTCCAGTATGTGATTTACCTACAACTGAATTCTTAGGTGAATCACCAAAACCACTATCTGGACTTGGTCCATCCGTCCCTACTTTTTCTTCAGAAGGGGCAAGAGTTTGTGGTTTCATAGCTGGCACACGCGCAGGATCAATGGACAGTTTATAATCCTCATTGATTACAGAGCTCTCTATGATCTTATCCATCACGCAGTAAGCAATGTCTCGGTTAAAAAAGTCTATTGCATATATTCGTCCGTCACCATATGTTGGCAGACCTCTTTCTGCAATATCATCTTTTACATCACGCAATACTTTTGTACCACCAAACACCTTATTATTAATATGATCAACTTCTTTTTCATTTAAAAACTCTATGTAATTATCACAATCAATAACAGGAACCAAAATTGAATACTCATCTTTACTTTCTTTATGGGAAGTATGCCACATAGAATTAATTGGTAGGTGCGATAGTGCTTTACAAATTAAATCAACAACTGCGAACTTCAGAATCTTAACAGTTTCATTTTCGTCCCTTGACATTTCAAGATTACGATATGTCAGAGATACCTTATCCATTACTACGTCTTTAATGAACTGAGGATTATCAAAAAAGCTTTTCTTTATATACACATCACTTCCTTTCTCTTCTAAAAAATCCTTAGTTTTTTTAGGACCATTTTTATAACTTTTCACCTTTGATGAAAATGAGTTTACAAGAGAATTTTGTAATTCTCTATTCTTAAAGCGTATACAGTATAAATAGGATTTTCTGTCAAAGCTCACCTCGCGTGTATTATCATCCACATAATCTTGATCAGAGTAACTTTCCATAATAACATTTGTTGTAAACTGTACTAGTGAATTAGCTAGCAAATACTTTAGATTACAAACTACTTCTTTTTCAATTGGCACTGAAAACCTATGTTTGCTACTATCTGTAGTCCATTTTCCTTGATTAAAGTTAAAAGGAAAAGAGTCTGTATAAAAAAGATCATCGGCAGCACTTTCACTTCCACAAAACTTTTCTACTATACTCCCTCTCATATTAATCAAGTACTCTCTGCACTGATCAATATTCATATTTTTATCAAATGAGAGAACAATATGATCTTCTTCTACAGTGAGATTAGTAATAAAAGTCTCATCAAAAAGAAGAACACTATTAAACGCTTTTACTAATTCTCGATTTATTTGATTTGTACTAGGCATAACGCCACCCCCCTAAACTAATATAATTATTTACTGCTACCCTGACCACTTTTACTACTACTGGATTGATTTTGCTTCATTCGTTCTTGTTCACGCTTAATCATATCGCTGAAGTTATCTATTCTCTTTGGATCTAGGTATTTTTTATCAATCCTTGTTCTCCCTGAATCAGGTACTTTTTTATTTGGATCATTATTGCCATGCATATCAACCTCTAAATTAAATTATTATGTAATGAATATATTAAGAATCAACTACTAGCACAAGCAGTTTTTTAACATAAATTTTATTCACCATTTTTATACTCCTGGATTCCAGACTGGGATGACAAGAGAAGAAGTACTGGAATAACAACTTTTTAAATTAAGTTTTCTGGATCCCAGTGTCAGCTACTTGGATGACAAGAGAGAGAGCTACTTGTCCGCCATGTCATTCCAGCACTTGATGCTGGAATCCAGAAGAGAACTAGACTGAAATAACAACTTTTTTAAACTAAGTTTCTGGATCCCAGTGTCACGCACTGGGATGACATCAAAAGGGCTACTGAAATGACAAGAGAGGGGCTACTTGCATGACAGCCTTTTAAAATTGGGATGACACCTTTGTGGTACACAACCTTTGGTGCATTATGCACTCAAGACAATGTCATCCCAGTGCTTGACACTGGGATCTAGTAAACTTATTTATTATATATGAAAAGTTATTATATTTATATACTTGCAAGTGAACGCAATGGAACCCTATATACAGGTATAACATCAAATTTGACTAAACGAATTTGGGAACACAAAAGCAAAGCCATCTCTGGTTTCACGTCAAAGTACAATGTTTGTAAACTAGTCTATTTTGAAGAATTTCAAGACATAAATTTAGCAATTAGTAGAGAAAAACTCCTAAAAAGCTGGCAGAGAAAATGGAAAATAAACTTAATTGAAAAAACAAATCAAGAATGGAAAGATTTATATGATGAAATTGTATCTGGATGACAGTGTCTGAGTACACAACTTTACGAACATTGTAATATGGCGCATCGTTGGCACTGGCTTCCATTCAAGATGGTGTCATTCCAGTCTGGAATCTAGAAGAGAAAATGGATCCTAAACTGAAATAACAACTCTTTTAAACTAAGTTCTCTGGATCCCAGTGTCACGCACTGGGATGACAAGAGAGGAGGTAATGGGATGACATCAAAGGAGGCACTGGAATGAAAATGAAGGGCTACCTGAATGACAGACCGGTTTTCATTCAAATTTTATTCAAGACGATGTCATTCCAGCGCGTGACGCTGGAATCTAGAAGAGAAAATGGATCCTAGACTGAAATGACAACTTTTTTAAACTAAGTTCCTGGATCCCAGTGTCAAGCACTGGGATGACAAGAGAGGAGGCACTGAGATGACAACAAAGGGGCGACTTGAAGACAAGAGAGAGCTACTTGAATGACATTCCGCCATGTCATTCCAGCACTTGATGCTGGAATCCAGATAAAAAACCAGTCTGGAATGAAAAAAAGAGAGAGAACCTTTACACACCTCTCTTTTTGACTAAAGAAGCATGGTTTTCAACTCTCACATCATCAGTTAATCCTCCTGGCAATTCCACAGCAGCATTAGACTTTTGCTTATTATTCATTGAACGATTACACTCAGGAGATCGCTTTTTACCCTTCGTACCTAAATTACTGTATCTTTTAACTCTCCTGTGTTCCTTTCGCTCTGGAGCAGGTGGACAGACAGCTAATTTTGGTTTTTCATTTTTCTCTTCTTTTGCTTCTTTCTTTTCTTTATTCATTTTTTCCAGTTTTTGTACTTCACTATTTTTGTGACTTATAACAGGTTTAGGTAGAGTGTCTACTAATTTTTCTATAGGCTTTGGTAAAATAGCACGTTCTTGCTTATTCAGAGTGATTGGCATTGGAACTTGAGATGAAAAATTAAATAGGGAAATTGGTGTGATTTCATTCACTTTTGTTTCTATTTCTTGACGAACTTCTTTTGATTCTGTTTTTTCTGCTTTTTTGTCTCTTTTTTCCTCAGTTACATCTTGCTCTACTACTGCTGCTAAATCAACTGCAAAAATTTCTGCAAACATTGCAATGACTGAGCCCACGAGAAAAGTTTGAAGCTTCAATTTTAAATTTTGCAACGCTTGCAAACGTTCGAGTATTGCTATTTCCTCTTCCGGAGATAACCCACCACTGAGTAATTTCTCCTGCAATTCTTTTATCTCTTTGTCTAGCCTTTTATCCCAACTTAAATCTTTTTTGAAGATCTTTTTGACTAATTCCTTAAGCTTATTACGCAAAAACTCGATTATTGAAAGAAGCAGGTTTTTCTCTTTCTTCTCTTTGAGCATTTTGTAGACTCTCGGATCTACCTTTACTTCAAAAAGATTAAAGAGGGATTCAAAGAAATCTGCGAATACCCCCTGACTATCACCAGCAAAATAATTCTCATCGTCTTTTATCTGTAGCTCTACTTGAGATAATGTTTCATCAATGCAACTCGCAGCCTGACGCTCAAGCTCTATTCTCTTGAGCTCAGCTTTCCTAGCAAGCTCCTCCATGAATCCTTTTAATTCATTAAGCTTCTGCTCTGCAGAGAGATCTTGCTCCCTGATTCGATTAATGAAGATTGAGCTACCGCCCTCTTCGTTGTTATTGATTAAAAAATTTTTCATTGCTTTTTCTCCATTAATTGAATTACTGTTTCTATAATTGTTTAGAAAGCTTTTTACCATTTTATCTTAAGTCTATAAAACACAATAACTCAATTTTATAATATGAAGTATTTAATAAGTATTAATCTTAAAAAATCTCAATAAATTATTGAGATTTTTACATTTATACTATATGCAGCCTATCATATATTACGTAATTTTTCAAGAACATATTCACTATAACAGAAGACTTTCTTATTTGCCTCTAAAACACCTGCAAATCATATAATAAGAGAATATTATAATGTTTAATGTAATACTATACAATGTTATAAAATATAGTATAATACTAGCATACCACTGAATTAATGCTGAGATATTCCTTTGCTTGATCAGTTAAAACACGTCCTCTTGGTGTGCGCTTTACGAAACTGACCTTGATTAAATAAGGTTCTACTGTTTCTTCAATATTGCCAACATCTTCAGATAGTGCAATAGATATGGTGTCAATTCCAACAGGTCCTGAGGTATTAAACAAAAATCTCAGATAATCCATATCTAATTTATTTAGTCCCATTTTATCTATACCCAATTTTGATAGTGCAGAACCAGCAATTTCACAGGTAATTTTTTTATCATCTTTTACTTCAACAAAATCTCTTATTCTTCTGAGTAATCTCAAAGCAATTCTTGGAGTACCACGGGCGCGGCAGGCAATTTCCTGCACAGCATCCTTTTCGATTTCAGCACAAAGAACTCTTGCACCTCTTTTTATAATATCAACCAGTTCCTCAAAAGAATAAAACTCAAGATGCAGGGGAATACCAAAACGATCCCTCAGCGGTGCAGAAAGCAGTCCAAGCCGTGTTGTTGCCCCAATCAGTGTAAATGGTGGTAAATCTATTCTTAAAGTTCTGGTAGATGGGCCCTCACCTACTAGTATATCTAGGCAAAAATCTTCCATAGCAGTATATAAAACTTCCTCAATGCTACGATTTAATCTATGGATCTCATCGATAAATAGAACATCTTTTGCATTTAAAGTAGTGAGCACTGCAGCTAAGTCCCCAGCTTTACTAAGCAATGGACCAGAAGTTGCACGAAAGCTAACCCTTAACTCCTTAGAGACAATTTGTGCTAAAGTTGTTTTACCAAGCCCTGGAGGACCATAGAGCAATACGTGATCCAAAGCTTCAGCTCTCGTCTGTGCAGCATTTATAAACACTTTTAAATTTTGTATTAAGTCTTTTTGCCCGACAAAATCATCAAGTTGCTCAGGCCGGATATTTAAATTACGTACATCTTCAGAGTATTCCTTACTACATGATATTGACTTCATATTGTTTTAAGCGCCATACGAATAATATCTTTAGTGTCCAAGTTTGGTGATTCATCTTCTATTTTTTTTATTGTATCATAAGCTTTTGTTCTTTCATATCCAAGATTGATCAAAGCTGAAAGAGCATCTTCACTAATTGAGTGAAAATGATTGTTATTTATCTCTAATTTACTTACTTTGCCATTCAGCTCAGTAATAATTCGATTTATGAGTTTCAGGCCAAGTCCACTCACCTTAAGTGCTAGTTTATCCTCATTTATAATTGCCAAAAACAGTTGCTCTGGAGTTAATTTGCTCAAAATTGACATTGCGGTTTTATAGCTGACACCGCTCACTTTAACTAATAAACGCAGACACTGCTGTTCTTCTTTACTTATAAAGCCATATAGCTGAGTAACGTTTTCTCTGCTATTTCCATAAGTGTCGATAAGTAATTTTACTCCACTTCCAATCGAACAAGCACTTAAAGTTTTGGCTGAAAGATATACTATGTAGCCAACATCATTCACATTCAGGATTATGTGATCGCTACACACCTCATCAACTATTCCTCTTAGATTTCCTATCATTTCTAGTACTTTATAAAATTCAGTTTAAATGCTCCTGAATCTTAGGTCAAGCAAACGAACATTATAGAAGTGGTTCCAGTTTCAATCATTGCAGACAAGTTTGCAGGAAATCTATTTTAATATGTTATTCCAGATCATTATGTAATTGAACCACAAGTTACTCCGATAGAAATAGAATTGCAGTCTCCTAACTTAGCTAATACCAACTCTCATTATTAATGAACCAAATAAGAAGCATTGCAGAGTTGTTTAACCGTGGAAGGGGAAAGAGAGGTAATAAATTTACACAAAGCGCTCTCAAGCAGAACAATTGTATCGTAGATTTTATTGCGCAAAATGTTCTGTTTTATATATAACCAAAACCTCTCAACAGGATTGAGGTCAGGTGAGTATGGTGGTAGGTATATAATTTCGATATTTTTAGGTATCTTTAAACTTTTTGACTTATGCCAACTAGCGCAATCCATCACGAGAAAAGCCTTTCGTATTCCTAAATATTGCGACATCTGTTCAAGGAATATATTTATACAAGCAGTGTTGACGTTTGGTGCAAATAAGCTAAAATTCTCTCCATTTCTGGGATTAACTGCACTATAGAGATAAAAATTTTCCCTACCTAATTTTACCTTAACCTGTGTCCTACTGCCTTTTTTAAACCACCCATGTCCAACTTTTGAATGTGTACCAAACCGTGATTCATCGAAGAAAAATAGCTCTTTTTCAGAATGCATGACAATAGTTTCATTGAGGTTTTTTTTTAAACTCCTCTTGCTTATTTTTATCCTGTCCACTATGAACTGGTCTTGGTGTGATATATGAGAATTTCATTCTTTGCATATTACGATGTATTGTGGATTTGCTGATATTCAAACCAAATCTTTCTTGGATTCTTATTCTCATTTCTCTAATAGTAATATTGGGGTTTTCCTCTATCCACACCTCAATTTGTTCAAGTTGACTTTGGTTCAATATAGTTTTTCTACGGCGTTGAGGTGGAGAAAATAATTTTTCTTCTCTTCCAAATTTTATGTGCTTTATCCATGTAGTAATTGCCTTTCTCGAAATGCAACATATTTTTGCTACAGCTGTTATACTGTGCTTTTTTGCTGCAATTACAGCATTTAGTTTTTTTGCAACATACGCATTATTTCTTACTTTCTTCAGCATCTCTTTTGCTGATTCCACCACTTTTTCATCCAATAATTTTGATCTTAATGCCATCTAAACCTCGCTATTTTACTTACTCCAGTATGGCTTTTTTTCCATTATTGTCTATTCGTTGCTTGTATAGCGGGAATTGGTATAAGTAATAGAAATTTCTATCTTTGGTGAAATAAAGGTAATTGTTTACTGTTTGCGAAAATATTTGCATAATTTAAGTAACATTACTTGATAAGAATTAACTATGGAGCTTAATAAGATTGCAGCATCGATTTTACTTTCTGGATTAATAATTATGATAGTTAGCAATGTAGTTGATATGCTCTACAACCCAGAGGATTATAAAATTGAACACCAAACAATAGTAGCAGCCAGCAATGAGCCTCAACAAAAGATTGAACAAGTGGCACTTGATATTGGAGAGCTCATGCAGAATGCTAGCTTTGAAAAAGGCAAGTCAGCAGCAAAAAAATGTATAGCTTGTCATAGTTTTGAGAAAGGTGGAATGAATAAAGTGGGGCCAAACTTGTGGAACGTGGTTGGAAATAAAAAGGCCCATCTTGGCAGCTCATTCAATTACTCAAAAGCACTACTTGAAAAAGGTGGGAAATGGGAGTATGAGGAGTTATTTGCTTTTTTAAAAAATCCAAAAGCCTACATAAAAGGTACACGTATGGCATTTGCAGGCATTTCCAATCCACAAGAGATTGCAGATCTAGTCAGCTATTTGCGTTCGATGAGCGATAGTCCGGTTGCCTTGCCAAAGTAGTATGAATTATTGTAAATTACTCGATGGAAGTAATGGCCATATAGCATATCGAAAGCTACAAGGAAAGAAGGCTTCTATAGTTTTTTTTAGTGGTTTTGCATCCAATATGGATGGAACTAAAGCAACTGCCGTTTACAAATTTTGCCAAGAAAATGATATAGCACTTGTGCTCTTTGATTATTTTGGCCATGGTAATTCAAGCGGTGATTTTGCTGATTATACAATAAGTGATTGGCAAAAAAATTGTGCTAAAGTGATAAGTGAATTAACTAGCAATAAACAAATAATTATAGGTTCAAGTATGGGAGGATGGCTGATGCTGCTCACTGCTCTTCAATTTCCAGAAAAAATTGCAGCATTAATCGGCATATCGTCTGCTCCTGATTTTACTGAAGATTTGATATTCAAGCAATTGTCAGGCAAGCAAAAAGAAGAACTAGGTTCTAAAGGTGTAATAGATTTTACTTCGGAGCATTGTGCATACAAAATAACTAAAAATCTGATCGAAGACGGTAGAAAGAACCTTCTTTTAAACAGAGAAGCAATAGATATAAACTGTCCTGTGCGCTTATTGCATAGCATTAATGATAAAGATGTTCCTTATCAAACTTCATTGAATTTAGCTGAAAAAATTAAGTCAACAGACGTTGAAGTACACTTAATAAAATCAGCAGAACACAACATGTCTGATAATCATTCACTAAAAATTTTATTTAAGACCATCAGAGAATTTTTGCCAGGAGAAATATATAATTGAAGTAATTCAGATGTGTTTGTCGTAAGAGCTGCAGTTATAGCTTCAACAGTAGGCACTATTCTTGATCACCTCAACATTTTCTCTTGGCAATTCTTTAATAAATCGAGAAGTGCGCATTGGTTGCCACTGATTATTAATTTCCCTTCTATCTGCACATGAAATGATTAACCTTTCTTCGGCTCTGGTTATGCCGACATATGCGAGTCTCCTTTCTTCTTCTAAAGCTTTACCACTTTTATCTTCAAAAGATCTGTGATGAGGGAATAATCCTTCTTCCCAACCAGGTAAAAACACGCACGGAAATTCGAGCCCTTTAGCTGCGTGAAGAGTCATAACATATACAGTGTCATCGTTATTCATATTATCCACTTCCATCACTAAACTTATGTGCTCCAAGAAGGTTGTAGCGTTGTCAAAATTCTTCAAAGATGAAATGAGATTTTTGACATTTTCTATTCGTGCTAAACCTGTTACTCCTTCATCTTCAAGCATTTCAATATATCCTGATTGATTTGCTATAGTTTTTACAAACTCGTGAAGCGATTTAACGCTTTCCATTTCTTCCCAAGTTTTAATTTTACTTAAAAAATCACTTAGCGAGAACTTGATTCTTTCAGTCACTTTATTACTATCAACTAGTATTTTTGTCGCTTCAAAAAAAGAGGTTTTGTTATCTTGAGCGGTTGTATATATCTTCTTGAGAGTTGCAGTTCCTATGCTTCTTTTTGGCAGATTTATGATTCTCTCAAAAGCTAAGTCATCGTTATTGTTTGTAACGAGTCTTAAATATGCGATTATATCTCTAACTTCCTGACGTTCGTAGAATTTTACGCCGCTTATGATCTTGTAGGGAATTGAATATTTTATAAAGTACTCTTCGAGAACTCTAGTCTGAAAGGTGGCCCTAACCAGCACTGCAATGTCACTAAATCTGTATTTATTGAGCTTTAATATCTGTTCGCTTATAAACCTTGCTTCAGCTTTTCCGTCCCACAATTTTATTAGATTTACCTTTTCCCCTTCAATATTTGTTGTCCACAACTTTTTCTCCAATCGAGTCTTATTGTGATTGATAATATATGATGCAGTTGCAAGTATATGTGATGTTGACCTGTAGTTACATTCTAATTTTACGATTTTTGCATTTTTAAAATCATCAGAAAACTTCAAAATATTTTCAACTTCTGCACCACGCCAACTATATATCGACTGGTCCCCATCTCCTACACAGCAAATATTTGAATGCTCTTTTACAAGGTGTTTTAGCCAAAGACGTTCTATCCGACTTGTATCTTGATACTCATCTACCTTGACATACTTAAACTTGTTTTGGTAGTAGGACAGAACCTCGGTCTTTTTATTAAAAAGTTGTATGTTATATAACAATAAGTCACCAAAATCGACAGAGTTAAGGAATTTTAACCTTTCCTGATACTGGTAATAGACTTTGAGTGCAGTTACGTAAACTGGCCCAAATGATTGAACGTCTTCCACTTCAGACGGCAATAAACACTTCTCTTTCCACTGCTGGATGATATTCATAATGGTCTTACATTTTTCTGATAGGTAATCAGGGCTTATTTCATTAATAATATTTTTTATTACCTGTAATTGATCATCCACACCAATGATTGTGAAATTGGAATTTAAGCCCACAATTTCAGCATGATGACGTAAAATTTTTGCTGCAATTGCGTGGAAGGTGCCAAGCCATGGTATATTTGTGCCCGTAAGTTCAAGCACTCTTGATATCATTTCATTTGCTGCTTTGTTCGTGAATGTAACTGCTAAGATCTCATCGGAGTAAGCGTAGCCATTTCGAATTATGTGCGCTATTCTTGAAGTGATCGTTCTTGTTTTTCCCGTTCCGGCTCCTGCCAGTATTAAAATTGGTCCATCTATGTTAGTTACAGCTGATTGTTGTTCTGGATTTAGCATCAAGAGATAATCGTTCATTGCAGCACTATAGATTATAACTTCGTAAAGTTAAACCTATGATCGAAATATTGTAAAGGTCTTATTGAACATAACAGTCAACTCATTCAAGTACTACATATTTAAGCGTAGGGATTTGTATCTATCTTATTTGAGTAATTAGTGTATGCTGAGTAACAATAACTTGATTTGAGATATTGGCATCAAAACTTCTGCTTGTTGGATGAATAGGTAGAGTTTGAAATGGCTTAGACTTATGATTCAGTTCCTTCATCATTTCCTCAGCTTTAATAGGAAGTTTTTCTGGAATATAGAAGTTATGCATTTCAGGTCGTTCAGTGAAATTTTCATATATTTCTTTCAACCAAGCTCCAATATCATATATAAAAACATATGCTTTTTCTTTAAATTCTCTCCATGATCTGCCTAAACTGGCTAGTGTATTATTGAAGTAAATTGTCACATAATCTCTTGTGGTATATTGATAACTCTCTCTATTTAATTTTTCACTTTGCTTGTCACAAGTTTTGAAGTAACCAAATATATTATACATTTTGAGCCATCACTAACTATTAATATACATATACTATAAGTTAATAAATTAAAACCGTCAAGAGTGTTTATTGCATTACTGAGAAAATGCTCTATTTAAAATGGATCTGAAGCTTGTAGTAGAATGTTTTCAAACGTTTAATATAATATTGACTTTACAGCAATAATTACTTTAAGTTAGTAGCTATTGTTGCAGTTAAAGTATCAATGCCTTTTTTCTTTTATTCTTTTGCAATTCTAAGCATCTTATCTGCTGTTTGTGTAATTAGCGTAAGGAATCCTGTGCATGCAGTGTTATTTTTAATTTTCACTTTCGTTAACTCTGCAGTTCTTTTTATTCTCCTTGGAGCTGAATTCATCGCTATGATGGTGCTGATAGTATACATCGGTGCGGTTGCAGTGTTGTTCCTCTTTGTAGTTATGATGCTCGATATTGACTACATAAGGTTGCGCCAGGGTTTTGCGAAGCATTTCACTCCTGGTGCTATATTATGTGTTGTGTTTTTTCTGATTATCAGTTTTGTAATCCGCAGCTCAACGCTGAATATAAGTAATGTTATAAACTATAATGCCAATAACGTGAAAGCTATCGGTAATTTGCTCTACACTGACTACATGTACGCTTTTCATCTTTCTGGTATTCTGCTGCTTGTTGCAATTGTTGGTGCAATTGCTCTTACTTTGCAGGACAAGAAAAAAGGAGTTAAAAAACAGAATGTATTAAAGCAATTGACACAATCTTCATCTGTAAAATTGGTTAAGGCTAAATTTGGAAAAGGAGTAGAATGGAAATAGGATTAAATCATTTTTTGATAGTTGCTGCTATTTTGTTCACTATTGGAGTATGTGGTATTTTCATCAACCGTAAGAGCATAATCAATATACTGTTATCAATAGAAATATTATTGCTGGCGATTAACATCAATTTAGTTGCTTTTTCTGCCTTTATGAATGATATAGTTGGGCAAATTTTTGTGATGTTTGTGTTGACTGTTGCGGCAGCAGAGTCAGGAGTTGGGCTTGCAATATTGGTTGTATATTATAGAAGTCGTGGCAATATAGATGTTGAACAAGCGAACTTAATGAAAGAATGATGGATATACTGAAATTAATAGTATTTTTGCCACTCTTTGGTTCGCTATTTGCAGCACTTTTTAGAAAAAGTCAGTTAGTTACAACGGCGGGGATTGGAATATCTGCAGTTTTATCTTGGTATGTTTTTCTCACCTTCTCTGAAAATTATCACTTGAGTTTGTTTCCTCTATTTTCATTAAGTGTATTAAAAGTAAATTGGGCAATTAGTGTGGATGCTCTCTCATCCTTAATGCTTATTGTTATTACCACCGTTTCACTAGTAGTCCACCTCTATTCTATCGGTTATATGGAGCATGACAAAGGGAAGTCGAGGTTTTTTTCTTACCTATCGCTATTTACGTTTTGCATGATTGTGCTGGTTGTAAGCGATAATTTCGTGCAGCTTTTTTTTGGCTGGGAAGGGGTTGGCCTGTGTTCTTATTTACTCATAGGATTTTGGTTCCAAAAATATTCTGCAAATAATGCAGCAATTAAAGCATTTGTTGTGAATAGGGTAGGAGACTTTGCACTATTGATTGGAATCTTTCTTATTTATTATACATTTCACTCTTTAAATTTTACTGAAGTTTTTGACACAACTGATCTTCTTGGCACGCAGAACATTAGGGCATTCTGCTGTGAATTTAAAATAATTCATATAATATGCATATTACTTTTTATTGGCTGTATGGGTAAATCTGCACAGCTTGGTTTACATGTTTGGTTGCCCGATGCAATGGAAGGGCCAACCCCTGTTTCTGCACTCATTCACGCAGCAACGATGGTAACAGCAGGTATATTTTTAGTAGCAAAATGTTCTCCATTGTTTGAGTTATCAAATGTGGCACGAGAATTAATAGTTATCGTTGGTGCACTTACTGCTTTTTTTGCAGCCACCGTTGCGATTACTCAGAATGATATAAAAAAAATAATTGCTTATTCAACCTGCAGCCAACTTGGTTATATGTTCATGGCATGTGGCCTTTCTGCCTATAATGTTGCTATTTTTCATTTAATGACCCACGCTTTTTTTAAAGCCTTACTATTTCTTGGTGCTGGCAATGTGATTCATGCAATGCATCATGAGCAAAACATTCAGAAAATGGGAAATTGCTGGAAGAAAATTCCTTACACCTACACTCTCATGTGGATCGGATCTCTTGCGCTTTCTGGAATATTTCCATTTGCAGGTTTTTATTCAAAGGATTTAATCATTGAACACGCTTACAGTGCGGACAATTTTGCTTTTGTAGTAAGCTTAACTGTTGCATTCTTTACAGCATTCTACTCTTGGAGATTATTGCTTCTTGTATTCCACAGCCAAAAACAAAGTAAAATTAATATACATGAAGCACCAAAGATTATGCTTATACCATTACTGATACTTGCTTTTGGATCGCTATTTTCTGGAGTGTGGGGAGCAAATATTTTGAACATAACTAGTAATGCGTTTTGGAAATCAAGTTTAATGGTGATTGATGAGCATGGAGTTCATAATTTCTTTATAAAATTACTACCAACCTTGGCAAGCCTAAATGGAATAGCACTTGCGTACCTAATTTACCAATATCAAGTAATTAGGCAAATTAAGAGTAAATTTTTACTTAAGTTTCTGCAGAATAAATGGTACTTTGATGAGGTGTATGAGTTTGTTATAATTGTACCGATAAGGTTTATATCTAGGCTTCTATGGAAGTTTGATGTTAAGGCTATTGATTCATTTGGACCAAATGGTGTTGTAAGGTTGGTTAATAAATGTTCAAAAAGTTCTATAAAGTTACAAACTGGTTATATATTTGATTATGCATTTATTATGTTTGTTACTTTAATAATCGGTGCTTTATATATTATTGGAATTAAATAGAAGGTGTTGTTACTTAGTATATTCTTGCTTCCACTGATAGGAGCGTTGATTTTATCCTCGATCAGGATTAATCATCAATCTATACACCTAAGATTCCTTGCCCTATTTTTTGCTGTACTTCCATTCTTGCTTAGCATTGTAGCTTGTATAGAATTTGATTATAACAATGCGGACTTTCAGTTTGTCAGCTATCCAGTAAGAGATATTGGAATAGGGGTGGATGGAATATCGTTGCTTTTCCTTCTACTTACGACCTTCTTGTTTGTTATTTGTATGCTCTATAATTGCAAAATGAGTTATACGACCCTCAAGCCATATA
This sequence comes from Wolbachia endosymbiont (group B) of Gerris lacustris, assembly GCF_964028355.1. Taxonomy (NCBI): domain Bacteria; kingdom Pseudomonadati; phylum Pseudomonadota; class Alphaproteobacteria; order Rickettsiales; family Anaplasmataceae; genus Wolbachia; species Wolbachia endosymbiont (group B) of Gerris lacustris. The sequence continues at coordinate 80,838 of NZ_OZ034761.1, forward strand.
TGGCATTATTTCTACTGCTTGAGAGTTTTGTAGTCGGTTTTTTCGTTTCACTGAATGCTATAAGCTTTTATGTGTTTTTTGAAGCTGTTTTAATACCAATGTTCTTTATTATTGGCATTTGGGGAGGAAAACACAGGGTATATGCAACGTTTAAGTTGTTTCTTTATACATTAACTGGCTCATTATTATTTCTACTTGGGTTGGTATACATCTATAGTGTTTTTGAAACGTTTAGTATACAAAAATTAGCTACATTAGTGCCAAGCCTTGATCTTGAAGTGCAGTCATTGCTGTGGATTGCATTTTTTATTTCTTTTGCAATAAAAGTTCCAATGTTTCCATTTCACACTTGGCTTCCTGATGCGCATGTGCAATCACCAACTTCTGGATCTGTGATTTTAGCTGGCTTGCTTATTAAAATGGGGGGATATGGATTTTTAAGGTTTTCTATTCCAATGCTTCCCCAGGCAAGTTTATATTTTTCAAATTTTGTTGTTGTGCTGAGCATTATTGCGGTGATATATGCTTCTCTAGTTGCGTTTGCTCAAAATGATATAAAGAAGTTAATAGCTTATTCTTCAATAGCACATATGGGAATCGTTACCGCTGGCCTCTTTTCATTTTGTGAGGAAGGAGTGCTGGGTAGCGTATTTCAAATGATTAGTCATGGCCTTATTTCTGCTGCTTTGTTTTTGTGTGTTGGAATGTTATATACTCGAACTGGAACTTTGGAAATTGCAAATTATTCTGGCATAGTAAATACAATGCCAAAATTTGGTTTTATGTTCATTTTATTTTCAATGGCTTCAATAGGGCTACCCGGAACATCTGGGTTTATAGGCGAGTTTTTGGCTATGGTTGGAATGTTTAAGAGCATAGGATTTTTTACGGGGTTTATCGCACTTGGCACTGTTTTAAGCGCAGTTTATATGCTGAATTTATGTAAGCAAATAATATGGGGGGTTAGCTATTCTAAATTATTAAATGATTGCTTGGATAGCATAGAATTTTCTGTCTTAATTTTACTTGCAGTGTTTGTTATTTTGCTTGGATTTTACCCAACTCTTGCACTGAATTATTTGAAGCCATGTATGGCAAATTTGTTAGTAAAATATAATGCGCTATGAATTATATACAGATATTGCCGGAAACGTTCTCTATTATCTCCTCATTAGTGTTGCTACTGCTTGGAATTACATTTAACCGCCGAACTATCAACTTATTAGCACTTGGCTGCACAGTGGTAACTTTGATTATTTTAATTATTTCGGCAGAAAATAATGAAATTTTTCTCTTTAATTCGTTGTTAAAACTCAATTTATACATCAGGTCAGCTCAAGGGTTAATTCTCAGTACAGGAATTTTAATACTTTTGATGCTGAATTTATCAAAATATGACTATAAATATGAATTTTCAATACTGATTCTTTTTGCGCTGTTTGGCATGATAACCTTAGTTTCAGCAAATAGCCTGATTTCTTTTTATTTAGCTTTTGAGTTGATGAGTATATCTTTGTATGTTCTTGCGAGCTTTAATAAAGATTCAGCTTATTCATGTGAAGCAGGAGTGAAATATTTTACACTTAGTGCACTATCTTCCTGCATTATGCTATATGGAATGTCACTGCTTTATGGATATACAGGACAAGTCAATTTCTCTGAGCTCGGTTCATTTCTGCAAAACCATCAGATAACTTATGGAATAGTTTTTGGGTTAGTTTTTATCCTTATTGGTTTGTGTTTCAAGCTTGCTATTGTTCCTTTTCATATGTGGGCTCCAGATGTCTATCAAGGTGCGCCTACCATAGTAACTGCGTTTTTTTCTACGGCTCCAAAAGCTGCACTTGTAGCATTTTTAATTCGATTGATGAATGAAGAGTTAGTAAATGTAAAAAGTTATGTTCAGCCTATTTTCTTATATGTTTCAGCATTGTCTGCACTTACCTCAGCTTTTGGGGCCTTGCGTCAGCAAAACTTAAAAAGACTGCTTGCTTACAGTTCAATTGGTCACATTGGTTTTATATTTGCTTCACTTTCTATTTTTACACAAGCAGGAACAGATAGTGCCTTAATGTATCTGGTGATATATATCATCACAAGCATAGGGCTATTCTCATATCTTGTACAAATTGACGATGATGATTGTGACATTGCAAATTTATCTGGTATAGGAAAGAAACGCCCAATTGTAGCATTTCATCTTTCTGTACTGTTACTCTCGATGTCAGGAATACCTCCACTTGCAGGTTTTATTGCCAAATTTTTTATATTCAAAAGTTTAATAAATTCTGGCTTTATCAGCCTGTCTTTGATCCTTGTAATAGCGAGTGTGATATCATGCTACTATTATTTAAATATCATAAAAGTTATTTATTTCGATAAAGCTAGTGTTAATAAGGTTGCTTATTCTAAGGGTCTATTCATGATTACTTCAGTAGCTTCAGTGATCAACTTAGTTCTTTTCTTATACGCAGAAGATCTTTACTCACTCATTAAACTCAAGGGCTGACAAGGTGATCCTTGAAGGTTTTCGTATTCACCACTACAAAGAAGTTTCAAGTACTAATAAAGAAGCATTAGATTTAATTGAGAAAGGGATATCTAATGAAACTATTATTATTACCGATAAACAAACAGAAGGTAGAGGGCGCACTGGAAACAGTTGGATTTCTCCAGAGGGTAATTTTTATGCGAGTTTGATAATTAACCAAGAAACGAATGTCAGCAAATTAACAGAATTGACTTTTGTTACTGCTCTTGCTGTAGGGAATACTTTATTATCGTTAAATTTCTTGAATAATCAAACCCACTGCGGTGTCATTCCAGTGCGTGACACTGGAATCCATACTTTTTCTTCTGGATCCCAGTGTCAAAGCACTGGGATGACAAGAGATCCATTCATAAACGGTCTCAATCTTCAATATAAATGGCCAAATGATGTCCTAGTTGATAGTAAAAAAATCAGTGGAATATTGCTTGAAAGAAAGTCCAATTCGAATTGGCTCATTATAGGAATTGGAATTAATGTCAATCATGCGCCACTTTCAGAAACAACATGCATTAGCAATTACGATGAGTCTGTATCTAACATAGATCTACTAAAGGAATTAATAATAAATTTTAATAAGCTAAGAAAGCAATGGCTATTTGATGGGTTTTATGCTATAAGAGAAATGTGGTTAAAAAAAGCATTCAAAATGAATGAGCAAATCAGTGTAAAGTTAGCTGACAAATTGTATGAAGGAATTTTTGCTGATGTAGATAAAAGTGGTAAATTGGTGTTGCAGCAAAAGGATGGAAGCTTAATTTATTTTGATGCAGGTGAGTTATTTATTAATAATATATTATGAACACGTATGTGATTTTTGCTTACCTTATTAGTCTTACGTTGATTACCGGAGAATTGATTTTTACCATTTCTTGCTATACTAAAAGTAAAAAAATTCTAGAAAGCCTGAAAGATAATAATGAAGAAGAAACATAAGCGATTACTTATAACTTCAGGAATTTTCTGCTTTTTAAGCTGTATCGTCTTTTTTATTTTAACGACGCTCAAAGAAAATATCTCATTTTTCTATACAGTAAGTGAAGCCATAGTCTTAAAAAACAGCCAAAAGCCAATCCGCGTTGGTGGAATGGTTGTTGAAAATAGCGTGATACGCAACGAAAGTGAAGTGATTTTTCAAATGACAGATTTTAACAAAAGCGTTGTGGTGAAATACCAGGGAATACTTCCACCGATGTTTTCAGAAAAAAGTGGTGTTGTTGTGCAAGGTAAAATATTTGATAATAGTACTTTTCTTGCAGATACAGTGTTTGCAAAACATGATGAGAACTATATGCCGAAAGTTTTAAAATAGATTCCCTAATTCAGCTGTATTGAAACGATATGTAGAGAGAGTAACAGCCTGCTAGCAAACTGCTACTTTCTTAACTACTATAATAAATCAGTAGAGTAAGTTGGTGCTTCCCATTCATCTATGTTGTAATCACTAATCGTTCCTGTTTTCAATTCTTCAACTTTTTCTTTTAGGTTATTAAGATTTTCTCTCAAAAATTTAATATCATCCCTATTATCCTCAATTAGATTTTCAACCCTATTTATGTCATTAAACAATAGATCAATATTTTCTTGATCATCCTTCAACACAGTATTCAATTTAGAAACAAATGTATCGTTTAAATCTTTAACTAGTTTATCTAGAATTTTATGGACATAACCAACCGACACATTCTTTTCCTTATTGCTTTCAAAAGATTTAGGCTTAATTTTGACCTCTATGTCATTTATTATTCTAGAGTTGCTTTCTCTTTCTTCTGTATTTTCATTACTCATATTAACTCCTATAAAAAATTATAATTTTAAAATTAACTAGCCACATTGAAATGGCATATGAAAAAAGTAATAGCCTGCCAATAAGCTATTAACTACTGGAATATATCAGAGTGAGTTGGTGCTTCCCATCTTACGTTATTATGGTCAATTATTGCTGCTTTTAATCCTTCAACTTCTTCCCTTAGGTCTTCTATCCATGTTCTATAGTTTTGATTATTATCAATAAACTCATCCTTTTGATTGTTATGAATTAATTGATTCAAATGAGATAAACCGTTAGCCAATGCTTGGTTCATGTCAATACACTCTTCTCGAAGTTGTGCTATGTTGTTCATAAGTGAGGCATTCAAATCAGAAACAAACTTCTTATTTAAATCGCAGACTAACTTATCCATAACTTGATAGACGTAATGAATTGTTGCAATTTTATTTGCAATGTCCTCAAAGTTTGTAGGCTTAACTTCAACTTCTATATCGTCTATTTCTTTAAAGTTGAAATCGCTCATTTGGTTTATTGCTTCAAAGTTATTTTCACTTTCTTGTTTACTGTCGTTGCTCATATTAACTCCTATAAAATTTCAAAATCAATCCAGCTATATTGAAATGGTATATGAAAAAAAGTAATAGCCTGCTAGCAAGCTGTTACTTTCCTAACTACTAGAGTATATCAGGATGGGTTGGTGCTTCCTCAGGTAACATACTATCTAATTTAGCTGTTAAATCTGCTAGATCTTTTTGTAATCCTTTACTTGTGTCGCCTATAATATCTTGCAAACTTACGACTTTATCTTGCTCTTGTTTTAACATAATATTTAACTTATTAATAAATTTTTCATTAATATTATTAGCTAATTCATCAAATGCTTTTTTAACAGTATCACCACTAACCGCTTTTTTTAAGTCCTGTATATCCTTACCAGTACCTGTCTTAAGTGTAACAAGACCAAGAGCGCTTATAAGTTGTTCTTCATTATTAGCACTTTGTAAAAGGTTTTGTGAGTTCTTACTCATATAAATTACCTCCATAAATTATTAAAGTTTAAATTATTTTTTAGTTTCACATGCACACTGTTAATTTATCAATATCCAAGTTCACAATAAATTATCTATTATTGCAAACTCATACCAACTCTCATTATTAATGAACCAAATAAGAAGCATTGCAGAGTTGTTTAACCGTGGAAGGGGAAAGAGAGGTAATAAATTTACACAAAGCGCTCTCAAGCAGAACAATTGTATCGTAGATTTTATTGCGCAAAATGTTCTGTTTTATATATAACCAAAACCTCTCAACAGGATTGAGGTCAGGTGAGTATGGTGGTAGGTATATAATTTCGATATTTTTAGGTATCTTTAAACTTTTTGACTTATGCCAACTAGCGCAATCCATCACGAGAAAAGCCTTTCGTATTCCTAAATATTGCGACATCTGTTCAAGGAATATATTTATACAAGCAGTGTTGACGTTTGGTGCAAATAAGCTAAAATTCTCTCCATTTCTGGGATTAACTGCACTATAGAGATAAAAATTTTCCCTACCTAATTTTACCTTAACCTGTGTCCTACTGCCTTTTTTAAACCACCCATGTCCAACTTTTGAATGTGTACCAAACCGTGATTCATCGAAGAAAAATAGCTCTTTTTCAGAATGCATGACAATAGTTTCATTGAGGTTTTTTTTTAAACTCCTCTTGCTTATTTTTATCCTGTCCACTATGAACTGGTCTTGGTGTGATATATGAGAATTTCATTCTTTGCATATTACGATGTATTGTGGATTTGCTGATATTCAAACCAAATCTTTCTTGGATTCTTATTCTCATTTCTCTAATAGTAATATTGGGGTTTTCCTCTATCCACACCTCAATTTGTTCAAGTTGACTTTGGTTCAATATAGTTTTTCTACGGCGTTGAGGTGGAGAAAATAATTTTTCTTCTCTTCCAAATTTTATGTGCTTTATCCATGTAGTAATTGCCTTTCTCGAAATGCAACATATTTTTGCTACAGCTGTTATACTGTGCTTTTTTGCTGCAATTACAGCATTTAGTTTTTTTGCAACATACGCATTATTTCTTACTTTCTTCAGCATCTCTTTTGCTGATTCCACCACTTTTTCATCCAATAATTTTGATCTTAATGCCATCTAATACCAACTCTCATTATTAATGAACCAAATAAGAAGCATTGCAGAGTTGTTTAACCGTGGAAGGGGAAAGAGAGGTAATAAATTTACACAAAGCGCTCTCAAGCAGAACAATTGTATCGTAGATTTTATTGCGCAAAATGTTCTGTTTTATATATAACCAAAACCTCTCAACAGGATTGAGGTCAGGTGAGTATGGTGGTAGGTATATAATTTCGATATTTTTAGGTATCTTTAAACTTTTTGACTTATGCCAACTAGCGCAATCCATCACGAGAAAAGCCTTTCGTATTCCTAAATATTGCGACATCTGTTCAAGGAATATATTTATACAAGCAGTGTTGACGTTTGGTGCAAATAAGCTAAAATTCTCTCCATTTCTGGGATTAACTGCACTATAGAGATAAAAATTTTCCCTACCTAATTTTACCTTAACCTGTGTCCTACTGCCTTTTTTAAACCACCCATGTCCAACTTTTGAATGTGTACCAAACCGTGATTCATCGAAGAAAAATAGCTCTTTTTCAGAATGCATGACAATAGTTTCATTGAGGTTTTTTTTTAAACTCCTCTTGCTTATTTTTATCCTGTCCACTATGAACTGGTCTTGGTGTGATATATGAGAATTTCATTCTTTGCATATTACGATGTATTGTGGATTTGCTGATATTCAAACCAAATCTTTCTTGGATTCTTATTCTCATTTCTCTAAGAGCCTGTTCATAATCTTTTGAGGAGCAAGGCAGTAAAAGCTAGAACGACCATTTGTAGTCTAGTATTGAGTTTACGCTCGCAATTTTTCCATAACCGTCTACACTTTTCCAGCCAAGCAAAAGAACGCTCTACAACCCACCTTTTTGGCAATACAACAAAGGTATGTAATTCACTTCGTTTTATTACTTCAACGGTTGCACCAATAGTCGTTTTTATTTGAGTTGCAAAATTTTCTCCTGTATAACCTGCATCAACTAGTATATTTTGAACTTCGGAAAGATTTTTTCTTGCGTTACAAATCATCTCTACAGCAGCAGTACGATCTCCGATATTAGCTGTAGTAATATAAATTGCATGTGGCAAACCTTGCGTATCTACTGCAATATGACGCTTTATTCCTGAAATTTTCTTGCCGGCATCATAACCTTTTTCTTCAGCAATATCGGTGTTTTTTACACTTTGAGCATCAATGATGCAGAAGCTTGTTTTTGTATTCCGACCACTGTTGAAACGAACCTCTCCAACTAATTTTTTTTAAGACAATTTCTAGAACACTTTCTCTATCTTCATTCGGTTTTTTACTCCATCTCTTGAAGTAATCGTAACAATTGCGCCATTTTGGAAACTCTTTTGGTAGCATTCGCCACTGACAGCCACTTTTTAGCACATAAAGTACACCGCAAAATAACTCATATAAATCCAGTTTTCTTGGTTTTGTTTTTTTTCTACAGGATTCTAGATCTGGTAATATAATCTCAAATCTTTCCCGACTTATATCACTTGGGTATACACTCCTCATATATCCTAACTTATATACATTATCTCTTAGTTTATTCCTTTCTTGAGATCATGTACAGGTTCTAATAGTAATATTGGGGTTTTCCTCTATCCACACCTCAATTTGTTCAAGTTGACTTTGGTTCAATATAGTTTTTCTACGGCGTTGAGGTGGAGAAAATAATTTTTCTTCTCTTCCAAATTTTATGTGCTTTATCCATGTAGTAATTGCCTTTCTCGAAATGCAACATATTTTTGCTACAGCTGTTATACTGTGCTTTTTTGCTGCAATTACAGCATTTAGTTTTTTTGCAACATACGCATTATTTCTTACTTTCTTCAGCATCTCTTTTGCTGATTCCACCACTTTTTCATCCAATAATTTTGATCTTAATGCCATCTAAACCTCGCTATTTTACTTACTCCAGTATGGCTTTTTTTCCATTATTGTCTATTCGTTGCTTGTATAGCGGGAATTGGTATAAACCTCGCTATTTTACTTACTCCAGTATGGCTTTTTTTCCATTATTGTCTATTCGTTGCTTGTATAGCGGGAATTGGTATGAGGACCTGAGGGAACGAGTTTTAAAAGTGGTAGATGAGAAAAAAATGACTATGGAAGAAGTAAGGAAGATGTTCAAAATTGATAGAAAAACTATATACTGGTGGAGGAAAAGAAGAGAAGAAAGAGAAACCGTCTTCAGGCTATCAAAAGGGACATAGTCATAAAATTAAAGATTTAGATAGCTTTGTCAAATTTCTGGATGAAAACCGAGATATTACGATTGAAAAAATAATTGAAAAATTTGGCAACATGTGCAAAGATACAGTCTACAATTATCTTAAAAAAGTAAACTATACATATAAAAAAAACTTTTCTTTATCAGGAAAGGAATGAAGAGAAACGCAAGGAGTTCATAAAAAAAATAGAAGGAATAGAAAAAGAAAACTTGATATTCATAGATGAGTCTGGAGTAGAAGACAACAGATTTTATGAATATGGGTGGTCTCAAAAAGGCAAGAGGTTATTTGCCCAGGGTTTAAAAGAAAGAGGGTAAGCATAATTGGAGCACTAAATGAAGGAAAAATTAAAGCTTCCTGGGTAATTGAAGGCTACTGCAACAGCGAGATTTTTGATGCTTATGTAGAAAATATACTTGTTCCTGTATTAAAACCTAGACAGACTATTGTTCTCGATAATGCAAGCTTTCATAAATCTGCAAGGACGAAAAATTTGATAGAAAATATTGGGTGTAAAATTTTGTTCTTGCCTCCATACTCGCCAGATTTAAATTCGATTGAGAAGTTCTGGTTTGCTATTAAGCATATCATAAGAAAAGTGCTGCCAAGCTTTTGGCCCAATATTAATTCGGCTATTGATTTTGTCTTTCAGTGCTCGGGGAAATCTTACTTTGGTTAGCTATAGTACTGAGCATGTATTTCTGAACAGATCAAGAGTTATTTAAAAAAAATTGGGAACATTCAAAAAAAGTCCATCGATAAAATACAGAGATTTAATTATAGTCTTGTAATTTAGGTTCTTGGTTAAAAATTTTTATTTTATCAGATCTGATTAGAGAGGGGGATGTTCAAAAAAGTGTGTCAAACCGAATTTTTAGTTCAACTCAATTTTTAATCTACTAGGGAAAAAAATATCGAGTTGAGATATAGATAATGCCCAATCATGTACAGGCATCGTCCACTTTTCCTCCACCTTTCTTATAGCACAATATACCAGCTTGTACAAGGCATTTATGCTGGTGAATGCGCCTTTGGTCTTGGTAAATTTCCTAATTTGCCTGTGTAGCCCCTCGATGGGATTAGTGGTATAAATTAGCCTTCTAACAGGACCTGAATACTTGAAGTAACCAGATAAACTTTCCCAATTGTTCTGCCAAGATTTCACAACTAATGGATACTTTTCGCCCCATTTTTCCTCCAGCTCAAGCAAATAATTTTCTGCAATTTCTTTACTTGTAGCACGGTATATTTTTTTCAAATCATTCATGAAAACTTTTATATCTTTGCTCGATACGTATTCCAGAGAGTTCCGCATTTGATGCACAATACATTTCTGCTTTAGGAAATACGCTATTTATAGCTGTAGGAAAACTTTTTAGACCATCCACACAAGCAATCAGAATATCCTCTACTCCTCGCTCTTTTAGGTCATTTAATACACCCAACCAGAAGTTAGCTCCCTCACTTTCTGCTAAGTAAAAACCCAGTACTTCTTTTCTGCCATTTTGGTCTATTCCTAATATGTTATACATGCACTTATACCAATTCCCGCTATACAAGCAACGAATAGACAATAATGGAAAAAAAGCCATACTGGAGTAAGTAAAATAGCGAGGTTTAGATGGCATTAAGATCAAAATTATTGGATGAAAAAGTGGTGGAATCAGCAAAAGAGATGCTGAAGAAAGTAAGAAATAATGCGTATGTTGCAAAAAAACTAAATGCTGTAATTGCAGCAAAAAAGCACAGTATAACAGCTGTAGCAAAAATATGTTGCATTTCGAGAAAGGCAATTACTACATGGATAAAGCACATAAAATTTGGAAGAGAAGAAAAATTATTTTCTCCACCTCAACGCCGTAGAAAAACTATATTGAACCAAAGTCAACTTGAACAAATTGAGGTGTGGATAGAGGAAAACCCCAATATTACTATTAGAGCCTGTTCATAATCTTTTGAGGAGCAAGGCAGTAAAAGCTAGAACGACCATTTGTAGTCTAGTATTGAGTTTACGCTCGCAATTTTTCCATAACCGTCTACACTTTTCCAGCCAAGCAAAAGAACGCTCTACAACCCACCTTTTTGGCAATACAACAAAGGTATGTAATTCACTTCGTTTTATTACTTCAACGGTTGCACCAATAGTCGTTTTTATTTGAGTTGCAAAATTTTCTCCTGTATAACCTGCATCAACTAGTATATTTTGAACTTCGGAAAGATTTTTTCTTGCGTTACAAATCATCTCTACAGCAGCAGTACGATCTCCGATATTAGCTGTAGTAATATAAATTGCATGTGGCAAACCTTGCGTATCTACTGCAATATGACGCTTTATTCCTGAAATTTTCTTGCCGGCATCATAACCTTTTTCTTCAGCAATATCGGTGTTTTTTACACTTTGAGCATCAATGATGCAGAAGCTTGTTTTTGTATTCCGACCACTGTTGAAACGAACCTCTCCAACTAATTTTTTTTAAGACAATTTCTAGAACACTTTCTCTATCTTCATTCGGTTTTTTACTCCATCTCTTGAAGTAATCGTAACAATTGCGCCATTTTGGAAACTCTTTTGGTAGCATTCGCCACTGACAGCCACTTTTTAGCACATAAAGTACACCGCAAAATAACTCATATAAATCCAGTTTTCTTGGTTTTGTTTTTTTTCTACAGGATTCTAGATCTGGTAATATAATCTCAAATCTTTCCCGACTTATATCACTTGGGTATACACTCCTCATATATCCTAACTTATATACATTATCTCTTAGTTTATTCCTTTCTTGAGATCATGTACAGGTTCTTAGAGAAATGAGAATAAGAATCCAAGAAAGATTTGGTTTGAATATCAGCAAATCCACAATACATCGTAATATGCAAAGAATGAAATTCTCATATATCACACCAAGACCAGTTCATAGTGGACAGGATAAAAATAAGCAAGAGGAGTTTAAAAAAAAACCTCAATGAAACTATTGTCATGCATTCTGAAAAAGAGCTATTTTTCTTCGATGAATCACGGTTTGGTACACATTCAAAAGTTGGACATGGGTGGTTTAAAAAAGGCAGTAGGACACAGGTTAAGGTAAAATTAGGTAGGGAAAATTTTTATCTCTATAGTGCAGTTAATCCCAGAAATGGAGAGAATTTTAGCTTATTTGCACCAAACGTCAACACTGCTTGTATAAATATATTCCTTGAACAGATGTCGCAATATTTAGGAATACGAAAGGCTTTTCTCGTGATGGATTGCGCTAGTTGGCATAAGTCAAAAAGTTTAAAGATACCTAAAAATATCGAAATTATATACCTACCACCATACTCACCTGACCTCAATCCTGTTGAGAGGTTTTGGTTATATATAAAACAGAACATTTTGCGCAATAAAATCTACGATACAATTGTTCTGCTTGAGAGCGCTTTGTGTAAATTTATTACCTCTCTTTCCCCTTCCACGGTTAAACAACTCTGCAATGCTTCTTATTTGGTTCATTAATAATGAGAGTTGGTATTACTTACACAGCGACCGTCTTCTTTTACCTTAAAAAACATCCCATCCATAAATACTATTGGATACACTGATTGCAGTGGACGACTACGCCATTCATTGATTATAGGTAGTAATTTATCTGTAATTCCAGATATCTCTGCTGCAGATATTTTATGGTCATAAATTTCTTCCACATATGATGCTATATCTCTGTATCCCATACCACTTGCAAACATGTTCAAGACCTTTGTTTCAAGTTCTGGATGTAGGCTTGTTTGCCTTTTTTTCACTATCTGTGGTTCAAAACTTCCCTCTCTGTCTCTTGGTGTCAATAGTTCAAATGAACCTGCACTTGTCTTCAAAGTTTTTCCATTTCTTCCGTTTCTACGATTGTTTTCTTTGCTTTCAGTAGATAAATGATTCTATTTCACCCTCCAAGCTTGCTTCAAGTAGCCTTTTTACAAATGGCGTTAGTGCACCATCTTTTCCCATTAATGGTCTACCTTCTCGTATAGACGACAAGATATTTGTTTCTAATTCTTTATAATCTACCAAACCAGTAGTTCTATTTACTTGACTCATGTCAAACCTCCATTTTTACCTCAATTATATTGTACTTCTCGGTTTGACACACTTTTTTGAACATCCCCTTAGAGAGAGGATTTTCTTATCTCTTCCTTGCCTTCGTTTCCATTTCTGACAATTTTTTTCCCACTTAATATGTCACTGATTTCATCTCCTGTTAAAGTTTCAAACTCTAGTAAATTCTCAGCAATGAGCTCCAAGTCTTTCTTACGCTTGGTCAAAATGTCTTTTGCTTTTTCATAGCAAGAAAATATAACTTTCTTTACTTCCTCATCTATAAGTCTTAACGTATCTTCAGAAATTGTCTCAGAATCATGTGTGATTTGTTCACGATTGTGATATATCGGCCCTATTTTGTCACTCATTCCCCATTTCGTTACCATAGCACGTGATAAATCAGATGCTTGCTTTATATCTGAAGATGCACCACTTGTAATTTTATCATAACCAAAAATTAGTTCTTCTGCCACTCTTCCACCCATAGCAACAGTTATATCTGCTATCATCTTTTCTCTTGTGTGAGACACCCTATCTGTTTCCGGTAGTCTCATAACTAAACCGAGTGCTCTACCACGTGGAATAATAGTTGCTTTGTGTATTGGATCAGAGGCAGGCATATTAACTGCAACTACTGCATGACCCGCTTCATGGTAAGCAGTAAGTTTTTTTTCTTCCTCCGTTATAACTAAGGACCTTCTTTCCATACCCATCATCACTTTATCACGTGCATACTCAAAATCATCCATAGTAACAATTTTCTTATTTCTTCTTGCAGCAATAAGCGCGGATTCATTCACTAAATTTGCTAGATCAGCCCCTGAGAAACCTGGTGTTCCCCTTGCAACTGTTTTTACGTTTACATCTGGCGCTATTGATATTTTCTTTATATGCGTATTTAATATTCTTTCACGCCCATTTATATCAGGTAAAGAAATAGTAATCTGTCGATCGAAACGACCAGGTCTAAGTAGCGCTGGATCTAGCACGTCTGGACGGTTAGTTGCAGCAACTATTATCACACCTTCATTAGACTCGAAACCATCCATCTCAACCAGTAACTGGTTTAATGTTTGTTCCCTTTCGTCGTTACCGCCACCAAGACCAATGCCGCGATGCCTACCTACTGCATCTATTTCGTCTATGAAAATTATACAAGGAGCATTTTTCTTGCCTTGATCAAACATATCCCGAACACGGCTTGCACCAACACCGACAAACATTTCAACGAAATCAGATCCAGAAATACTAAAAAACGGTACATTAGCTTCACCTGCAATTGCACGAGCAAGTAGAGTTTTACCAGTTCCAGGGGAACCAATTAAAAGACATCCTTTTGGTATCTTCCCACCTAACACTTGAAATTTTTGCCTTTGTTTAAGAAAATCAACAATTTCAACCAACTCTTCTTTTGCTTCATCAATCCCAGCAACATCATCAAATGTCACTTTTTTTCCAGTAGTCATAAGCCTAGCTTTTGATTTGCCAAAGCTTATAGTTCTATTACCTCCTGCTTGCGTTTGTTTAAAAAGGAAAAGTAATAAACCGATAAAGATAAGCGTCGGAACCCATTGAATAAGTAGTCCACCAATTATACCTATTGCAGAATCTCCAATTGAAAAGGAGAACTTCACTTTCCTATCATGCAAACTTTTTATTAAGTCACTATATATAACACCACTTGAGTTAAAGGCTGACCCATCCCTAAACTTTCCTTCGATGCTTTGGTTTCTTATTGTAACATTTTCTATATCATTATCTTCTAGTCTAGTTAAAAATTCTGAAAAAGGTATGGTTGTTTTACTCTTAACTATACTTCCGCTGAACTGAATATAAGCAACTGAAATAAGAACAATAATTACTAACCAGATCAATAAGCCTTCTAAAAATTTTTTCATTTCTACTTCTAACTAAACACTAATCAAGCTTACCAAATTTTGTTTTATGGTGCTATTAATAATGCATAGCACCCTATCATCATCAGTATTTTTCCCATTATAATTTACATCTAGATAAGCAATCACTTTTCCATCTTTTTGCACTGTAGGTAAAGAGTAGTAAACTTCAGAGCAATAACCATAATTTTTTAAAAACTCAGGGATTTTTTGTGTTTTCTTCAGCGGAGCAATAGTTACTGAACATTCTTGATCTCCAAGTATTGTGCAGCTAAATCTATTGTCCCATGTAATAGGTTCATACATAGGCAAATTTACAGTAACTTCTTGTATCTTTGACGATTCTCTAATTATCAAGATGCTTTCTCCATATTTTCTTATTTTACATCCAGAGAGTGTACTGTTAATATCACTATCTTTTTGCAATATTTTGTTAAATATTGCGATAAGGCTACCGTACCTTGGTTTATAGTGCTTGTTGACAATTGCCATTATAGAATAAAGAAGAAGCCTTAAAGCTATTTCCTCTGGCAGTTTATAAAGTTCATCTAGTTTAATTTCAATATAACCAAGATCATGAATATTAATGCAGTCATTAAATGCAAGGCGTGTGTAGTGCATAAACGCTTTTGCAGCTCTTTTCATATGAAGTGCTGTAAGGCATATTCGCTCTGTTAGAACATCTTGATTATCACTTGCTTTAAGCAAGTTACGGTATAGAGTTCGCCTGTATTTTAAGTCATAGTTGCTTCTATCTTCGACCCATCTTAACTGATGAAGCTTAGCATACCTTTCTATTTCACTACGACTAAAATTTAACAACGGCCTAAATATATAAACACCATTTAAGAAAGATTTGTAATCCATTGATGATAATCCATCTACGCCACTACCTCGCTCTAATCTCAACAAGAACGTTTCTGCTTGATCATTTTTGTGGTGAGCAACAAATAAATATTTAACATTATTATTTTTACACCATTTTGTTAATAAGTTATACCGTGCTTTTCGTGCCTGCAACTGAATATTGCCTTTAATATTTTTCTTTTCCCAATTTAATAAGAACGATTCCTTTGCTCCAAGTTCTTTTGCATAACTCATAGCAAAACTAGCCTCTCTTTGAGATTCTAAACGTAATCCATGATTTACTGTTAATGCTATAGGGGCTAAAAGCTTGTTTTTTTTTGCCCAGTTAATCATCAAGTGCAATAAAACTACACTGTCTATACCGCCTGATACTGCAACCACAATTTGATTATTATGAAAGGCAAAGTTATTAATTATATCTTGAAATAACAACTCTAATTGCATTATGTTCCTTGATATTTAGGTAAACCAGAACTATCTAAATTATACTACCATAACACCTCAATAGAAACTAAGCTAACAATCTTAGAAGCAACAAGTTTAGCAATTGTATCATCCCAGTGCTAGCGCTGAACACTGGGATTGAAAGGAAACTAATTTTTTATTCCAGAGAATGAAAACTCTACTCTACGATTTTTAGCATGATCTCTCTCATACTTGGAATTTCTAGAATCATCTTTTACATTAACCAAAGGCTCAGTTTCACCTTTAGAAGCAGTTTTTATTCTGTTTTCTAGATAAGGTGTACAGCTGACCATAAATTTTTTAGCTGCATCTGCTCTTCTAGCACCTAGTGCAAGATTATACTCGTGAGAACCACGATTGTCAGTATGACCAGTTAAAGTGACCTTTGCGTCAGGATTATTTTGTAACACTTCCATCACGTCAAGTAATGCATCTGCACTCACTTCACCGATACTAGATTCATCATAATCAAAGAAAACTCTTTTATCAATCATTTGCTTAACAATGGGATTCATTTTATTTTTTGTGTTTACTTCTTTTTTAGGGCAAGAACTTACACCGGTAAGCAGCAAACAAAAACAACACATCATAACCAGCCTACTCCACATTACTAAACCTCCATAAATTTTAAGTATAGTGCGTAATTTTAACTTTAGTATTAATAATCTCCCTATATTATAATGTAGTCAAGGAAAATAAAATACTAAATATTTCACTTACAATACAATTTGATAATTAATTTTCTGATAAGATGCTCAATTCTTAGCAATGAAGTACAATAGAAGAATAAAAATACAATTTTTTATTGTACTTTAAGCAAATATACTTTTAACTTTATTATTAATCTATTACGATATTAAGCAGATGTTTCAAAGCAATGAATAAAAATGAGATCTTATAAGTTTTTAGAGGAAGTATTACATAAGGTAAGGAATATTGAAAACACACTAAACCTACTAAGCAAAAGCCAACTGGATGTAGAGGATAAGATCGAGCAAATGTGTCTTCTAGAGGGAATCAGACATGAAATTCTCTCTCATGATGCAATAAAGGAATCATTAGCGAACGCTCTTGGCAACAACAAGAATGCGGATACCCTGCAGCTAAAGTTAATAGAAGGAATACATAAAAGCAATAGTGCTATTCCTGTTGATTTAATAAAATCTTTGTCCAAAGCTAAGATTGAATGCCAAAATTTATGGAAGCTATCTAACTCTGAAGTCAGTAATTTAGAAAAGCTGAAAGAACGCTTTGCTGATCTGATCAAACTTGTTCGTGAAGTAGCTTCTATAAAATCGCAGCAATTAAAGTGCTCAAAATATGAGTCATTGCTTGCTGACTATGACTCTAATATCACAGAAAAGAACATAAAGGAAATATTTCCTAAGTTAGGTAAATTTTTTAGTGAAAATGTAGAGAAAGTAACTCAAAAGCAGAAGAAGGATAAGGTTACTAATATACAAAAAGTTACGGTTCAGAGACAGATTGAACTTGGTTCCTTGTTCTTACAGCAAATGAATGTTACACCACATGAGATTTCCATTTCTTATTACGATCCTATCAATTATGATGAATCTGACCTTTGTTATGGTTTATTTTTACTTTTACGGCATACTGGTTATGCAATTCATCAAAAATGTTTAGCGCAAAATTCTATAAAGAGCTCGATTACGAAACATGTTATGTATGAAACTCAAGGGTTATTCATGGAAAGGATAATTGGAACATCCAGAGAATTTATTGAATTCATTCAACCACACATAAAAGAGAAACTTTCTACAAAAGGCAAAATTAATAGCAGTGTTGAAAATTTGTATTTGATTTTCAATAAAGTAAATCTTTCATCTTTTTTGAAGAATGCAGATGAGTTCACTTTATTAGGACATATCATGCTGAGAACTAGGTTAGAACAGAATATAATAAATGGTACGCTGGAAGTCAAAGATCTGCATGATGAGTGGCTGAAAGGTATGAAGCACTATAAAATTCCAGTAAAAGCTAAAAATGAGCTAGACACTTATTTTCAAGATGAGTATTGGATAAGTGGTGTTATAGGCTACTTTCCTATTAAAGTCATAGCGTTAATTGCTGCTGTGCAGTTTTTTTCTTTCATTAAGAAAAATCATTACGAATTTTTAGATGCTATAGTAAAAGGAGATTTCAGTTTACTTATCGATTGGTTCTCTAAAAATGTATATAGTGCAAAGTATGGCTTTTTGGAACAGCTAAAAAAGGTAACAGGTAGGGATTTAGATATTGAGTGCTACACTAGTTACTTATCTGAAAAGTATAATTTGTCTCAATAAATGGTTTTTTTGAGTTGTGTATGAGTTTTGTTCAGAATTTAATCAGAAATTTTTTTACTTTCAAAGGTTTATTTGCTAGCGATATTGCTATAGATCTTGGTACTGCAAATACTTTAGTTTATCAGAAAAGTCAGGGGATAGTGCTTGATGAACCCTCAGTTGTAGCAAGAGTAAAAGAAAAAGGAAGTTACGTTCCTTATGCTTTTGGTAAAAAAGCTAAGATGATGCTCGGAAAAACACCTGGAGAAATAGAAGCGATAAGGCCCTTGAAAGACGGAGTTATTGCTGATTTTAAAAGCGCGGAAGAAATGTTAAAATATTTCATACGCAGCGCAAACACAAGATTCACTGTTAATAAGCCTAGTATTATCATATGTGTTCCATCTGGATCTACCCCAGTTGAAAGGCGTGCTATACAAGATGCAGCAGAAAGTGCTGGTGCAAATGAAGTATTCTTAATTGAAGAACCAATGGCTGCAGCAATTGGAGCTGGACTTCCAGTTACCGAACCTGAAGGTTCTATGATTGTTGACATAGGAGGTGGTACAACTGAAGTTGCAATTATTTCTTTAGGTGGAATTGTTTATTCACGTTCTGCCAGAGTAGGTGGTGATATTATGGATGAGGCAATAAAGTCATACATTCGTGAAAATCATAAGTTATTAATCGGTGAAACAACTGCTGAAAAAATTAAGAAAAACGTAGGTTCAGCCAGTCTGCCAGGTGAAGATAACAAAGAGGGAATGATAATTAAAGGCAGGGATTTAGTGAGTGGTATGCCAAAGGAAATGCTTTTATCAGAACACCAAGTTGCAGAAAGTCTAATAGAGCCTGTACATCAGATAATTTCTGCTATTAGGACTGCACTGGAGAGCACTCCACCTGAACTTTCTTCTGATATAGTCGATAGAGGAATAATTTTATCCGGTGGTGGTGGATTATTGCGCAACTTGAGTAAAGTTATTAGTGAAACAACAAAATTACCAGTTCGTGTTGCAGATGATCCACTTTGTTGTGTTGCCCTGGGTAGCGGAAAAGTACTTGAAAACATGGACTATTTTGGCCATGTTTTATTCAAGCAAGATTAAGTTGTTTTTGAAGATCGAATTGTTTTGATGGAATTATGTAATATAAATGAGATCCCAGTGTCACGCACCAAGTAATTTAAGGCAATTTCCAGCAGGAAGGGGTGTTATCCCAGCGCTTGACACTGGAACTTGATTACAAATAAGTATGCTGTTTCGATGAAATTGTGTAATAGAAACTGGATTCCAGTGCTTGATACCAGGTTTGTGTTTATGAATTATATGCTAAAAGAATTTGAAATTGAACCTTTATTAAAAGATAAAGCTCCGCATCAAACTAAGGCTATTGTTGCAATGTCCGGGGGAGTTGATAGCTCCGTTGCTGCAGCACTGCTGTATAACCTTGGGTACGAAGTGATAGGTGTGACTCTTCAGCTATATGGCACTGATGGCAATGCTAATGCAAAAAAAGGTGCATGTTGCGCTGGACAGGATATCTATGATGCTAAAAACGTGGCTGAAAGTGTTGGCTTTCCTCATTATATTTTAAATTACGAAGAAACATTTAAAAAGGAAGTAATAGAAGATTTTGCGAATACTTACATGCGTGGGGAAACCCCCATACCATGTATAAGATGTAATCAAACAGTAAAATTCCGCGATCTATTACAAGTTACAAAAAATCTCGGTGCTGATGTACTCGTGACAGGACATTACGTAAGAAGGTTAGAAAAAAATGGTGAGGCAAAGCTATATAGAAGCATTGATAACAGTAAAGATCAAAGTTATTTTTTGTTTGCAACTACTGAGGAGCAATTAAAGCTTTTGCGATTTCCACTAGGTGGGTTCTATAAAAATGATATAAGAAAATTAGCAAAGTATTTTGGCTTACAAATTTCTGAAAAGCCAGACAGCCAAGATATATGCTTTGTTTCCAAAAGCTATAGTAAGACAATAGCTAAATTAGCTCCACAGTCTATACGAAAAGGTAAAATAGTGGATACTCATGGAAAAGTGTTAGGTGAACACAGCGGCATAGTAAATTTTACAGTAGGACAAAGAAGAGGCCTATGCATCGCACACAGTGAGCCTCTTTATGTAGTAAGAATCAATACAGAAAATAATGAGGTTGTAGTAGGTCCAATCAATGTATTAATGAAAAAAAAGATATTGGTCAAAGAGTTAAATTGGTTAGAACGACCAAAAGAAGGTATGGAAGTAACTGTAAAGCTCAGGTCATCACATGCAGGAAGCTTAGCGACAATATATTCAACTGACGAAAAAAATAAAGCCTGTGTCATTTTAAACGACGATTACTTTGGCATCAGTCCAGGTCAAGCTTGTGTGGCATATAAAGGTGAACAAGTTATCGGTGGAGGGTGGATATGTTCTTAACTAAAAGCTTTAATGCAGAATGTAAACGTACAATAATATTTATTGCTATTTTACCCTATATCGCTTCTACTATAAAGTAGAACATTATAGGTTTTAGCAATGGTTAAGGAAGTTGAAGAATTAATAAAAATTGTTGGTAAGGGCAATTTATTAGAAACTTTGTTTATTTTTTTAGGTAGCGCTCAACATGTCGATTTAGGTTGTAGTATGGACTGCAGAAATCACACAGGTCTTTCTGCATTCATACAGAAGCAAGATGAACAATTAGATTACTATTTTAACTTAAAATTTAGTCTACAAGGGCTGTTTTTAATTTATGCTCAAGCTTATAACATTCTAAGTAAAAACAACAACCTGAATACTAAAGATGTCATAGATAAGATATATGACATTATTAAAGAGTCTGAGTTAAATAGAGATATAAATGAAGTAGTAGATGGAAGAAAATTAGATTTACTTAACATCTTAGCAAATCCAAAGAGAGAACCAATATTTAAAACAGAAGAAGATTTTAAAAATAAAGTGCTTACTGACGTTAAAAAATTATTAAATGAAAAATCTGATAAAAAAATTTTTTTTAATAAATTTGTTATCGACTGTTACTATTGTATTCATTAAGAGATAAAGGTAGATAAAGATGTGGCTTTATTGTTTTCTCTATTATATTCCTTGAGCGGTAGTTATAAAGAACCTTTGTCATCTGACAAAATAGTAAAAAGAGAAGTACTAGAGATAGGTAAGAATCAGTTAATAGCGGGTTATATAATATTCTTAGCTAGCTCACTACACAAGATCGAATTATCAAGTAGAGATGGAACCATCGAATATACAATCGATCATGAGGGTGTGGATCGACAAGAGAGAATATCACAAATGGATGGATTAATATATCCTAATACCAACTCTCATTAATAATGAGAGTTGGTATCAGTGTCACAAAAAGACCATAAAAACACGTCCTATAAATTAGCTTTAGGTATGTTTGTATTGTCTGTTGGATTATATACTGCCGATTATTTCTTTATGGAACAAAAGTTATTCAACTCAATAACAAATATTTTGCCACAAAATAATCTCATCAATTTAATAGTTGCTGCAGTACTTACTATTGTAATAGTATATGCTTTATTTCAATTATCAAAATCACCGCAAGATCCTCCACATTCACCGTTCAACGATATAGCTATTAAGGATTTTGCAAATGGTCCTATGCAATCATGAATCTCTACTGATAAATGTAGCACTCTTAAAGTGCATGCTATATAATACCTTCTCTTGAATAACGAGGTAATCCATGGATTTAAGTAAAATAACAACAAAACCAGATGCAATAAGTGTAGTAATTGAAATAAGTGCAAATGCTGAACCTGTAAAGTATGAATTTAATAAAGAGCTCGGATTATTACAAGTTGACAGATTTTTGTCTACCTCAATGACTTATCCTTGCAATTATGGGTTTATACCAAATACCTGCGCAGGTGATGGTGACCCTGCGGATGTTTTGGTGCTAACTCAATTTCCTTTAGCGCCTGGAGTTTTGATATCGGTGCGTCCAGTAGGTGCATTACTTACCAAAGACGAGAAAGGAGAGGATGAAAAAATATTAGCTGTGCCTATCTCCAGTGTTGATAGCTATTATGACAATATAAAGAACTATTCTGACTTACCTAAAAACTTATTAGATAAAATTTCTCATTTCTTTTCTCATTATAAAGATTTAGAAAAGGGAAAAACGGTAACAGTTGGAGAATGGGCTAATGTAGAAAAAGCAAAAAAAATCATTGAAAAAAGTAGAAATTAGTTTGCATTAGAACTATTCAGAAAAATATTGTTGTCTTTAACGGGTGAATATCGCAGTTAAAAGCATTAGACAGGCAGTAAAGGTCTTGATATTATAGTAATAATTTGGAAGGGTGGCCGAGCGGCTGAAGGCGGCGGTTTGCTAAACCGTTATACGACCCAAAAGTCGTATCGAGGGTTCGAATCCCTCTCCTTCCGTATATTATTGTTTAGGTATTCATTACAGTAATTTCACCCTCTTTTTTAATTATTAAAAAGTTAGCTGGCGTTTATTCAGTATGTATTATAGAATTAGTTATTAGCTAAATAATTTTATATGCATAAAATACTAATTTTGATATTAATAATGCTGCCGCTTAGGTTACTTGCAACTGAGATTGAAATTGTTGCAGATGTAAATGGTGAGCCAATTTCAAATTTAGATATCGAAAGACGTATCAACTTCATAAATTCATTGCTTGGCATTCAGAAGATTAATCAAAAAGAGGTAAAATCTCAAATTCTAAGACAGTTAATAGACGAAATTATCATTGTCAGCGAAGCGCAGAAGATGAATATAGAATTGAGTAACGAGGAGTTAAATAATGCTGTCACATTATTCTTAACTCAAAGTTTAAAACTTGAGGCTGATGAAGTTGATCAATACGTAAAAAAGCATAATATAGATCTCAATACCCTAAAAAAACAAATAAAGTGTCAGCTACTGTGGAACAAGATTATTGAAGTAGGAGTTGTACCGCTTATCAATGTAAGTGATAAAGAAGTGGATGACATAAGAAAGCAAAAAGAGAAGCCTGACTACCTTATTATATTTCAGGAGTTTGTAATTCCTGATCAGAAGATGGCTGAAGATTTAGTAAAAAAATTACGTAGCAGTAGTAATCCAGAATCTTCAATAAAGATGCGCAAAGCAACCGTTAATTTAAGTCAGCTAAAAGGTAATCTCAAGGACGTTTTGGAAGGATTAAAAATCAGTGATGTAGCAGATCCGATTAGTTTAAGTGAAGGTTACTCTGTTATAAAAGTCATAGATAAGGTACAGCTCGATCATACACTGCTGGAAAGTACTTTAAAAGTAAAACAAGTTGTAGTTAAAGATTCAGAAAGTTTACTCTCTAATTTTAAGGAGCAAAAGGTCAGTTGTTTAAATTTTGACAAATTAGCAGATGATTTCAAATTGCCAAGCGCAAAAGAATTCAAAGTAAAGATGCGAGATTTAAATCCTGATTTACAGATTTTATTTAGTAAAACAAGTGTGAATGAAATAGTAGAATTCAGAGAAAATAGCACTGCAAAATTGATGATGTTATGTGATATCAAGAGTAATGCAGTAGACATAGAAGCAATCAAACAGGAAATGTATCAACAAAAGATTATGATACAAAGCAACCTGTTATTAGATAATATGCGTAAAAATGCAGCTGTTAGTTATCGATTTAATTGAAGCTAGAGAATATTTTTCGTTTTTTACTCTATAAAAAGTTTATGAAGAATATAATGCTGATTGGTGGCGGAGTTGGAAATGCAGTATTATTTTCAATAGGAAAAGCTTGTCTTGAAAACAATCATAAGGTTTTATATTTCGCTGGCTATAAGAAATTAAGTGATGTATTTAAACGAGCGCTGATAGAGCGTGCATCAAATGCAGTAGTTTGGGCATGTGAAGAAGGATTAATAGAAACAAGCAGAGAACAGGATAAATTCTTTCATGGTAATATAGTCGATGCAATCGTTTCTTATCAACAAGAAAAGGTCGATATTAATTTGAACACTATAGATAAAATCATCACTATTGGTTCTGATAAAATGATGAAGGCTGTAAATGAAGCTAGAAAAACAATTTTAAAACCATATCTGAAACCAAATCACATAGCAATAGCATCTGTTAATTCTCCTATGCAGTGTATGATGAAAGAAATCTGCGCTCAATGTATTCAGCAACACATAAATAAGGAAACGGGAGAAATAAGTTTTGTTTATAGTTGCAGTAATCAAGACCAAGATATGGAACTTGTTGACTTTGATTTTTTAAGTGAGCGCTTGAAGCAAAATAGTTTACAAGAAAAGCTCACTGCAAAATGGATAGAACATGTTCAAAGACACTAAACAGCACAAAGAGGAACTAAGGAAGCAATATAGAACCATAAGAAAAGATATTGATGAAAGTTACTCCAGTTATGCGGCAAATTCTCTTATTAATCTCTTTAACAAAAACTTCAGTTGCGTTAAAGGTAAAACAATAGCAACTTACATTCCAACAGACGGAGAAATTAATGTTGTGCCTTTGATGCATCATTTACTCGATTTAGATTATAAAGTAGCAGTCCCTAATAAAAACAAGTTATTAAAATTCGAAGAATGGAATAAAGCAGATGAAGATATAATCCCCGATACAATCATTACTCCTGTTATTGCTTTTGATGATCATTTTAATAGATTAGGTTTTGGCGGTGGTTGGTATGATACAATGATAGAAAAACTGCGGCCACTTGGAAAAATATTTATAGGCGTAGCCTATGAGAGGCAATATTGTAAAAATTTACCTGTAGAAAAACACGATCAAAAATTAGATATTATAATTACTGAGATATGTGTTAGATTTGAAAGTGAATTGCTCAAGAAGGTGGATAGAAAGGAGTAGCGTAACCCCGAGAGTGTTAAATAAACCATACGCGTCAAGTTAAGGAAAAAAAGGTATGAAAGAGATAGAATAATAAGGTATAAGTTCTCCCAGAAATACTTTTAGTGAGAGAACGAATGAATAAAATAACTAGCTTATCAAAAAAGCTCAAAGAATTTTTTAATGAAAAAGTAGACAAAATCTCAATTACAACAAGGTTTATAAAAAGAAAGAGAAAGCTAAAAGGTTCATCGTTCGTAAAAGCCATGGTCTTGGGTAATATAGGGGTTGATAATTGTAGCGTAGAAACAATGTGTCAATTACTAAACGAGGACTCGATAGATATAACAAAACAAGGTTTGGATTTTAGATTTACTGAAGAAGCAGTGGAATTTATGAAAAGGATGTATAATGAATCTGTGGTTCTTTTTAAAAATATCTTGCAAGTTGATTGCAAAATCTTACAGCTATTTAATAGTGTTAAATTATTGGACAGTAGCTATATTACTCTACCTAATACCAATTCCCGCTATACAAGCAACGAATAGACAATAATGGAAAAAAAGCCATACTGGAGTAAGTAAAATAGCGAGGTTTAGATGGCATTAAGATCAAAATTATTGGATGAAAAAGTGGTGGAATCAGCAAAAGAGATGCTGAAGAAAGTAAGAAATAATGCGTATGTTGCAAAAAAACTAAATGCTGTAATTGCAGCAAAAAAGCACAGTATAACAGCTGTAGCAAAAATATGTTGCATTTCGAGAAAGGCAATTACTACATGGATAAAGCACATAAAATTTGGAAGAGAAGAAAAATTATTTTCTCCACCTCAACGCCGTAGAAAAACTATATTGAACCAAAGTCAACTTGAACAAATTGAGGTGTGGATAGAGGAAAACCCCAATATTACTATTAGAGAAATGAGAATAAGAATCCAAGAAAGATTTGGTTTGAATATCAGCAAATCCACAATACATCGTAATATGCAAAGAATGAAATTCTCATATATCACACCAAGACCAGTTCATAGTGGACAGGATAAAAATAAGCAAGAGGAGTTTAAAAAAAAACCTCAATGAAACTATTGTCATGCATTCTGAAAAAGAGCTATTTTTCTTCGATGAATCACGGTTTGGTACACATTCAAAAGTTGGACATGGGTGGTTTAAAAAAGGCAGTAGGACACAGGTTAAGGTAAAATTAGGTAGGGAAAATTTTTATCTCTATAGTGCAGTTAATCCCAGAAATGGAGAGAATTTTAGCTTATTTGCACCAAACGTCAACACTGCTTGTATAAATATATTCCTTGAACAGATGTCGCAATATTTAGGAATACGAAAGGCTTTTCTCGTGATGGATTGCGCTAGTTGGCATAAGTCAAAAAGTTTAAAGATACCTAAAAATATCGAAATTATATACCTACCACCATACTCACCTGACCTCAATCCTGTTGAGAGGTTTTGGTTATATATAAAACAGAACATTTTGCGCAATAAAATCTACGATACAATTGTTCTGCTTGAGAGCGCTTTGTGTAAATTTATTACCTCTCTTTCCCCTTCCACGGTTAAACAACTCTGCAATGCTTCTTATTTGGTTCATTAATAATGAGAGTTGGTATAACTTATATACATTATCTCTTAGTTTATTCCTTTCTTGAGATCATGTACAGGTTCTAAGGGAAGTGATACGTAGACTAAGAGATAAGTCAATTAGAACAAGAACTGGAAAGAAGGTGTGGTGTCCAATAATAATTTGGAAGGTGTTAAGAAATCCAGCATATAAAGGACAAGCAGCGTTTGGTAAATTAAAGAGGGTTGAAAAAAGAGAAAGAAATAAACAAAAGGTTTCTATCTGTCGCACAGATGAGGACAGCTGGATTTATATACCAGTACCAAAAATAGTTGATGAAGGGTTATTTAATAAAGTACAAAAGCAACTGGATGAAAATAGAAAAAGAGCAAGGATGCAGAGAGAGGGAGGAAAAAAGAAATACCTATTACAAGGTCTAGTTGTGTGTCAAAACTGTGGATATGCGTATAGTGGTGCACAATGTGGAGTTGAGGGAAAAAAGTTTAGCTATTATCGCTGTAGTAGTACTATACGTATTACTGATGGTAGGGAGAAGTGTACTAATAAATTGGTCCGTACAGATATGTTAGAAACAGCTATATGGGAAAAGGTGAAAAATTTACTAAAAAACCCAGAGATAATAAAAAATGAGTATCACCGTAGAATTGCAGAAAATAAAAATGATGAATCATCAGATAAGAAGCTTGCAAGAAGAGAAAATCAAATAAAACAAGGCATCGAAAAGTTAATGGAAGACTATTATAGTCAAGAAAATGTAGGAGATAAAGGATATATAAGTGAGGAAGAATTTAAACAGACGATGAAAAGAATGAGGGAACGCTTAAGAGGGATAGAAGAAGAGAAGAAAAAGGTAGTTGATCAAAAAGCGATAGAGAAGGGAATGAACCTTATCATCAACAGTATAAAGAGTCTTTATTCCAGTGTAAAATCTAATTTGGAACAGCTAGATTGGCAAACTAAGCGTGGCATCATTAAAGCATTAGTAGAACGAATTCAGATTGGTTATGACCAGGTAGAAGTGGCGTTTAGAATAGAAGAACCAGCACAGGATGGAGAGATTTTTAATTTGCAACGGGAGTGTTAAATAAACTGTGTCAAGCCGCATTTTTAGTTCAACTCAATTTTCAGTCTGTTGGGAAAGAAAATGTCAAGCTGAGACATAGTTAATGCCCAATTAGGCAAAGCTGTAGTCCACTTTTGCTCTACCTTTTTTATAGCACAATATACCTTTTGTACAAGGCATTTGTATTAGTAAATGAGCCCTTAGTTTTAGTAAATTTCCTAATTTGTCTATGCAATCCCTCAATTGGATTGGTGGTGTAAATCAGCTTCCTAACTGGTCCAGAATACTTAAAATAACCAGACAAATTTTCCCAATTGTTTTGCCATGATTTTGTAACCAAGGGATATTTTTCACTCCATTTTTCTTCCAGCTCAAGCAAATAATTCTCAGCAATCTCTTTACTTGAAGCACGATATATTTTTTTCAAATCATTTATGAAAACTTTTACATCTTTGCTAGATACATACTTCAGTGAATTCCTTATCTGATGCACTATGCATAGCTGTACTTCTGCTTTAGGAAATACACTATTTATAGCGGTAGGAAAGCTTTTTAGCCCATCAATACAGGCAATTAGAATATCTTCTACTCCTCTTTCTTTGAGGTCATTTAGTACTCCCAACCAGAAGTTAGCTCCTTCACTTTCAGCCAAATAAAAACCTAATACTTCTTTTCTGCCATTTTGATTTATGCCCAATATATTATACATACATTTACTTATGCAATGTCCGTCCTCCTTGACCTTAAAAAACATGCCATCCATAAATACTATTGGATACACTGATTGCAGTGGGCGGCTGCGCCATTCATTGATTACTGGTAGCAGTTTATCGGTAATACTAGATATCTCTGCTGCTGATATTTTGTGGTCATATATTTCCTCAACATGTGAAGCTATATCTCTGTATCCCATGCCACTGGCATATGTGCTTAAGACCTTTGCTTCAAGTTCTGGATGTAGGCTTGTTTGCCTTTTTTTGACTATTTGTGGTTCAAAGCTTCCCTCCCTATCTCTTGGTGTTAGCAGCTCAAATGAGCCTGCACTCGTGCGTAAAGTTTTTGCGTTTCTCCCATTTCTTCGGTTATTTTCTTCACTTTCAGCTGACATGTAGCTTTCTATTTCACCTTCCAGACTTGCCTCTAGCAACCTTTTTATAAACGGTGTTAATGCTCCATCTCTTCCTGTCAATGGTCTTCCTTCTCGTATAGATGACAGGATATTTGTTTCTAATTCTTTATAATCTACCAAACCAGTAGTTCTATTTGCTTGACTCATATCAAACCTCCATTTTTTATATCAATTTATTACTTTTTTTTTCGGTTTGACACACTTTTTTGAACGTTCCCTTCCTTTTTTTGACTTTCTTACTTGTGGTTTCGAGCATGCCTTAGTTTTACCATAAGCTGCTCGTCCTATATAAGCAGGATTTTTTAACATTTTCCAGATAGTACTTCTTTTCCAACGTTCTTTTCCTGTTTGTGTTATTACCGGTATCTCGCTAAGTCTACGTATAACTTCATTGATGCTTACTCTTTCTTGGCCAATCCAATTAAATATTTTGCACACTACATCCGCTTCTTCTTGATTAATTTCAAACTGAGCACTTCCTTCACCTACATGTTTTGCTATGTAGCGATAACCATAAGGTGCATTACTCATTACGCTTATGCGACCAGTTTTAGCTGCATGAAGTTTTCCCCTGCGATTACGTTCCATAATTTTTGCACGCTCATACTCTGCTACTAATCCTTGAATTCCTAAAAACATATTAGATTCTGGGTTATCCTCAAATTTGTGGTTTAGAAAAATAACCTCTGATCCTGCTTTTCTAAATTCTTCGAGTAAGAGCGCTTGGTATGCAGATTTCCGTGATAGCCGATCAGGTGAAGGGAACGTTCAAAAAAGTGTGTCAAACCGAAAAAAAAGTAATAAATTGATATAAAAAATGGAGGTTTGATATGAGTCAAGCAAATAGAACTACTGGTTTGGTAGATTATAAAGAATTAGAAACAAATATCCTGTCATCTATACGAGAAGGAAGACCATTGACAGGAAGAGATGGAGCATTAACACCGTTTATAAAAAGGTTGCTAGAGGCAAGTCTGGAAGGTGAAATAGAAAGCTACATGTCAGCTGAAAGTGAAGAAAATAACCGAAGAAATGGGAGAAACGCAAAAACTTTACGCACGAGTGCAGGCTCATTTGAGCTGCTAATACCAATTCCCGCTATACAAGCAACGAATAGATAATAATGGAAAAAAAGCCATACTGGAGTAAGTAAAATAGCGAGGTTTAGATGGCATTAAGATCAAAATTATTGGATGAAAAAGTGGTGGAATCAGCAAAAGAGATGCTGAAGAAAGTAAGAAATAATGCGTATGTTGCAAAAAAACTAAATGCTGTAATTGCAGCAAAAAAGCACAGTATAACAGCTGTAGCAAAAATATGTTGCATTTCGAGAAAGGCAATTACTACATGGATAAAGCACATAAAATTTGGAAGAGAAGAAAAATTATTTTCTCCACCTCAATGCCGTAGAAAAACTATATTGAACCAAAGTCAACTTGAACAAATTGAGGTGTGGATAGAGGAAAACCCCAATATTACTATTAGAGAAATGAGAATAAGAATCCAAGAAAGATTTGGTTTGAATATCAGCAAATCCACAATACATCGTAATATGCAAAGAATGAAATTCTCATATATCACACCAAGACCAGTTCATAGTGGACAGGATAAAAATAAGCAAGAGGAGTTTAAAAAAAAAACCTCAATGAAACTATTGTCATGCATTCTGAAAAAGAGCTATTTTTCTTCGATGAATCACGGTTTGGTACACATTCAAAAGTTGGACATGGGTGGTTTAAAAAAGGCAGTAGGACACAGGTTAAGGTAAAATTAGGTAGGGAAAATTTTTATCTCTATAGTGCAGTTAATCCCAGAAATGGAGAGAATTTTAGCTTATTTGCACCAAACGTCAACACTGCTTGTATAAATATATTCCTTGAACAGATGTCGCAATATTTAGGAATACGAAAGGCTTTTCTCGTGATGGATTGCGCTAGTTGGCATAAGTCAAAAAGTTTAAAGATACCTAAAAATATCGAAATTATATACCTACCACCATACTCACCTGACCTCAATCCTGTTGAGAGGTTTTGGTTATATATAAAACAGAACATTTTGCGCAATAAAATCTACGATACAATTGTTCTGCTTGAGAGCGCTTTGTGTAAATTTATTACCTCTCTTTCCCCTTCCACGGTTAAACAACTCTGCAATGCTTCTTATTTGGTTCATTAATAATGAGAGTTGGTATTAGCATTTATTTTTAGCTGCTGAAAAGCTTTTTGAAAATTGCCACCTTGCTTACTTGCTGTTTGCAACTTACTGAGCATTGCATTAATTGCTGTACCTGCTTTTTCAGGAGTTTTACCTAGGCTAATGAAGCTACTTGCTAAAGCTCCTGCTTCTACTGCAGTTAAACCAAATTGCCTTGCTGTACCACCGATTCTGTTTAGCGCAGGAATAATGTCTTTAGCTTTTGCTGCAGTGTTATCAGAAATATGATTTATTGCATCACCAATATTTGCCATTTCACCAATTTCAATTTGATAAATATTAGAAAGTTTAGCAATAGCATCTCCTGCCTCTTCTGCTGACATATCAAATGCAGTTGCCATTTTGGCCACAGTGTCTGTAAAAGTCGTAAGATCTTTGGCTTTAATACCAAGTTGACCACCACTTGCAGTAATTTGCGCAAGTTCTGCTGCAGATAGCGGAATTGTACGCGACATTTCCTTTAATGTTTCCCCAAGTTTTGTTAAGCCATTTACATCTGTATCTTCAAACTTTACAACTTTCTTTACATCAGCCATGGCACTCTCAAAACTAATTGCAGCCTTAAGTGGTGCAGCAAGTGTGAGGCCAAGTGCTACAGCATCCATCATTTGAGCTCTAAAATTTGCTCTTTGCGCTAAAACTCCTTTACGTTTTTGCATTACGGAATTTAAAGCCGTA
This sequence comes from Wolbachia endosymbiont (group B) of Gerris lacustris, assembly GCF_964028355.1. Classification (NCBI taxonomy): domain Bacteria; kingdom Pseudomonadati; phylum Pseudomonadota; class Alphaproteobacteria; order Rickettsiales; family Anaplasmataceae; genus Wolbachia; species Wolbachia endosymbiont (group B) of Gerris lacustris. The sequence continues at coordinate 112,669 of NZ_OZ034761.1, forward strand.
TAGTTATTTTTAAGCTTTTCAATAGAAGAGCCAAGTTTAGCTTGGTCTCCAATAAGAGATTTTATATCTCTACCACTTTTACTGAACTCCGTGCGTAAATGGTGGAGAGCACTTCTTTTTTGTAAATAAGCTGTTTTAGCTTTCAGTGCCGCAGCTTTAGATTTTGTAAATTCATTTTGCAGGCTCTTACTTGGTGCTTCTGCATTTTTTATCTGTTTAGCCAGAGATTTTGTTTTTATTTCTAGCTCATTCCAAGAACGCCTAGCAAGCAGAGCATTGTGGCTGAGCTCTTTAAACTTGGATATTGATTTACTTGATGATTCAAGTTGTTTTATCGTACTACCAATACGAGAAAGCTGCTTCGTACTACCTGCTATCGTACTATTAAAACTGCTTTGCAGTATTGCTCCAATTACTATAGAAATTGCTTTCATTTGTATAATTTTCCGCTACTTTCAAACCAAGTAATAAATTCTTCAATATCCATATCAAGCCACTGATTGATTCCACCACCAACCATTGAGCTAAGCGATAATACGCTCAGCCTCAAGTCTTCTGCTGAGACAAAAAACCTTGTAATGCTCCTTGAATCTTACTGTAGTCTGCAAGATCAAGCTCTTCTACTGCTTCTCTTGAAATACTTGCAAGATTTGCAATCAGTGCTACTTCTTTCCCTGCATCGCTATTACCCATACGTTCAACAGCTAAACGATCTCGAACTTTTGGGCGACGTAGAGTTATCTCTGAAACTAAAATTCCATCGATTTTTATTGGTTCAGTTAATTTAATTTTTTCCATTGTTTTACCCTTTTAGTTAAATTCCTAAGGCTGTACGCATAGAAGTCATTTGATCAACACCATCGATCTTGCGAATCATATTCTCAGCATCAATTTCAATCAATTCTCTGCCATCAATAGTAAGCTTATAATAGTTGGCAGCTACAGTGCATTTTAGTGTTGCTTTTTCAGCAGGTTTCCAGCTACCAAAATCAAGTTCTTTAAAGAGCCCTCTTAAGTTAACTACTACAGATTCAGCTTCACTATTACTTCCTTGTAATCCTCCACGTAAAGTAAGAGAGACTGCATTATTGTCTATTAATCCAAAAAGTCTAAAGAGCTCAGAGTCATACTCAGCAAAAGTGAGCTCTGCTTCAAGTTTTTCCATTCCCATATCAATATTTATTGGAATATCCATACCACCAGCACGGTACTCCTCTGTTTTTATGGTAAGCTTTGGTAGCGTTATTTCATCTATTTTCCCTGCATAACCTCTACCATCAACGAATACGTTAAAATTCTTTAAAATCTTCGGTAACATTTTTTCCTCTTTTTTCCCTTTTTACAATATTGTACCACTCACGAGGTGTGACCTAAAAGTAATCTGCTCAGCTGGATATGGTGGTGTAAACTCAAAGTCAAAATACACTTTTCCGCTCGCAATATTTGTTGGTGTATTGAGTTCGGGTGTTGCATAACATTTTCCGCTGATAATAGCTCCTTGGGCTTTTAAATTGGCCAAATAAGAATTCACCCCCTCAATCACATCATCTATATAAGTTTTGGTAATATTGCGATCAACTGCCCATAAATGAGCTCGAAGTAGACTATCGTTGATTAAATCTGCAGTCCTTCTCACTGACAGAAAAGCCCATTTTGAGTCATTTGAACATGTTCTATTTCCCCAAAGCCTATAGCCATTTTGATGAATTATCGTTGTTACTTCATTTTCATTTAAGTGGTTTGCTCTACAATTTGTATTACCGAGCGTAAAATCAATAGGCCTGCTTGTGCCAACAATACCGTTTATTTCTTTATTTGAAGGTGAATGCCAAAATCCTTGTTCGCTATCTACTTTCGCTATTAAACCAGCTACAAATGGGCTAGACGGCAAAATTTCTTCTTTTCCTTCAATAAACACCTTAACCCATGGGTCAACAACGTAAACTCTTGAGCTACCTACACTTTTTCTCCATTTTATGGCTTCTTCATCATTGGTATTTGGTCCATCTGCAACTATTATTGCCCTTAGCTTTTCTGCTACTCCTATCAAAGCTGCTACTACTGGGTTTTTAGGATTTTCAGATTCAGGCAATTGATGAGTAAACTGAGGTGCAATTAGTATTCTTGGGGCAACATGTATTATGCTTTCACTGCTGAGGAATGCTTGAATTCCCTGATATTTTCCAGTCTCTTCATCAACTCCACCAATTATATTTTGAATAGCTTCACTTTCTTCAACTCGAATAACTACTACTGTTGCACCAATTTGGGAAAATATTCCGTTTATTGCAGAAGGTAGTGTTCCACTTTTCCCAAGCTTTGCTGCTTCCTTTAAGCTTCCTGCTATTAATACTGGACTATTGAGTGGAAATTTTTGCTCATTAGCTTCAGGGGCAGTACCAATTACACCTATCACTGATGATTTAGCTGTACGTACTGTCTTTGCTCCTGAGGTTACCTCAATAACATTTACGCCATGTAAAAATTCTTCAGCCATTTCTTTGTATTTTTTTCCTAAAATCATCGAGCAAAGTCTTTAGCTCATTTTCACTCTTGGCTTCTTCAATCTTTCTCTTGGCTAAATCTTCAAGCTCTTCACATTTCATTATTTCTTTTACTGCTTTTTTCACTTTTTCCTCAATTATTCTTGCCATTTCAATAACCGTAATACCACGGACTTTTGCTAAAGGTTCTATAATTTCTTTATCCTTTTCATTCATAGATTCTGGTGCTGCTAGAATGCTTTTTGCGGCTTTCGCTTGAATCTCATAAGATTTAGCTTTTTGGTGAGAATGACCTGCATATTGGTGAGTATGATTATCATAATAGAAACGCATACTATCAAATGTACAAAGCTTCGCATTATCCAGTAACTCCTTTTGTATATCTTCTTTAGTACGCTGAGCAATTTCTCCTCCTTCTGTTAAACAATAACTTTTTTGCCATTCAAAATTTTCTGGCGCTTCATACCAATCATTTCCAGCTGGTTTGCTTTTAAGCGTCGTTGTTTCTACTTGTTTGTTATGTTCAAATCTAATATAAATTGGCATTGGTTTTCTCCGTTTTCTAGTATCAATTCCAGATTTTGTGGGTGGCATCTAATCCTGGGCATTGCCAAGCCCTGAGAGTCCTTTCCACATCTACTTCAAGTCCTGTAGTTAGAACATTGCTACGTATGTTATAAATCCCCCACTGAATAAATTGACCATAGTTGTGTACATAATTTGATGCAAGCATACCTTGACTAACTTGTGTTCTGGAATACAGATAAGATGATGTGTAAAGTAATATTGCAACTGTTTTTCCTGCTGGAATTTCTACATTGCCAGATCCGGCTAACTTGCTATCAGAACTCGTGTATTGGTAAACATTTTTCCATACTACTTTTGAAATACTTGATTTATTAGAATTAGTGTTATCAGGAGTTCCCACAAATAATCCTGCTCCCCCATACTCCGTACTAGAATAAGATGATCCAACAAATTCCATTGTCTTATTTATGTTCACATTGGTTGTATTTTTTACAAATACTACTCCAAGTGCAGCATATGGGTAATAGTATATCTCATCATAACTACCCGAAAAACTTTTTGTGCATAACTCTCCGTAAATAAATGTTCCTTTATTTCCCTCTATAAAATAGAGTTGTCTTGGCCGATAAAAACTAACGTAATCTGTATCGTATGTATGGCTACCTGCTAGTAATTGCAACATATAGTCGGTTTTTGTTATATCACTACTCCACCTTCCAAGCTCTGTTGTAAAAGTTCCGTGGCCAAAGTAATTATTTTTTCTTCCAAGTACACCAAATAAGAAAGGTAATGACCATGGTTCAACCATATTGCGCTTTCTTATTTCTTGTGTAAGCGACACTTTTAATTGATTATCTCGAGTCTTTACATCATTTGTAATAGATGTTCTTAATTGATCATCTCTAGTTTTTACCTCATTAGAGATGTTTTTAATTCGAGTTTCTATTTCTCCTATAATTGATGAGCCAGATGGTACATCATTCACAGTACGGAAGTTATTCACTAAACCTTTAAGACCATCTTTATGACTGTTGCTAATACTGTTTATTGCTGCAATATTGGCATTCTTTCTCGTATCAAGTAGCGATATGTGTGAATCTGATGATGCTTTTAAAGTGTTTAAGGAATTATCCCTAAGCTTGTTGATTTCATTAACAGACTCTGTTTTTACTGCAGTTATGGACGATATTGAGTTTGTTTTGTTGCTGTTTATGTCACTTAAGTGTTTTTTTGCACTATCAAGAAGTTCTTTTAACTTACCATCAGTCATTTGCACAATTTCAGAAACCGCACTTTTGTCGACTATTGATTCCAATGCTTTAGCAAGATATGCTAATTGATCTGGTGTACTGTTTGCTACTAAATCCTTAAGTCTTTTTTGTAGTGCATCAATTATTCCTTTTACTTCAGTCATCTGCACAACGTTGGAAATAGCTTTTTTATCTGCTATCAATTCCAGCGATTTTGCAAGATATGCCAGTTGATCAGCTGTGCTACTTACTGCTAAATCCTTTATCCTTTGGTATATTGCTTCTTTCATTCCCAAAAATTCAAAAAAGTTTCAAATCTAAATCGTTCAAAATTACTTTTCAGTTGATTATGTTTATTTTCTCCCTTACTCATATCCTCATCTATTTTCTCTATAGCTTTTCGAATACGTACTACATCTTCCACTGCAATATTTTCTGGATGTGGTAGTGTATATCCTCGTTTGCTTTGGTCATTTGGCATTGATTCAAGTAATAATCACTCGCAAATTTTTGACTTTAGGACGATAAACAACCGTTCCACTTAAAACCAATTTTACCCTCGTCTCATTAGCACTAAAATTTGATAGTACATGAGTTCTCTCCACCCAGCTTTCTCCAATTGGTTTTCCTGATGTTAAATTTACTAATTGCCAATCCACGTTTTTTTGTACATATGCTTTAACATCTGCAGTGCCAGGTATCAGCGCATCATAGGTAATTGTTATCTTAGAACCTGTACATGATCTCAAGAAAGGAATAAACTAAGAGATAATGTATATAAGTTAGGATATATGAGGAGTGTATACCCAAGTGATATAAGTCGGGAAAGATTTGAGATTATATTACCAGATCTAGAATCCTGTAGAAAAAAAACAAAACCAAGAAAACTGGATTTATATGAGTTATTTTGCGGTGTACTTTATGTGCTAAAAAGTGGCTGTCAGTGGCGAATGCTACCAAAAGAGTTTCCAAAATGGCGCAATTGTTACGATTACTTCAAGAGATGGAGTAAAAAACCGAATGAAGATAGAGAAAGTGTTCTAGAAATTGTCTTAAAAAAAATTAGTTGGAGAGGTTCGTTTCAACAGTGGTCGGAATACAAAAACAAGCTTCTGCATCATTGATGCTCAAAGTGTAAAAAACACCGATATTGCTGAAGAAAAAGGTTATGATGCCGGCAAGAAAATTTCAGGAATAAAGCGTCATATTGCAGTAGATACGCAAGGTTTGCCACATGCAATTTATATTACTACAGCTAATATCGGAGATCGTACTGCTGCTGTAGAGATGATTTGTAACGCAAGAAAAAATCTTTCCGAAGTTCAAAATATACTAGTTGATGCAGGTTATACAGGAGAAAATTTTGCAACTCAAATAAAAACGACTATTGGTGCAACCGTTGAAGTAATAAAACGAAGTGAATTACATACCTTTGTTGTATTGCCAAAAAGGTGGGTTGTAGAGCGTTCTTTTGCTTGGCTGGAAAAGTGTAGACGGTTATGGAAAAATTGCGAGCGTAAACTCAATACTAGACTACAAATGGTCGTTCTAGCTTTTACTGCCTTGCTCCTCAAAAGATTATGAACAGGCTCTTAGTGTTAGCTCCTGCTGTAATACTTCTTGTAACATAATCTCCTTTTTCCCCTATATTACCCATAACTAGCTGTAACCCAGGATAAAGAACTGGACTTTTTTCTCGCCCTCCTTTTAGGCTTGCTTTTACCGTTAATTCCCCATTTATTCTTTCACGCAGTGCGAGCGGCAAATTATCAGACAAAAAATTTTCTTTTCCTTCTTCATCTGTTAAGATAAATTCCACATTGGTATCAAATGCTACTTTTTCGACGTTCGTCAAGACAATTAAATCTGATACATTATTTACAGTAACTTTGCCCAGATCAACAACATGAGAAACTTCACTAAATTTTGCAGCTAGTAGTCGAAACGTTAAATCTAAATTTTGATGTGGAGTCCAGGTGCTTGCATTGCTAGATGAAAGTAATACTCCTACTTGATATGGCTGACTTGTTACCCAACGGCTATTTACTGCATCATATTTGCCAAGTTCTGCTATCTTTACTGCAGTACCAGGATCATCAGTAAGCAGTACTATTGCATACTCCTCTCCTGCATGGCAAAACACTGGTGACCAAGTAATACGTGTTGCTGTGCCATCTATCTTTATATCTTTTGGCTCAATATAACTTTCAGCAATGACAGTCTGCGAGGGCATTCCCACTGCTGTTTCTCTAATCTGCACAGCAACACGTTTTTTGCCGTTATTTACAAACCATAACTCTAGACCTCCTATGTGTCTGCTCTCATTTAAAGTAAATGTTTGCGCTAAAGGATCAACTCTTCTTGCTGCGATCACTCTTCTTCTTTCTTCTATAGTAATAGTTTTTTTACCAGTATAAGTTGCCTCTCCATAGCTTCCTTTATTCCCATAAAACTGTACTAATTTAGTACCTGCTGGAATGTTTGCTGGTACTTTCACCTTTCCCTTTAATTTTCCCTGGTTGTTAGCTCTTTTTTCCACTTTTTTTTCTCTATGCCATAGGTATAATAGAAATGCCATCAAATTTTATTTCCTTAAGCTTTTCATCTGGCTCAAAACCTTCAATTTCAAAATTCTGTACTGCTTCTCTCATAAATTCAGTTTCGTATGAAGTACTTGACAGCAGCTCTGTCGTTTCTTTAACATTAAATACTCTGGTTACTGGACTTTTCCAATTTGTTTTTACCTCCGTCCAGTGATCTATATTTTTATTTAGAGTAATTTGTGCCGGTACTGGATCAAAAGCTTGGTATGGATTGATCTTTTCTCCTTTAGTCTGTAAAAGCTGCTCCAGTACCGGTTCAAGTTCATACGGCAAAAGATATCTTTCCCCACCTTTTTCAATATCTGCAACTTCTACATCTATTGGCAGAACTAGCTCTCTATTTACTATTGCTGCAGACTGCGAAATTCCTTGATCACGAATATCATCATCAAAGAACGAATCAACAAATACTCCTTTTTTGGTGGTAGGTTCTCTTGAATTTGCATCATTGCGTAAACGCTCCTCTGCAACCAGCGCATAAAGATCATTTATTCCTTTTTTCATTGCTTCAAGCTCATTCATCGGTACAGCATGAATAGCATTATTCACTATTTTTACCCCTTCTTTTTCTCCGTTTTTCCATGTCTGATGAATGTAGCAGAGCAAAAGTTGTCCAGAAGGTGCTTGAGGCATCGATGGTCTCCAAGAGTGGGAAATTCCTTTTATTCTTCTTACCACCCCTTTGCTATCGATAGTAATTAAATCAAAGCGTGGCATTTTCCAGGTGTAATCAATCAAAACCAAGCTGTTATCAACTGCTCCCTTTACTTTGCATCCCTCTTCACTTATATCTTCAGGACTTACATGAGTACGACAGCGGTAAGTTATTTGATAACTACTTCCAGGAGCTGGTTCTTTACCTGGTAATGACCAATCAACGTTTCCTGCGTTTAGTTTATAATCTACACTATTTTCATAAATAACATTACCTTGTTTAATTTGAATAATTTCAAGTACTGCAGAGTCAGGTATTGGATCAACAGCTCCTGAGTATGAACCGTGAGTAATGGTAATGGTTTTTTGAACAGTTATATCTACTTTTTTAATTTCACTTATTGGAAAATCATTCACCTTCAGTTCCATTACTCTTTGGCTATTTGGCTGAAAAGTATGTGGTTCTGATTCAACTGATTTTATATCTGGATCGTCATCAAAAGAAACACGAATACTGTGAGGAAGTTCAATCTCATAGCCATCAACATGAGCTTTGCCCTCATTAATCACAAATATTTTTTTCCCCTTTTCGTCCCCTTCTTCTCTCTGCAAACAAATTACTTCTAGACCGTTTACTACGTAAGATCCATTTGCTTCTTTATCATAACGAGCAAGAGCTGTAGTTACTATGTTTGCTTGTGGTGGCGGTGAATGTTCTATTAATACTCCATTTTCAATGTTATAAATTGGATAAAATTCTCCTTCAGAAAAACGTGGAGAAAGACCTTCTGCTTGATAACCCCAAATGGTGGAAACTTTAAGCCTTGCAGCTCCTACTTCCTGATAGTTTCTTGTACCAACTGCAGGATCACGAAGATTTTCGTCCTCAAGTTCTGTAATTGTAGATTCTAGATAATAAACACCTATACGCACTGTGGTACTCAGTGGAATAATAAATTCTTCTTTTTCGACTTTTCTAACTGCTCCACGAAGATAGATTTTTCCTGATTCAAGCGTAACTTTACCAGTTTCTCTATCTATAATACAATTGCTTCCTGTTATAACATCACCATCACGAAATATTGCATCACCTATACCTTTAAGCTTAGAAAGAGCATACTCCTGAGTTTCATTTAATTCTGCAGACTGTAAACCTCTTCCTGCAAGAAATAAGCTTTTCTCATATTCTTTGTCAGGATTAAAGCGGTTATAATAACTATTTAAGGTCATTTTGTTTCAAAAAGTTACAACAAATGAAAAAGTTTCCCGAGTTGCAGATGTTCTGATAAGTGGTACGGTGTGTTCTAAAACTAACAAAATTCCAGGATTTTCCACGTCTTTTGGCTCGAAATATCTCTGTCCTTCAGGTAATCCTTCTTTTATTTTAGTACCAACCATAACCCCTAATTCCCGTATAACTTGATTTGCTGCGTCCGTGAAATCGAAAGTAAATTTAAGATACAGATTATTGATTGGTACATTCGATGGTTTAAACCTTCCAGATGGAGTCACAAGTTCTCCATTCTCATCACCACTGCAAAAGAGCACCTCATCAACAACACGACGTCCAACTTCCTTAATTAATGTTGCAGAAGTAATTAGTTCCGGTGGTGTGTCTTGAGTATACTCTATAGTGATTACGCTATCTGCTATAATTGCACCATTTTCTACACGCTCAATAGCGCCTGAGCTACCATCAACTATATAATCTATGCTTGACTGATAAATTGTTTGCCCTGTATAAACTTTTACATCTTTAATAGTGTGGTGATCTAAACTTATCTTGCCGCCTGCTGTAAAAGTTTTTTCAACTTTGTAGCTACTTTCCCAGGTAGAATCTCCAGATCCCCAAGCAAGATGTATTGGTTGCTCTTTTATGCTCGCAGCAATAGCTGCTCTGCCTGATTGTGTCAGTATTGACATGTCTGATTGCGTGATTGATATTATATATATACAAGATTCGTAGAAAAAACGTCCAATTTTTTTGTAATAATGGGCTCAAAATTTTTCCAAGGGCGATTTAAGTGGCGATGTTCATGCCAAGTGACCATACCTGGGTAAAATACTGCTACGTAATTTTCTAGCTCATGAATAGGATCTTTCTGTTTTAAATCTGAGTCATTTTGACAATCAATATGATATTCCCTTAAATTAGACTCTATTATTCTTTGATCAGTAAAACTCTTTGCTTCGTAGTAATAAGTTATACTAAACCGCTCTAAAATTGGTGTACGTCGAAAATTCCAAATCTGCTCAGAGAATTTATCTTCACTTAAGTAAAATGTATGCTCTATTTCTTTATAAGCAGTTGGTGCAAAACAAGCATTGATATCTCCCAAATTCCAACTATCTGATAATACTATCAACGCTTTAGCAAACTTAATTTCTGGCAATAAACTCTGTGGTAGAGGATATAGTGCTTTTAAGTTATACCACTGATGACTTCTTTCATATATACCGTTGTAATTCTTCGTATGAGGCTCTGTTTCTCCTAATATTGCAACATCTAATACCAATTCCCGCTATACAAGCAACGAATAGACAATAATGGAAAAAAAGCCATACTGGAGTAAGTAAAATAGCGAGGTTTAGATGGCATTAAGATCAAAATTATTGGATGAAAAAGTGGTGGAATCAGCAAAAGAGATGCTGAAGAAAGTAAGAAATAATGCGTATGTTGCAAAAAAACTAAATGCTGTAATTGCAGCAAAAAAGCACAGTATAACAGCTGTAGCAAAAATATGTTGCATTTCGAGAAAGGCAATTACTACATGGATAAAGCACATAAAATTTGGAAGAGAAGAAAAATTATTTTCTCCACCTCAACGCCGTAGAAAAACTATATTGAACCAAAGTCAACTTGAACAAATTGAGGTGTGGATAGAGGAAAATCCCAATATTACTATTAGAGAAATGAGAATAAGAATCCAAGAAAGATTTGGTTTGAATATCAGCAAATCCACAATACATCGTAATATGCAAAGAATGAAATTCTCATATATCACACCAAGACCAGTTCATAGTGGACAGGATAAAAATAAGCAAGAGGAGTTTAAAAAAAAACCTCAATGAAACTATTGTCATGCATTCTGAAAAAGAGCTATTTTTCTTCGATGAATCACGGTTTGGTACACATTCAAAAGTTGGACATGGGTGGTTTAAAAAAGGCAGTAGGACACAGGTTAAGGTAAAATTAGGTAGGGAAAATTTTTATCTCTATAGTGCAGTTAATCCCAGAAATGGAGAGAATTTTAGCTTATTTGCACCAAACGTCAACACTGCTTGTATAAATATATTCCTTGAACAGATGTCGCAATATTTAGGAATACGAAAGGCTTTTCTCGTGATGGATTGCGCTAGTTGGCATAAGTCAAAAAGTTTAAAGATACCTAAAAATATGGGAACGTTCAAAAAAGTGTGTCAAACCGAAAAAAAAAGTAATAAATTGATATAAAAAATGGAGGTTTGATATGAGTCAAGCAAATAGAACTACTGGTTTGGTAGATTATAAAGAATTAGAAACAAATATCCTGTCATCTATACGAGAAGGAAGACCATTGACAGGAAGAGATGGAGCATTAACACCGTTTATAAAAAGGTTGCTAGAGGCAAGTCTGGAAGGTGAAATAGAAAGCTACATGTCAGCTGAAAGTGAAGAAAATAACCGAAGAAATGGGAGAAACGCAAAAACTTTACGCACGAGTGCAGGCTCATTTGAGCTGCTAACACCAAGAGATAGGGAGGGAAGCTTTGAACCACAAATAGTCAAAAAAAGGCAAACAAGCCTACATCCAGAACTTGAAGCAAAGGTCTTAAGCACATATGCCAGTGGCATGGGATACAGAGATATAGCTTCACATGTTGAGGAAATATATGACCACAAAATATCAGCAGCAGAGATATCTAGTATTACCGATAAACTGCTACCAGTAATCAATGAATGGCGCAGCCGCCCACTGCAATCAGTGTATCCAATAGTATTTATGGATGGCATGTTTTTTAAGGTCAAGGAGGACGGACATTGCATAAGTAAATGTATGTATAATATATTGGGCATAAATCAAAATGGCAGAAAAGAAGTATTAGGTTTTTATTTGGCTGAAAGTGAAGGAGCTAACTTCTGGTTGGGAGTACTAAATGACCTCAAAGAAAGAGGAGTAGAAGATATTCTAATTGCCTGTATTGATGGGCTAAAAAGCTTTCCTACCGCTATAAATAGTGTATTTCCTAAAGCAGAAGTACAGCTATGCATAGTGCATCAGATAAGGAATTCACTGAAGTATGTATCTAGCAAAGATGTAAAAGTTTTCATAAATGATTTGAAAAAAATATATCGTGCTTCAAGTAAAGAGATTGCTGAGAATTATTTGCTTGAGCTGGAAGAAAAATGGAGTGAAAAATATCCCTTGGTTACAAAATCATGGCAAAACAATTGGGAAAATTTGTCTGGTTATTTTAAGTATTCTGGACCAGTTAGGAAGCTGATTTACACCACCAATCCAATTGAGGGATTGCATAGACAAATTAGGAAATTTACTAAAACTAAGGGCTCATTTACTAATACAAATGCCTTGTACAAAAGGTATATTGTGCTATAAAAAAGGTAGAGCAAAAGTGGACTACAGCTTTGCCTAATTGGGCATTAACTATGTCTCAGCTTGACATTTTCTTTCCCAACAGACTGAAAATTGAGTTGAACTAAAAATGCGGCTTGACACAGTTTATTTAACACTCCCAAAAATATCGAAATTATATACCTACCACCATACTCACCTGACCTCAATCCTGTTGAGAGGTTTTGGTTATATATAAAACAGAACATTTTGCGCAATAAAATCTACGATACAATTGTTCTGCTTGAGAGCGCTTTGTGTAAATTTATTACCTCTCTTTCCCCTTCCACGGTTAAACAACTCTGCAATGCTTCTTATTTGGTTCATTAATAATGAGAGTTGGTATAAGAAGAGGTAAAGCATTCTTCTGCCTCACACCGCTTTATATTTGCTCTACCTATGTTGCAACGATCTTGACTAGTATTGCTGGACGGTGGCACATTGGCAGAGGGTTTGACTGCGTATGCAAATCAGTCCCTCTATCAAATCTTCTTGGCTCTTGTTTTGCATATAGTGGCTGTCCAAGAGTATTTACTGTCTCATTAAAGTCTGCTGGTGCAAAATATGTTGTAAATGTGCTTGCTGTTCCTACTGGAAAACAGTGCCCCGTATCCCTTTCTATAAATCTTCTCACGGTTCCTTCAGGATCAGTTGCTTGTCCTCTATATTCCTCAAGCGTTATTCCACAGAACGTAAATCCTGACCTCATATCATTTCTTAGCGCTGCTCCTTCTTGCCATCTCTCATATGCTTCTTTCACTTTAGTATGAGAAGTAAGTGCATCAAAAACTCAGGGCTTACTAAAGCATGAATTCCTGTCATATATTCACCACTTAGATTATCTTCTATGTGCCTCAATACTTCCAGACACTTACGCTTGACATCTGTTGTTGCTGTTCCCAGTGCAAAATTTACTACTTTTGGTGTTATTTCAAATTCGTTGTACAAATTTAATAATTCTGACCCATCAGCATCTAAAATTATTCCTTTCAGCGCTCCCATACGCAAATGCTCCAACGTTATTGCATGTTTATTTCTCATTAGCTGCAAATGGTCAGTTATTACATCTGCCAGCGCTTTAAGTTCACTTTCTGATCCAAATGCTCTTATTCCCTGTACTTCTTCTGGTAACACTACATCATCATGTGGAATATGTGGAATCGTAAATGTTCTTACCTTTCTTTTTCCTCTTTTTCCTACTGTTGCTGGTGCTCCGGGTACTTGCGTTGGTAGTAAACTTAATACTCCATTTTGCTCTTCTATGGTAATATGTCTAAATCTTACTGACCTACTTGGAAATAAATTTAAATTTTCAACCCGTCCATAATTTATCGGCAATATATTCATCGCATTAGTTAGTGCCGTCATACTAAATGCTGTATTTGTAAATGGATTTTGCATTTTTTCTTTTCCCCCTTTGTGTTTTTTATTGTTTAATATAGCTTTAGACTGCTTTACGGATAATGATCCCTCGTGTTTCAAGTTGCTTTATTGCTGCATTTTTCTGCTCTTCAGTGATATTTGCTGGCCATACAACTGCATGATCTGCTAGCATTGCACCGCGAGCAATAATTACTCCTTTAGCATTTTCCTTTGCGTTTACATCACTTGAAATTACTCCTATTGCCGTTTGTGTGCCATCGGTTGCTGTTAGATTTAAGACCCTAATAAAACCATCTTCAGTCTTTTTAGCAACTACTGCACCAAGCTTGAGATTCTGTCCTTTGGCAACAGTTATTTGATCTCGTGAATATAAATTTGATGCTTCATATTTTAGAAGATCACCAAGGTTATTTTGTTCTGTTATACTACTCATTTTGCTTTTCTCCTTTTGTTATATATTTTAAATGCCTACGACTTTTCGCTACCTGCATCATCAACTCTTCTCCTGAATTCTGTGGTATTGTACTTATTATCTCTGTCTTCTTTGTTCTTTCTGCAAGTAATTCCATTAAAACCTCCCTTGCTTGCTCAACACTTACACCCTGCTCAATAAATTCTCCTATTTTCTCTGGCATCTTTGATATATTACATAAACATATACTACTTCTGATCGACTCTTAAATCCATTTCTTACTGCCATTTGCTGTGCTTGCTGATCTTTTAGCGGATCGACCCAATCAAATCCCTGTGGTATCCATTTTACTTCTTTTTTTGCTCCTTCTTTTCCCTTTGTCCATTCTTCACCTATGTCTAGTTCTCCAGAAAGTAGTGCTAATACCAACTCTCATTATTAATGAACCAAATAAGAAGCATTGCAGAGTTGTTTAACCGTGGAAGGGGAAAGAGAGGTAATAAATTTACACAAAGCGCTCTCAAGCAGAACAATTGTATCGTAGATTTTATTGCGCAAAATGTTCTGTTTTATATATAACCAAAACCTCTCAACAGGATTGAGGTCAGGTGAGTATGGTGGTAGGTATATAATTTCGATATTTTTAGGTATCTTTAAACTTTTTGACTTATGCCAACTAGCGCAATCCATCACGAGAAAAGCCTTTCGTATTCCTAAATATTGCGACATCTGTTCAAGGAATATATTTATACAAGCAGTGTTGACGTTTGGTGCAAATAAGCTAAAATTCTCTCCATTTCTGGGATTAACTGCACTATAGAGATAAAAATTTTCCCTACCTAATTTTACCTTAACCTGTGTCCTACTGCCTTTTTTAAACCACCCATGTCCAACTTTTGAATGTGTACCAAACCGTGATTCATCGAAGAAAAATAGCTCTTTTTCAGAATGCATGACAATAGTTTCATTGAGGTTTTTTTTTTAAACTCCTCTTGCTTATTTTTATCCTGTCCACTATGAACTGGTCTTGGTGTGATATATGAGAATTTCATTCTTTGCATATTACGATGTATTGTGGATTTGCTGATATTCAAACCAAATCTTTCTTGGATTCTTATTCTCATTTCTCTAATAGTAATATTGGGGTTTTCCTCTATCCACACCTCAATTTGTTCAAGTTGACTTTGGTTCAATATAGTTTTTCTACGGCATTGAGGTGGAGAAAATAATTTTTCTTCTCTTCCAAATTTTATGTGCTTTATCCATGTAGTAATTGCCTTTCTCGAAATGCAACATATTTTTGCTACAGCTGTTATACTGTGCTTTTTTGCTGCAATTACAGCATTTAGTTTTTTTGCAACATACGCATTATTTCTTACTTTCTTCAGCATCTCTTTTGCTGATTCCACCACTTTTTCATCCAATAATTTTGATCTTAATGCCATCTAAACCTCGCTGTTTTACTTACTCCAGTATGGCTTTTTTTCCATTATTGTCTATTCGTTGCTTGTATAGCGGGAATTGGTATCATTTGCCCACTCTGATACTTTAAGCTGGGGATCTGGCTTTAATCCTGAACAAAAACTGGCACTGTAGATCATTATGCTCCACTCAAACAACTGTTGTGTAAACTTTCTACTTCAACACTATCAATTTCTGATCTAACACTTTCTGTGCCTCTTTGCCCTTCTAATTCCATAAGCATCTTTTTCTGAAATTCCTTTTCTATATACCTTTTGCTCATCTCACTTATCATTATTGCTATAACAAGCGCAAATACCCCTGTTATTGTTGCAAAAATGATTGCACTGCTTATTGTTGTTGTTATCAACCCTATATATACTGCTACTGCTATTGCGCTGACTGTAGTATAGATGCAGATAATATTATTATGTTTTTTCATCCTTTTATCTGCTATTTCTCTCTGTGCTATATATTTATTATGAAGGGTTGGAAAATTAACAACGGTATCTCTGCAGAGTAACGCTCCATTTTTTTCATTAAATAAAACTTTAAGTAATTCTAAATTATTTGACTTGATTGCTAAGTGCAAAACAGGTGTATAGTTTGCTCCTTTTTTCAGCAATAACTTTACTACATGTAAATGCCCTTTTTCTGCAGCAAGGTAGATTGGAGAGTGACCTTTATTATTTAAAATATTAATATCGATTTCTTCTTTTAAAATTGTATCTACAAGTTCAATGTCTCCCGTTTGTATAGCTAAATGGAGTAGACTATTCTTTTCAGAACCATATTTATTACTCATCAAAGCCTTCTTTATCTCAGGCTTAGCGTAATCAAATGGTGTCTTGCCGCTATCGTCTTTTACCAGAGGGTCTATATCTTCTCGTGTTAGTAAAACCTCTATTGTTTTAAGTCTTTCAGCGTAATGTAGTGGTGTTTTATTTTCGTAGTCTTGCAAATTGACTTGAGCATTAGGCTCCTTTATTAAGCATTTGAGGATATCAAGACATAAGTCTCTTTCATCATAATTAGTATTACTTACAGCTATATGAACAGGTGACAATTTCATCGAGTTTTGTCCTACACGTGCGCTATTTACATCTGCTCCTAGCTCCAGTAATAACTTTACTATCTCCAACTTTTTGTTATTAACTGCATAGTGCATCGGTGTCTGATTTCGTGCATCAAAAACCTCGATTTCAGCATTTCCTTCTTCCACTAAAATTTTGACAATATTTTCATGTCCTATGCCTGCTGCTAGATGTAATGGAGTATGATGCAAAGCATTTCGTGCATTAACGTCAATACCTTTTCTGATCAAATATCTCACTGCATTAACTTCACCTATCATTGCAGCCAAATGAAGTAAGCTATCTTGTTCTGACCCGTATTTGTTATTAATTAGCGCTTGTAATATTTCTGCTTTTTTCCCTTCTTTAGCATAGTCAAGAGATGTTTTACCATCATTATCTTCTACGAAAGGATTAATGTTCTTCTTCGTGAGTAGCAGATCTACCATGCTTAATTCGTCAAATTCTATAGCGCAATGTAGTGGGGTTTTTCCATTTAATCCTCTAACATTAACATCTAATCCAGGTTGATTGATGAGGCACTTTATTAACTCCAAACTTAAGTTATCAGCCATTTTATATTCAAAATCTTTTTTATATTTGAAATTTAGTATTAGATAATTCTTGTAATGAGTTTGTAATCTCTTCAGTTAGTGCCATATGAATCTTTTCAGTGTCACTCAGTGATGCAAGTAGTGCTGAAACTCTATTTGGAATATTAAGCAAATTATTACGGATAACTCTTGCTACGTTAAATGCTTCAGTTTTTACCTCTTCAATTGACACAAATTTGCCTATTTCAGCTTTCACTTTAGCTTCCAAAAGTTTACCACGCTCCATTTCATTTTTTATTCGCGTTTTTAGCAACATCGTGGAAAGTTTTTCTCCGCGCTCTTTTCTTCTGAGTGGTTGACTTGGATCTCTTATTGCTGCTACCGCTTCATTTGCTCGTTCTCGGTCAATGAGCCCATCTTTGAGTTCAACAATTCCTTTCTTTACCAAAGAACAGACATATTGCCTCGAAAACCCTTTTTCCCTTGCCCACTCTGCTTGCGTAATTCTCACCTTTTTTTCTCCTTTTTTAGCACTGCTCAGCTATAATTTCGTAAGTAGTTAACATTTGAAATATGTCTAACGCTAAAGAAGGCCCGAGGTCAGGACCACCAAACCCGCCAGTATGGCCGGAAGGACCCACCTTCTATGGTATTTTTAATATATTAAAATCTTTGCTAAAATTCATAACATAGAACATTAAAGCTAAAGAGTCCGCTTCATTATCATCCATTGGACAAAAACCCTTTTCCTGTACTGCCTCAATGACATCAGCTTTACTTGCATTACCCTTGCCAGTTATAAAACGTTTAATAGTCTTAACCGAAACACCTTGATAGGAAATATTGCTTTCCTCACACCAAGCAGAAAGGTGTGCTAAAAACCCTCCATAGATATGTGCAGCATCAGTTCCTAGATGTCTTCTCACTTCTTCAAAGTACACAACTTCAATACCTGGAAATTTATACTTAAGTGCATTAAGCCAATTACGAAAGTTTAAAAACTGCACTCCATCACCACTAAACCTGCTAACATGAAAACTCTTACTTCCACTTTGTACTATTCCATCATGTAAAATAGTCCAACCAGTTTGTTTACCAAGATCTAGTGTAAGCATTCCCCTTTCAATCGCCAGGTACATATATATACAAGATTTGAAAAAATTACGTCCAAAAAATCTTTAATTTTCGAAATTTAACAACTAAAAACTAACATGAAAACTCTTTTACAGCAGTTTGTTTGCCAAATCTTTCAATTGCCGAGTACATATATATACAAGATTTGGAAAATTTTCGTCCAAAAAATCTTCAATTTTTGAAAAATTTTTTATAATTCTTGAATTTGAAAACCTTACTTATCCTAAACATGATTTTTCTACTTCTAGAGGTTTTTTATTATTCTACTTTTATATTTTATATGTTTTTATATATGTGTATATTTTTATATATGTATTATATATATATATTATATATAAGGGTTTCAGGAAGCTAGAATCCTCCATATTGGCGGACTTCAGATATGCCGTTCCTAGGAACGGTTTTAGGAACGCATGGTGGAAACCCTCCATACAGGCTAGTTCTAGATTCCTGATTCCTAATTCCTGATTTAGGAAGCCAGTAATTAGGAACGGAACTTAAGGTCATAGAGAGTATATTTTTCCTCTTAAAAATTGAAGCTATTCTTTTAATAGCGAAATCCACATTTTTAGCTCTTTAGGTGATATTGAATTTCAAAATATGAAATTCTTATATGTTTTTAATATAACTTTAGGAAGCCTGAGCTACCCATTCTTAAAAATATTGAAATCCATTCAAAATAGGTTCCAAAAACCTGAACTGTATTATTTTAAATTGCATCAGTATTATTCTCAAAAAAAAACAATAGAATATCAATAGATTAAAAATTGCATCAGTATTATTTATTTTTGCTCCTGTCCTACATAAGGGCATTAATAACTTCCATCCTTAAAGCATTAATTTGTTTTAGGGAAAACCATGAAATTAAAAAATATAGCTATAATTGTTAAAAACGTAAAATACCAAGCCTATAGACTAAAACTTGCTAAGTGCTTTATTGATGAGAATAACGAAGACCTTGAGCAAGAACTCTTCTGTGAAATTTGGCCATGCCTTGATCAGTATGATGAAGATAAAAGTAGCTTTAACACCTTTGTAGCAAGATTAACTGAAAATAAAGCTATTAACCTGTTAAAGAAACAGCGATGTGCAAAACGCGATATCAATAACTATATTAGTATCGATGTAACAGAGCTACTTGAGAGTGAAATAACAAAACGCATTGATGTAGACTATATGATCTCGTTTTTACCAAAGGAATGGCAAAATATATGTGAGCAACTTAAATTTTTTAACTTACATGAAGTTGCCAAAATGAACAACGTTTCAAGAACCACTTTAAATAATATTATCAAGAAGATACGTGCCAAACTTTTTCCTATTTACTACGCAGGCAAAAAGAAAAATTGAACAAAATTTTTGCCTTTCTTGTATATATATACATCGTAGCATGGATAAATAATGGTTCTTAAAATTTTGAATAATAATGAAAGATTGCAAACAATATCAAGTGTAAAGATGGTCATCTTTGGTCCTTATGGTATTGGTAAAACAAGTCTACTAAAGACTATAGATGAACCAACACTTTGCCTTGATTTTGAAGCAGGGCTTCTTGCCGTTCAAGACTGGCAAGGAGATTCAATTAGCCTTCGCACTTGGAGTGAAGCTAGAGATATTGCTTGTCTTATAGGCGGTTCTAATCCTGCATTAAAATCTGATCAAGCATACAGCCAAAGACACCATGAACATGTATCTCGTAAGTACAAAGATCTTTTTTCTGAGTTTTCTAAATACCGATGCATCTTTGTAGATAGTATAACCGTTGCTTCACGTTTATGTCTTTTATGGGCAAAAATGCAACCTGAAGCTTTTTCTGAGAGATCGGGAAAGCAGGATATGAGAGCTGCGTATGGATTACTTGCTCAAGAAATGATGGCTTGGCTCAATCAATTTCAACACATCAGAGACAAAGACATCATCATAGTTGGCACTTTAGGTCAATATCTCGATGACTTCAATCGTCCAATTTGGTTACCTCAATGCGAAGGAACTAAAACTGCTAGTGAAATTCCTGGAATAGTTGACGAAGTAATCAGTATGGTTGGAATCAAGAAAGATGATGGAACGGAGAAGCGCTCTTTTGTTTGCCACACTTTAAACCCTTGGGGATACCCAGCTAAAGACCGCAGTGGACGCCTGAGTATGGTTGAAGAACCGCATTTAGGCAAGCTGCTTACAAAGATTAAAAGCAAGTTTTAAAATTTAAACATGGAGAGTGATATATGTTACAAAACCTATTAACTGATTTTAACACTGTAAAACCGCAAAGTAGACTGATACCAAAAGGTACAATAGTAAAGGTAAAAATGACAATCAAGCCTGGAGGTTATGAGCATTGGTTTACTAAAAGCCCCACTACCGGTAGCATTTATTTAAATACAGAATTTACCGTTATTGAAGGTCTATATGAAAAGCACAAGATTTACCAAATAATTGGTATTAAAAGTAATAAAGCAGAAGATACTTGGGGAGAAATGGGTCGCTCTATGCTTCGCAGTATCTTGGAATCAGCACGTGACATTCATCCACATGATAACTCAGAAAGTGCAATCCTTGCTCGTAAGCTAAATTCAATTGCAGAATTAAATGGCTTAGAGTTTACAGTAAAGGTAGGTGTTATAACTGATGAATATGGAGAGAAGAACAAAATTGCTTCGGTAGTTACTCCAGAATACCGCAAAAATTATGAAATTGACAGAGTACCATTTTGAAGTACGACGAGGAAAAGCTTTGGTCTGCTGTCGTTACTAGAGGTATTCAGGACGCAGTAGGAAAAAACCCAAAGCTAAGAGAAGAAGCAATTAATTGGCTGAATTCAAAATCTTTTGAAACTGTTTGTGAGCTAGCTAATCTCAACTTTAAACGTATAAAAAATATGTATGGGAGTTTTATGTCTAAAAAGCAAGAAAAGATAAAAGCATTATTAATTGATAATATCAAGGAGTGTGTTTCTTATCTACTTCCAAATGGTGAATTTTACCGAGAAAAAACTTATATTGGAAACTTAAATGGAAATACAATTACAGTTAAAATAGTAGGTAAGGAAGCTGGTGATTGGCGTAATTTTACTGAAGGAACTGGTGGTGATATTATTGATCTTTGGATTTTAATTAAGGGTGATATATATTCTGCTAGAAAGTGGCTCAATAAAAAATCAAAGAGTGGAGAAAAAAAAGGGGGGAAAAGAGAAGAAAAAATATTTTCTGTAAAGCAGTACTTAAGTGATCAATCACCAATACCAGAAGACATAATAGCTCCACGAATTCTCACTCCAGGTGGTCTTTTAGTCATTGGTGGTACTCCAAAGGTTGGCAAAAGTTATTTTCTTCTCTCTTTGCTTGCACATCTTGCAGCAGGAGTATCGTTTCTTAAGATGAAGTCAGCAAGGCCGCTAAAAATAATCTATCTGCAAAATGAGATGGAGTACAATTACATCAGGGAACGCATACAACAAATCATAACTAATCAAAGGCTACCAAATCTAGCAGAAGAAAACTTGATTGTTACTACAAAGATGAGATTAACTTTAAATGATGAAGGCATAGAGAGAATAAAAGAGATCATAGGGGAAAAATTTAAAACGATAGATCTTATCGTTTTGGATTCTCTTGACTATGAAAATATATTTCCTGGCCTGCAAAGCAGAGTAGAAAAACTACGTTCTATAATTAATCCTATGGCTGGAATCATTATTACACGTCACACCAGAAAAGTATCGACAGCTACACTCGCAAAAAGCCCTTTTCAAGCTTTAATTGGTGCTAATGCTTTAAGAAGCTTTTATACATCTGGTATTGTAATGTTTCAACCAAGTAAACGTGCAAATGTCTTGCAAGTAGTATATGAACTAAGAAACGGTAAATCAATACCAGCAAAATTCATTAGCAGGGTAAATGGGCGTTGGCAGAATTCTAAAATTATAGCTACGGCTTAACTTGTCCGCAAAAAACGGATACTATGGTAGAGCTAAAGACTCAGCTTTTGCAAAATATCAGATCTTGTCTTTTTCATCTACTACCAAGAGGGACATTTCGTGGTGATAAGTTTTATGTAGGTGATGTACAGGGTAACAAAGGCAAAAGTACTGTAATAGAATTAACAGGCGAAAGAGCTGGATTATGGAAAGATTTTGCAACAGGAGAAGGCGGTGACATTATTGACCTTTGGGCAACGATACATGGGAAAAATGCCAAAATAGAATTTCCTGAAGTAATGGCTTCAATAAGTGAATGGCTTGGTCTTAAGAAACAAAACAATATCAGAAATCTAGAACAATATCTGACTTGTAGTTGGAATTACTACGATGAAAATAACCAATTGATTGTAATAGTCTATCGTTATGATCCTCCTTTAGAGAAAAAACAGTTTAAACCATTTGATGTTAAAAAACAAAGATTCAAAGAGCCAGAGATAAGACCTCTCTATAATATTCTAGGTATTTTAAAGTCCGATAAGGTTATTCTGGTTGAAGGAGAAAAATGCGCAGAAGCACTTATAGAGAAAGGAATAACTGCAACAACAGCAATGTTTGGAGCAAATGCTACCCTTGATAGAACAGATTGGACTCCGCTTAGAGGTAAACATGTTATCATTTGGCCAGACAACGATGAAGCAGGTAATAAATATGCCAAAAACGCTGAAAAGAAGCTTTTAGAACTTGGTGTTGCATCACTTGCTACGCTTAAGATTCCACCGAATAAACCAAGGAGTTGGGATGCTGCTGATTGTCTGTTAGAGGGAATAAATGTTTCGGAATTTATTGAAAAAAACTCAAGAAAAATAATTATTAAACCACCACTTGATATTTTCAGCTGGAGTGTAGAGCGTTTTGTAGGTCCAGTACCAAAGCAAAGATTCTTGGTTGAAGGATTATTTCCTTTGGGTGTAACCTCCATTTTGGCTGCAATGGGAGATACAGGCAAAGGTATGCTTCTTCTTGACCTAGCCCTCAAGGTTGCAAGTAGCATAGACCAGGTGTGTGGATTTGGCCCACCTGTTACTGAACATGGGTCTGTGGTGGTATTTTCCGCAGAGGATGATACAAATGAAATACATCGTCGCTTAGAACGACTTGATCCAAAATGCGAGAGATTAAAATATAAAGATAGGCTATTTATTGTACCACTGCCAAATATAGGAGGATCTTTTACCATACTTAAGAATGTTCGCGGTAAAGTTGTAGAAATCTCTCCAGAATTTGAGTCGGTAATGAAGCAGCTGAGCAGAATAAAGGATTTAAAGCTCATTATATTTGATCCCCTTGCTTCTTTCATTCATGCAGATTTAAATGCTGATCCAGCAGTAGGGGATTATCTCATGTGTTTGTTATCTGATTTAGCATGTAGCACTGGAGCTTCAATAATTACTGCACATCATATGAGAAAGCTGAAGGGAGAAAAGCCTATATCAACAGTAGAGCAAGCACGAGATGCTATTCGAGGTACTTCTGCTCTCGTAAATGGAGTCAGGTGTTCTTTTGCTTTTTGGCCTGTTGAAGATATGACTAAACCAATGATTTTTAGGTCAATTGGAAAAATCCCAAGACAAAATGCACTATTTTATGGAGCTGTTGTTAAGGCAAATGGCCTGGCTGATCGTACCATACGCACTTACCTAAGAAATGAAGAAACAGGGCTATTGGAAGACATTACTGAACAATTAAAAGCTCAAAATATTAGCGATAAAGATCTTAAAATATATCTTATTGATTCAATTGCGCGAGCTGCTATTTCAGGACATCCATTTACTCATACAGGAAGTGCAGGAATACATAAACAACGACATAGATTGCCTGAAGTTTTTCATAGTATGGGAAGGGATAGACTAGAGCGTATAGTGCAAGAGCTTTTACAAGCAAAGCAAATAGTTAAAGGAATGGCTAATGGTTCAAAAGAAGATAAATGGCTTGATGTAAAAACAGGACCATCTGCACGTGGGGTGGGAAAATTTATTCATGGAGCTGAAAAAAACTATTTTTGATAACAAAAAACTCTATTTTTTTATAGTCAAAGTAAAAGGGTTAATACGATAACCATGTGATAACCTTTGCCAACCAAGTGTTTGTATTACATCATCACGTTCAATACTTAATCCTAATTTCTCAGCAAGTGTAGATTTGATTGTTCTTTGCATCTTATTTAATGGCTTTCTGATTTGTTGTTCTAAATCTGCTTCTAAACTAAGTCCCAAGAGTTTTTCTAACTGATTAATATTGAGAAGTGTATGTTTTTCAGGTGGTAATTCTTTCTCACAGTCATGTAAAAATTGCTTGAACAATATTCGAAAAATATTAAGGCATGATGCAGCTTTTTTATTTATTACTTCAATACTATTAACATATACCATACCTTTAACCACCTGTAACTCCAAAAGCTTTGTTGGCACAATTGGTTCAACACGTTTAAGCGAAATATATGAAGCTGGTAAAACTTGCAAAGAAGTATTTTCTACTACCTCTGCTACTCCTCTTTTAGCTGCTTCTTGAAATATCTCAGTTAAAGTTTTAAGCTGACAAAACAGTTTCACCATTGGCACTACATATAGATTCAGTAATAGATTTGGTATATCTTTTTTTAGAGTGATGAGAACTGTAGGGTGAACTCTAAGTTTATCTATAGTTAAAAATATCGCATCAGTACAAAAATCAAGGATTATTAGATTTACAATACGACCTTGATTACAAATATAATAAACTCCTTTTTCCACTTTTTCCCACATAAGTTTTGAATCATTCAACTTTGTTTCAAACCAGTCTATGACCTTTTCTGTATTTAAGTATATGGATAAGAGATGAAATCTCTGTTTTTGATAAGTATTAGGCAGAATATGACGAGAACAGTTTTCACAAATAGCGTCATCACATGCTTCATCAAAGTCTGAATCGATAAAAATCTCATTGCTACAACTTGAATCAATTACATTTGGCCAATCAAGATGATCTTCTTCACGAGAGCAAACAATATAATACCTTTCTTGCATTTTTATCAATCCAAGATCGAATAAGTATCTTGCTGCTTTAATATGATTTTGGCTTGGATTAATCCAGGAACTATTTGAACTTAAAAGATCAGCAATTTGCTCGTGAAAGGATCTTAAGGCCATAGGACTGTTCCATATGTTTCTTTAGCTCTTCTCTTTCTTTTTTATTGAGCGGATGCTCTGAATAATAAATTTCCCCACTTGATTTGAAAGAAAATGTTACCTTTTTGTTTTGGAACATTACTTTAGCTGATTGAATAGATTGTAGTATGTTGCCAATAGCTGGCTTTAAAATATGTAACTCTGGTGCAATAGGATCATACGATTTTACACTTAAAGTAAGATATGTATTACTATTTTTAAAATAATCTGACTTAAAATTTAACTCAAATATACAAATGTCAGAGTCAGAACCATCTATACATGCTTGAAGAAATTTGTGCACTTGTAATGGAAAGTTCTTACCTTGTATATTTACAAAAGTACATTCGCAGTCAAAATACCCACTTACAATGCTATTTGCTATTTCCACAGCTTTATTAGTATTTTTAGCACAGAGATTAACCTGAGTGCCATCAAGAGAAAAGTCTAAAATCATCCACTCAGGTTTATGGCCATGAACAACCTTGTTTGAATTAAGTAGTAAATCTATGTCACTTCCTCGGCGTACAAACATATATATCCGATCTTGATGATGGAAAAAACCCTGCAATTGGTTTTCGAACTTTAGTATCTGCTCTACGACTTCTCGTGACATAAATTCCTTGAATGAAGTATTTATTTGTCTTGGTGATTTCTGTAGAGCAAATGATACGAAACCTCTCTTTTGTACTTTATCAAAGTGATAGACAGATTTTAGAAGTTCACAATTTATGTGAAATAGTAAAAATAACAAGGATCTTTTATCATACTTAGTATTATTTTTTATCAGGTACGATCTCATTAACTCTTGAGTAAGGGCAAATCTTGCTACTTCACTAACTGTAGCCTCAAGTTTTGTACGATCAAAGTGGCTAATGAGATAATAGTTAAAAAGAGAGTAAGAGTAACTAGCAAGTATCTTACGTTTTTGTTGAGTAGATCTATCATCGTAGTCTCCATCTTGAAAAAGCTGCCCATTTAAATGACTTTTAAAGCGATGCTGAAAAATAATGCTCAGTTGTTTACCAGAAAGGGAATCTAACCAAGACTGACGTATACTAGAATCCTGAAAACGATCTAATAAAAGGTTAACAGGAACTTCTAAATCGCTTTCCCAAAATTCATGGCTCGGATGAACATTCATATTACATAAAATAAACTATATTATACATAATATGACAATTCAAGCAAAGATTTTTTGGACATAATTTTTTCAAATCTTGTATATTTAATTAAGGAGAATTTGTGTGAACTAGATAGCTTTCTTAAATAAGGTGTGCATTGGTTTAGTTTAATAGAAGTCTCCTAACCTATAAAAAAATTCACAGGAAGAAAAACATGCAAAAAGGGGAATTAACTATTAATTGCCGTTATGAGCCTCACAGATTGGCTGGTACATATTTGGCAAATGCTTATGAACAATTGTTGAAATATAAAATAAAGGAGGTAGAAGAAAATGGTAACGGTAAGCTTGTATGCAAGAGTTTCATCAAGACAACAGGCACAGGAGAATACAATAGGGAGTCAGATTGTAGAGTTGGAGCGTCGCATTAGTAGTAATGGACATGAGTTATTAGATGAGCACAGGTTTGTCGATAATGGTTATAGTGGATCAAATTTAGAACGTCCTGGCTTAGAGAGTTTACGTGATAGAGTAGCAGAAGGTAAGATTGATAAGATATACATTCATTCACCTGGGGAGTGTTAAATAAACTGTGTCAAGCCGCATTTTTAGTTCAACTCAATTTTCAGTCTGTTGGGAAAGAAAATGTCAAGCTGAGACATAGTTAATGCCCAATTAGGCAAAGCTGTAGTCCACTTTTGCTCTACCTTTTTTATAGCACAATATACCTTTTGTACAAGGCATTTGTATTAGTAAATGAGCCCTTAGTTTTAGTAAATTTCCTAATTTGTCTATGCAATCCCTCAATTGGATTGGTGGTGTAAATCAGCTTCCTAACTGGTCCAGAATACTTAAAATAACCAGACAAATTTTCCCAATTGTTTTGCCATGATTTTGTAACCAAGGGATATTTTTCACTCCATTTTTCTTCCAGCTCAAGCAAATAATTCTCAGCAATCTCTTTACTTGAAGCACGATATATTTTTTTCAAATCATTTATGAAAACTTTTACATCTTTGCTAGATACATACTTCAGTGAATTCCTTATCTGATGCACTATGCATAGCTGTACTTCTGCTTTAGGAAATACACTATTTATAGCGGTAGGAAAGCTTTTTAGCCCATCAATACAGGCAATTAGAATATCTTCTACTCCTCTTTCTTTGAGGTCATTTAGTACTCCCAACCAGAAGTTAGCTCCTTCACTTTCAGCCAAATAAAAACCTAATACTTCTTTTCTGCCATTTTGATTTATGCCCAATATATTATACATACATTTACTTATGCAATGTCCGTCCTCCTTGACCTTAAAAAACATGCCATCCATAAATACTATTGGATACACTGATTGCAGTGGGCGGCTGCGCCATTCATTGATTACTGGTAGCAGTTTATCGGTAATACTAGATATCTCTGCTGCTGATATTTTGTGGTCATATATTTCCTCAACATGTGAAGCTATATCTCTGTATCCCATGCCACTGGCATATGTGCTTAAGACCTTTGCTTCAAGTTCTGGATGTAGGCTTGTTTGCCTTTTTTTGACTATTTGTGGTTCAAAGCTTCCCTCCCTATCTCTTGGTGTTATACCAATTCCCGCTATACAAGCAACGAATAGACAATAATGGAAAAAAAGCCATACTGGAGTAAGTAAAATAGCGAGGTTTAGATGGCATTAAGATCAAAATTATTGGATGAAAAAGTGGTGGAATCAGCAAAAGAGATGCTGAAGAAAGTAAGAAATAATGCGTATGTTGCAAAAAAACTAAATGCTGTAATTGCAGCAAAAAAGCACAGTATAACAGCTGTAGCAAAAATATGTTGCATTTCGAGAAAGGCAATTACTACATGGATAAAGCACATAAAATTTGGAAGAGAAGAAAAATTATTTTCTCCACCTCAACGCCGTAGAAAAACTATATTGAACCAAAGTCAACTTGAACAAATTGAGGTGTGGATAGAGGAAAACCCCAATATTACTATTAGAGAAATGAGAATAAGAATCCAAGAAAGATTTGGTTTGAATATCAGCAAATCCACAATACATCGTAATATGCAAAGAATGAAATTCTCATATATCACACCAAGACCAGTTCATAGTGGACAGGATAAAAATAAGCAAGAGGAGTTTAAAAAAAAACCTCAATGAAACTATTGTCATGCATTCTGAAAAAGAGCTATTTTTCTTCGATGAATCACGGTTTGGTACACATTCAAAAGTTGGACATGGGTGGTTTAAAAAAGGCAGTAGGACACAGGTTAAGGTAAAATTAGGTAGGGAAAATTTTTATCTCTATAGTGCAGTTAATCCCAGAAATGGAGAGAATTTTAGCTTATTTGCACCAAACGTCAACACTGCTTGTATAAATATATTCCTTGAACAGATGTCGCAATATTTAGGAATACGAAAGGCTTTTCTCGTGATGGATTGCGCTAGTTGGCATAAGTCAAAAAGTTTAAAGATACCTAAAAATATCGAAATTATATACCTACCACCATACTCACCTGACCTCAATCCTGTTGAGAGGTTTTGGTTATATATAAAACAGAACATTTTGCGCAATAAAATCTACGATACAATTGTTCTGCTTGAGAGCGCTTTTTGTAAATTTATTACCTCTCTTTCCCCTTCCACGGTTAAACAACTCTGCAATGCTTCTTATTTGGTTCATTAATAATGAGAGTTGGTATGACTACAGTGATCATGAGCATGATTACTGCGTTGATTAGCATTAAAATAGCAGCCATATCTCTTGGCTATGCTTGGACTTTTGTAAAAGGTTCCTTATTGGCTCTTTTATCTACTTGGAAAGTGTTTGGATCTGTTATTACTTTGGTAAAAATAGGTCTTTCTGCAGTTTTTCCAGCAATAATTGCTGGATTTAAAGCATTGACAATTGCCGTAATGAGCAACCCTATGGGGCTGATTATTGGTGGTCTTGCTGTTGCTGCAACTTTGATAATTACCAAATGGCAAGTGGTGAAGAACTTTTTTGTTACTATCTGGGAATCAGTAAAAATTGTATGGAAATCTTTTTCTGATTGGGTAGGAAAATTTTGGAATAATATTACTCAGCCTTTTAAAACAATCAATAATCTATGGAGCAAAAAAAATGAGGCTAAACTAGAAGTTAGATCTGTAAGTAATACTATAAGCGACGCCCTTAAGCACCCAATTGCAGCGCACAATAAGACTATAGAGAATAAAACACACAATAATCACTTTAATGTTAATATTCACCCAAGCTCTGGACAAGACGTACGTAGTATTGCTGATGAAGTAATGGAGCGAATTAGAGAGCAATTTAGTGGCGCACTTTATGATATAAATTAAATTATGCTGTCTCTTGGTCCATATAGATTTTCATTAACTGAGCGAAGTTTCACACGCAGGAATGAATATCGCTGGCCTGCACTTGAGCGTATTGGAGAAAAGCCTTTGCTTCAAAGTATTGGTCCTGGAGAGGATGTTATTGAGCTTGCGGGAGTAATCTATTCGCATTTTCTTGGAGGACTGGGGCAAATAAATAATATGCGAAATTCATCAAAACCTCTTTTACTTATTGATGGCCAAGGTAACATTTTAGGCCATTTTGTTATCATGAAAATAGAAGAAACGCAGAAATTCTTTTTTCCAAATGGCGAACCAAGGAAGATTGAGTTTCATTTAAGTTTAAAACATTATGATAACGTATTACTAGATAGCAATTTATCATCACGAAATAGTACTACTGACTTTACTGTAACTGACAATGATGTACTACAAGACTAAAGAAGATGATATGTTAGATTTGATTTGCTGGAAACATTATGGATTCAGCTCTGGAGCAATTGAGGTTGTGTTAAAAGCTAACACTGGGCTTGCAGAGTACGAACTTCTTCCTGCAGGATTAATCATTAAACTTCCTGTTATTCAAAAAGAGGCACAAAAGCAAGTAGTAAAACTATGGGATTAAAATGACACCAGACTTTAGTATTTCAGTAGAGGGCATTTCCATCACTGAGTTGATAAAAAGTCGCTTGGTATCAATCCATATTACTGATGAAGCTGGAATAATAAGTGATACTGCTGTAATTCACCTTGATGACCGTGATTCATTATTTGAGATTCCTAAAACCGGAGCAAAGCTGAATATTTTGCTTGGGTATAAAGAAACTGGCATTGTGCCAATGGGAGATTACATAGTAAATGAAATTACAGTACAAAGTCCACCACAGGCATTAAAAATTAAAAGTCATGCAGCAGATTTAAAACAGTCTTTAAAGGAACAAGTGTTTAATGAGTGGCATCAAATTACCTTAAATGATTTAGTGAAAAAAATCGCAAACAAACATGGCTATCAAGCTAAAGTTGCTGCGGAGTTTACAAATATCATGATATCACATATTGATCAGACTGCAGAAAGTGATATGCACTTTTTAACCAGGCTTGCTCAAATTTATGGAGCAATAGCAAAACCTGCTGGAGGATATTTACTTTTTGTTTCAAAAGGAAAAGCAAAATCAGTTACAGGAAAAACTTTAAGCACTATTACTTTAACACCTGCAGATATTGCAAGTTGGAAAGTAAGATTTAATGAGCGTAATCAATATAGCTCTGTTATTGCCTACTGGTATGATTACGAAAAAGCGGAGACTATGATGGAAAAGCAGGTGATCAGGAACCAAGCTATATTCTACGAGATATTTATGCAAGCAGTGATTTGGCGCAAAGTGCAGCATCTGCAAAATTAAATCAGCTGATGAGTGGTGCAGCAACACTCAATATCACAATGCCAGGGAGTCCTGAATTATTTGCCGAAGCAAAGATCAACCTTTTGGGGTTTCACAAGGGAGTTTATGGTGAATGGATAATAAATAAGGCTGAGCATGTGATTGATAACCTGGGTTATCGTACTATCATCACAGCTGCTATGGGAATAATTGATAGTGAGAAAGTAAATTGATAATTTCCTCATAAATATCTTCTTTATTATTGTTTAATTCCTCTACAGCAAGATCTAAAGGAGTTTTTTTATCTTTGTTTTTAGCAAGAGGATTTGCTCCATTTTCCAGTAGAAATTTAGCAATTTCCAGATGTCCTTTTCGTGCAGCATAGTGCAAAGCTGTCCAGCTAAAAGCATCAGTAGTATTTACATCAATGCCCTCTTCAATTAGAAATTTTACAACTTCTAAACAACCTCCGCTTGTCGCATAGTGTAATGATGTTGCGCCAAAATAATAGGTATCATTGATATTTACTGCGTTTTTTACTAAGGATTTTACATTATCCAAATTGCAACTTTCAGCTGCAATGCGCAATGCTATTCTATCCTCACTAGTTGTTTTACTTTTTATTGGTATGTTTTTTGACGGTCTAAAATGTTGAAACAAAAAGATGGCACATATTATTGGTATTATTGAATTTATTAATAATTTTCGAACAAGACTAGATTTCATGTCTATTATATTATATGTATTACCTGCTTAATGCAACTTTACTTAAAAAAATTACTTAAGATTTTTTGGACGTATTTTTGATGAATCTTGTATATATATACAACTTTTCCTTTAAAAAAGATGGCAAACACAGAAAAGATCCCTATAGCAGTAATTGCTACTATGGTAATACAAACAATAGCATTCATCTGGTGGCTGGCCAAACTCGACTTAAGAGTGCACATTCATGATAGGTTTATAGAGCAAAATCAAAGGACGACAGAAATTATCTATCGCCTTGAAGAAAGAGTTAAAAACCTCGCTGAAGAAGTTAATGAACTTGAGCAGAAACACAAGTAAAAAAGTGGCAAAGTATATTTTATCCGTTGATGGAGGTGGAATTAGAGGAATAATTCCTGCCATTATTCTAGCAGAAATTGAATCTAGGACAAAAAAGCCAATTTCTCAAATTTTTGACTTAATGGCAGGAACCTCAACTGGTGGGATTATTGTTGCTGGACTTTGTAAAAGCAATAAACCTCAATACTCTGCCAATGATTTAGTTGGACTTTACCAAGAGTATGGAGCTTATATCTTTCAATCATCATTTTGGAGAAAATCAATTGCTTCTTGGCTGAGTGGTTCTCAGTACTCGTATAGAAATATGGAATTTATTCTCAACAAATACTTTGGTGAAAGTACTATGGCCGATGTTGCAAGTAATCTACTGCTCACCAGTTATGACATTCACAATAGTTGTGAATTTTTCTTCAAAAGTTGGAAAGAAAAAAACATTAAGTTGAAAGATGCACTCAGAGCTACAACAGCTGCTCCAACGTACTTCACACCAAAACGTCTGAAAATTAGCCAAACAGAGAGAGTGTTGATAGATGGCGGAGTGTTTGCCAATAATCCAGCGGCTTGTGCATATGCAAGTGCTAAGAGGTTATTTCGAAATGATGAGATTATACTGCTATCAATAGGCACTGGTGGAACAGATAGAAGTATAAAGTATGCTAACTCAAGGAGATTTGGAAAAATAGGGTGGGTCAAGCCACTACTGAATGTGATGTTTACATCTGGACTAGATTGCGTTGATTATCAACTAGAGCAAGTAATGGGTGATAAATATATACGAATACAATCACAACTCAAAGTAGCATCAGCTGAGATGGATGATATAACATTCAAAAATATTAAATGTTTGCAGCAAGAGGCAAAGGCAATAATAGAAAGTCATCAAAGGGTAATTGATGATTTTTGTGCTATCAAAATAATATAAGTTTAAGGCAAGACTTTTTTGATAAAAATAATTTGGACGTTTTTTTTACCAATCTTGTATATATATAACATAAAAGCGCGTTTTCACGCAATCAAATCAAATGGAACCTAACAAAGATACTACACAGAAGTCCACTATTGAAGCTAAAAAGCTTGAATTACCAAAAGGTGGAGGAGCGATAAAAGGAATCAGTGAAGCTTTTCAAGCTAATTCGTTCACCGGTACTGGGTCCTTCTCAATACCAATTCCACTTCCAACGTGCCGTAATTTTTCGCCTTCTTTAAGTGTTGATTATAGCTCTGGTGGTGGCAATAGAGTATTTGGTATAGGGTTTAATGTTTCAATAGCAAGTATTATCAGAAAAACATCAAAAAAAATTCCAACTTATGATGATGAAGATGTTTTTGTACTTATAGGAGCAGATGACTTAGTTGCGATTAATCAAACAAGTAATAGCAAATATGATATTACTTATTATCAGCCACGTGTTGAAGGATTGTTTGCTAAAATAGAGCGTTTGATAAGTAGAGATGATAATACGGTTTATTGGCAAGTCACTAGTAAAGATGGCAGTGTTGCCATTTATGGTAAAAATAAACAAGCACAAATCTATGATCCAAAGAGTAATAGCCGCATAGCAGAATGGTTACTTGAGGAATTAAGTGATGTATATGGAAATAAAATATTTTATTATTATCGCTCAAGTACAGCAAACTTAGAAAGACAAGGTGGTGGTAAAGTAATAGATCGCATTACTTATGGATATAACCAAGAACTAAATTATAACCATTT
Source organism: Wolbachia endosymbiont (group B) of Gerris lacustris (assembly GCF_964028355.1). Taxonomy (NCBI): domain Bacteria; kingdom Pseudomonadati; phylum Pseudomonadota; class Alphaproteobacteria; order Rickettsiales; family Anaplasmataceae; genus Wolbachia; species Wolbachia endosymbiont (group B) of Gerris lacustris. Next base: position 146,572 of record NZ_OZ034761.1, read on the forward strand.
TGAAGTTCTGTTTGATTATGGCGAAAATGATTTTACCAGTCCGATAGATAAAAAGTACAACAAAGAGAGAAAAGCTATCATCCGCCCGGATCCATTTACCTCACACATTACAGGGTTTGCAGTTAGAACTGAGCTGTTATGTCGAGCTATAAGAATTTACCACCATTTTGATGGAGAGCCAATATTAGTAAATGGCACATATTTTGATTACGATAAAAAACCAACAATTACCTACTTAAGAGCGGTAAAACAAGTTGGCTATTATGAGAGAGGAGAAAAAAGATTTACTAAGGCTACACCAACTTTAGTTTTTTCTCATACTAGCGATAATCCAACTTATATTTCGACAACTTCAGCAGTTGCAGTAAAAGATGAAAATAAACCATCTAAACAGCTTTTGCAGATTTTAAAAGAACAAGATTTTGTATTTTCAGAGCAGGATTCAGAAATTTCTGAAGAAAACTCAAATTGGAAAATTAAAGATAGTGAAAAAACTCTTGTCATAAAAGAAAAAGGAGTTTTTTTAGATCTTCATAATTTAAATAATAAAAACTCTTTTAGATCGGTAAAAATAGAAGGAATAAACAAAAACTTTCCTGGGTACTTAAATGATCAAAGGTTTCAATCGGTTGATTTATATCAAGAAGGTATTGAAGGAATATTGTATAACGATGGCAATACAATCCTTTATTTTAGGCCAAATGGAAATGGAGAATTTTCTCAGGCAAAACTGCTAGAAAAATTTCCATCATTACTGCGAAAAACTACTTATTCACTGATGAGCATGGAAGGTAACGGTGAGTTACAACTTTACGTGAATGAGAGCAGCTTTCAAGGTTACCATGACTTTGATGGCAATAGTAAGTGGAGTGAATTTAAGCCTCTTGAATCGCAAGTAGTTAACTTAAGTAGTGAACTTAAGGAAATGATTGATGTCACCGGAGATGGAAGAACTGATATCGTAGTGTTTGAGGGAGAAAATGTCAGAGTATATCCATCTGCTGGTAAAAAAGGGTATAAAAAGGCTATTTACAGTAGAGCGCCAAAAGATTTGCCAAATCAACGTGCCAGTTCAGAGAGTACTTTAGTACGCTTTGCTGATATGTTTGGTGATGGTAAGAGCCACTTAGTAAAGATAGAAAATGGTAAAGTAGAGTGTTGGCCAAATCTTGGCTACGGTAAATTTGGTGAAAAAGTTGTATTTAAAAATGCTCCATACTTTAGGGATGGATTTAATGCAAAAAGACTTTACTTTGCTGATATTGACGGTTCTGGTACTACAGATCTAGTTTATGCTAACCATAATAGCTTAGATATCTACTATAACAATAGCGGCAACTCTTTCAGTAAACCAGTAACTTTGAAATTACCGTTGAATTACAATCAAATTGGTCGTATTGAGTTTGCTGACATTCTAGGAAATGGAACTAACTGTTTGCTTATTAGCTATCTGGATCAAAGTTTAAAGTTACAGCATTTATACTATGATTTTTACAATGGAGTAAAACCGCACTTGCTGAAGCAAATAGATAATAACATGGGTAACATTACCCGTCTTCATTATGCAGCTTCTACTAAGTTTTACTTAGAGGATAGAAAAGAAAATCGCCCGTGGGTAACGAATTTACCGTTTCCAGTACAAGTGATTGAAAAAATAGAAACCATAGATAACATAGTAGGAAGTAGACTGACCAACAAATATTGCTATCATCATGGTTTTTATGATTACACTGAAAAAGAATTTCGAGGTTTTGGTTTTGTAGAAACTTGGGATACAGAAGATTTTTCCACGATCAATCAAGCCGAAAAAGAGCATTATGTAGCGCCAATTTACACTAAGACTTGGTATCACACTGGAGCTTACAAAAAGGCGAAAGATTTAGTTGAAAGTTATAGAAAAGAATTTTACCAAGGGGATGAGAAAGCCTTAAGAATCACTCCTCAGGTATTTGATGAAAATATCATCTCAATAGAGGACAAAAGACAGGCATACCGAGCTATTCAGGGGCAAGTGCTAAGACAAGAAGTCTATGGTTTAGATAAAGGAGAGCTCTACTTACATCCATACTCAGTCACTGAATCCAGCGCTGCAGTAAAATTATTGAAGTCTAGTAATGATAGTTCTCACAAAGTTTTTAAATACGGAACATTTTTTGTTAACTTACAAGAAACAATTAGTTATCACTATGAAAGAAATTGCTGTGATCCACGTATTCAGCACGATTTTGTTTTAGAAGTAGATGAATATGGTAATGTCACTAAATCAGCAAGTATTACTTATCCGCGTCGAAATCAGCCAAATAATTATTTAGAACAGCAAAAGTTACACGCTACTTTAGAACAGAGCTTTTACATAAATAATACTGAAAGATTTTACTTACTTGGAACTTTATACAAATCACAAGCTTTTGAGATTGGGGGCTTACTTGACGGTTATATCAATATTAATGACTTAAGAAATCACGTAGAGAGATCTCTACAAAACACTATTAGGTTTGAAGAAGCTTTAAATTATACAAGCCTAGAGGCGAGACTCTTAAGTGAAAATCACAATTACTATTGGAATGAAGAGCAAAGTGGAGTTTTGCCGCTAGGATCGGTAACTAAGCAAGCGCTTCTCCACCATACTGAAGCTATGGTATTTTCTGATAGTCAAATAAAAGAAGTATTTTCTGGTAAAATAACCTCTGAGCAAATGCTCAAAGATCTTGGCTATAAGAAAACGTCAAACAACTTCTGGTGGGCACCAAGTCCTACGCAACATTATTGTGGTAGTGATAAATATTATTTACCTGAAAAAGTAATTGATGTTTTTGGCGCTGAGACTGCAGTTGTTTATGATCAGTATAATTTACTGCCAATAAAAACGATTGTAAAGGCAACTGCAAGCTCAAGTTATGAAACGACAGCAGAATATGATTATCAACGTTTAACACCAGTAAAACTTATTGATCACAATAATAATGTATCAGAAGTTATTTTAAATCCACTTGGAGTGGTAATCGCTACTTCAATTTACGGCAGCGAAAACGGAGAAGAAAAAGGTGATAAGCCACTACTCGAATATCAAGTTAGAAAGAATCCAAATTTTGAAGATGTTTTAGGGACAGCAGAAGGAGCAAACGGTCCAGAGTACTATTTACAGAATGCAACCAGTTTCTTTTATTATGATCTGGAAGCATGGAGAAGAAATGGCCAACCTGTGCATGTGATTAACTTGCTGAGAGAAACTCATGTTTCAGAAGGAAGTTCTACAAGAATCAGGAGAGTTGTAACTCATATTGATGGATTTGGTAGAAATCTTGAAACTAAAATGCTGACTGATTCTGAGAGTGAAAAGTGGCTAGCATCAGGGAGAGTTGTATATAACAATAAAGGTACGGAGGTGAAAAAGTATGAACCTTTTTATAGTAATTCACCTTTTTATGACCTCGAAGAGAGTGTGCGTAATCAAGGAGTATCTGACACTCTTTATTATGATCCTCTGCTGAGGAATATTCGTATTGATACGGCAAAAGGTTTTTTCAGCAAAGTAGAATTTGATTCGTGGACTATCAAGAATTTTGATCTTAATGATACAGTGAAAGATTCGACATACTATAAAGAGTTTTTTGCTAATGCAGAAAACGAAACGTTGGAAAGTGAAAAAGATGCATTAGAAAAAGCAGAAAAACACTACAATACACCAACCATAGAGCATTTAGACAGTTTAGGAAGAAAGTTTCTGCAGATAGAAACCTTAAATAAGGACGGACAAAGCAGTATAGAATTAAAATCCCACGTTGAACTTGATATTCAAGGAAATGAGCTGGAAAGTGTTGATGCAAGATTTTATGAGCAAAACCAAGGTAAAGAAGAAAACGAAAAGGTAAAAAATTTTCGCCATGTTTATTCGATGGCTGGACTTTTAAAAAGTGCCAGTGTTGATGCCGGAGAAACCTGGAATTTAGCAAATGTTGCAGGGAGTAGCGTATACAATTGGGATGGCAAAGGATCACTTACTTACACAGAATATGATAAATTGCAACGACCAGTAAGAGTAAAAATTACTGATCAGGACCTAAATTTAAATAATAATGTCGTCGAAAAATTCTTTTACTCTGAAGACATTCAAGATAAGGCTACCAATCGTTATGGAACGCTTATTGCCCATTACGATCAAGCAGGATTAACTGAAGCTAAAGAAAATGATTTTAAAGGTCAGACATTAAAAAGTAGCTACATTCTGAGGAAGAATTATAAACAAGAGGCAAATTGGCAAAACGTTGAAAGTATTACTACAACTTATGCAGATCTTGAACGAGAAATATTTAACTCAAGTGTAAAGTATAATGCAATCGGAGAAATCATTGAAAAAACAGATCCACAAAATAATACTCATAGTCCAATTTATGATATAGCGGGGAGAGTAAAACAAATTAAACTTAAGAAGCAAGAAGAAGCAATTAAAACCTACGTTTCTGATATTAGCTATAACCCTAAGGGTCAGCGTACGTCAATTGCTTATGGCAATGGTGTTGTTACCAGCTATAGCTATGACCCTAAAACTTTTCAGCTCACTAAGCTGACAAGTCAAAAGGAACAAAAGAAATTACAAAGTATTAACTACACGTATGATCCTGTAGGTAACATTACCACAATGGAAGATGAGTCTTATAAGACTATTTTTCCAAATAACAAAAGTATAGATACTAAGTCTGATTATCATTACGATTCGCTTTATCGGCTGACTCAAGCAACTGGAAAGGAACATCCAGCGCTGAATGGAAAGGAAGAAATTATTACACCGATTCCGCATCTAAATAACCAAAATGCGATTAGCAATTACACGGAATATTATGACTTTGATTATGGAAGCAATATCACAAAAATTAGGCATACAGGAGTTCATGGCTCTACTAAAGAATTTTACATATCGAATAGATCTAATCGCAGTTTACAGGTAGTAGATAGAAGGCCTGTGAGTGAAAATGGTATAGATGGAAGTTATGATGAAAGAGGTAATTTATTGAAGCTCAGTGGTACACAGAATTTACACTGGAATTACCGTGATAACATAGCGTATGTTGATATTGTAACAAGGCCTAATGGTAAAAATGATAGTGAATATTATGTTTATGATAGTAGCGGAGAGCGGATACGTAAAATTACTGAAACCTATCAGAATAATGAAACAAACTCTACTCGAGTAGAAAAAATCTACTTTGGTGATATTGAGGTTACCAGAACCTATCAAAATAATAATTTAAATAAAGAGAAATACACTGTTCATATAATGGACGATAAAAGTAGAGTAGCTCTACATCATTATTGGACAAAAGGAACTTCAGATGAAACTAGAGAAAACCAAGATCGTTATCAGCTGAGTAATCATTTAGATTCGGCAGCCTTAGAGTTAAATGATAATGCTGAAATCATGACATATGAGGAATATCTGCCATTTGGTGGTACAGCCCTTATTGCAGGAAAAACAGCTCGTGAAGTAACTGAAAAAGAATATAGATATTCAGGAAAGGAAAGAGATGAGAGCACGGGTCTTTACTACTACGGTGCACGTTACTACGCTCCTTGGCTCCTAAGGTGGATAAATCCTGATCCTGCTGGGACTGTTGATGGCTTTAACCTTTATCTGTTTGTCAAAGGAAATCCTATCAATGGCGTTGACGTTGATGGGGAAAATCGAAAAAATATCCCTATAAAAAAAGGTTCTGCAAAAACTCCAGTAAAAAAGGATCTTCAAGATCATATGAACGATCGTATTGCAAATCTTATCAAGACTACTGTATTCGTAAGATACTTACTTGAAGAGGAATTAATTCCACAGAATATTAGCTTTCAAGAAAAGGCTACTGTTCAAATTGGAAAAGGTGAATTGAGTAAGACAATCCATGCAGCTCACACTCAGCCATACCTCTTAACTGACAATATTATGATAGATTTCGAAGGGAAGAATGGGAAGTTGGCAAAAAAGCTCACTAAGATGGCTGCAAAAACTAACTTAATACATGCGTCAGCAAACACTAGTTTAGATAAAGTGTCTGATAAAGCGCAGTTAAAATTTCTCCAGGAGAGAAATTGGAGCAAAGATTTAACATATGAGGAAGTGACTGGATTTCTCAAGAAAGATTTATCTCCTGTGCTAAAAAAGTATAAGTATGAAGGAAAGGCGGGCTTAAGCGTGAAAAAAGATCTCGAGGACGCAGCAAAAAATTTTGACACTTCTATAAGTTCTATAGGTACTACAGGTCCTACAACTTCTAAGAGTTCTAATTTAGAAACACTTATTTCACAATGGATCGAAAATTCAATAAATTACAAAGAAAAATTTGCTTTGCGTCTACCTACAAATGATAATAACCTGTCTACTAGTTCCAGTATAGACAAAGAAAGACTACAACCTTCTAATGACAATAACCAAGAAGGAATAGAAACGATAAACCAACAAGCAAAAAAGAGGAGAACAGGATAAATTTAATTAGGCATAAACAAAGGATTTTTTTAATTAAAGGAGAAAATTATGGATGACAGAATTAACGATTTCCAACTTCGCCTAGAGAAGATGGGAATAAACATTGAAGAAGCTGAGAAATTACTCAGCTTTAAAAATGAAAATGATGAGTATTTATATGACTCAACATTTAAAATTACAGATTTATGTGAGGATGTCTTTGTTGAGAGGGTAAAAGACACAATCACAGAGCAAGAGGCTAAAGATATTTATCAGAAGGCCTTAGCAAGAAGGGAATTCGTCTCTCGGTATATAGAAAATGCCAGAGAAATGACCGAACCACATTACCGAGCACTACGAGTTTGCAATATTGATCATGATACTGCAGCGGAGTGCGACGGAATTATACACAGTTTACAAGGGGAATAATATGACAACCACAAATACTAATGCAGATAGCAACATAGTTGAAGATATATTAAAAACTAAAGATGGTTACAACGAATGTGATCACTGCCAGTCAGTCTTAAGTCCAGCAGCTTACTTTGTTAAGCTAGTTGAGACTATTGAAAAGTATATTCCAGGGCATAAGCTTAAAGAACGTCGTCCTGACTTATTTGAGCTTCCACTAGATTGTAATAGCACTAACAAAACAAAGTTATACCTAGAGATTGCTAATGAGATAATGGGGAAGAATCTAGATAGGAAACTAGGTGGCAATGCTCTACAGAAGTTAGCAACAGCTAAATATCCATTTAATCTGCCTGCTAATTTTGCTTTAGTTAGCATACGCGCTTATCTCGAAAAACAAGGCATTACTTTAGCTGATCTATATAAGGTGCTAAAACCAGAAGCTGATAACGTTGCAGAATCTTTAGGCCTTTCTCCAGAAGAATATGATCTTATCACTTCTACAAATTCTAACTTAAGCGAAGTTTATGGTACAAGTGAAAGTGAACTTAAAAACGTTGAGAAGTTCATTGCTCAAACTAATATAGACTCTGATAAATTAGAGCGGCTAATTGACTGCTATAACAGAATTGATCCTGCCAATAAGCTAAGTATCAATTCTGGTAATATAGATAACATTGATCAGGCATTAGGCTTTCTACATCGCTTTATTCGCCTTGCAAATAAACTTGGCTGGTCATTTGACGAGCTGAGTGGCGTACTGATTGCTGTTGATAATAGAAAAATAAAAGAAATCGATGCAAATTCTTTAAAGGAGATAAGCAGAATAAAAAACTTACAGGAAAAATTTAAGAAGCCTTTGAGTGAGGTATGTAAACTGTACCAAGATGCCTCTATATCAATAGAAGCCAGTAAAAATAAAGAAGATGCTAGTAATGCAGCAGAATCTCTATTCTTTTTACAAGGAGTAAAAGAATCAGACTTAAAGAAAATTTATGGTATAGAGGAACCTTCTGAACCATTTAAAGAAGAAAATTTTGATGAATTCATTGCAAGAACTGGAGTCAAACGTCAGGAAGTGGAATGGCTGCTTGATAACTATAAATCTACTACTCATAGCAAGAAAGCCAAGAAACAAGAAAAAATTAGTGTTAAAGAGCAAAAGTTTCTACACAACTTTACTCAGCTTGCTGGGCAACTAAAATTGTTATTTGGTAAGTTAAACGCGCTAATTGCAGTGTTACCAAGTGAATTTAAGCTTAAGGATTTAGTTACAAACACAGATAATAGTACTATACTAAAGAAAATTTGGAATATTAGTGATAACGAGCTCATTTCTTTGGTCAACTATAACGATGAAGTTTCTGACAAAATTGGAAAATCATTAATCTCAGAAGTACATAAGCAAATCCTGCTAGCAAGGTTGATGAATATATCAACAGCAGAAATAGTACAAATTTTACTGCAGCTAAACATCACTGATCTAAATCTAGATAATATAGAGCGTATTTTTGAATTAAATAATTGGCTAAATAACAATTCTATTACCATTGAGCAATTAAACACATTGATCAACTCTTCTGCACTTTCTCACCAGCATGTAAAGGAGATAAATGAGATAGAGGAAGAAATAGAAAAGAATCAAGAATTAGAAATCAGAAAAAGGCTAGACTCGTTAGTGAGTCACGCTGAGCTTACTGGCGAGTGGAAAATACAAATAGAAAAAATACTGGAAGAATCAGAAATCAAAAAATTAAAAAACAGAGAGAAATTAGATGCGTTGATGAATAATTCTACACTTTCTGTGGATTGCAAAACGAAAATAAAAGGTATATTGGAAGAATTAAAAAGCAAAGAAAAATTAGATTCGCTAATTAATGACTCTACACTTTCTGAAGAATATAAAATAAAAGAAATAATAGAAAAAACGGGAAACAAAAAACTAACAAGCAAGGAAAGGTTGGATGCATTAATCAATGATTCTACACTTTCTGAAAAATGCAAAACAAGAATAAGTGAGGTAATAGAAGAACGAGAGAATCTTCATAATGAAATACGTAAACATTTTAACATAAGCTCTGACGTATTAGCCGCAGCTCATCAATTTACAGAAAAGCAGCCAACAAATTTGCAGTTATTAAGACTTGAGTCTCCAAATAAAAATATTGTTCATGATGTAGGTATAATTGGCAATAAGGCTATTTTTCTTGGAGAAAGTAAAGTACGTAATAAAAGTTCTGTAGAGCATTCAATTAGTGAACCACGAGAGAACGTAGCAGTGGCAACAATTGGTAAAAAGACTATTTTCTTTGGTGGCAAGAAAAGTGAAAATGAATACTCACGAAAAATAGACATTTATGATGAAGATACTGGAGGCTGGTCAACTGAAGCAGCTAGTGAGGCACGTGATAGTGCTGCAGTGGTTGTTATTGGCGGCAAAGCTATTTTCCTTGGTGGAAATAAAGATAATAGAAGATGTTCATCACAAATAGACGTCTATGATGATGGCGTGTGGGAAAAACATACAGCGAGTGGAGCTCGCTCAAATGCTTCGGTTGCTGTAGTTGGTGAAAAAGCCATTTTCTTTGGTGGTAAAATTAATAAAACAAGATCAAGTGCGATAGATATATATAATAATGGAGAATGGGTAAATCGCACAGATACAGCTAGTGAAGCACGATCAAACGCATCAGTAGCTATAATTGATACGAAAGTTATTTTCTTTGGTGGTAGTAAAGGTGATAACCAGTGTTCTTCAAAGGTTGATATCTATGATAGTAAAGCTGAAAAATGGACAATGCATACAGTTAGTGAAGCTCGTGAAAATGCATCAGTAGCTGTGGTTGATGGCAAAGCTATTTTCTTTGGTGGTAAAGTAGGTCAAACAAGGTCCAATAAAATAGACATTTATGATGCTAAAACTGAAAAGTGGGTAGAAGTGCGCGATACAGTAAGTGAAGCACGTGATATGACATCAGTTGCTGTAGTTAATAAACAGGCTATTTTCTTTGGTGGCGATAAGGGTAATGAACAGTTCTCTTCACAAGTAGATATTTATGACAGTATTGCTAATAGTTGGACAGCGCATACAGTTAGTGAAGTTCGTGAAAATGTATCAGTAGCTGTAGTTGATGCAAAGGCTATATTTTTTACAAGGAAGAAGGATAATAGAGCTACCGGTCAAGTATATATTTATGATTCTATAAGTAAAAATTGGGTAGTGCATGTAGCTGTAGATAATGAAATACCTGATGGATTGCTTGCAGAAATCACAAGTAGCACAAGATATTGTGGAAAAATAGATATTTATGACAACACGGCTAAAGCTTGGAAAGCTGTCGATGTTTACAAACCTGATGAGTGTACTTCCATAAGTGTTCGAAATAATAAAGCAACTCTAGTTTTCAAGAATGCAAAAGGTGATACATACGAACGGGTATACTCGATAGGTTTATCTGTAACGTATGACGCAGCAATCGAAGAGCTTTTAAATAATACAGCTGTATTTACAACGCTCAAGATGGATGCAGAAGATATAGATCATATTACAAATCATGCAGATGCCTATAAGCTAAAAGCAACGTGGACAGAAGATCAGATTAAGACTCTTGAAAATTACAAAACACTTCAGGATGAGTTTTCAGGTAACGAACTTACTCTTTCACAATATGTAGAATGGCTACGTGACAGTTATGATGAAAGCAAAGTTACAGAAAAAATAGCACAGCTTACTAATTTGGATAAAAAGTTACTAAATCAAATCAAAGAAATTAATGCTTTTAAAAAGTGTTTCAGTAAAGAGAATCATCCTATAGATTCTTTGCTAAAAATTAAGTCTTTTACGGACATGTCAGAGCAAACAGGAATAGCTGGTGAGATTTTGTTGGAACTAAAAGACTTGCATAATTTACCAGCATCTACTGGATGGGATCAGTACAATAGCGCTGCAAAAAGACTACAGGAATCGCTAAGCTATGTAGAAGGAGTAAAAGAGCACCTAGAAGATCAAAAGCGTAATATTCTAGCAGGCTACATGTTACATACATATCCTGAAATCAAAAACAAGAATATGCGAGGTTTGTATGCATTTCTTTTGATTGATGTTGAAATGAGCGATTGCTCAAAAATCTCTCTGCTTAAGGCAGGGCTAAATAGTCTTCAGCTATATATTCACCGTTGTATGTTAGGGCTAGAAGAAGGAGTAACAGTCAACTCTAAATTAACTGAAGAAATGTGGGATTTGTTGGATAATTATAGAGAATGGGAAGCAACTAAAAAGGTTGCTTTATACCCTGAAAATTATCTAAACCCTACGCTACGTAAATCTGCAACTGCAGAGTATAAGGAATTACAAAATACTTTGATGCAAGGTAATCTCACAGATGAAGAGGCAGCTAACGCATATATTAAGTACTTTGAAGATTTTGCACAGCTTGTAAACCTAGAAATAGTTGATATGTATTTTGCAAAAGAAAAGGAAAAGTTGTATGTAATAGGTCGGACTCAGGCAGAACCTTATATTTACTATTATCGCGTTGCTGATTTTAAAAGTGATCAGGCACAAAATTGGCTGCCTTGGGAAAAAATTGATACAAAAATGCCAGTTAGTATAGCAAGGATAATCTACGCATTTGGTAAAGTATTTATTTTTTGGTTACAAAGAATTAAAAAGGAAAAACAAGTTGAGAACAGATCAATAGATGACTCTACTTTAATTGTGAATTATATATTTAAGAAAGTGGATGGCAGCTGGTCAGCTCAGCAACAACTATCTGGTGAAATTAAGAGAGAATATGAGTACGAGCGTAAAATGATAGAATATCTATCCAAGATAGATGAACACAAAAATCACATAAAAAACAGAGCGGCTGGAGATAGTGCAAATTTATTTTACAAAAACGAGATTGAAAGATATAAAAAATTGATAAGAGGTGAATTTTACGGAAAACTTAAAGTCAGGCTTAATGAGGAACAAGAAGTGTTGATCAGATCTATGGAGCAGGAGTTCGAAAATAGTGAGTTTGTTTTGACAAAATACCTTCGGTTAAAAGGAGAAAGTACCTATTCCTTTACAGATTCGGAATACCTTATTCACAAATCAAAGAATTTGAATGAGGCAAAAAGTAGTATAGAAAACTCATACAAAATAAGAAAAGAACAATACGATGAAAAGATCAAAGCTGAAAAAGAGGAAATAGAAACGAAAATAGAAATGAAAGATCGAAAAATAAACGATTTTTGTAAGGAGAAGGAAAAGCTAGAAAACAATAGAAATGAACAGGAAGGTGAAAGAAAAATAAAAGAAAAGCAGAAAAATGATCTGCAAAGTATAATAGACTCTATAATGGAGAGAAAAAGGAAGGGGGATGATTTACAGAGAAAAGTAGAGAATTTAAAGAAACGGTTGGATGACTTACAGCAAGAGAAGTCAATACAAGATAATTTACCAAAAGTATCAGTAGAGAAAGGAAAGTTACAGGAAGCAATAAATAGCTTAGAACTGAGATTAAGAAAGTCAAAAGAAATTGTGGAGAGTAAATTAGGAGTACTGACACAATTAACAAGTTTAGAGATAGAAGCAACGAATCTAACAGATGAGATAGGTAAATTGGCAAAAGAAAAAAACATAGTGACTTTAGAAGGAGAAAAGGATGAACTAGAAAAAAACGGTACTATAGCTCAACTTGAAAACAAAATAGGTGGATTAAATGAAGAAATAGGTGGATTAAATGAAGAAATAGGTGGATTAAATGAAAAAATACACACAAAAATAGAAAAAATAGCAGAATTTAAGAAAGAAAAAACAGATTTGGAAAAAAAAATAAAGAACGAATACAATCAAGATATCTTAACGAAAAAGAAAGATGAGTATTTCGGAAAGTTAGATGTACAAAAAACACAAGATATAGAATTAGTAACAGGTCTGTTTAATCAAAAAGATAATACTAATATCTCGTTAGAAGAGCCTATAGTTGTTAATTTTATTGATAAATCATATAAAGAAGCTTATGTAGGAGGTTCAGAGGTAATTTTAACATTTGGGCAGAAAGTTAATACGGCTGATAAACATGGCAATACTCCCCTTCACCAAAAAGTAAAGCTTGGTAGATTGAATGAAGTGAAAAATCTTATAGATAGTGGTGCTATTATACTTAAGAATAAGGCAGGAAAAACTCCATCAGATCTAGCACATGATAAGGAAAATATTAAGCAATTGTTAGAAACAGCAAAATATTTTAACGAAAGTTTTGATAAATTTTACGGAGTATATTTATGGGAAATATTCTTCCATATTCCAACACTGGTTGCATATCTATTCAATCAAGAGCAGAAGTTTGCTGAAGCACGTAAGTGGTACCAATATATCTTTAACCCTCTCAAAAAAAGTTGCGATGCATGGCAATTTGTTCCTTTTAAAGCTAAATGCGGAAATCCATATGATAATGAGAAGTGTGATAGTGGAAAGTTAATTGATTTACTTGATCCGTACAAAGAGGCTGACAAGAAAAAGATCTCTTATGAGAAGTATGTGATAATATCGTATGTAGATAACTTGATTGACTGGGGTGATATGCTCTTTTCTCAAAATTCATGGGAAGGAATTAATCAGGCAACAATGCTTTATATTAGAGCTTGGGATCTTCTTGGAGAAAAACCTAAAAAGAAAGGAAAGCACGCTATTGAGTGCCCTAAAGATATAGATCAATTATTAGGTAATAAAAACAATATGTGTAAAATAGAAGCAGCTATTCCAGCAAACACTAATCAACAAAATATAGTGGCTTCTAGCAGAACTACAAGAGCGCTTGATACAACTATGTATTGCAGCTATTTCTGTACTCCAGAAAATAAAGATTTTATTGCCTTGTGGGATAGGATTGAGGATCGTCTTTATAAAATAAGACATTGCTTGGATATCAAAGGTAAACGTTTAGAGCTTCCTCTATTCCAACCACCAATTGATCCAAGACAACTAATAAGTACTGCAGTCGGTGGAAGTATTATAAGGTTACCAAAAATAGCCCAAGTGCCTCATTACCGTTTCAAGTACATGATCACTTATGCTAAATCAATTGCTGATACCGTTACTCAAATTGGCTCAGAACTGCTAAGTGCTTTAGAAAAGAAAGATGCTGAAGCACTTAGTTTACTTTACAACAAACAAGAAGCTGCAATGGCTAACTTAATGACAGCTATTAAGGAAAAAGCCATAGAAGCATTAAAAGAAGAAGCTAAAGCCCTTAATGTAAGCTTAAGCAGTGCAAAGGATCGAAAATCTCACTATGAGAAATTAATTAATGACGGATTATCAGCTGCTGAAATTGCAGCAATAGTTGCAGCTGTTGCTTCTACAACTTTTTTAACTCTTTCAAATTATGCCACGCTAATTGCTGGAGCTTTAAGTCTTATTCCAAATATTTTTGGATTAGCATGTGGTGGTAGTAAACCTGAAGGGGTTGCAAAAGCTACTGCTGAATCAATGATATTAACATCAAACACACTATCTAATATATCACAGAATGTAAGCACATCAGCAAGCTACGAAAGACGGGCACAAGATTGGGATCTGCAAAAAATCATGGCAACTCATGATGTTGAGCAAATTAGCCATCAAATAGAAGCTAATAGAATAAATCAAGCTAATGCTACACAAGACCTTAGAGCCCACAAGGAATCAATCAAGCAAATCAGAGAAAAAGAAGAGTTCTTTAGAAGTAAATTTACTAACCAAGAGTTATATAGCTGGATGAAGGGAGAACTTAAAAGCTTATATATTAAAACTTATAGACTTGCACTAGAAGTTGCAAGGCAAGCTGAATGGACTTATCAGTATGAGATTGATAACGGCAAAGCGTTCATTCAACCAGGGCACTGGAATAGCTTAAAAGAAGGCCTACTTTCAGGACAAAAGTTAAAGTTTGAACTTGAGCAACTTGACAAAGAGTACCATGATACCAATGAAAGAAGGTTAGAAATCACTAAAGTAATCTCACTTAAATCTCTTGATCCTATAGCACTTCATGAGCTTAAAACTAAGGGAAGCTGTAAATTCTCCTTCACGGAAAAATTATTTGACCTTGATTTCCCTGGTCACTATGCTCGTAAGATTAAAGATATAAAGATTACTGTTCCAGCAGTAGTTGGTCCTTATGAAAATGTTCATGCAAGTTTGCAACAAACAAGTAACCAAGTAGTGTTAAAAAGCGATGGTGCAATAAACGCAATTAAATACTTAGTGAACCCAAGTGAAGAAGAACAGCCTGAAACTGATCTTTTAAGAGTTAACTGGAAGCCAAATCAAGAAATTGCTATCTCAAAAGCTGATCAAGATAGTGGGTTATTTGAACTTAGTTTTGGTGATGAACGTTACTTACCATTTGAAGGCACAGGTGCAGTTTCTACCTGGGAATTAAGCCTTCCTCAAGCAACCAATAGGTTTGATATTAGTACTATTTCTGATGTGATAATTCATTTAGACTATACAGCTCTAAATGGAGGTGAGGTTTTAAGTCGTCAAGTAAAAAATCTTGATCAAATAAAGTACTATCAAGGTACATTAGTTGTCAATCTAAGTGCGGTCTACCCGGAAGAATGGGGCAAGTTTAAACAGGCAAAGGGGCAATTCTCTGAGTTAAAGTTCAAGCTATTTCCTGAAATCTTTCCTATTCATGTAAAGGATCCAGAAGTTGATTTAAATGATGGTAACAATATCTGTATCATACCTACAACGCCAGATGCAGATAAAATAACTATAAAATTGGATAACTACAACTGGGAACGTAATTCTAAAAAGATTGTTAATCCTTCACTAACAATTGGCACTGACTGGAATATTCAAGTCAACAATGCAGATATAAGTAAACTTGAGGAAATCATAATTATGGTTCCTTATAAAGCAACGATTAACTGGTAACTTCTATACCTGCTATTTTAATAATGAGTAGCAGGTCTCTTTGCTTTTTTCATTTGTGATACCTTTTTCTATAAGAACACTTTGTATAGAGGTAGGTACTTGGATGCTAGCTTGGGTTTGCGAATCAGCACTATTTAATATTCGGTCTTTCTTACTATTATAGGCTTTTTTAAATCCATCGATTTGCTTTTGACTTAAATTTTGTGAAAATGCCTTTTCTACATATGAGTCTAAAAGACTAGCAATTGTATCATAATTGCCACTTGTAATTTTTGCTGTGATAGTTTTTTGTACTTCTAAAAAATCAATCCTTACTGATTTCCATGCTATACCACTGCTACAAGCTGCTTGCTTCATTACTTGTTCTAGCTTTTCCACTATACGTAAAGTACAGCCTATTGTCTCCTCTTTTGATAAAGTACTGCTTTCATAAGCTCTACATTTCATGTTGCATTTATTTCCATTGAACCAGCTATATAATACATAATAAAGCATCATGTCTGCATTACTAATATTCCCAAGCCTTTCTTGAATAATAGGTGTAGCTGATTTACAGCTGGCCACCTTACCTGGTAAAAATGGCTGTTCAGTATTAGGTATCCAACCTTTTACCCAAGAAACCCAGCTACCTATCAGCGAAGAGTGCCTGCCTGCACCACTGCTTTGAAACTGATCTGCAGTAGCAAAAAGATGGCGACTATGCCTGATATTAGCAACATGCTCTTTTTCTTCCAGAGCTTGGCTTAAGTATTCTGCTACACTTATACGGTTTGTAGAAATAGCTACATCAAGTGGATTTTCATGATCAATACTGAGAAGATTAATATCTGCTTCTTTTTCCTCTACAAGAAACTTGACGGTTTCTAAATGACCATTACTAGCAGCAAAGTGGAGAGGCGTCCAATTATCTGCACCTACAGCATTAACACTTATTCCTTTATCAAGGAAAAATTTTACAATGTCTTTATGTCCATTCTCAGCAGCAACATGTAGAGGCATTTTACTACTCAGATCAACAGCATTAATATTTGCTCCTTTCTCTTCTACTAAAAACCTTACAGCTCCCAAATGACCATGCCTTGCAGCATAGTGTAATGGTGTCCAATTGTCCTGACCTAAATCATTAACATTCATTCCCTGGTTTATTAAAAGTTCTATAACTTTTTGATGCCCACGTTCAGCAGCAATGTGCAAAGGTTTTGCGCTGTTAGCATCTATAGCATTAAAATTTGCTCCCTCAGCTAAAAGCGATCGGACAAAATCCAAATTACCAGAATGGGCAGCATAATGTAATGGCGTCCACATTAAACTAGTATCCGGATCATTAATACTGAGCCCTTGTTGTACGAAGAACAGTACAATATTTTTATGTACGTTATTAGCTGCGGAGTGTATCGGTCTTTTTCCATCATTACTTACAGCTTTAGTATCTGCACCTTCTTCAACCAAAGATTTAGTAGCCTTCAAGCGCCCATGCTGGGCAGCATAATGCAAAGGTGTTAATTGCTGATAATCAGCATTATTAACATTTAATTCTTTTTGCATAAAAAACTCTACGATACGCTCATGTCCATACTTGGCTGCAATATGTAAAGGCCCAGCACCGTAAGCATCTTTATTATTGATGATGTTTCTATCTTGACGAACAAGAAACCTAATAACCTCTAAAAGTTTACTATCATCAATGTGTTTATTATTCCTGCCTTTAGCAGCATAATATAAAGGTGTCCAATTGTCTTTGCCTTTGTCATCAACACTTAGCTGCTTTTGCACAACAAAAAATTCTACTATATCCTTATGACCATACTGAGCAGCATAATGCAAAGGTTTTGCATTACTAGAATCCTGAGCATTGACATTTGCTCCTCTACTTACAAGAAGTTTAATCACTTCCAAATTACCGCCTTTAGCAGCATAATGTAGTGGTATTTGGCTCTCTTTATCTTGATAGTTAACATTCAATCCTCTGCTAAGGAAAAACCCAACAGCATTTTTGTGTCCATGTTCAGCAGCAATATGTAAAGGACTCACACCGTTAATATCAAAAGCAATAATATTTGCTCCTTTGCCTGCAAGAAACTCAATAACGCTCAAATTACCACTTTCAGCAGCATAGTGCATTAATGTTTTATTACTTTTATCTTGGTCACCAATGCTTAATTGTTTTTCTACAGTAAAGAACTCCACAACATCTTTATGACCGTACTCAGCAGCAATATGCAAAGGCTTTAAATTGTTAGAACCTTTGGCATTGATATCTGCTCCTCTACTGATGAGGAACTTTATAACTTCTAAGTTATCACTCTTGGCAGCATAGTGTAATGGCGTCCACTGATTCTTATCTAAATCATTGACACTTAATCCCCTATTGAGGAAAAACTCTACGATATCTTTATGTCCATACTCAGCAGCAATATGCAAAGATTTTGTTCCACTTATCGTTTGATCATGAATGTTTGATCTAAAGTTAATAAGTAGTTTCACAACTTCTAAGTTACCACTCTTAGCAGCTTCATGGAGCGGAGTAAGGTAATCTTTATTATTTCTAGCATTAGTATAAGCCTTTTTTCTAAGAAGAAACCTGACAATCTCTAAATCACCACCTTGAGCAGCTTTGTGCAATGGTGTTAAGTCGTTATCATCTCTAGAGTTAACATCTGCACCTATATTAAAATAGTGTTCAACCTTTCTAAAATCTTTCTGACTTATCGCATCAAATAATCCTGCGTTTGAAAGAGCTTTTATGACTTCTAGGTGGCGCTTTTCTGTAGCAAGTTGTAACGGTATCTTGCCATGAAAATCTTGAACATTAATATCTGCCTCTCTTTCTATAAGCAACTTCACAACCTCTGAGTGACCAGAATCAGCAGCATAATGGAGTGGTGTCCAGCTATTCCAACCAGAAGCATTAATATTTGATCCGCTGTTAAGCAAAAATTCCACTACGCCTTTATGGCCATATTGAGCAGCAATATGTAAAGGTTTTATGTAATGAGACCCAGCATTAACATTTGCCCCTTCTTCTACTAAAAGTTTTATGAGTTTTATGTGGTTTCTATAAGCGGCATAATGCAGTGGTGTCCAGTTATTGTGACCAGAATAATTAACATCAGCTCCTTCTTTAAGGTAATCTTTAACTCTTTGTATGTCATTCCTTCCTACAGAATAAAACATAGCCTCATTTAACAGCAATTCAGTAATTTCTCCATTCTCTTTTTCTTTAGCAAGTTGTAATGGTGTTTTACCGTTTGAATCCCTTGCGTTGGTGTCTGCTCTCTTTTCTATTAGTAACTTTACAAGCTCAAAATAACCTTCCTCTGCAGCATAATGTAATGGCGTTTTATTATTTTTGCCTGGTTCACTAGCACTTACTCCATGTTCAAGCAAGAACTCAGCAACATTTTTGTATCCATTTTTGGTAGCAACATGTAACGGGCTTTCACCACTAATGCTTTTCATGTTTAGGTTCGCTCCTTTACTTTGTAAAAACCTTATCATTGATAAGTCGCCATTTTCTGCTGCAATATGCAACATTCCCCATCCCCACCTGTTAGTCACATCAACATCAGCTCCATTAGTAAGATATTCACTAATTTTATCACGATCTCCCTGCTTAACGGCATTAAATAACACCTTATCTTGTAACAATTTAATAATCTCAGGGTCAGTTGCAAGTTGCAATGGCGTATTTTCTTCAGAATCTTGAATATTGATATCTGCGCCTTTCTCTATCAAAAATTCTACAGATGCTGAATGGCTTTTCTCAGCTGCTTGATGTAAAGCTGTTTTTCCACTTGCACCTTTGTCATCGATACTCAACCCTTCTCTGTTTTTCCTTAGGAAAAACTCCATCACATTTGTATGACCATATTGAGCAGCAACATGCAATGGCTTATTTCTGTTAGTATCCTTAAGGTTGATATCCGCGTCTTCTCCTACCAGAAATTCTACTACTGCCAAGCGTCCATGTCTAGCAGCATAATGTAATGGTGTCCAATTATTCCTACCACGACTGTCAACACCCTCACTTTTCTCTTTTCCTACTATCAAAAACGCTACTATGTCTTCGTATCCATTCCTGGCAGCATAATGCAAAGGCTTTGCATTATAAGACTTAGCATCAACATTTGCTCCTTGCGCCTTTAGAAGCCTAACGATTTCAATGTAACCTTTGCTAGCGGCATCATGCAGCAATGTCCAGTCATTTTCGTCTTTGTAGTTAGGGTCTGCTCCTTCAGCAAGATACTGTTCAACTTTACTTAACTCTCCTTGTTTCACAGCATTAAATAATGCTTTATTATGCAATAATCTTGCTGCTTCCTGATGGTTTTTACCGCTTGCTAGTTGCAAAGGTGTTTTGTTATCAGTACTTTTAGCATCAATATCTGCTCCTTTTTCTATTAAAAATTTTACAACTTCTGGATACCCTTTGTCAGCAGCGTAGTGTAGCATAGTCCAATCATTATTACCTTTATCGTTAATGCTTAGCTCATCCCCGTGCCACCTAAGGAAAAATTCTATAATACTTCTATGCCCGTTATCTGCAGCAATATGTAAAGGCTTATTTCCGTTAGAATCTTGAGCATTAATATTTGCCCTCTTTGTTATCAGAAGTTCTACAATTGCCAAACCACCTCTGCTTGCAGCATAGTGAAGCGGTGTCCATCCATTTCTATTTGCATCATTAACACTAAGGCCAGCTCTTTCCTCTTTCAGAAAGAATTCTACCACGTTTCTACGACCGTAATCAGCAGCAATATGCAAAGGCTTGTTGCCATTTTGATCTCTAGTATTAATGTTCGCCCCTCTTGATATTAGAGCCTGAGCAATTCTTAGATGTCCTCTACTTGCAGCTTCATGTAATACTGTCCATCCATTCTTATCTGAATAATTAACGTTAGCTCCATTATCAAGGTATCTTTCTACATCATTTAAATTTCCCTGCTTTACAGCATGTAATAATGTTTTATTTTGTAATAACCTTTTAATTGGCCCTTCATTAGCTAGTTGCAGAGGTGTTAGATTATCATAGTCAATTGCATTAATATCTGCACCATTCTCTATGAGAAACTCTGCAACTTCAGGGTAGTTGTACTTGGCAGCATAATGGAGTGGAGTCCAATTATTTTTGCCCCTATCATTAATGCTGGCACCTGCCTCATTCGCACCGTTTTTTCTACTGAGAAAATATCTTACAACATCTAAAGAGCCTTTCTCGGCAGCAACATGCAAAGGTTTATCTCCATCTCTACTTTTAGCATTAATATTCGCTCCCTTTTCTTCCACTAAAGACCTGATTAATGGCAAATTATTTCTCACAGAAGCAGCGTGTAAAAGCCCCCATCCCCATCTGTTAGTAGAGTTTACATTAGCTCCATCTCTGAAAGAGTCTTGTACTCTCACTAAATTTCCTTCTTTCACAGCATCAAAAAGTGCTTTATTTAACAATAATTCCTTGACTCCTTCATCCTGGGTAAGTTGTAGAGGTGTTTTGCCACCAGAGTTTTCTGCATTGATATTTGCACCTCTTGTTATCAAAAGCTCCACAACTTCCGACCTGCCCTGCTCAGCAGCATAATGGAGTGGTGTCCAGCTATCTTTACCTAAATCGTTAACACTGAGCTTTTTATCAAGAAAAAACTTTACTATATCCGTATGTCCATTCTTTGCAGCAAGATGCAGAGGTTTATCCCCATCAGCATCTTTAAGATTAATATCTGCACCTTTTTCTCCTACTAAATATCGAACAACTTCAAAGTGATTGCTCTCAGCAGCATAGTGTAGTGGTGTTTTATTATCTTTACCTTTATCATTAACTTTACCGTTGAGTAGAAGCTTCACAATGTTTATGTGGCCATATTGTGAAGCAATATGCAAAGGTTTGTCCCCATCAGAATTTTCAGCATCAATGCTTGCCCCTCTTTCTACTAGAAGCGAAGCTATTAGCAAATGACCTTTTTCAGCTGCACGATGCAACAACGTCCAATCATTACCGCTCAGAGAGTTAGGATCAGCTCCATTGTCAAGATATCTTTGAACTTGAGTATATTCCCCTTGCTCTACAGCATCAAATAATGCCTCATTTTGTAATGACCTGGCAATTTCCTGATTACCAGTTATAAGCTCTAAAGGTGCTTTACCTTGGGCATTCTGGATAGTAATATCTGCACCTTCTTTGACAAGAAAATTTACAGTTTGTGAATAGTTGTTTGCACTAGCATAATGAAGTGGTGTCCAATTATCTCTACCTAAATCATTAATATCCATTCCCTGCTCATCAATGAAAAACCTTACTATTGGCTGATGCCCACTTTTGGCTGCAACGTGTAATGGTTTGTCCTCGTCAGAATTTCTAATGTTAATGTCTGCCCGCTCTCTCGTTAAAAACCTTACGATTTTTAGATGCCCGCCTTCAGATGCATAATGCAGTGGAGTCCAATTGTTTAAATCAGTTGCATTAACAGCTGGCCAACTTTGCACTAAAAGCTCAACCACATCAGAGTAACCATGACGTGCAGCATGATGAAGGAAAATTCTGCCATTTTGATCCCTATAGTCAATATTAACCCTTATTCCTTTAACTTCTTTGTTGAGATAATTTCTCACCTCCGATACTTTATTTTGTTTTACAGCACCAGACAACCCTTCATTTAGTAAGAATTGAATTACTTCAGGCTCGCTTGCCAGATCTACTGGTAACTTTCCTTGAGAATTATGAGCATTAATATTCGCTCCTTTCTTTATAAGAAACTTTACAATCTCAATATGACCTTCTTTAGAAGCATGATGTAAAGCCGTCCAATTATTTCTATCTTTGCTATCAATAGTAGCTTCTTTTTCTTCAATCAAGTACTGTACAACATTAAGGCTATTGCTTGCAGCAGCATAATGCAGGGGCGTCCACTTATTTTCCCCTTGTTCATTAACGCTTAATTCTTGTTGATCGATAAAAAATTCTACAATATCTTTATGCCCATTTTTTGCAGCAATGTGCAAAGGTTTTTCTCTACTATCTGTTCTTGCGTTTATATTTGCTTTTTTTTCTACCAGAAATTCTGCTACTTTTGTATAACCGTTGCGAGCAGCATAATGGAGTGGTGTCCAATTATTTAGATCTGAATAGTCAATATCAATCTCATTTGCAAAAAGACCTTTAATCCTATTAATATCATCACCCAGGTTATCTCCTTTTACAGCATTGAATAACTCTCTACTCCGCAATAACTTTGCCACCTCCTTGTGACTATCTCCTTTTTCAACAGCAAGTTGCAACGGTGTTTCTCCACTTAAACCCGTAGCATCAATATTTGCTCCTTTTTCTATAAGAAATTTTACTACCGGTAATCGATTTTCATAAACGGCATAGTGAAGCGGTATCCAGTTATTTTTTCCTACTTCATCAATATTTGCTTGCTTACTCAGAAAAAGCTCTACCACGTCACCTTTGCCATAAGTAGCAGCAAGATGTAAAGGTGTATTTCCGTCAGAATCTTTAGCGTTAACAACATTTGGATCTTTATTGATAAGTTCTGTTGCTAGCGTTTTATACCCTAAGCTAGCAGCGTAATGTAACGGCTGCCATCCATTTTTCTCGTATGAATAATTAAGATTTTGAATATATTTTCTGACCTTTGATACATCATTTTTCCTTATAGCATCAATCAACGCCTTGCCCTGCAACATTGCTTTAACTTCTTGCCAATTACTTTCACCTTGGGAAAGCTGTTGAGCAAGCTCAAGTGGAGTTACACTATCAGAATTTTCAGCATAAATATCTGCTTCTTTTTTTATCAAAAACTTTACTAAATCGCTGCTACCTTTGTTAACAGCATGATGTAGCGGTGTCCAATTATCCTTTCCTTGATCATTAATATCTAATCCCTTCTCATCAATGAAGAATCTTACAACTTTTGTATGTGCATGGCTGGACGCAATATGTAAGGGTTTATCTCCATCATTAGTTGTAGCATTAATGTTTGCTCCTCTTTTCACTAGTAGCTTTACCAGCTCTTGAGCTTCTGTTTTTTTATTAGCAGTATAATGTAACGGGGTCCATCCGTTATTATCTTCACGATTAATTTCAGCTCCTTCCTCAAGGCATTTTTTGATCTTGTTAATATTTCCTTCTTCTATTGAATTAAGCAATGCTTTACTCAATAATAACTGTGTTGTTGCCTGATGGTCTTTTTCTTTAGCTAATTGTAACGGTGTTTTGTTACCGGAATTTATAGCGTCAATATTTGCTCCCTTTTCAAGAAGAAGCTCTACAATATTTTTATGACCTTGATCAGCAGCAATATGTAAAGGCGTATTTCTCTCATGGTCTTTAGTATTAATAACATTTGAATCTTTTTTTATGAGCTCTTCTGCTGAAGCTTTATAACCTAAACTTGCAGCATAGTGTAATGGAGTCCACTTATTACTTTCATACAGATAGCTAACTTTAGCTTTCCTCTGAATAAGATTTTCAACTTCTGTAATATCATTCTGCTTTACGGCATCAATTAATGCCTTACCTAGCAGTATTTCTTTCACTTTTTTATAGTCCTTGTCTTTAATGAGATCAAATGGAGTTTCATTGCCATAATTTTTAGCATTGATATTTGCTTCCTTTTTCTCTACCAAGTACCTAACGACATCAACGCGATTACTTTCAGCAGCATAATGTAGGGGTGTCCAATTATCCTTTCCTGGGTCATTAACACTTAATCTTTTTTCATCCAGAAAGAACTTTACGATATTTTCATGTCCATTCCTTGCAGCAATGTGTAAAGGCTTATTATTATCAGAATTTCTAGAATTAATGTCTGCATTTTTATCTACTAAAAACCTTACAAATTCCAAATCATCTACTGTTCTATTAGAAGCGTAATGTAAGGCTGTCCAACCATTCTGATTTTTATAATCAATTTCTCCTTTTTCAAGACATTCCTGAACTTTTTTACTACTTCCTTCCTTTGCAGCATCAAGCAATGCTTTATTTTGTCGTAACTTTTCCTTTTCTGATTCTTTACTTTTTAAAAAGTCCGTAATAGTTTGATACCCTTCTCCCTCAGCAAGCTGTAATGATGTTTTACCATCAGGATTTTTTTTGCTAATATCTGCTCCATTTTCTACGAGAAATACCACAACTGAGTACTTACCTTCTTCAGAGGCGTAATGCAATGGTGTCCAAGCACCATTAGCTAGAGCACCAATCGTTGCGTTTTTTCCTACTAAAAACTTTACCATCTCAAGTTCACCTTTTTTAGCGGCATAGTGAAGTGGCGTCACGTAATCTTTTCCTGGATCATTAACATCCATTTTTTTCTCATTAATAAAAAACTCTACGATTTTTGTATGTCCATTATCTGCAGCAATATGTATAGGCTTCTGCTGAGCATTGGTTTTACCATCGATAAGGTTTATATCTGTTAAGTTTGCTAAAAATTCTGTAGCGTTTAAGTTTCCATACTGAGCAGCATAGTGTAGCAAATTCCACCCATCTACGTCAGAATGCCCAGCAATAGTCACATTAGCGTTTATAAGTTCTACAACTTTTCTGTTATTATTATTTCTTATAGCTTGTTTTATATTTTCAAACTGCTCTGATAGCATCTAACCCTCTCTAAAATTGACAAAATCCTCACCAAAAAGCTCTTTGCATTAATAGGTTATGTATAAACATTTTACAGTGCAATATTTATTTTAAAAATGCAAGTTTTGGATTAAAGGAAAACAGAAAAGACCGGAAAGTAGAGTAAACTCAATAATTACAAAATAGAATACAGTCTACTGGAATAAAGTAATTTCCTGCGCGAAACAGCGCTATCCATGTTAAAGAATTAAAAAAATGGAATTGCTGTCTTTCTATAGTAAAAGTACAAATAACTGATTAGGTGGCTTTAGGAAAGAATGCTGAAACAATACCTTAACTTCTCTACTCTGAGATTGATGTGCATTTAACATCCCCTTTGAAGCCTGTATTAGCAAGAGCTTTAATCACTAAATGGACAATGTCACGCAAAGTTTCATCCTTAATTTTCCTGTATTCCCTCACTAGCCTCGATATTTCTTCGCTACCTACATCACTATGAAAGGCCTTATCATGCAAATCTTCAGAGGCTTTGGTAAAAAAATATGACATATCAACTGATAGTGCTTCTGCCAATTTATATAACCTATCAACTATAAGTCTAACTTCTCCAGTTTCATATCCTTGTATATGCTGAAATGAAATTCCAAGCTTTTTTCCTAAGTCCCTTTGGCTAAAACCACACATTAGCCTTCTTTTCCTTATTCTTTCACCTATTTCTTTATCAATAGGGTGTTGTTCAGCTTGCACAATCATTTGTTAATATCTTAATTTATATATCAAAGCAATACTAACTCTCATTGTAACCTTGAGAAAAAGATTTTACTAACGTATAAACTACACTACGCAACCTTTTGCTCTTAATTTCGTTATATCCTTTGACTAATTTTAGTATTTCTTCATCGTAACTTTCATGTGAGTCGGCGTGCATATCAGTAAAAAAATCAGCAACATCGATCGATAGGGCTTTTGCTAAGTCATACAGTCTACTGGCTAAAATGCAATTTGAACCATTTTCGTACCTTTGTATCTGCCTATATGAAACACCTATTCTTTTTCCTAACTCAGTTTGCGTTAAACCACAGTATAACCTAAGTTCCTTTATTTTTTTGCCTAATTGCACCTTTAATTTCAGTTATTCAATTTACAACAAATTTTATGAAGTGGAAAAACAGTCAACAAAAAAATTGCTTCAATAATTTCTGTCTTTCGCTAATTAAATTATGTAGCGTTATATACCTTTTCTCAATTTCCCTCATCTCTTTTTCTCGTTCTGCAATGCTATTTCGTATTACTTCAGCCGAATATCTGCTTTTACCACTTGCAAACTCTGATCTTAATCTTCTAACCTTATATTCAAGCTCAAAAAATCTTTCATGCTGCTCGAGAAGTTCTATCATGTGACTGATTTCAGAACTTAACTTTTCTTCCTCAACATCTCTCACAATAAAAGAAAGCAGAAGCTTATCTATTTGGTAATCAATATTTGGTTGAGTAGCAAATAGATTGATCATAGCTTTTACATCAGTAGGATTTGCAACTAATAAGCTAAAATTACTACATAAAAAACTATAGAACTTTATCGTCTTCACAAGATAATTTTTCATATCTTGTGATAATTGCAATTCTTTGTGAATTCCTGACAGCAATATTTTTAATTCTTCCAAGTATTCTACATCAAAATTACCTACTTCTTGAGGTAGAAGGATCATTAGCAGCTTTTTTACAAGCTCAACATCATTTGATTTTACTGCATTATAAAGAGCTTTATCCTTATCTTCTTTTAAATCATAAAGCTCCGACGAGTTATCTATGCTGAATAGATATTCAGTATTTCCTTGAGGAGAGTAGATTAAAATGTCCACTTCTCTTAGCGGGTGGTCATCATTAAACTTTTCTAGTAACTGCTTATCGGTAGTTTCCTCTATTGCTACAGCAGCTTTACTGATCTTTTTCAGTTCAGAAACATTATCTCTTGAATTTTCAAGTATGTCTTTAGCCTTGTCTAGCAACTGCTCATATAGAATTATTTTTTCTTCATCATCAAGTAGCTGACAATGCTTCTTCAACTTTTCAGTGGAGTAAGACAGGAGATCCATTTCTTTCAACTTTACAATCACAATACCCAACTTTTATTGAAATTGAAATAATTTTTACAAGATGTGTTTTTCTAGTGTAAATGCCCGTTAAACTTGTTATTATAACTCAAAGTAAATCAATAAGTCGTGTAATATTAACAATTAAATAATATTTATCACGATATGATCGAATAGTAATGAAATTAAGTGAGGGTTACAATGAAAAAAATAAATGGTAAAAAATTGTCTAGTAAAATGTTAAAAGCAGTAGAGCAAATAGCAAAAGAAGGGTTATTACCTAATTTTATAAAAGCTGCTCCAACAGCAAATAAAAAGATTAGTAAATTGCCTGTCTTAACATATCCTGAGGAGCTCAATCCATTTCGATCAGCTTTATCCAAGATAAGGCTAAGTGAATATGAAAATATGAAACTAAATGAATTCTTGGACAAAGCTATTGCAGCTGAAAATATAGACAAATTAAGTAAAATCGTCGATGAAGCTTTGGATCTAGGAATAAGAATAAATGCTGCCAATGAGGATGGCTTTAGTTTTTCTAACGTTGCAATGTTTAAGATGTATCGTGATGAATTCAAAGGAAATAAACAAGAAGATATAATCAGAAAGTTATCCTTACATGGAGCAGATTTTAATGTACAAGTTGATAAGAAAATAACTGAAATTCATCAAAAGGTGCAAAAAGAAATTGAGCCACAAATATATAGTAGGCTCAAAAAACTCAGGGAAGTTAGAGAGAACGCTACTATAGAAGGAACTGTTGAAAATGTAGAAATCGATAATAAGACCTTCTATATTGAATTTTCACATAGCTGCATAGTTGATGTTGCAAGAGTTGTAGAAGGTGCAAAAAATTTAGGCTTAAGTAAAGGAGACTTAAACCTTGGTGGCAATATCATAAAAATAGGTGATGGTGAAGTTGAAGTCAAAACTGGGAAAGACGGTAAAAGAAATTACGTATATATATCCGATAACAGCGGTTTTGCAGTCACATTTTATACTAGCCTAGGAGAGCTAAATTTAATGGTATATCATGACACAGAAGACTATCATCAAGTACAAGTTGAGGTGGAAAACGAAGAAATGTGGAATGAGTTGCAAAAAATAGGAGAAATCATAGGACAGGGGTGTTTATTTGGTGGAATGTCTGTTAAAGAAGTAGTAGAAAAAGGCAGCTTTACTAGGTGTGGAAGATGGGGCGATCCAAATTCTAAGAGTAGTGAGACTTTTTCTTGGGAGTGTTAAATAAACTGTGTCAAGCCGCATTTTTAGTTCAACTCAATTTTCAGTCTGTTGGGAAAGAAAATGTCAAGCTGAGACATAGTTAATGCCCAATTAGGCAAAGCTGTAGTCCACTTTTGCTCTACCTTTTTTATAGCACAATATACCTTTTGTACAAGGCATTTGTATTAGTAAATGAGCCCTTAGTTTTAGTAAATTTCCTAATTTGTCTATGCAATCCCTCAATTGGATTGGTGGTGTAAATCAGCTTCCTAACTGGTCCAGAATACTTAAAATAACCAGACAAATTTTCCCAATTGTTTTGCCATGATTTTGTAACCAAGGGATATTTTTCACTCCATTTTTCTTCCAGCTCAAGCAAATAATTCTCAGCAATCTCTTTACTTGAAGCACGATATATTTTTTTCAAATCATTTATGAAAACTTTTACATCTTTGCTAGATACATACTTCAGTGAATTCCTTATCTGATGCACTATGCATAGCTGTACTTCTGCTTTAGGAAATACACTATTTATAGCGGTAGGAAAGCTTTTTAGCCCATCAATACAGGCAATTATACCAATTCCCGCTATACAAGCAACGAATAGACAATAATGGAAAAAAAGCCATACTGGAGTAAGTAAAATAGCGAGGTTTAGATGGCATTAAGATCAAAATTATTGGATGAAAAAGTGGTGGAATCAGCAAAAGAGATGCTGAAGAAAGTAAGAAATAATGCGTATGTTGCAAAAAAACTAAATGCTGTAATTGCAGCAAAAAAGCACAGTATAACAGCTGTAGCAAAAATATGTTGCATTTCGAGAAAGGCAATTACTACATGGATAAAGCACATAAAATTTGGAAGAGAAGAAAAATTATTTTCTCCACCTCAACGCCGTAGAAAAACTATATTGAACCAAAGTCAACTTGAACAAATTGAGGTGTGGATAGAGGAAAACCCCAATATTACTATTAGAGAAATGAGAATAAGAATCCAAGAAAGATTTGGTTTGAATATCAGCAAATCCACAATACATCGTAATATGCAAAGAATGAAATTCTCATATATCACACCAAGACCAGTTCATAGTGGACAGGATAAAAATAAGCAAGAGGAGTTTAAAAAAAAACCTCAATGAAACTATTGTCATGCATTCTGAAAAAGAGCTATTTTTCTTCGATGAATCACGGTTTGGTACACATTCAAAAGTTGGACATGGGTGGTTTAAAAAAGGCAGTAGGACACAGGTTAAGGTAAAATTAGGTAGGGAAAATTTTTATCTCTATAGTGCAGTTAATCCCAGAAATGGAGAGAATTTTAGCTTATTTGCACCAAACGTCAACACTGCTTGTATAAATATATTCCTTGAACAGATGTCGCAATATTTAGGAATACGAAAGGCTTTTCTCGTGATGGATTGCGCTAGTTGGCATAAGTCAAAAAGTTTAAAGATACCTAAAAATATCGAAATTATATACCTACCACCATACTCACCTGACCTCAATCCTGTTGAGAGGTTTTGGTTATATATAAAACAGAACATTTTGCGCAATAAAATCTACGATACAATTGTTCTGCTTGAGAGCGCTTTGTGTAAATTTATTACCTCTCTTTCCCCTTCCACGGCTAAACAACTCTGCAATGCTTCTTATTTGGTTCATTAATAATGAGAGTTGGTATAAGTAGGTGATAAGGATAATTTTAATTATCTCTTTAAAACTTTACTCTTCCCATATTATTGAACACCTTATAATAAAGACTGAGAAGAAAGTTATAAAGGATTCCATATTCTTATCATCATAGCACTGCTACTATAGTAAAGAATAACTATAAGTTTCTTTGAATGATAGTTGAATTTTGATTGAAATTTTGAGGCTATAAAAACCGCAGGTACCAGTTGGTTTTTATTAGCTAAGGTAAAGGTCAAGTATCTGAAATTCTGGACATAAAATCCCCCTGTGAAAAAAAAAAGATTAGAAAAAAATGCAGTGCACATACGACAGAAATTAAGTATGTGTGTATGCACCCACATACGCTGAAGAGGATACGCTACATTTTTTTATGAGTTTAATAAAAAAGGTCTGCAGACAAAGATAAATTTTTGAGCTCAATAAATATCTCTAATTGTAATTATAATCAGATTTAAAATGTGCGGAAGTAATTTTTAGCTAAAGTAAGAATATATTGTAGAAAAAAGAATCCAAAAGTTAGCGTTATTGGTAATCCAAGCGCTAGTCTTGGTGTAACGGCACTGTAGACCTTACAATAAAGACTGAGAGGAAAGTTACAAAGGAAGATTATCATGCTTCTTCCATATTCTTTCTACTTTCTTGTTTTTAAGTAGTTCTAGTGCTTTGTGAAGGTGATACCTTGTTTTGCTTGGCACTATTATATCATCAATATATCCATACGATGCAGCAAAAAATGGATTAGCAAATTTCTCTTTATATTCTTTGATTAACGTTTGCTGGTCTTTTTCATGCCTAAATATAATTTCAACTGCACTTTCAGGGCCCATTACAGCTATCTCAGCGGTTGGCCAAGCATAATTTATATCACCTTTTAAATGCTTTGAGTTCATAACAATATATGCACCACCATACGCTTTTCTAGTGATAAGGCTAATTTTCGGCACGGTCGCTTCAGCGTAAGCGTAAAGCAGTTTCGCTCCGTGTTGTATTATGTTATTGTATTCTTGATTTGTACCTGGCAGAAACCCTGGAACATCAATAAGTGTGATGATGGGAATGTTAAATGCGTCACAAAACCTTACAAACCTCGCAGCTTTTCTTGAAGAGTCAATATCCAAGCATCCTGCAAGGTGCATAGGTTGATTTGCAACAACACCAATAGTATTTCCTCCAATTCTGCCAAAGCCAATTATGATGTTACGAGCAAAATCGGGTTTTAGTTCAAAAAATTTCCTTTCATCACAAACTTTTTCAATAAGTTCATACATATCGTAAGGAGCATTAGGATTATTAGGAACTAGAGTGTTCAAAGACTCATCAGCATCATCAATTAAGTCACAGGTTGTTACAGGTTTTGACACCTCTTGATTATTTGCTGGCAAAAAGGTAAAGAATTTACGCATTTCTAGCAATATTCCAACTTCGGTATTGAATGCGAGATCTGCTACTCCTGTTTTACCTGTATGGACTTTTGCTCCACCGAGATCTTCTTGGCTTACGTTCTCATATGTAACTTTTTTTACTACATCTGGTCCGGTTATAAACATGTATGAGCTGTTTTTTACCATGAAAGTAAAATCAGTTAGCGCTGGAGAGTAAACTGCACCGCCAGCACATGGGCCCATGATTAGAGAGATTTGTGGTATAACTCCGGATGCATTTACATTTCTTTGAAAAATTTCTCCATAACCAGCAAGGGAGTTTACTCCTTCTTGAATCCTTGCTCCACCAGAGTCGTTTAGTCCGATAATTGGAACCCTGGCATTAATTGCCATATCCATAATTTTGCATATTTTCTTCGCATGTGCTGCGCCAAGCGATCCGCCAAAGACAGTGAAATCTTGAGAATAAACAAAAACTTTTCTGCCATAAATAGTACCATGGCCAATTACAACTCCATCACCTAAAAAATTAGCATTTTGCATACCAAAATCAGTTGCTTGATGTTTCACAAACTTATCATATTCCTCAAATGAATTTTCATCGAGCAATATACTCAGCCTTTCTCTAGCGGTTAGCTTTCCTTTTTCATGTTGCTTGTTAACCCTATCAGGACCTCCTCCTTTTTCAGCTTCTAATGTTTTAGTTTCTAGTATTTTAAAGTCCTGCATATCAAGAGGAGTAATTCTTCAATTAATTAAGTATACATTACTTTTTTGAAGTGTCTATTTTTGACCTAAACACTTTCTTAAGGTCTAGCGAAATTGATGAAACTGCACGCATTCACTGTAACTGTCACAAGCAGATTTATAGTCTAGAATTTGAACATTTTTAACACTAAGCATGTACACTGTTTAACAGTGTACATCTGTCAGCTTACTGTTAGAACTTCCTTAGAACGTTGAGATAGATTAGTATTGTCTAGAGTAGAAGAAGGCGTATTGCTTTTTGTTTGCACAAAGCTTTTGGCAGCTTCAACAATCTCATTTATATGAGGTTTTTCTTCTAGCTCTTTAAGGTACTTTGAGAAAATTTCACAATTTTTGTCGTTCATATAGACCATCATTTTACCAAATCCTGAAGCATCTTTTGAGGATAAAACCATTTCAACTGTTTCATCGTAAAAGGTAAAGGTCATTATTACGCTGCCTTTTATATCATGATATTTTCCATCTTTTATTCGAATTATACCATCTCCGATTTTTAGCGCTCCGTCTAAATCTTGAAGTTCTGGATGGTTCAGCAACTTTGTAGGAATGATAGCACACCCTGCTGGATACTTTATAAAATAGCATTGATTGTCTCTTTTTACTGCAACTTTGTTTATTTCACCATTATCAATACTTTCACTTGCAATTTTCTCTAGGTTTGATAAGTAATCTTCACATCTTTCAATTACATCTTCTGGCAATAATTTTAACACTCTCTCACTTACATAATTACCTTTTGAAACGAGATCACACACTTCTTCCCAAATAGGCTTTAATTTATCTTTGTCATTCCCCTTAATATTGTCATCCTTGTGTATGAGATGGTTAAGTCTACATATCAAGCTATCTAGTATTGCTGATCCTCTTTGGGGATCAAATGGAACACTCAGTATAACCTTTTTCTTTTTTGCATCTCTTATAGATTCTAGAAATCTATTTGCAATCTCTGCCACAGCCTGATCAATAGGCAAGTCTTCTGAATCATTATATATGTTATGAGCATTATGAAACTCTCGCGATATATCTAAAATATTTTTTCGCTCATGTTCGTCAATAAAAGCACTTATTTCTTCTGTATAACCCATCTCTTCCAAAGACCCTTTATGTTGCCCTTTATTTGCACTTGATATTTTTTCTGGTATTAGCATAACTACTCCTATTTTACATAATAAACTTAATACAAAACATAATAACTTTAGTATAAGCACATAATCTATCAAGTCAATAGTTAAAGTGAAAAATTTTGATTATAATCAACTATGTATAAAACATGCTCTTAAACTATGCTGAAAATAGCTATAATAGGCCTTCCAAATGCAGGCAAATCAACTCTTTTTAATAGGCTGGTGAGAAGAAAAGCAGCGGTAGTTAGTGACATTCCAGGAGTAACGAGAGATAGGCGTGAAGGAATTGGAAGAATTAGTGATTTAGAGTTTAAAGTTATAGATACAGGAGGATGGAATGACCAAACCAGTTTTTCACTACAAGTTATTGAACAAATAGAGTTTTCTTTATTAAGCGCAGATGTAATTTTTTTTCTTGTTGATGCAAAAGTGCAAAACGAGCAGAACAAAGAGTTTGCAAAGTGGCTGAAGAGAAAAACGAACAAACCTGTAATACTAATAGCAAACAAATGCGAAAGTCATAAATCGGAAAATGTTGATTATTTGCAGTTCTTCAACTTCATAGGTCCGGTGTACATCTCAGCCGAACATAATCTTGGTATGATTGATCTTTATGATGCATTAACTGGTGTTATTGAAAGCATTAGCGTAAACAGGTTACATGTCATTCCAGCGCGTGACGCTGGAATCCAGGAAAAAAATAATATGGATCCCAGTGTCAAGCACTGGGATGACAACAAAGGATCTAATGAATCCAGTAAGCTGAGGGTCGCAATCATCGGCCGCCCAAACGTTGGAAAATCAACTTTTTTAAACAGTTTACTTGCAGAAAATAGACTAATAGTAAGCTCAAAACCCGGTACCACGCGTGACTCTGTGGACATTTCATACGACCATAATGGGAAATTAATCACTCTCATCGACACTGCGGGAATCCGCAGAAAGGCAAATGTTGTTGATAACTTAGAATCAAGATTTGTTGAAAAAAGTATAGAGTCAATAAAGCGCTCTCATGTAGTGATTTTAATGTTAGATTCCTTGCTTGGCGTTGAGCAGCAGGATTTATCAATTGCTGAAGCTGCAATTAAAGGGGGGAAGGGAATTATCATTGTTTTAAATAAGTGGGATTTAATAGGTAAGGATGACAGAAGTAAGTTAATAAAATTTGTCAAACAACAGGAAGTGACTCGGTTATTTTTAGAAGTTCCAACTGTAACAATTTCTGCATTGAAAGGTATGCGCTGTGGTGATGTGATAGATAAGTGTCTTGAAGTGAGTGAATCCTTAAACAAGAAGATCAGCACTGCAAAACTGAATAATTGGCTAATAGATGCCGTGGAAAAACATTCTCACCCACTTATAAAAGGTAGAGCAATTAAAATGAAGTATATTGCTCAAATTGGCACCAAACCTCCAGCTTTTTCTTTGGTATGCAACGTCCCGGAAAGTGTTGATGAGAGTTATAAACGTTATTTGACTAATGGTCTTAGAAAAAACTTCTTTGTTGAAGGTGTACCAGTTAGATTGCTTTTGAAAAAGAATAAAAACCCCTATGTAAAGTAGATAATCTTGTTTTACTAATAATATACTTTTTTATCTTAGTAATATTATTAATAAGTAAATAATATTACTTAAATAAGTAGTTGATAAATTAATATTATATAATAAAGTATTAACTTATTTAGTACTTTTGCTATGAATTATAAAGGACAAGATTTAAGGCCTGGATCTCCACATACTTTCACGGTTGATACACCTTTAGTATTTCAGTGGCTTCCAAAAAGATATGGATACCCGATTCCAGAAAAATATTTGGAAAGATTGAGCAATTGGGCAAAAAGGGAAGATACGCGTGTAGTGAAATTAGTAATAAATGGATCTGGTTTTACTCCTGATACCAACTCTCATTATTAATGAACCAAATAAGAAGCATTGCAGAGTTGTTTAACCGTGGAAGGGGAAAGAGAGGTAATAAATTTACAAAAAGCGCTCTCAAGCAGAACAATTGTATCGTAGATTTTATTGCGCAAAATGTTCTGTTTTATATATAACCAAAACCTCTCAACAGGATTGAGGTCAGGTGAGTATGGTGGTAGGTATATAATTTCGATATTTTTAGGTATCTTTAAACTTTTTGACTTATGCCAACTAGCGCAATCCATCACGAGAAAAGCCTTTCGTATTCCTAAATATTGCGACATCTGTTCAAGGAATATATTTATACAAGCAGTGTTGACGTTTGGTGCAAATAAGCTAAAATTCTCTCCATTTCTGGGATTAACTGCACTATAGAGATAAAAATTTTCCCTACCTAATTTTACCTTAACCTGTGTCCTACTGCCTTTTTTAAACCACCCATGTCCAACTTTTGAATGTGTACCAAACCGTGATTCATCGAAGAAAAATAGCTCTTTTTCAGAATGCATGACAATAGTTTCATTGAGGTTTTTTTTTAAACTCCTCTTGCTTATTTTTATCCTGTCCACTATGAACTGGTCTTGGTGTGATATATGAGAATTTCATTCTTTGCATATTACGATGTATTGTGGATTTGCTGATATTCAAACCAAATCTTTCTTGGATTCTTATTCTCATTTCTCTAATAGTAATATTGGGGTTTTCCTCTATCCACACCTCAATTTGTTCAAGTTGACTTTGGTTCAATATAGTTTTTCTACGGCGTTGAGGTGGAGAAAATAATTTTTCTTCTCTTCCAAATTTTATGTGCTTTATCCATGTAGTAATTGCCTTTCTCGAAATGCAACATATTTTTGCTACAGCTGTTATACTGTGCTTTTTTGCTGCAATTACAGCATTTAGTTTTTTTGCAACATACGCATTATTTCTTACTTTCTTCAGCATCTCTTTTGCTGATTCCACCACTTTTTCATCCAATAATTTTGATCTTAATGCCATCTAAACCTCGCTATTTTACTTACTCCAGTATGGCTTTTTTTCCATTATTGTCTATTCGTTGCTTGTATAGCGGGAATTGGTATTAGCACTGAAGTCTCCTATGATCTATTTTGATTTTGATATCTTACCTAAAGAAGATAAGAAAGTTGGTGAGATTCAGGCTGTGCATGGCTTTTTGGTTGCTGAAAATGACAGAAAAGGTTATGACTATGATGGTATAGCAAGTATTGAAAATGCTATCATTGCTCTAAGCGATGCTGGTAGAGTAAAAATTATGGAAATTTACAATGAAGTAAAGAATAAGTTTCAAAAAGATTATCCTTTGTTTAAGTTATCAGAACATGAGATTTACAAAATTATGGAAGAGATGGTATATTTCACTCTTTCTAATGACGTTCTTCTACTTATATCTAGCTATCAAGATTCTAACAAACGTTACAATAGACGTTTGGAAGAAGCAAGATTGCTTATGCAAGAAACATTTGGGTTTAAAACCAATGGAGGAGAAGTTGATATTCAATATGACAATAGCTGGACGAAAAACAAGGATGAATTGTATACCAAAGAAGAAATTGCAAAAATAGATAGTGATACTAGAGTTGTAACTAGTATGCAAATCAAATCAGTATCCAGATGTGAGCATATGTATAGAGGTTAAAAGTAGTAACATAGTACTTAGGTTACATGAAACGTTGTCAAACAAGAGTTGACTCTTCACAGATATTGTAGTAATTCATTAACTATGTCAGATGTAAATAACAGTTCTATAATTTTTCTCTTATCAAGCGCTGTCGCTTTAATTTTTGCATATGTGCTAGAGTATTTTTTCAATATGATACCGTGCAAGTTATGTATATACGAGCGAGTAGTTTACTATGTTACAGGGCTACTTGCAGTTGCGTATATGTTCAAAGACAACAAAATTCTAATCTATGCGATGTTTTGCAGCTACCTCATTGGTGCAATAATATCTTTTTATCATGTAGGTCTTGAACTCCGCTTATTTCATGATGTTTTAGGCTGTACAGAGCAAGCAAGTGGTAACGTTAGCATAGAAGAGCTAAGAAATAATCTATTAAACCCTAACTACTCTCCATCTTGTGACAGACCTCATTATATTTTTGGTGTTTCGTTAGCAACATGGAACTTAATTTACCTTATAGTAGCTCTATTCTTATCAGGTAAAATGTATTATAGAGAAAGAAATTTAAGGCACAATTGGTGCAAAAAGTAGCAAGAGTAGATGCTGCATTTGTACACCGCTTAGTTGCCACCCAGTTTCCGCAATTTAAAGATTTATCTATCTGCCAAATCGTGCCCGGTGGATGGGATAATAGAGGGAACGTTCAAAAAAGTGTGTCAAACCGAAAAAAAAAGTAATAAATTGATATAAAAAATGGAGGTTTGATATGAGTCAAGCAAATAGAACTACTGGTTTGGTAGATTATAAAGAATTAGAAACAAATATCCTGTCATCTATACGAGAAGGAAGACCATTGACAGGAAGAGATGGAGCATTAACACCGTTTATAAAAAGGTTGCTAGAGGCAAGTCTGGAAGGTGAAATAGAAAGCTACATGTCAGCTGAAAGTGAAGAAAATAACCGAAGAAATGGGAGAAACGCAAAAACTTTACGCACGAGTGCAGGCTCATTTGAGCTGCTAATACCAACTCTCATTATTAATGAACCAAATAAGAAGCATTGCAGAGTTGTTTAACCGTGGAAGGGGAAAGAGAGGTAATAAATTTACACAAAGCGCTCTCAAGCAGAACAATTGTATCGTAGATTTTATTGCGCAAAATGTTCTGTTTTATATATAACCAAAACCTCTCAACAGGATTGAGGTCAGGTGAGTATGGTGGTAGGTATATAATTTCGATATTTTTAGGTATCTTTAAACTTTTTGACTTATGCCAACTAGCGCAATCCATCACGAGAAAAGCCTTTCGTATTCCTAAATATTGCGACATCTGTTCAAGGAATATATTTATACAAGCAGTGTTGACGTTTGGTGCAAATAAGCTAAAATTCTCTCCATTTCTGGGATTAACTGCACTATAGAGATAAAAATTTTCCCTACCTAATTTTACCTTAACCTGTGTCCTACTGCCTTTTTTAAACCACCCATGTCCAACTTTTGAATGTGTACCAAACCGTGATTCATCGAAGAAAAATAGCTCTTTTTCAGAATGCATGACAATAGTTTCATTGAGGTTTTTTTTTAAACTCCTCTTGCTTATTTTTATCCTGTCCACTATGAACTGGTCTTGGTGTGATATATGAGAATTTCATTCTTTGCATATTACGATGTATTGTGGATTTGCTGATATTCAAACCAAATCTTTCTTGGATTCTTATTCTCATTTCTCTAATAGTAATATTGGGGTTTTCCTCTATCCACACCTCAATTTGTTCAAGTTGACTTTGGTTCAATATAGTTTTTCTACGGCGTTGAGGTGGAGAAAATAATTTTTCTTTTCTTCCAAATTTTATGTGCTTTATCCATGTAGTAATTGCCTTTCTCGAAATGCAACATATTTTTGCTACAGCTGTTATACTGTGCTTTTTTGCTGCAATTACAGCATTTAGTTTTTTTGCAACATACGCATTATTTCTTACTTTCTTCAGCATCTCTTTTGCTGATTCCACCACTTTTTCATCCAATAATTTTGATCTTAATGCCATCTAAACCTCGCTATTTTACTTACTCCAGTATGGCTTTTTTTCCATTATTGTCTATTCGTTGCTTGTATAGCGGGAATTGGTATAACACCAAGAGATAGGGAGGGAAGCTTTGAACCACAAATAGTCAAAAAAAGGCAAACAAGCCTACATCCAGAACTTGAAGCAAAGGTCTTAAGCACATATGCCAGTGGCATGGGATACAGAGATATAGCTTCACATGTTGAGGAAATATATGACCACAAAATATCAGCAGCAGAGATATCTAGTATTACCGATAAACTGCTACCAGTAATCAATGAATGGCGCAGCCGCCCACTGCAATCAGTGTATCCAATAGTATTTATGGATGGCATGTTTTTTAAGGTCAAGGAGGACGGACATTGCATAAGTAAATGTATGTATAATATATTGGGCATAAATCAAAATGGCAGAAAAGAAGTATTAGGTTTTTATTTGGCTGAAAGTGAAGGAGCTAACTTCTGGTTGGGAGTACTAAATGACCTCAAAGAAAGAGGAGTAGAAGATATTCTAATTGCCTGTATTGATGGGCTAAAAAGCTTTCCTACCGCTATAAATAGTGTATTTCCTAAAGCAGAAGTACAGCTATGCATAGTGCATCAGATAAGGAATTCACTGAAGTATGTATCTAGCAAAGATGTAAAAGTTTTCATAAATGATTTGAAAAAAATATATCGTGCTTCAAGTAAAGAGATTGCTGAGAATTATTTGCTTGAGCTGGAAGAAAAATGGAGTGAAAAATATCCCTTGGTTACAAAATCATGGCAAAACAATTGGGAAAATTTGTCTGGTTATTTTAAGTATTCTGGACCAGTTAGGAAGCTGATTTACACCACCAATCCAATTGAGGGATTGCATAGACAAATTAGGAAATTTACTAAAACTAAGGGCTCATTTACTAATACAAATGCCTTGTACAAAAGGTATATTGTGCTATAAAAAAGGTAGAGCAAAAGTGGACTACAGCTTTGCCTAATTGGGCATTAACTATGTCTCAGCTTGACATTTTCTTTCCCAACAGACTGAAAATTGAGTTGAACTAAAAATGCGGCTTGACACAGTTTATTTAACACTCCCATAACAGAACATTTCATCTGGGTGATCACATGCTTGTGCGTATGCCAAGCGCTGCAAAGTATGCAATGCAGGTGGAAAAGGAACAAAAGTGGTTACCCAGGTTGGCACCTTTACTGCCACTTTCAATTCCAAAGCCTTTGGCAATGGGAGAGTCGTGTGAGGGTTACCCGTGGCAATGGTCTATTTACCAATGGATTGATGGCAACACCGCTGCATCTGTGCACATAGCAGATCTGAATGACTTTGCAATCAGCCTTGCTCAATTTCTCGCTGCTTTACAACGCATAGATACTACAGATGGACCTCTTTCCGGACCACATAATTTCTATCGTGGAGGGGTATTAACAACCTATAATACTGAGATAAAGCAAGCAATTGCCGTTCTGAAAGATAGAATAGATGCCAATGCTGCAATTGAGCTCTGGGAAGGAGCACTGGCAAGCACTTGGCAAAGTTTGCCAGTGTGGGTCCATGGTGACGTTAGCGCTGGCAACCTATTGGTGCAAGAAGGAAAATTGAGTGCTGTAATTGATTTTGGAGGATTGGGGATCGGCGATCCCGCTTGCGATCTAATGATTGCTTGGACGCTGCTTAGAGGAGAAAGCCGAAAAATCTTCCGTGCAATGCTTCCGTTGGATGCTAACACTTGGGCTCGTGGCCGCGCCTGGGCTTTATGGAAGGCTCTTGCTGATATCACCACAAATACGAACGCTGTTGAAGCTTTGCACACTATTAATGAAGTGCTTACAGATTATAGACGCAATTCATAAAGTATATTTGTATGAACATTGTGATTTGTTCTAAAAGAGGGTGTTATGCGAGTAGCTCCTTCGGTGTCAGGCACTGGGACCAGAAAACTTAGGTGTCTATATAAAGGGTGTCATCCCAGTGTCTAAATTCCAGCATCAAGTGCTGGCTTGAAGCTTTAGCTATAAATATTAATAAATTTACTAAGTAAAAAAAAGGCAAAAGAATCCCTATATAGCGAGTTTTAATAATGTAAATTGATAATGTGCTAACAAGCATGTTTTGGCTGAAGTAGAAAAAATTTAAAAAACATGCAGCCGCTATAATTTTTATGTAATCTGCCAATAAGTATCTGAGTTTTTTTACTGAATTTTGTTATTAAACCCGCGGAGATTAAAAACAAGAATAAATACTTTTATTAGTATAATAAGAAAAGTGGGAAGGTTTGTCAAGCTGCTTCTATATACCTGAGCATTGATCATACGGGTTCCATCTGTTATATATAATCTTTTTGAATACGAAGAAAACTGATGAGTGAGTATGATATTACGGTTATAGGTAGCGGTCCTGGTGGTTATATAGCAGCAATTAGAGCGGTGCAACTTGGATTTAAAACTGCAATTGTTGAAAAGGAAGAAAATTTTGGTGGTATATGCTTAAATTGGGGGTGTATACCAACAAAATCGCTACTTAGAGCATCTGAAATTTATAGGTTAATAACAAGATCAGAAGAATTTGGCATAAAAGTAAAGGATGCAAGCTTTGATATACAATCAATAGTGAAATACTCAAGAAACGTTGTTGATAAATTGTCAAGCGGTGTTGCATATTTGATGAAAAAAAATAACATCAAAGTTCATCAAGGCTTTGGTAAACTTGCAGGTAATCGTACTGTAAAAATTCTTAATGACAAAAAGGAGGAGGAAATTTCTTCCAGTCATATCGTTTTAGCAACAGGTGTTAGAGCGCGAAATCTACCTGGAATAGAAGCAGATGGAGATTTAATATGGAATGCGCAGCACGCTATGACTCCAAAGAAGTTACCAAAATCGCTACTAATCATAGGTTCTGGTGCGATAGGAATAGAATTTGCAAGTTTTTATAGTACTTTGGGAGTTGATGTAACAATTATAGAAGTAAAAGACACTATTTTGCCGCTGGAAGATGAAGATATTTCAAACCTGGCACAAGAGATATTTACAAAACAAGGAATAAAAATATATACAAATAGTAGCGTAAAAACTTTCACTAAAAATAAAGACTTTGTTCAAGTGCAGCTAAGTAGTGGTGAGAATAAAGAATTCGATAGAGTAATTGTTGCAGTTGGCGTTCAAGCAAACACTGAAAATATAGGTTTAGAAAATACAAAAATTAAGTTGAGTCCTTCTGGTTTCATTGAAACGAATGAATGGTATGAAACAAGTGAAACAAGTGTATATGCAATAGGTGATGTAGCTGGTCCCCCATGTTTAGCGCATAAAGCAAGTCATGAAGCTGTGATCTGTGTTGAGAAGATTGCTGGTAAAAATGCTCATAAGTTAAAAAAAGAGTGCATACCAAATTGCACTTACTCTCATCCGCAAATAGCAAGCGTTGGCCTTACTGAGGAACAGGCAATAAAAAGTAGATATGATATAAAAGTAGGAAAATTTCACTCCAACTTTAATGGTAAATCTATTGCACTAAGTGAAACTGAAGGTTTAGTGAAAACAATTATAGACAAAAAAACAGGCGAACTTCTTGGAGCTCATATGATAGGTGCAGAAGTAACAGAGTTAATTAGCAATTTCGCTCTTGCAAAGCAACTAGAGGGAACAGACTGCGACATAAAATCTACGATTTTTCCTCATCCAACTATTTCGGAAATTATACACGAATCAGTACTTGCCGCAGATGATGAATCTTTAAATAGTTAAGCTAACGATTCATTGTTTTAGAGCTACAATTATCCTGATTAGGCGATTCAACTCTAATAGATTGATTACCAATATCAGATTTTTCTAACTTTTCTTTTAACCCTTTAGCAGCTTCTTTCACTTCAAGCTTTTTTTCCTGATTAAGATCCTCTGGGCTTTTTCTTTTACTATCTAAATCTTGTTGTCTATCAATATTTTTATTGATTTGTTCTTGCTGAGGTAGATCAACAACTGAGTTAAAAAGAGCTTTTATTATGTTTTTTAAAAAACCTCCTTTTCTGTTTTGCTCTTGAGGCTTATTTTTCACGTTTTTACTGTTGCTGCTTTCAGGCATTTTTAACTCAACTATCATAAAGCTTAATAAAATTATACGTGCAGATTACTAAAAAATGATTAACAATTCAGTATTAATTTGCTACTTACAGATGGATATTATTCTAGCAACAGGTGGTACAGGTGGACATGTTTTTCCAGCTATAACCTTAGCAAAAGCACTAAAGGTACAAGGGCACAATTGTATATTATTCACTGATCAAAAAACCATCAATATAGAAAGTTATATTTTACCATTATGCAAGCCAAGTGGCAACAAATTGAAGTTTCTCTTTTTGTTAATGTATAGTTCTGCACTGGCAATATATAAAATCAGAAAATTGAAACCAAAACTAGTCATTGGCTTTGGTAGCTACGCTTCTTTTCCAACTCTTCTTGCAGCAAAGGTTCTTTCTATACCTATCATTTTACATGAACAAAATACATTTTTAGGGAGAGTAAATAGATTCTTTTTCAAGAGTGCAAAATTAATTGCAACTAGCTTTCCAGAGGCTAAGTACGCAGAAGGCAATAAATGCGTTTTTACAGGAAATTTT
Organism: Wolbachia endosymbiont (group B) of Gerris lacustris; assembly: GCF_964028355.1. NCBI lineage: Bacteria > Pseudomonadati > Pseudomonadota > Alphaproteobacteria > Rickettsiales > Anaplasmataceae > Wolbachia > Wolbachia endosymbiont (group B) of Gerris lacustris. The sequence continues at coordinate 190,433 of NZ_OZ034761.1, forward strand.
GTCGATATAGAAGCACAAGGCTATTCTAGAGCTGAAACAGTTTTAAACGTGTTAATAATAGCAGGCAGTCAGGGTGCAAATTTTTTTGATGATGTAGTGAGCAGCGTAATTTGTAATTTACCAATTAAAATAAAAGAGAAAATTAAAGTGACACAGCAATGTACGAAGAAAAATATAAATAAGGTCAAGAGTCTATACAAAAGCGAAGAGATTGATTGTGAGTTAAGTGAATTTTTCGATGATATGGAGAGTAGACTGGCCAATGCTCATTTGGTAATTAGCAGAGCGGGAGCAACTTCAATAGCAGAGATTACTCTTGCTGAGCGCCCTGCTATATATATTCCTTACCCTTACTCAAAAGATAATCATCAATTTTATAACGCAAAATATATTGAAGATTCGGGAGCAGCTGTAATGGTCGAGCAAAATAGTAACGCGAAAAAGAATCTAGGAGAGTTGCTAGTTGATTTATTGCAAAATTGTCAAAAATTGTGTGATATGGCTAATAATACTGAGAAAACAAGAATAAGGAATGGAGTTACTGAATTTATTAAGGCAATAGCTCAAGAACTTAGTTGACGAGTTGCTTTTTCTTCGAATGCATCCCATAGTTTTTTTTCTAGTGATATATTGTATAATTCATTGATGTAAACTACCCCCGTGGGTGAAGTTGTGTTAATTTCGAGAAGGAAGTCATCTATAATATCAATACCAACAAATATTAGTCCTCTTTTCTTTAGCTCAGGACCAATTGTATTACATATCTTGTTATCTATATCATTCATTTCAGCGGGTTCAAAACTTGCTCCTAGTCGCATATTTGTCCTGATCTCTCCATTTACTTGTGGAACTCGCTTCATTGATCCTATTGGTTTACCATCTAGCAATAATATCCTTTTGTCTTTGTCTATGTTTTTGCAAAATGCTTGTGCAATCACAGGACATTCATATTTTGCAATCATGAGATCGACTACCACTTGAATGCTATTTTGGTCTTGTATTCTTATTACGTCATTTCCTCCATAGCTATATAGTGGTTTCAATATGATATCTTGATAGTCGTGATAAAAATTTCTAATCATCGATATATTTTCAGTGATCAAAGTTGGAGGAATTAGCTCTGGAAATAGTGAAGTAATTAATTTTTCAGGACAGTTTCTTATTTCTGTTGGATTATTTATTACTAACGCAGTAGTCTTTTCTAAGATATAGGTTGTTGTAATGTACCGCATATCAAATGGTGGATTCTGTCTGATAAATATGATATCCATTTCATTTAGGTTGATTACTACATCCTCTTTTGAAATGAAGCTACAATCATCAACACTGACTTTCTGAGCAAGGGCAATTGGCTGATTTAACTTGAGTGCTAAATTATTAGGTACATAAACAAAAATTTCGCACCTTCTTCTTTGCGCTTCTTTTATTAATGAAAATGTAGTATCAGCTTCAAAATTTATACTTTCATCCATCTGAAAAGCTACTTTCATTTATCCTCCCTTCCTATTACAATATACTATAGTACCATAAAAGTGTTAATAATGGAGCAAAGTATGGAATTAACAGTAGGAAATAATGCACCTGATTTTAGCTTGCCAACAGATTCTGGTGAGATTTTATCACTCAGTGAATTTTTTGATAAAAAAAATGTAGTCCTTTATTTTTATCCTAAAGACGATACTCCGAGTTGTACAATGGAGGCAAAAGGCTTTAGAGACAAAATAGAAGATTTCTCTTCTCTTGACACAGTGATAATTGGTGCATCAAAAGATAGCGTTAAGTGCCACGCTAACTTCAAAGCAAAATATTCTCTGCCGTTCTTTTTAGTTTCTGATGAAAACGCTGAAATGTTAGAAAAATATGGTGTTTGGGTAGAGAAAAGTATGTTTGGCAAAAAGTATATGGGAATAGAACGCACTACTTTTTTAATAGATAAAAAAGGTAAAGTAGTACAAATTTGGAAAAATGTAAAAGTTAATGGACATGTTGATGAGGTTCTAGAAGAAGTAAGAAGAATATAAATTAAAGAATGACTACCCATTGCTATATAAAAAAACTGAAATTATATAACTTTCGTAGTCATTCAGACTTTGAGCTGAATTTAGATGATAGATCAGTTGTAATAACTGGCAAAAATGGTATTGGTAAAACTAATGTACTTGAAGCAATCTCATTGCTTGCTAAAAGTAACGGAATGAAAAAAGCAAAAGCAAATGAGATGCAAAATAGATTCAGTAATGAAGATTGGGCAGTGCACTATGACTTTTTTAATGGAGTAGAGCTTAACTCAATTGGTATAGGAAAGAATCTTAATAAGAAACTAATACAAATTGATAAGAAAATACAATCAAGTTATTCATCTCTGTATAGAATATCCAATGTAATATGGTTAATTCCACAAATGGACTATATTCTTCTTAGTTCTCCAAGTGACAGGTTAAAATTTTTAGACCGTATAGTTTCACTATTTGAAGAAAATTATACCTTTTGCTACATGAAATATAGAAAAGCTAAACGTGAACGAAGTGAACTATTGAAAGAGAATATCTTGAATGAAAATTGGCTTTCTAGCCTTGAAAACGTAATGGCTACCAATGCAGTTGATATTTTACGTATGCGATTGTCTGTTTTAAAAATATTACAAGACACAATCAATAATCATTCCTGTGAGTTTTTTCCAAAAGCAAGTTTGAAGTTTAGCAGCCAGCTAACTTTGAACGATACTGCAGAATATTTTCAGAATCGTCTAAAGGAAAACAGAAAAAAAGACTCATTAACTGGTAGAGTAACCTTTTCTGTACATAATGATAATTTTCGGGTTTTTTGCCAAAAAGGGGACATGCCAATAAATCTGTGTTCTACTGGAGAGCAAAAGCTATTACTGCTTTCTATCATCTTATCTAGTGTAAAAGCAAGGTGTATTCATTACAATAAGGCACCACTTCTTCTGCTGGACGATATAATGTCGCATTTGGATAAACATTACAGAAAGGTGTTAATAGAGGAAGTGTTAAGCATTCAATGTCAAACTTGGATAACTGATGTAAATCAAGATAATTTCAATAACTATCTTTGCTCTTTCAAGTTTTTTGAATTATTAAGTAAATAAATTTCAAGCGTGCTGTCATACATCAAGCTCATATTCGGTATGTAAATCTCTAATTAAAGCCTCAGCGTGTTTTTTTTGAACAACTATACTGATCTTGATTTCGGACATTGTGACAGCAAGTATTTCTATCTTTTTTTCGCTTAAAACCTTGAGTGTGCGGTACATTACTTCAGTGTTAGACATAACACCAATACCAATTATTGAAATTTTAGCTATATTATTATTTACGACATAATTTTCATTTTTGTTCAATAACTTTGTCATTAAATCAACATCAAATTTGGAAATCAAAAAGCTTGACCCATGTATCATGTCAATTTTAACGTTTGCTCCTGCTATATCTCTTAAAGTATCCAGAGTATTTGCAAAGTTAGTAAAAGTTACAAGAACTTCGTTAGTGCTATAAGTTATTCCAGTAATTAAGTATCTTTCCAATACGTCCTTTTCGTGTAGTACTGTAGTGCCTTCTACTTCTTTAAAAGTAGATAGCACTTGCACCTTAATATTATGTTTCATTGCAAGTTGTACTGAACGATTATGCAATATTTTAGCACCAGACGATGACATTTCCAATATTTCATTGTAAGAGATAGATTTAAGCTTGCGTGCCCTTGGAACAATTTTTGGGTCTGCTGTATATATTCCGTCAATGTCAGTAAAAATTTCACAAGTTTTAATACCAAAGACTACAGCAAAGGCAATTGCTGAGATATCAGACCCTCCTCTACCAAAAGTAGTGATTCTATCACCGTGTATGCCCTGGAAACCAGCAATGATTGCAGCAGTATAACCCTCAGCAAAAGATCTTTTCACATGGTCAATTTTTATTGTTTTTATTTTAGACTCAGAATAAAAATTATCCGTTAGAATTGGTAACTGCCAGGCGAGCCATGATTTAGCATTAACTCCAACAGACAGAAGAGTGATAGCTAATAACCCGCAAGAGGTTTGTTCTCCTGCTGAAAGCAGGACATCATACTCTGATAACTCTTGTCTACAATTTAAATTTGAAATTTGCCTGGCTTGAAAAGCCATTTGGTCAGTGAATCCTGCAGCAGCAGATACAACAGCAATTACATTATAACCTTTTTCAATATCGTTTTTTATTAGATTTGCAACTCGATTTAAGTCAGTTAGCGAAGTACCACCAAATTTTTTTATTATTATTTTGTTCATAGTTACAATAAGGTCAATTTCACCTTTCTAGAGAGTATAGTTGCTTAATTAAATGTGTTTTTCTGGTCACTAATTAAAGTGATAGAGGATTATTCATCTTTATCACTACCAAGGTCTTTTAACATACTGTAGTTGCCTTTTCTAAATTTACCTTTTAAAGATGTAACTCCGCTTTCGCTAATACCACTTAAACTTAATGCTGCTCCACCTAGCTGCAATCCAATTTCAGACGTTTCGGGAATAATTTTACTAGCCCCTAGATCTTTATAAACCTCCACATTATTCAAATCTGGTAAACGTATTATAATATTTACATGCGGGAAGTTTTTTGCAACTAGAGAAACTATTTTCTTTATAGTAACTTCGTTCTTTATTGAAACTACAAGAGCTTGGGCTCTTTGTATTCCTACTGATTTTAAAATTTCATATCTTGTAGCATCTCCAAGATATATAGGGAAACTATCATTTTTTCCTTCTTTCACTATTTTTGATTGAATATCTACAACAACATAACTTAAATGCTCTGCAGTAAGCATTTTTGTTACCATATATCCTACTCTACCAAACCCGGCAACTATTACGTGGTTATAAAGATCTTGTGTGTCTGTTTCGATTGCCTCATCGTCTAGTATTATTTTTTCAGTGCTAAATGAATTTGCTATCCAGTCTCCAATTCCCGATAAAAGAGGGGTAAAAGCCATAGTTACTGTAGTTACCATCATAAGCACTTGAGCGATTTCACTTGATAGTACATCTAATTCATCTGCTAAACGGAATAAAATAAATGCAAATTCACCGCCTTGTGCAAGCAGTAATCCAGCTTGTATTGCAGGTGCACTTCTAAATCCAAAAAATCTACACAATGTATATATAATAGACGTCTTTAAAACGATAAGGATAATTGATAATAAAGTAACGAGTGGTAACTTATTGAGTAAAAGGTCAATATCAATAGACATGCCAACAGTCATAAAGAATAAACCAAGAAATAAGTCTTTAAATGGCAATACTGCATGTTCTACCGAATTCCTGTGCTCTGTTTCTGCAACTAGTAATCCAGCAACAAATGCACCTAATGCCATTGATAAATGAAATTGTTCTGTAATGAAAGCTGATCCTAATACTATCAGAAGTGTTGTTGATATAAAGACTTCATTACTCTCCATTTTGGCAATAACCGAAAATAATGGCCTCAGTAATAACCTACCAGTTACAAATATCAACACTAACGCGATAGCTGCTTGTACTAATGAGCCTGTTAATGAACTTATTAAACTGTGCTCAGAGTTGCCAGTAAGGAGAGGCACTAGTACTATCAGAGGTACCACTGCAAAGTCTTGCATTAGTAGCACTGCTATCGACAATCTACCAACTTGGCTTGCTTGAGAACCCTTTTCTTGCAGAACCTGCAACACTATTGCTGTTGAGGATAGTGCGAGTCCGCCACCAATGACTGCTGCCATGTTTGTACTCACTCCAAAAGCGAGAGCAATGCACCATATTGCTATCATAGTAACTATAACTTGAAGGGAACCAAATCCGAACACATGCATACGCATGGCGATAAGGCGTTCAAATGTCAATTCAAGACCTATAATGAATAATAGAAAAACTACACCAAATTCTGCAAAGTTATCCATTACTTCAGCTGAATTTATCAGATTAAATCCGTGAGAACCAATCAATGCGCCTGCAACAAAGTACCCAAGCACTGGGCTGATATTCATTTTCCAAAATGCTATGACTATGAATACAGCAGCAGAGAGTAAAATTATAATATCAAACAAATGCTGAGAGCCGCTGTGCATGACATTTACCCTGTAGAATTAGACCATTTAATTGAGCAACCAATACTTGATTTTTGATCAACTGGAGGATTGCTAGTTTTTGCAATAAATTTCATTGCTTGAAATAAATCACTACTTCCTATTTCATAATTTTGAACTTTCTCTTTTTTTGTATTGTTAAAACGTCCACGATAACAAAGTTTTAAATTAGCGTTAAACCCAAAGAGATCAGGGGTACAAACAGCACCATACTCTTTAGCTACTTCTTGGTTACTGTCAATCAAATATGGAAATGTAAACTTATTTTCCTTGGCAAAATCAATCATGTTTTCAAAGGAGTCTTCTGGGTACTCATTCACATCATTTGGCATTATTGCAGCTGTATTTACGTGATAATCTTTTTTCAATAAATCAATATCGCTTACCAGATTGCTAATAATTGATTGAACGTAAGGACAGTGATTGCATATAAACATTACAATAAGACCATTTTTCCCACAACAGTCACTTAATGTATAATATTTGTTATCCACTCCCAAGAGATTGAAATCCTTTGCAGTAAAGTCAAAATCTACCTCAGGAGTATTCAGTGCAACCATAGCTTATAGAGTATTTTACTTTATATAACTTATGATCTTATTGCTTAAATGTCAAATGGTTTCTATGTATACTGCTTGCATTTAGCATTGTAATTATAAAACTTATGTTCATAACCTTCGAAGGAATAGATGGTTCTGGTAAAACAACACAGTCTGAGTTACTTGCAAATTATTTTAAGCAAGTTCGCGGTGAAAATAATGTGGTATTGACTCGAGAACCAGGTGGTACTGATTTTGCAGAAAAAATAAGAGGATTACTACTTAAGGATAATATTGATCCCATCTCTGAACTTTTATTACTTACCTCAATGAGATATGAACATATGAAAGAATTAATACTACCAGCTCTTAAAGAGGGAAAGACAGTTATTTGTGATCGATTTATCGATTCAACTATTGCGTATCAAGGATATGGGCTAGGTGTTGACTTGAGTCTAATAAGAGATTTACACAAATTAGTAGAAATTAAATATCCAGATATCACATTTATTCTGGATATTGATGTTCAAGTTGGGCTCAGTAGAGCAAAAGACAAAAATAAATATGAAGAAATGAACATTGATTTTTATAATAAAGTTCGAAAGGGATTTCAAGAAATAGCTGTAAAAGAGTTTAATAGATGTAATGTTATTACTGAAATTGAAAAAAAAAGTGATAATCAAATACACAATGAAATTATTGATATTGCAAAGACTTAGCTATGCTTATTGAACTTTTGCTAACCTAAACAGTTACTGCGTTAACCTGTGGTAAAAAATTATCAATTTTAGGTGACGTTATTTCATACGAAAGACTCTCTTTTTGATTAGCTAAAAAACTTTGTATTTCATCTTTAGGTTTTTCACTTATTGTTCTATATATTCTTGCGCGATTAATTAGCTCATTTCTACTGTTTTTATTGCTTACTTCAGTTATGGTAAAAAATTGATCAAAGTGATTTAACAAATCCTCGTCTACTAATACCAATTCCCGCTATACAAGTAACGAATAGACAATAATGGAAAAAAAGCCATACTGGAGTAAGTAAAATAGCGAGGTTTAGATGGCATTAAGATCAAAATTATTGGATGAAAAAGTGGTGGAATCAGCAAAAGAGATGCTGAAGAAAGTAAGAAATAATGCGTATGTTGCAAAAAAACTAAATGCTGTAATTGCAGCAAAAAAGCACAGTATAACAGCTGTAGCAAAAATATGTTGCATTTCGAGAAAGGCAATTACTACATGGATAAAGCACATAAAATTTGGAAGAGAAGAAAAATTATTTTCTCCACCTCAACGCCGTAGAAAAACTATATTGAACCAAAGTCAACTTGAACAAATTGAGGTGTGGATAGAGGAAAACCCCAATATTACTATTAGAGAAATGAGAATAAGAATCCAAGAAAGATTTGGTTTGAATATCAGCAAATCCACAATACATCGTAATATGCAAAGAATGAAATTCTCATATATCACACCAAGACCAGTTCATAGTGGACAGGATAAAAATAAGCAAGAGGAGTTTAAAAAAAAACCTCAATGAAACTATTGTCATGCATTCTGAAAAAGAGCTATTTTTCTTCGATGAATCACGGTTTGGTACACATTCAAAAGTTGGACATGGGTGGTTTAAAAAAGGCAGTAGGACACAGGTTAAGGTAAAATTAGGTAGGGAAAATTTTTATCTCTATAGTGCAGTTAATCCCAGAAATGGAGAGAATTTTAGCTTATTTGCACCAAACGTCAACACTGCTTGTATAAATATATTCCTTGAACAGATGTCGCAATATTTAGGAATACGAAAGGCTTTTCTCGTGATGGATTGCGCTAGTTGGCATAAGTCAAAAAGTTTAAAGATACCTAAAAATATCGAAATTATATACCTACCACCATACTCACCTGACCTCAATCCTGTTGAGAGGTTTTGGTTATATATAAAACAGAACATTTTGCGCAATAAAATCTACGATACAATTGTTCTGCTTGAGAGCGCTTTGTGTAAATTTATTACCTCTCTTTCCCCTTCCACGGTTAAACAACTCTGCAATGCTTCTTATTTGGTTCATTAATAATGAGAGTTGGTATAAGGATGCAATGCTATCAATGTCTTTTACATATAAAGCAAGTTTGTGCGCTTTGCTACGATCCTCAAAACAAAAGTACTTTACAAAACTTATTTTTTGTAATATCTCTTGTTTCTGCTAGCAAAAATCCGATTCCGTCTTGGCAATTCACTCTCTTAACTGACTCAGCAGATACCGAGAACATTTTCTCTACAGACTTTTTCTCACAACCAAAAAGAAACGTATAATATCCCATAGACAGAGTCAAGAAAAGGAATATAGCTGGAAGCAAGAATGGAAGCAAGTAGATTTTGTGATTCAGGAAAGATAAACCAGACGGCAGTTGCTGCTGACACAGCTAAAAATAATCATGACATAACGAGTTTTATTTTTCTTCTGTATCCGTTATCAATAACTGTATTTATGCCAATAAAAGCCACATCAACCATTGCTCATACCTCACTAAAAGTAATATTAGCTTAATAATAGCATTGTTGTGATAAGAAATCAATATTATGAATATTTTAATTAATTTATAAAATCATCCAACCAAATAGAAAAAAGGCAAAAGAAGTCCCGAATAGCGAGTTTTAATAATTTAAATTGATAATGTACTAACAAGCGTGATTTGGCTAAATGTAGAAAAAATAAAAAAGACATGCAGCCACTATAATTTAATGTAATTCACCAATAAATACCTTAAGTTTTTTACTGAATGTTGCGATTGAGCCTACAGGTCAAAAACAAGCTTTGAGTCAGAAATACCATTGCTATTATAATAAGAGAAATCGCGATGTTTGTACAATTGAAAGATGGTTGCGGGAGTAGGATTTGAACCTACGACCTTCAGGTTATGAGCCTGACGAGCTACCGAGCTGCTCCATCCCGCGTCGTTGCTTATTTATTATTATATGCGTAATAATAATAAATAAAAGAATAAAATCACACTATTACATATATTTATATATCTATTAACCTTTCTTAACATGATAGTAAATTATATACATAACAATCTGTGCAATGAAAAATATAACTTGATATTGTGGTTCCCTGTTTTTCAGTGTGCAGGAATTTTAACCTATTTCTCATTAAATTTTGAACCAAGCTGTGCTTTCACTATATCTATTTTTCTCTTGCTTTCACCTATACTAATTCTGATTGCAATATTATACAGGAAATACGCAATATTATGCATTTCTTTAATTGCAGTGCTCATAGGATTTACAGCCAGCAAATTCAGAACAGATTCAGTTAATACTCACATTCTTGATAAGGAAAGGTATGTAAAAGATATTGTTGCTACAGTGAAGGATATTAACGATAGGGGCTCATATAAACAATTTTTGCTTTATGAAATAAAAAACACGAAGTTCAAGCTGGATAACATCAGAATATCAGTTAAAACCAAAGCGGAAGAAGGCATTAAAATAGGGGATCAAGTAAAATTATCAGCAAAACTCTTTCCTCCAAAAATTGCGCCTTCGGAATATGCATATGATTTTGCAAGAATAGCATATTATCAGAAAATAAGTGCAACAGGCTTTGCAACAAGCAAAATAGTCCTGTACAAAAGGCTGAAGCAAGAAAATTTCAAGAGTATATAGAATCTTTCCGTCAATATATCTATGAAAACCTACAGCAAAATACCAAAAAGCCACACGCGGACATAATCTCTGCATTATTAATTGGCAAAAAAGACGGGATAGATCAAAAAACTATGAATGCGATACGAGATTCAGGTATAGCACATTTATTCGCTATATCTGGTTTACATTTATCGTTTGTTGCTGGTCTATTTTTTATAGTATTCCGTAATTTATTTGCAATATCTGAAACTTTGACTCTTAAATATAACACTAAAAAAATATCTGCATTCTTTACTATCTTGCCAACTACCTTTTATTTGTTGATTACCGGTATGCAAATTTCTGCTCAGCGTGCCTACATCATGGTGATCTTGGTACTTGTTGCAATAATCATAGAAAGGAAATATCGAGGATTAATAGCAATTGCGTTTGCTGCTTCGGTGATACTCATAGTGGAGACAGAAGCAATCTTAAAGCCAGGTTTTCAAATGTCATTTTTTGCTGTTTTGGCATTAGTTGCCAGCTATCAGATCAATGCTAATAAGTTATTCAAAATAAAAATAATAAAATATTTTGTGTCGATAATGATCAGCTCAATAATAGCAAGTTTAGCAACTGTTCCGTACACAATATACAATTTTAACTATTTTTCAATCAGTGGCATTATCACAAATTTGATTGCTATACCAATAGTTACACTCATTATTATTCCACTTGGAATAATCTATGTTTTATTGATTCCTTTAGGTACTCAGTGGATTATAACGCCTCTCATGGAACGCCCAATTGACAGCGTTTTATATATAACAAACGCAATTGCCAGTCTTCAGTATTTGGTTATTCCTATTCGCACTTTTCCTGCCTCATTAATTATTATAATAACGCTTGGGCTATTATGGTTATGCTTGTGGGAAAGGAATTGGCGTTTCTTTGGAATTTTCTTTATTGTGCTAGGTATTTTCTCTAGCGCTATGTATACAACTCCTGACATTCTAGTCAGTGCTGATAATCTTGCTGTAAAAGAAGATGACAATTTACTATATTCCCTTACTAGAAAAAACAGAAATTTTGTTGTCAAAACGTGGGTAAAGCAAAACGGGCAGAATCAAATTGTGAATCATACTAAATTCAGTAATTCAAACAAAAGGCTAAAATGTAATGATTATGACTGTATATATAATAAAGGAAATAATAAGTCAGTGTTGCTAGCTCATAAAAGAGAAGATATTTTAGAAAATTGTAACAATGTCGATCTAGTAATTCAGTTAAGCAAGTTTAACTATCCAGCTTGCAATACTAAAATCATCAAATACTCTGACTTAGAGGCATATGGCACACACTCTGTTTGGCTAACAGATAGTGGCATAAAGGTTAGTAAAGTGCGTTCTAATCGTCCTTGGCATAAGCCAAAAAACTTGTTTTAAAAGTGTCATTAGTATATAATTAATTAGGTACGAGGAAGTTTATGCCTTTAGATATAACAAACCCTTTAAATGTTAAAGTAGATCATAATTTTGCCAAAATAGATGATGCTATTGGTTTTTTCCCTAGACTATGGCGTGCAGCAAGAAAGTATTCTGTAAGTAACACTCTGCTCATAGCGGCTGTAAATACTTGGCTTCAATTTTCTTTGGCTTACGTAACTGCAATAATAATAACCAGTAATAATTTAAGCTTTATTACAGATATTTTTAACCCAACATTCATGCCAATTTACACTTTAGTTTCTGTTATTCTTTTAACAACTTTTGTAGCCTCTTTTGCTATGAGATATATGCATAAGCAGGAGATAAAAGAAGGAGAAAAGTCGATGGAGGAATTAATAAATGATAAAATTAGAGGTGGCAAAGACAACGAGATAAGTGAAATCGCTGAAAATGCTCTAAAAATAGAGATAAAACCAAATTTAAGTCTTATAGGTCACAAAAAAGCAAGCTTTTCAATAATTTTGCCAATCTCTGAAAATCAAAAAAAAATATTAGATGATCAAAGACAAGAGAATAAGAATAAGGCAATTTTTCTTACCATACCATATGTAATTAGTGCTGTAATTATAGTTGGTGCATTAATGCAAAATAGATTTAGCTTTGCCAATGTTCAGGATTTGGAATGGGCTCCAGTTGCACTGGCTAGTATCATTGCTATTGTTGGAATATATGTAACATTCAGCAAGCTAAAAAACAATGAGATAAACAATAATCATAACATTGTTAAAAAGTTTAACAATTTGGATATTCTCTTTCCATGCAGAAGAGGTGGTATTGTATCGGTAATGGAAAAAAAGACAAAAGATGAGGAAGAAAATGATTCTATATCTCGATTGATAAAATTACTTGATAAACACTTGACTGATTTTACAGATAAAATTGTTGACTCACTCGATAAGCGCTTAGATGAAGCTAAAGATCTACTTGATAGTAGCCTTCTAAAACAGATTAAAGAAACACTTGTTCATCTACAAGTAATTAGAGAAGATATTAAAAAAGATTTAGATGAGTTGCATGAGGAAATCTTGCCTATTTTAAGTGAAGCTAAACAGCTGACAAAAAAAGCAAATTCATTAGATATTGAAGGTACTTTTTCCAATCTACAAAGCGCTATTGAAACTTTCAAGAATGCTATCAAGATAGTGGAAGACAAGGTAGAAAGCTTAAAGTTAGGAAGATTTGGTGTGCCCTATTTTGATACAACACAATCTGGTCGAAATGGACATAAAAGTAGCAATAATCAGACGGAAGGTGATAGCAATCAACTCTTTGGCATGTTAAAAAAAATTAAGGAAGAAGTAGGTGAGTTGAAAAAAGCATTTGAAGAATTAAAGAAATCTGTAGAAGAAATAAAAAATGAACAAACTCAATCAACCGAACCTAATAACAGTGGAAGCAGTAACGCTGCTAATCCTCTTCAAAAAGAGCAAGATGAAAAGAAAAAAGTAATAGAGAAAAACAGGCTGTTAAAATCAGAAAAAAGGATGAAAGAATTAGAGAAAGAAAACGCAAAATTGGAAAAAGAATTGTCTGAGCAAGAAAAAGCAGATGAATGGAAAGAAAAAATTAATGGCAAAGCAAGTGAGTTTTTCTATTATTTATTAGAATCTATTAAGCTGGAAGAAAAAAATGATGAGGAAGGAAAAGTCAGTGAAGTGACATTAAGAAACTTTGATAATAAAATAATAGTCCACTGGAAAGATGGCTCTCAGACAATTTTTGATATCAAGAAACAAGGTGACCTTCAAGTTCAACCTAGCACAAAAGTTGATTTTGTGGATCCAGATGTTCATGCAGCATTTGAAGTAGCTTATTCAAGGTAGCTACTATAGATATAGTCTTAGATATTGTTAGTAATGAAAAGGCTAGATACCTACATAGCTGAAAAGTGCAACATATCGCGCAGTAAAGCGCAAAGATTGATACAAGGTAAACAGGTAACATTACTTGGCATTTCCTTAGTTGATAATGATCATGTAGTAAAACCAGGTGAGGAGTATATAGTACATCTCGTTCAACCTGACATATCCACATCAATTGAACCTAACTATAATATAAAGCTTGATATCGTCTATGAAAATGAGGACATTATAGTTCTGAACAAACAAAATGGGCTAACTGTCCATCCTGGTGCTGGGACAAATAACGATACACTCCTGAACGCAGTGATCGCTCACCTTGGCAAAATTCCATATACAAATACAAGACCAGGAATTGTTCACAGGCTTGATAAAGATACTAGTGGACTCATGGTAATTGCAAAAAATGAACAATCCCACAGCTTCTTGTCTGAGCTGATATCAAATCGTAAAATAAAACGGGAATATCTGGCAGTAGTATGGGGAGCATTACCTAATCTGCAAGGAACAGTAAAAACCCATATTGCTCCAAAACGCAGTAATAAAGAAATGATGTGTGTCACAAAAACAGCAGGCAAATTAGCAATCACTCATTACTCAGTGAAAAAAATTATAGGGCAAGCAAGCCTAGTTAAATGTACTTTAGAGACAGGCAGAACACACCAAATTCGAGTACACATGAGCCACATAGGACATTCTGTAGTAGGTGATCAAGTTTACGGAAAAAATAGTAGTAAAAGTGCAAAATATGCTAAAAATTCTGATTTTATCCGCAACTTCAACAGACAGGCACTACATGCTCACACGCTAGGCTTATATCATCCCAAAAGTAAAGAATATATGGAATTTGTTTCTGATTTACCACAAGACATGCAAGTCTTAATCGGCGAATTTGAAAATATATCTTAATAACATTCATATCAATATTATCATCCATATTATCAAGAAGTTAATTAATGAAAGAAAAACTGCTGCACTTCCAAGATCTTTCACCTTTTTTGAAAGTATATGTTGTTCACTGGAAATACGCTCAATTGTTGCTTCAAAAGCAGTGTTAATAATTTCTACAATTAACACTAGAAATGGGCTGCTTACCATCACTGCACGTTCTAGACTACTTACATCTAAAACAAATAAAGCTGAAACACATACTATAAAAAGCAGTAACTCCTGTCTGAACGTAACTTCTGATACAAAAGCTGATTTTATTCCTTCAAAAGAATATTGAATTGCTTTTACTAGACGAATAATGCTTTTCTTCATTATCAATTTTAGAAACTCAATGAATTTACACTTATTGCACTTAGGTAAAAAATGCATGAAAACACCTTTCAATCGTGATCACTTATAAAGCAGGAATCATGCTATAAGTACACAGATTTTTACAGTTAAAATCTAGCATATTGTTTGAATCAAGAGAATTAGTACAAAGCCTTTCAACAAACGCTCAAGGCAGTTATATATTGATACTGACACAAAAATCCTTTAATTAAATTTCTCTCACCTTAGCTTACACGATCCTCATTTTGAAATAAGTAATAATTTATTATAGTTTTGATATTTAAACGTTTTGTATCTGCTGTAATGATTTCACTTCCAATTTGCTATTCTTTACATATTGAATTGCAAGCACTAACGCTTTACTCCCAGAAGCTGTGGTGCTATAAGCTATATTTTGCAAAATAGCAGTTCTCCTGATGTCTTTGCTATCTGAGGCTGATTTCACGCCTTTTGAAGTATTGATTACTAGATTTATTTTTCCATCTTTGAGCATATCAACTATGTGGGGTCTGCCTTCTCTCACTTTATTTACAGCTTTTGCAGCAATGCCGTTATTGTTCAGATACAAAGCTGTGCCTTTGGTGGCATATATTTCAAAACTCAGTTCTTTCAACATTCGTACAACAGGCAATATATACTCTTTATCATCATCTTTTACTGAAACCAGAGCTGTTCCTTCTGTTGGTAACTTGTATCCTGCAGCCATGTGCACTTTTGCAAGTGCAGCTTCGAAAGATAAGTCAATTCCCATCACTTCTCCTGTTGATTTCATTTCAGGACCAAGTAAAGTATCAACTCCTGCAAAGCGGGTAAATGGAAAAACAGCAGCTTTAACTGCAAAATGATTGAAAGGCTTGTTTTCCTGATTCAAATTTTTACCCAAAATAACCTGAGTGGCAAGCTTTGCAACAGGAATGTTGATTACCTTGGAAATGAAAGGAACTGTACGGCTAGCCCTTAAATTCACTTCAAGTATGTATACATCACTCTCTTGAACAGCAAACTGAATGTTTATCAGACCTTTCACTTTTAATGCTAATGCTATTCTTTCAGTTTGGAGCTCGATCTCTTTTATTACTTCGTCACTCAATGTATTTGTCGGTATTGAGCATGTTGAATCGCCAGAGTGGATACCAGCTTCTTCAATGTGCTCCATGACCGCTGCAATGAAAACTTTTTTCCCATCACATACAGCATCAACGTCAACCTCAACTGCATTGAGTAAAAATTTATCAAGAAGCAGTGACCCGTGTTCAAAAATTTTGGTTTGGTTCAAGACATACTCTTTAAAGCTCTGAGTATCGTGTCTAATCGACATAGACTGACCGCCTAGGACATATGATGGCCTGACTACTAGTGGAAACCCCACCTTTTCTGCGTTGGTTAACGCTTCTTCTACTGAATGGCAGATAGAATTTTCAGGTTGTTTTAAATTAAGTTGCAAAGCAAGATTTTTAAATCTCATGCGATCTTCTGCAAGGTCAATAGAATCAAACGAAGTTCCTAGAATTTTGAAACCTCTCTCGTTAAGCACTTTGGCTAACTTTAAAGGCGTTTGCCCGCCGATTTGAACTATTACACCAACCAGTGTGCCATTTTCTTGCTCTTTGCTTAGTATTTCAAGCACATCCTCTGCAATGAGTGGCGCGAAATATAAACGACCAGCGGTATCATAATCAGTTGAAACGGTTTCTGGATTACAGTTAATCATTATTGTTTCATACCCCATTTCTTTGGCGGCAGAAGCTGCATGTACGCATGCATAATCAAACTCAATACCTTGACCAATGCGATTTGGACCACTTCCTAAAATGACAACCTTTTCTCGGTCAGAAACATCTGCTTCGCACTCCATTCCCTCTGTCATCCGAGTAGCTGACACTGGGATCCATTCTTCCTTATCTCTGGTCACGCGCTGGATTGTGTTACCCTCATAACAGCCATACATATAAGCAGTGCTCGATTCAAATTCAGCTGCACAGGTGTCTACACGCTTATAAACTTGTTTGATGCCAAATTTTTTTCTTATTTCTTCGATTTGCTCTACTTTCTTATTGCTTAATTTTGCCAATCTTGCATCTGAAAACCCCATTTTTTTCAGCTCTAACATTTCATATGCAGTCTCAGGAAGGCCGTTTTCCTTGATTTTTTGTTCAGCTAATATAATTTGCTGTATATTCTGCAAAAACCATAAGTCATATCCTGTAATCGAATTTATTTCTTCTATGCTTATTCCATGACGCATTGCGTCAGCAGCAATCAGTAATCTGTTTGGCAGCAATTTTGCTAATTGAGATTTGATGTGATCAATATCAGTATTTTCAGGAAATACTTCATTAAGGCCCGTAAGCCCAGTTTCAAGCGAGCGAAAAGTTTTCTGCAGCGACTCATTAAAAGTGCGGCCGATCGACATCACTTCCCCCACTGATTTCATGGAAGTTGATAGTTCACAATTCGTCCCCTTAAACTTCTCAAATTCAAAACGAGGAATTTTAGTGACGATATAATCAATCACTGGTTCAAATGCAGCAGGTATAACTGGAGCGCAATCATTACGTATCTCATCGAGTGAATAGCCGATAGCAAGTTTAGTTACAACTTTTGCAATAGGATAACCTGTTGCTTTTGAAGCAAGTGCAGAAGAGCGAGAAACCCTTGGATTCATTTCAATCACAACGAGGCTTCCATCTTCTTTAGGATTCACTGCAAACTGAACATTTGCACCACCGGCACTAACATCAATTTCTCTTAGCACTGCTATAGATGCATTTCTCATCTGTTGGTATTCTACGTCACGCAGAGTCAAAGCAGGAGCAACCGTGATACTATCTCCGGTGTGCACTCCCATTGGATCAATATTTTCTATCGAACAGACTATTATGCAGTTATCTTTACAATCACGGATAACTTCCATTTCATATTCTTTCCAGCCGATAATTGATTCATCTATCTGAACTTCATTTATTGGCGAAATTTTGAGAGCACTTTCTGCAATATTGAAAAACTCCTCTTTATTGTATGCTATACCGCTACCTGCACCACCAAGGGTGAATGATGAGCGGATGATTGCTGGTAATCCAATGTAATCCAAAGCCTTTCTTATTTGTTCTTGATTTTTTATAATGATACTTTTGGGGTATTTTAGCCCTATTTTATCCATGGACTGACGGAATAACTCTCTATCCTCTGCTTTTTTTATTGCTTCTCTGTTTACCCCTATTAATTCTACATTGTATTTGTCTAACACTCCATCATCTGCAAGTTTTATTGCACAATTAAGTGCTGTTTGCCCACCCATTGTTGGCAATATTGCATTTGGCATCTCCTTAATTATAATTTTCTCTATGATTTCAGGCAGTACCGGCTCAATATAAGTTGCATCAGAAAACTCAGGATCTGTCATTATAGTTGCGGGGTTGGAGTTAACCAAAATGACTTTATAACCTTCACTTTTTAATACTTTACAGCTTTGTGTTCCGGAATAATCAAACTCGCATGCCTGACCTATAACTATTGGGCCTGCTCCTATTACTAATATAGATTCTATATCTGTGCGTTTCGGCATAATTACAATAACGGTCTCTATTCAAGTAATGTTACCAATCTTTCTTGTATATGTGAATTTTTATTAAACCTATTAGCTAACTACTTTTAGGCTTGACGCATAACTGTAAGAATATTGTGATTTGAGTCTACTAGGAGGGTATCATCCAAGTAGTCTTCTTCTCCTGTCATCCCAGTGCACAGACACTGGGATCCAGCTTCTTTTTTTCTAGATTCCAGTGTCAAGCACTGGAATGACATCCTTTCTAGTGTAATTTATTCGGGAGATTTGCTAAGCGGTAAGATTTCTCCTGATATGTTGCAATCGTTAGAAGCGAGCTCCACAAATTTGTCTGTTAGTTTATCAGGTAACACCAATTCAGATCCAGGAAATGCCTGCTCACTACCCACAGGTCCTTTCGTGTATACAGCATTTACACATAATTTTGTATGTTTTGTCTCAGATGCATATATCTGCACCATTATTTCTAGTGCAACTTTACTTGCAGCATACGGCATCCAATATGGATAAGAGGAAGGAGAAAGTGTCACCTCTGAGGTCATGAATATCACTCTTCCAGCATTAGACTTCTTTAGCATTGGATCTAAGTTTTTTAGTAAGTACCAATTGGCAGTAAAATTTGTATTCATTATATTCTGTAGCTCTTCAATCTCACAGTTATGAATGGGGTTCAGTTTGCCTGAAATTCCAGTACACGCAACTAATATATCAAGTGCTCCAGATTCTG
The DNA here is from genome assembly GCF_964028355.1 of Wolbachia endosymbiont (group B) of Gerris lacustris. NCBI lineage: Bacteria > Pseudomonadati > Pseudomonadota > Alphaproteobacteria > Rickettsiales > Anaplasmataceae > Wolbachia > Wolbachia endosymbiont (group B) of Gerris lacustris. The sequence goes on from NZ_OZ034761.1 coordinate 209,651, forward strand.
ATAATTTCAGGCTTTCTATCATGTTTGTCAGTATCTTTACATTCTCAAAGTCTAAAAGATCAAGCTGAATTAGTTTCACAGAGCCTTCTTTAAATTCTTCAAGCTCTTCAATTTCATTATATAGTGGCTTGAGGTGATCGATAGACCTTGAAATCAGAATCACATATGCACCTTCTCTTACAAACCTTTTTGCAACAGCAGAGCCTATTTCACCTGAAGCCCCGGTGATTAAAGCTACTTTACCTTCTAACTTACCCATTTCTTTCTCTTTAGCGAGGTTCATTGAAATATTTTAGCTGAAAATTAAACTTTGCTCCATATATAAAAATAAAACTTAGCATGTAAAAAAATAGTAATGACACTACCACACCACCTAAACTTCCATATATCAAATTCAGTTGGTCAAAGGAAGCTTTTAAGTACTGCTTGAAAACTGAAGCGGAAATTGTCCAAAGAATAACAGCTACACAAGATCCAGGAAATACATCTGATAAGTTTTGTTTTATGTTTGGCAACATAAAATATAGCCAAGAGACTACTGTGAAAAGTACAAATTCAATGAGGAGATATTTAGTATAACTAATCCCCTGATAGGAAAAATCAATTAGCATTGGAACTAATGTAGAGAACACTATAGTTAGAGTTATAATGAGTGTGATCACTAAAAATTGTAATATACTGAGCACTCTTCTCAAGATATAAGGTGGCGAAACTGGAATTTTATAGGCCTTATTCAATATCGTTCTAAATCCTTCAATTGTCGATGAGGCGGTCCAAATAGCACCTACAACTGCTAAGGTTAACAAACTTTGTGGCGGACCTGATATTATCTCCCTAATACGTGGCATTAAAGATGATAAAATATCCTGTGGCATGTTATCAATAATAAATGTCCAGCCGACATTGTATTTATCTAAGAAATTTGCGAATGTTGATGCCACAGCCATTAAAACGATGAGAAAAGGGAATATTGATAACAGGATTAAAAATGATAGATACCCTGCGTGCTCCACTCCATCATTATAAATTGTGTCAATCAAAGCACGATAAAGGCAATAAACGATGCTATAAAATTTTTGTAGCACTGTAATATAAATAAACTAAGAAAAGTATTCTAAATGAAATAAAGTATATTTTTAAGCAAAAAAATCCTCACCATTTACTTAAATTTAATCAAAGTGAAGGATAATCCAGCATTAAATAGAAATTATCGGAGGCATAATGAAAAATTTTCTTCTACTTGTAGCTTTAATTCTCTCCTTTGCGTTTGATGCAGGTGCTCCTCCTGCAAGTACTACTTTTGTTGATAAAAATGATACAACATCATCAGTGATATGCAAGATAATAGGCTATACTCATGGCATAGGTGGACCGATGATCACAATAGTGATAATAGGTGCAGCGTTGCTTGCAATATTCGGTAGAATGCCATGGCCTGCACTTTTTGCACTCGGTGCATTCACTGCTGTGTTTTTTGGCGCTCCTGTAGTCGTTTCAAAAATAACACCAGGCGGTGTGATTTGTAAAAACGGTGCAGTAGCGGATAAGTAATAGAAATTATAGGAGGCATAAACGTAGTTTTCTTTACTTGAAAGTGGTAAGCTTTACCACTTTCAGTGTCTATAACTACCTAATAAATTCTCTTTCTGTAATCATATCAGTTAAAGTCTGGATTCCAGTGTCAAGCACTGGAATGACAAGGTTATCGTCATACCGCCGCGGTATCTCTTAGCCGCTAACACGTAGCGGGATGACGGTTGTCAGGGTAGCTGTCATCCCAGTGCTTGACACTGGGATCCAGGAAATTTGATTGGATATTAAGTTTATGAGCATAGAAGCAGTTAATTTTATGTTAAAACACAACATTTTTGATGATCATGAAAAAACTGGATGCCAGTGTCTGGGCACTGGCATGACATCATCTTTTTTATCAGATACATATGAAATCAGCGCTTTCTTTCTTGTCATCCCAGTGCTTGACACTGGGATCCAGCCTTTACTTACCAACAAAAACTTAGCATAACTTTCATGCTCAAAAAATTCCTGGATTCCAACGTCACGCGCTGGAATGACATCTGTGCTCTTTTTGCTATAAATATTAAAAAATTTACCAAGCAAAAAAAAAGGCAAAAAAGTCCCCTTGTAACGAGTTTTGACCCTATAATAATTTAAATTGGCATTGTAATAATGTGCTAACGCTTAAAATAAGCGCGTTTTGGCTGAATGTAGAAAAAATAAAAAAGACATGCAGCCGCTATAATTTTTATGTAATTTGCCAATAAATATGTGAGTTTTTTTACTAAATTTGTGATTGAGCCTGCAGGTCAAAAACAAGGATAAATACTCTTAGTGTCATAGTAAGGGAATGACGAAATTTGTAAAGTAGTTTTCACTCAAATGACGCCCAGGCAAAAACTATATGGTTATGCAAAAAATCTATTTTTAAAACTGTTAATATAACATAGAAAAAACCTCACCTTCATTAAGAATAGATTACTTACCAATTGGGTAGTCACCAGTGAAGCAAGCATCACAATATTGCGGTGTACCGTTGTTACGCACCTCTCCTTTAACAGCTCTGTATAGTCCATCAATACTCAAAAATGCTAAGCTATCTACTTCTATACTTTTCCTTATTTCTTCTATAGATTGAGTTGCAGCAATTAAATCTTTGCAATCTGGTGTATCTATTCCATAAAAACAAGAATGCTTAATTGGTGGGCTTGAAATCTTTAGGTGAATTTCTTTTACTCCTGCATCTTTTAACATAACTATTATACTTCTAAGCGTACTACCACGCACTATACTATCGTCTATTAAAATTATGTTTTTACCTTTTAAAATATGCTTATTAGCATTAAACTTTAATTTTATTCTAACTTTACGTATTTCAGCGGTTGGCTGTATAAACGTTCTTCCTATATAATGATTACGAATTATTCCGAGTTCCATAGGTAATCCTGAATACTTTGCATATCCAATAGCTGCAGGTATTCCAGAATCAGGTATTGGTATAATCATATCCACATTGTTTTTTGATGGGCTCTCTTCTGCAAGTATTCTTCCTATTTCTTTTCTTGTATCGTATATAGACCTATTCTCCATTATGCTGTCTGGTCTTGAAAAATAAACATATTCAAAAATACAAAAACTTGATTTTTGCTGTGAAAAAGGAAATATTGAAGCTAGATTACCATTTTGATCAATGGTGACTAACTCACCTGGTTTTATTTCTCTAATAAATTTAGCATTTACTATATCAAAAGCACAAGTTTCAGATGCAAGAACGTAAGAATCGTTTAACTTTCCTAAAACAAGAGGCCTGATTCCAGATGGATCACGTACTCCAATAACAACTTCTTGATTGATTGCCACAAAAGAATAAGCACCTTGTATTTGCCTTAATGCATATATAAAACTCTCTAAGAAGCTATCCTTTTCACCGCTTGCTGTCAGATGCACTACTACTTCTGTATCAATATCTGACTGAAAAACGCACTCTTGTTTAATTAATTGTTTGCGTATCGGAGAAATATTAATTAAATTACCATTATGTGCTATGGCGAAATCCCCAAATTTGCCACTTTTGCCAAACATGGGCTGCACTCCAAATTTACTACCACTGGTTGAGTATCGAACATGACCTATTGCACAATCTCCAGGTAAGGATTTCTTTATTTCATCTATATCATCAAATACGCTGCTCACTTGACCTTGAAAGTGATAAGAGTGCAGCTTATCGGTGTTACTGGTTACTACACCAAAAGACTCTTGACCTCTATGCTGCAAAGCGTGGAGAGCAAGTATAGAGTTAAAAGCAGCACTTTGGTTGCAACTTATGCCAAATACCCCACACTCCTCATTTACTTCATCAAGCATGAAAAATATTAAATAAAGCCCGATTGTACTTTAGTAGAGGCAAAGTACAAGAATTTTATTTGTTAATCTCTTTCAAAGTTGAAGTTTTCTACGGTAGTTTTGATGTATACCAGAAAGTAGGTTATATGCAATTAACCAATTTTGAGATTTTTGACAATTTTTTAGCACTGAAGAAAAAAAGATATTTTTATTGACTTACCTATGTATTGAGGTAATCACTAAAAAATTTTAGTAGTTGATGGTACACAATATGGCTAATCAGGTAAACAAACAAGGTGAAAGTAATCATCTTTTAAAGCTTGAACAGCTCTCTCATAACTTCTTTAACAATCGGCAAACTAGTTCGCCAAATTCAAAATTACCGATTATGAGTCGTAAGAATAGGCACATGGATTTAACCAAGCAAAGGTACGCAAAAAACAAAGATGTTGTGGAATATCTAAAAAATCTTGACTCTATTGAAATAGCAGAGAGATGGTCAATAAATTATCTTTTTGAGCGAGACTCACCTTTCGCAGAATTACAAATACCATTAACTACAAATGAACAAAATCTAATTAAAGAATTTTATGATAAGATAATAAAAGGTATCATAGAACACAATGAGCAAGAAAGCGCTTTAAAGTACATTGAACGCATAACAGAGGACTATTTAAATCAAGGAATAAGATTAAACTCATGTTACGGTAAGGATGATAAAACTGTAACAAATCTAATATTTGAAAAAATGGAAGAATTGATTAATCGCTTTCACGCAAATCCACACAATTCAACTGTGAAAAATATCATACAAAATATCACTCATAATTTAGCGTTAAAAGGCGGAGTAGAAAAAGGGTTGTCTTTTTATAGCGATATTGAAGGTGGATATTATGACTCTGGTTATTTAAATGATCTGAACGAGCAATGTAAGAGTAGGAAAAAAATGCTAGAAAGTATAGCATATGAAGGCATTGTGAAAAAAGATAATAAGCAAATTGATGAATATGACCTTGAAGTAGAAGTAGATAACAAATATTTTTACACTAAATATCCACAAGATAGTATTATTGAAACTGCAAGAATTTTTAATAATGAAAAAGTTAAAGATCTGGAAGTTGGCATATTTCAAATTGAGGAAAGCATAGTAAGAGTTGCAATCACAAAAGATGGAAAAAGAAATTACACAGATATTTTTAAAGGTGGCATTGAAATATTTTTTACTACTAAACTAGGAGAGATTAGTATTTATCTACGGAAAGATGGCAACAAAATGGTAGTAGAAATTGATGAGGAAAGTAAAACAAGGTTTAGCAAATTAGAAAATAAATCAAGCTTTGGAGGGGATTGTCTTATACAGGGGAAAAGTGTTTTAGAAGTTATGGGCAAGAGTTGTGAAAATATTCCTGAGGAGTTAACTCAGACTATTAAGAACGTTCCATCTACTAGTCTTATGCAAACATGTTTACAACAACAAGAAAACTCTAGTAGGGGATTAAATCAATGTATTTTTCAAGACAAGAATTAAGAAATTAATTATAAATATTCATACGCACTAAATTGAGCAGAGGTTATAAGGTAGCAATTAGCACAAGAACTAAAGGTAAATGTAGTTGTCAAATAGTGATTGATTAAATCAATTTAGAGAGGTAAATAGCAGCTTTGCAGCTTGTTTTTATGAACGAAGATAAAACGTTGTAGCCAAGTGCGCTTTCAGCATTGTGCTGAATTGCAATATCTCTGTGTTCTAATTCCTCATCACGAAACTTACTTATAGTTTCTCTTAATTCCCCATCTTCTAAATGTAAGACTTGCTTCTTGTAATGCTCTCCGATCACCTCTTCAACTGCAGCAGTGCAAGCCATAGCAGCTTTTTTGCCCATTATTGCAGTTATAACACCAAGTGACACCCCTAAAACACGCCAAACTGGCAGCAAAGCAGTAGGACGAACTTTTTGCTCCTTGATTTTCTCATTAAAATAGTGGAAATGTTTTTTTTCCTGCTCCTCCATTTCAATTATTTTGTCAATTATAGAAGATTTTTTAAGAATAAATTTTTGACCAGAATAAATGCAAATGGCTCCATATTCGCCAGCATGATTTACTCTAATTGCTTGTTCTAAAAAATTTCCTTTCAATTTTTTTATATTGCTTTCCAATGTCTCCTCCATTTATTTCTGCATTAGTACTACTATAAACCAACATATTATAGAGTAAATAAAATTCCATGCGTACATTGCACTAATACCAATTCCCGCTATACAAGCAACGAATAGACAATAATGGAAAAAAAGCCATACTGGAGTAAGTAAAATAGCGAGGTTTAGATGGCATTAAGATCAAAATTATTGGATGAAAAAGTGGTGGAATCAGCAAAAGAGATGCTGAAGAAAGTAAGAAATAATGCGTATGTTGCAAAAAAACTAAATGCTGTAATTGCAGCAAAAAAGCACAGTATAACAGCTGTAGCAAAAATATGTTGCATTTCGAGAAAGGCAATTACTACATGGATAAAGCACATAAAATTTGGAAGAGAAGAAAAATTATTTTCTCCACCTCAACGCCGTAGAAAAACTATATTGAACCAAAGTCAACTTGAACAAATTGAGGTGTGGATAGAGGAAAACCCCAATATTACTATTAGAGAAATGAGAATAAGAATCCAAGAAAGATTTGGTTTGAATATCAGCAAATCCACAATACATCGTAATATGCAAAGAATGAAATTCTCATATATCACACCAAGACCAGTTCATAGTGGACAGGATAAAAATAAGCAAGAGGAGTTTAAAAAAAAACCTCAATGAAACTATTGTCATGCATTCTGAAAAAGAGCTATTTTTCTTCGATGAATCACGGTTTGGTACACATTCAAAAGTTGGACATGGGTGGTTTAAAAAAGGCAGTAGGACACAGGTTAAGGTAAAATTAGGTAGGGAAAATTTTTATCTCTATAGTGCAGTTAATCCCAGAAATGGAGAGAATTTTAGCTTATTTGCACCAAACGTCAACACTGCTTGTATAAATATATTCCTTGAACAGATGTCGCAATATTTAGGAATACGAAAGGCTTTTCTCGTGATGGATTGCGCTAGTTGGCATAAGTCAAAAAGTTTAAAGATACCTAAAAATATCGAAATTATATACCTACCACCATACTCACCTGACCTCAATCCTGTTGAGAGGTTTTGGTTATATATAAAACAGAACATTTTGCGCAATAAAATCTACGATACAATTGTTCTGCTTGAGAGCGCTTTGTGTAAATTTATTACCTCTCTTTCCCCTTCCACGGCTAAACAACTCTGCAATGCTTCTTATTTGGTTCATTAATAATGAGAGTTGGTATAACATTGTGATTACAGGAACTCAAGTAGCTATAACAACGGCAAGAGTTACTTGACGAACTCCGCCATTCTCCTTAAAATAAGGGTGAAACTATGTTATTTATCTTCAGTCTGTGCAGATAAAACGACAAAAAGCTCAATATACTTGATGTTTAACTTTTTGCACTATGTGCACTCTATGTCTTTATAAAACTTTTACCCACATAAGCTAAAATGCGCTTATCAAAGCATTTAACACAATGAAAAACGCCAATTAAAAAAATAGGTTAGTAGCTGATAGATTTTCTTTTGCCTTTTTCTCTGTTTAGTAAATTTTTCAATATTTAATGCAATTAGCCGGTACTAAGATGATAACGAGTAGTAAGCTAAACATCCGTGTGGTTATTGGTATTATCAAGATATTCCCTAATCTTCTTCAAATCTTCCCAAGCTAAGCGTTTTTGTGCTGGTTGACGAAGTAGATAGGCTGGATGAAATATAGCGGCTGTAGTAATTGAATGAGATAAATATTGGTTAGTATAAGTATGAAATCTGCCACGCAAGTTCGATATAGTCTTTGTGTTATCAAGAAGGCTATAACATGCGATTCCTCCAACAAAAATCAGAATCTGCGGTAAAACAAGAGCAATATGCTTCTCAACAAATGGTCTGCACATATCAAGCTCTAGATCAGTTGGTTTTCTATTACCTGGTGGACGCCAAAATACCGCATTGCTTATATACACCTTAGTGCGGTCCAGACTAATTGCACCAAGCATCTTATCGAGCAGCATTCCACTTGCACCACAAAATGGTATGCCTTTAAAGTCTTCATTTGCTCCTGGTGCTTCACCAATAAGCATGATTTTTGCATTTGGATTACCATCGGAAAAAACAGTATTAGTTGCAGTTTTTTTTATTTCACAACCCTCAAATGACTTAACTGCACTTCTTAGTTCATCTACACTACTACATTCACTTGCAAGTTTCCTTGCTTCAATGATCCAGTCACTTGGAAACATGGTTTGTTGTTCTTTTTTTACCTCGATGATGGAAGATTGTACAGCTCTCTCGTTTTCCACTTTTTTTTCCTCTTCACTTTCGATTAGTGTGCAATCAACTCCCACTTCATGATAGAACTTCAACAATTCTAGATCTTCATTACTCATAGTTCTTTTTAACCTTTTGTGCCCTTCTCATAGCCATATCATATTTCAACTTAGACAAATGTCTAATGTATAATATACCATTTAAGTGATCCAATTCATGCTGAATACATCTTGCAAGCCAACCACTAGCTCTTAGCGTCTGTTCTTCATTATTTAAATTTTTATATTTTACAGTTAAATATTTTGGACGCTTGATTTCATGGCTTTGCTCCGGAATTGAAAGACATCCTTCGCTCATAATGACTTGCTCATCAGATAATTCTGTAATTTCAGGATTAATCATATAAAATTTACCAGTTAATTCATATCCTGAAGGTCTATCTTCCATGTCCTCTCGCTGAACATCCATAACAAACACTCTCTTTAGTACTCCAACTTGCACCGCAGCAAGGCCAAGACCATCTGCGTCGTACATAGTTTCGAACATGTCGTTTACTAATTCTTCAGTTTTATCGTTTATATCTGTTACTTCACTGGCGCGTGTAGTTAATCTTTCGTCAGGGGCAATTACAATTGGTAACTTAGACATAAAAATTGTAATTCTGTGTTTTATTTTTCTTTTTGTCTAGGTATATTAAAATGTTGCTACCTTTATGATAGAAATATAAATTCATTCAAGGAAGCTACAATTTAAATGAAATTGTGTAATAAGGTCAACTAATGTACTCTGCAGTAATAACAAAACCAAAGCAGAATGTTTTTGCTGTTTTAGACGTAGGTACAACAAAAATTATCTGCCTCATCGTTAAGATCAATAGCAATTTCAGCTATAAAATAATAGGAACGGGTTATAAAAGTGCAGAGGGTATAAGTGGTGGATCAATAACTGACGCAAAGCATGCAAGTTATTCTATTTCATCAACTGTAGGTTTAGCTGAGCAAGTATCAGAAGAGACTATAGATCAGATATATGTTAATGTAGCTGGATGTGGAATCTCATCTTTTCACGTACATAACGAAATAATTGCAGCTAATCACGAAATTTCAGATCGAGATATAAAACGTGTAGTCTTTCAGACATTTGAGAAATATATCGAAGAAAATGTTATAATTCACAATATACCACTTAAATATCACTTAGATGATATGACTGACATAAAGGAGGTCAGTGGATTATATGGAAAAAGATTATCTGCTGATGTTAATGTTGTCACTGCTTCGCGTCCAGCGCTTACCAATATCGAAAATTGTATAACTAATAATAGTGGGATAAGTATGGCTGGTTGTGTTGCTTCTTCATATTCTGCAGGCCTTGCCTGTCTAAGTGAAGATGAAAAAGAGCTGGGAACTGCCGTTGTTGACATAGGAGGTGGATGCACTGCAATTGGAATTTTTAAGAGAGGAAAACTTGTGTACACAAGCGGTATTCCAATTGGTGGCATTCACATTACCCGAGATATAGCTTATGGACTATGCACAAGTATAGAGCATGCTGAACGCATAAAAATACTATACGGTAGCACTATTGTAACTTCAATAGATGAGAATGAATGTATTGTAGTGCAAAGTAATGAAAGCGATGAACCAACTCAAGTGTTTAAGTCTGAACTTGTTAACATCATAAGACCAAGGATTGAGGAAATACTTGAGCTGATAAGAGAACAATTTCAAGAACAAAAAGATCCAATTAATAAAGTAGTGATCACAGGTGGAACCAGTCAACTCACAAGCATGAAAGAAATTGCAAGCTATATATTCAACAAACAAGTCCGTATCGGATGCCCTGAGTCTTGTAGCGGTCTTGATGGTGAATACGACAAAAATCCTGTATTTTCTGCTGCTTTAGGCTCTATAAAGCTAATAATTGACACTTTTTATAAAAATAATTCTGGAATGCTCGGTCATGATGGTAAAATAAGTAAATTGTACCATTGGGTTAAATCGAAAGTTACGGTTTGATTTTACCAAATAATGATTGTTTATGACATGGTGATGGAAAAAGATGAGTGCGCTGAATGCCTCAAAGATAAGCTTTTAGAGGAAACAAAGGCTGATTTATTTGAGGTCATACATACACTAAGCAAAGAAAATGGACTATCAATAGAGCAAATTGAAGAAAAGCGTATTTCTAAAAAACAAGAGAGAGGTGGTTTTGAGAATCGTATCTATATTGATTATTAATTTATGAGATCAGCTTAGGTAGCTTTCATTTCCTTCTGTCATCCAAGTAGCTTGACACTTGGATCTATTGGACTTACTTTTGCTAGAGGAAAATTTTTTAAGAGATGGAAGAGAAAATGAAGCTGATTGAACGAGTAATAGAAAAATGAAAGGATTTGTATGATGAAATTTCACCAAAAAACCTATGTCAAGCATACGATTGTACAAACGTTGTTGGTCGCCGTGCAGTATTTTCTTCTTGCCACAATCCAAGTAACCTTCTTCTTGTCATCCCAGTGCATGACACTGGGATCTAGGTATAAAAATCTTTGAAAATCATTCAATGAATAGCAGATTTTAGGAGCATACAGTGTTCATGATGAAAGATAAAATAGGCTGGATCCCAGTGTCACACACTGGGATGACAGAGAAAAAAGGTACTCGAATAACACCATTTTTTGTACTTTTGCATTCAAAGCTTCAATGTTTGTACAACTATGTGTCAAGCAGTGTAATTACATCATCTACTATGCAAGATGTGAACTATAATTAGAAATGGAAAATATGAACATAACTATACATTCACAAGAAGATTTTGACTTTATGCGTAAAGCTGGCAGGCTTGCAGCTGAAACCCTTGATTTCGTTGCACCATACGTCAAAGTAGGCGTAACAACTAATGAATTAAATGATCTATGTCATGATTTTATAATCAATGCAGGTGCAATTCCAGCACCACTGAATTATAAGGGATATCCGAAATCAATTTGCACTTCAAAAAATGCTGTTGTATGTCATGGTATTCCTGATGATAAACCTCTTAAAGATGGAGATATTTTAAATATTGACGTTACAGTGATTTTAAATGGCTGGTATGGTGATACAAGTCGCATGTTTTGGGCTGGTAAACCCTCAATAAAAGCAAAGCGTTTGTGTAATGCTACTTATAATGCGCTAATGGAAGCAATAAAACAAGTCAGGCCAGGCAATAAATTAAATGAAATAGGGCTTGCTATAGAAAAATATATTGAAGATTTTGGATATTCTATCGTACGCAATTATTGTGGACATGGTATAGGAAAGGTTTTTCATGCTCCACCAAATGTCGTACATTTTTATGATAAAGATGAGGATCTTGTCTTAAAAGAAGGAATGTTTTTTACAATAGAGCCAATGATTAATGCTGGAAAATATGAAACTCTGCTCAGCAAGCTAGATGGCTGGACAGTGACAACACGTGATCTTTCACTTTCTGCACAATTTGAGCATACGCTTGGAGTCACAAAAGATGGAGTTGAAATATTTACACTATCACCTAAAAATTGGCATTTTCCACCTTATGATTAGATTTTTTAAACACTTGAGAAAATCTAAGAACCTGTACATGATCTCAAGAAAGGAATAAACTAAGAGATAATGTATATAAGTTAGGATATATGAGGAGTGTATACCCAAGTGATATAAGTCGGGAAAGATTTGAGATTATATTACCAGATCTAGAATCCTGTAGAAAAAAAACAAAACCAAGAAAACTGGATTTATATGAGTTATTTTGCGGTGTACTTTATGTGCTAAAAAGTGGCTGTCAGTGGCGAATGCTACCAAAAGAGTTTCCAAAATGGCGCAATTGTTACGATTACTTCAAGAGATGGAGTAAAAAACCGAATGAAGATAGAGAAAGTGTTCTAGAAATTGTCTTAAAAAAAATTAGTTGGAGAGGTTCGTTTCAACAGTGGTCGGAATACAAAAACAAGCTTCTGCATCATTGATGCTCAAAGTGTAAAAAACACCGATATTGCTGAAGAAAAAGGTTATGATGCCGGCAAGAAAATTTCAGGAATAAAGCGTCATATTGCAGTAGATACGCAAGGTTTGCCACATGCAATTTATATTACTACAGCTAATATCGGAGATCGTACTGCTGCTGTAGAGATGATTTGTAACGCAAGAAAAAATCTTTCCGAAGTTCAAAATATACTAGTTGATGCAGGTTATACAGGAGAAAATTTTGCAACTCAAATAAAAACGACTATTGGTGCAACCGTTGAAGTAATAAAACGAAGTGAATTACATACCTTTGTTGTATTGCCAAAAAGGTGGGTTGTAGAGCGTTCTTTTGCTTGGCTGGAAAAGTGTAGACGGTTATGGAAAAATTGCGAGCGTAAACTCAATACTAGACTACAAATGGTCGTTCTAGCTTTTACTGCCTTGCTCCTCAAAAGATTATGAACAGGCTCTAAGAGTAAATGGATTGATGGAAAAAAGGAGTGGTAAGGCTCCTTGCACTACAAAAACATTTGCAGGAGAAACTGTGAGAAAAAGAACATTAACTTGCCGATACGAGCCAGATGAATTAGCGGAACAACATCTAGCAGACGCCTATGAGCTGTTACTAATACCAATTCCCGCTATACAAGCAACGAATAGACAATAATGGAAAAAAAGCCATACTGGAGTAAGTAAAATAGCGAGGTTTAGATGGCATTAAGATCAAAATTATTGGATGAAAAAGTGGTGGAATCAGCAAAAGAGATGCTGAAGAAAGTAAGAAATAATGCGTATGTTGCAAAAAAACTAAATGCTGTAATTGCAGCAAAAAAGCACAGTATAACAGCTGTAGCAAAAATATGTTGCATTTCGAGAAAGGCAATTACTACATGGATAAAGCACATAAAATTTGGAAGAGAAGAAAAATTATTTTCTCCACCTCAACGCCGTAGAAAAACTATATTGAACCAAAGTCAACTTGAACAAATTGAGGTGTGGATAGAGGAAAACCCCAATATTACTATTAGAGAAATGAGAATAAGAATCCAAGAAAGATTTGGTTTGAATATCAGCAAATCCACAATACATCGTAATATGCAAAGAATGAAATTCTCATATATCACACCAAGACCAGTTCATAGTGGACAGGATAAAAATAAGCAAGAGGAGTTTAAAAAAAAACCTCAATGAAACTATTGTCATGCATTCTGAAAAAGAGCTATTTTTCTTCGATGAATCACGGTTTGGTACACATTCAAAAGTTGGACATGGGTGGTTTAAAAAAGGCAGCAGGACACAGGTTAAGGTAAAATTAGGTAGGGAAAATTTTTATCTCTATAGTGCAGTTAATCCCAGAAATGGAGAGAATTTTAGCTTATTTGCACCAAACGTCAACACTGCTTGTATAAATATATTCCTTGAACAGATGTCGCAATATTTAGGAATACGAAAGGCTTTTCTCGTGATGGATTGCGCTAGTTGGCATAAGTCAAAAAGTTTAAAGATACCTAAAAATATCGAAATTATATACCTACCACCATACTCACCTGACCTCAATCCTGTTGAGAGGTTTTGGTTATATATAAAACAGAACATTTTGCGCAATAAAATCTACGATACAATTGTTCTGCTTGAGAGCGCTTTGTGTAAATTTATTACCTCTCTTTCCCCTTCCACGGCTAAGAGCCTGTTCATAATCTTTTGAGGAGCAAGGCAGTAAAAGCTAGAACGACCATTTGTAGTCTAGTATTGAGTTTACGCTCGCAATTTTTCCATAACCGTCTACACTTTTCCAGCCAAGCAAAAGAACGCTCTACAACCCACCTTTTTGGCAATACAACAAAGGTATGTAATTCACTTCGTTTTATTACTTCAACGGTTGCACCAATAGTCGTTTTTATTTGAGTTGCAAAATTTTCTCCTGTATAACCTGCATCAACTAGTATATTTTGAACTTCGGAAAGATTTTTTCTTGCGTTACAAATCATCTCTACAGCAGCAGTACGATCTCCGATATTAGCTGTAGTAATATAAATTGCATGTGGCAAACCTTGCGTATCTACTGCAATATGACGCTTTATTCCTGAAATTTTCTTGCCGGCATCATAACCTTTTTCTTCAGCAATATCGGTGTTTTTTACACTTTGAGCATCAATGATGCAGAAGCTTGTTTTTGTATTCCGACCACTGTTGAAACGAACCTCTCCAACTAATTTTTTTTAAGACAATTTCTAGAACACTTTCTCTATCTTCATTCGGTTTTTTACTCCATCTCTTGAAGTAATCGTAACAATTGCGCCATTTTGGAAACTCTTTTGGTAGCATTCGCCACTGACAGCCACTTTTTAGCACATAAAGTACACCGCAAAATAACTCATATAAATCCAGTTTTCTTGGTTTTGTTTTTTTTCTACAGGATTCTAGATCTGGTAATATAATCTCAAATCTTTCCCGACTTATATCACTTGGGTATACACTCCTCATATATCCTAACTTATATACATTATCTCTTAGTTTATTCCTTTCTTGAGATCATGTACAGGTTCTAACTCTTAACTTGTGATATAGCAACTAACCCAATTAGTGCACAGAAAATCATGTAAAAACTTGCTAAAGTTCCTTGTCCTGTAACTTTGATAATAGTTGTGCATATAAATGGTGCAAGGCCACCAAAAAATCCCGAAGCTATATTTCTTGATAAACCAAATCCACTTTGTCGTACCCTTGTTGGGAATAATTCACACATAAACGCGCTAACAGGACCAAGCGAAGCAGCTATTGGAATTATAAAAAGAACGTGTGCCATTATGGTGAGACCACTTAGTATCATTGAAAAAACTGGATAACTTACTACTATAAAAGTCACAAATGCAAATTTCATGACTTTCTCTCTTCCTATCTTATCAGAAAGTATTGCAAATAGTATGGTCAATACTCCAAGTGCAACCTGATTCAATATCTCTACTGTGTGATTAAATTGAGTATTTATTGTTGATGCAAGCACATTGAAAAACACTAAATATATGTAAAGAGATGCATTTTCAACTACATCAACTCCCACTGATATTAAAAAAGGTTTTTTATAGCCATTTAACAATTCCTTTAATGGCAATTCATATGGCTTCTCCTGTTTTTTATACTCTGGACTTTCATCAAGTATATACCTCATATATATGCTAATTAATCCCATTACAAAACTGAAAACAAAAGGCAATCTCCATCCCCAAGATTCAAAATCAGATACTTTTTTACATATCAGTACTGCTACAAGACTTAATATTGAGCCAAGAATTGCGCTTAATACTTCAATACTGCCAAAGAATCCTCTCTTATTCTTAGGAGCATGTTCTATTAAAAATGGTGCGTTTCCTGCCTCTCCTCCAAGAGATATACCCTGCAATAATCTTAAACATACCACCAGTATTGATGCTAGTACTCCAATTTTTTGATACCCTGGAACAAAGGCAATGAGTACAGTTGATAGAGTCATCAATATAATAGAGAGAAAGAGAGCAATCCTTCTTCCATATTTATCTCCAATGTGGCCAAATATAGCAGCACCAATTGGTCTTATTAAGAAACCTACTGCAAACACTCCAAAAGCTTTAAGTATGCTGACTAATTTGTCGTCTGACGGGAAAAACACATCTCCGATTATGCTTATTAGATGGCTAAAAAGCATATGGTCATACCACAATAAAGTGTTGCAGACCAAACTCGATAGTATCACTTTTGTTATTTGCTGCATAACATCTGCCATAATTTGTTTGATATTATAGTAATATTACTTACTTTTTCAAACATGAATTATGTAAATGTTATATTAATAATATTATCTTATTAAATTTTTATGTCGTTGATTATATTTAAATATTCTTATACTATACCTATATATTTCCATATATTTTTTGGCGAGAAAGTTATTTTAGTTTAAGTGCACAAAGTCTCTTGATATGACACATATTTCAGTTTTGTTAAAAGAGATGCTACTGCAATTGTCACCACACAGTGGTGGTATATATGTGGATGCCACGTTTGGAGCTGGAGGATATAGCAAAGCAATATTGGAATCCGCCGATTGCAAAGTATATGCAATTGATAGGGATGAAACAGTTACCAAATTTTATGATGATCTGAACGTTAAATACCCTGATAGAATAAATCTATTTATTGAGAAATTTAGTAATATTAAAAATTTATTAGATAGTAATAATATTAAAGGTATCAATGGAATAGTTTTCGACGTTGGAGTTTCATCTATGCAGCTTGATAATGGAGATAGAGGATTCTCATTTCTACGTGATGGTCCACTTAACATGAGCATGGATAATTCTTCTCATATAAATGCCTCAACGTTTGTTAACGCTTTACGTGAAGAAGAGATTGCAAACACTATATACAATTACGGAGGTGAGCGTCATTCTCGTAGAATCGCAAGAGCGATAGTAAATGCGCGGAAGAAGAAAACTATCAAAACTACATTTGAACTTGCAGATATTGTACGTTCTGTAGTGTTTCGTGGAAAAAGCAAGATTGATCCTGCAACTAGGACATTTCAGGCGATCAGAATATGGGTAAACGATGAGCTAGGAGAGCTTGAAAAGGGTATTAAAGCTGCATCTGAGATTTTAAGTGAAAACGGCAAATTAATTGTAGTTACCTTTCACTCTCTAGAAGACCGTATAGTTAAAACCCTTTTTAAAGATTTGTGTGAACCAGGATCTACCAAGACATTCTCCCTTTTAAACAAAAAAGTGATGAAAGCAAGTGCGGAAGAGATAAATGCAAATCCACGTGCGCGTTCAGCAAAACTCAGAGCTATACAAAGGTTATCATGAGGACCTTCTGTTTATTTCAATATTTATGTTTTTCTTTAGTATTGCTTTAATATAGTTATGCAAGAGGCCTAATTTTAAATAGCTAACGTAAAAAATTGCTTCCATATATTTTAAATCTGATTATAATTGCAGTTAGAGATATTTTAAGAGCTCAAAATCTATCTTTGTCTGCAGACTTTTCAGTCAAATTTTTAATCAAAAGGCGTATTCTTCAGAGCATGTAAGTGTGCTTAATTTCTGTCGTATGTGCGCTGCACTTTTTTCTAATCTTTTTTACACAGGAGGATTTTATGTCCAGAATTCCAGATACTTGACCTTTACTTTAGCTAAAAACCAATAGGCGCCTATGGTTTAATGCTAATTAAAATAAAAATTTTTCTAATATATAAAAGAATTACAAAATCACTGTTTACTGAAAACGGGGCAAGAAAGCTGCTAATGTCACAGATTCTAGGTAAACGTTGTTTGCTTGACATATGAGCGTGCTCTCCTTACTTCAAGGACTCTTTAATATATGCTTAACCACTTAAGTCCTTTCAAGATATGTTCTTAAATTTAGGCTTTTAGATAAACACACTACGATAAAACTTACTTTGATACGAAATTATTCGCATAAGATTTTGGCAGCCTTTTAACATCTTTTGGTATTTCAATTGTGTACTTTGTGCTGTGTTTCTTTGCGTAAGATACTGCTTTTTCAAGAGAATCAAACTTTAATACAATCTGTTTTTTTGGGTCTTTTGAGCCAACCCACCCCATCAAAGGTTCAATATAGTAAGAACAAGGCTCAATTTTTAGGTGCCAGAATTTTGTATTACCTAAACCAGATTGTGTTGCAGTTTTTGTTGGCTTATAAATCTTCAAAACTACTTCATCGTCAATACTCATAGCTCTTACTACGTAATCTTAAATATACATCTAAACAAATTTTTTCACAAAAAACTACTGTGAAAGAATGAAGTTTGAAATAAATATTTTTATGTTATATTATTAAATTATATAAAAAGGATTAGCTGAATAGGAGTAATCGATGGCACAGCAAGAAATGGTAACAATTAATGCAGAGTTACGTGATGTAAAAAAAAAGAAAGCGATGCAGGCTCTGAGGGAGAAGGGAAGTATACCTGCAGTTATATATGGTAAAGGGCATGATAATATAAATTTAACATTGTCTGCAAAGGAATTCACGAAGCAATATAAATCAGGCTCTCTTTCTGCACATTTGATAGAGCTGAATATTTCGGGCAAAAAGGAATATGCTCTTGTTCGCGATATCCAATTGCATGTAGTAAAGGATACTGTGCAACATGTTGATTTTCAATTTGTTGATAAAGGCAGCGAAATTAAAATAGACATACCTCTATCATTTGTGAATGAAAGTAAAGCTCCAGGGATCAAGTTAGGTGGAGTGCTTAATGTTTTGTGTCGTTCTATTACTGTCAAATGCTCTCCTGAGAAAATACCTCAAGCCATAGAAATTGACTTATCTGGCAAAATGATTGGTCAATCTATACATATCAATGATGTAAAATTACCAGAAGGTGTTAAGTTTGTAGCTCATGAGGAGGAAAATTTTACCATTGTGACAATTTCTGCTGCTGATAGTGATGTTGAAGAACCTAAAGCAGAAACAGAGGAGTAGTGCATTTAATAGCTGGGCTTGGTAATCCTGGTAGTAAATATGAATTAACTCACCATAATATTGGCTTCATAGTTATTGATGCAATTTGCAAGTATTGGAATTTTCAGTCATTTTCTAAGAAAGCCGATTACTTGATAACCTCCAGCATGATTAATAATAATAAAGTCATATTGATAAAACCTTATTCGTTTATGAATAATTCAGGTATTCCTATTGCAAAAATAAAAAATTTTTACAAATTATCCCTAGATAATATTGTTATCATACATGATGACGCTGACTTGAAATTTGGAAGAATAAAAGTAAAAAAGGGTGGTAGCTCTGCTGGACATAATGGACTTAAGTCTATAGATAGCTTTATTGGCAACGATTATTGGCGTTTGAGATTTGGAGTAGACAGGCCTGAAGATCAGAAGAGCTTAGCAGATTATGTGTTATCAAAGTTTGAAAATTTTGATAATGTTATCCCCTTAGTAGAAAAAATAGCAAAAAATATACACTTAATGCTACAAGGAGATAACACAGCTTTTATAAGCTCAGTTGGGAGTGTATAGCAAGCGAATACTGTCCAATACAAGTATCTGGATTGTATCTGTTCAGATGTATGGCTATATTGAAACTAGTGCTTCTTTTCTTGTCGTTCCAGCTTCTATAATGTCATCCGAGTAGCTGACACTGGGATCTAGGAATTCTGATCATGTATCAAAACGCTGTCATTCAAATAATTGACGCTGTATACTCCGTAAATTTAACTGGATGCCAGTGTCTGGGCACTGGCATGACACCCATTTCTTTCTATTCAAATAGCCTCTTTAGTATCATCTACTTTCATGACACCATTTGTTCCTATGTTTTTACCTATCTTATTTTGCTACTCTGCTGCTCTAGGTTAGAACACTGATTCTTCTAAAAGCTGTTCGCACCCCTCTTCTATTGCGATAGAATCATCGTGATTTTTAAATGAATCTCTGATTTTCGTTTCTATTTCATTTGCAACTTCTTTGTTTGCCTTGAGATAGCTTTTTACATTTTCCTTTCCTTGGCCAAGACGCGTATTGTTATATGAATAATAAGCACCTGCTTTTTCAAGCACACCAAGTTTTGCTCCTATATCTATTATTTCCCCAAGTTTTGATATACCTTCATTGTACATTATATCAAATTTTGCTTCTCTAAATGGAGGAGCAACTTTATTTTTTACAACTTTAACTCTCGTTTCATTACCCGTAATATTCTCTTTATCCTTTATTGTACCAACTTTTCTTATATCAAGTCTTATAGAAGTATAGAATTTTAATGCATTTCCACCGGTGGTAGTTTCAGGATTTCCATATACTACTCCTATTTTCATACGAATTTGGTTGATAAATATCAATATACAGTTTGCTTTTGAAACTGCAGAGGTGAGCTTTCGTAGCCCATGACTTAGAAGTCTTGCTTGCAACCCCATGTGCTGATCCCCCATATCCCCTTCAATTTCAGCTCTTGGAGTTAGTGCTGCAACAGAGTCAACAACTATTACATCAACTGCACCAGAACATACTAAATATTCAACAATATGCAACGCTTGTTCGCCAGTGTCTGGTTGTGAAATCACCAAATCATCGGTGCTTACTCCAAGTTTACGAGCATATATAACATCCAGTGCGTGCTCCGCATCGATAAATGCACATAAACCTCCTTTTTTCTGTGCTTCAGCAATTACATGCAAAGCAAGAGTAGTTTTACCAGAACTCTCAGGGCCAAATATCTCAATTATACGTCCTTTTGGCAGTCCCCCAACACCCAGAGCCGAATCAAGTGCAATCGACCCTGTAGATATTGTGTCTATTTTTTCAACAGGGTTTTGCTTCAGCTTCATTATTGCACCTTTACCGAATGCTTTTTCAATTTGACTTATTGCATTATCTAGTGCTTTTTGCTTATCATTATTTCTTTCTTCTGGATTATGTGCCATGGATCATTTATTAACTTGTATAGTCTCCATGGTAATTGAACGCAACCAATCTGCCAAGGGTTTTTTAATAACGCAGAACGTTAGTTACCTAAATTAGATAGACTTTGTAGTGCGATACAAAATAACGATAGAATACAATGGTAGTGGTTTCTCTGGCTGGCAAAAGCAACAACACTCTGCTAACTCAATTCAGGAAACCATAGAAAACGCTATATTTAATTTCAGTGGCGAGAGAGTCTCTTTGCATTGTGGTGGCAGAACTGACACAGGGGTTCATGCTTTAGGGCAAGTTGCTCATTTCAATATGGAAAGGCAATTTGAGCTTTACAAAATAAGAAATGGAATAAACTATCACTTAAAAGCGATTCCTATAGTTGTGCTTGGTGCAGAAGTTGTAGGTGATGCATTTCATGCCCGCTTCTCAGCAAAAAAAAGATATTATGAATATAGAATAATTAATCGCTACGCTCCTGCAGCTCTGGAAATCGGTTATGTGTGGCAAGTATTTAACCCACTTGACGTAAACATCATGCGTGAAGCTGCTAGACACCTGCTTGGAAAACATAATCTTTCAAGCTTCCGCTCAAAAGATTGTCAAGCTACAAATCCGGTCAGAACAATCGATGATATTGATATAGTACAAAATGGAAGTCACATATACATCAAAATATCTGCGATTTCCTTTTTACATAACCAAGTGAGAATTATTGTTGGCACTTTAGTTGAATTTGGAAAAAATAGAACTAATCCACAAGAAATGTTAAATATATTAAGTCAATGTAAAAGAAACGCCGCTGGAATCACTGCACCGCCTTACGGCTTATACTTAGTAAAGATAGATTGCTAGCTTAAGTCCTCATTGGCATCACTATATATAGTGCACTTGGATCATCTTCATCAGTGATAATTGTAGCACTATTACCATCTGATAAGCTAAATTTACACTTATTTTTTATACAGGATAAAACATCAAGCAAATAACGAGAATTAAATCCTACTTCCAGAAGAGCTCCATCGTAATCCACCTCTATAGATTCAGTTGCATCACTGCACTCTTGGGAATTTGAATGTAGAGTTAATAAATTCTCTTGCAATGAAAATTTAATTGATTTTACTTTATCAGATACAACAACGGAAACTCGGTCTATAACACTAGAAAGCTTACTACTCTCAACAATCATTTGTTTATCTTGAAACGTTGGAATAACGGCTTTGTAATCTGGAAAAGTCCCATCTATCAATTTTGATATTAGAATATACTCACCGCATGTGAATTTGATTTTTCTATCTGAAAGTTTTATATTAACCTCATTACAATCACCCAACACTTTCAATAATTCCATAATAGTTTTACGTGGAATGATCACACCAAATTTGCCATTGATATTTTCAGGTTTGGGCCTTTTTATACGTGATAAACGGTGGCCATCAGTTGCAACACAGTACAGAAATTTCTCATCTGTATGTATATATATCCCATTTAAATTATACCTTGTATCATCTAGTGAAACAGCAAATTTCGTTTTAGTCAATAAATCTACCAAATCTGCACTTAGTATAGTGAAATCATATTGATGATCATCTTCTTCAAGGACAGGAAAGCTATTTGAAACTACATTCGGTAAAGAAAAATTTGCATTTCCACAGGATATCAATAATTTTCCTTGATTATTCATTTCGAAATTGACATCCAAATCAGTTGGCAACTTTTTCACTATGTCATGTAAAGTATGTGCTGAGATTTTCACT
Organism: Wolbachia endosymbiont (group B) of Gerris lacustris; assembly: GCF_964028355.1. Classification (NCBI taxonomy): domain Bacteria; kingdom Pseudomonadati; phylum Pseudomonadota; class Alphaproteobacteria; order Rickettsiales; family Anaplasmataceae; genus Wolbachia; species Wolbachia endosymbiont (group B) of Gerris lacustris. Next base: position 232,057 of record NZ_OZ034761.1, read on the forward strand.
TCTCCTTCTGTTGATACATCTGCAACAAGTGAGGCAAATACTGAAATATCAAGATCAGTAGCCTTCAGTTTTATGCTACCATATTGTGCTTTGATATTTATACAAGACAAAACATCTATTGCGTTACGCCTCTCAACCACTCCACTTACTCTGGATAGCGTATTTAAAAGGCTTGCACGACTTACACTGAAACGCATTTGTTCACACACAGAACTTTGTTCTTTGATTCCTATATCTGCAATTTCTGACATATTAATTCTCAAAAATATATTTTAAATGATATTCATATCCTATGTAAAGTGGTATCCATATTTTTGTCTGAAAGGCAAAATAGCCTATCTTATATTATATTGATATTCTACTACAGTAGTTTATCTTGTATGACATAAGTCATGCATTTTTTGATATGCTTTTTGAAAGCCAAGCAAGGAATAAGTATCATCAACATTTGCTGTTTTTACTTTTCCATTAACTACCATTGATAATCCCTGCTTCATTTTTAGAATCAAATCTTGGTCCATTTTTGTATCGTCTGTCCACGCAAGACTTCCTTGTATTATTGGCAATTGATATTTAATTTTTTTATCGATATTGAGAACTACAGGCTCATTATTATACTGAAAGCCAGAAGTGACGCTTACCTCATCTGCTTTTTTATCAACGTAACTGACCATTACATACGGCTTGCGATCGGCTGTATAATGTTCACTTTTTTTCTTAGGATGAGATACAATGTAACACACTTTTTCACCATCTTCCAATGCAGTATACACAAACCAATCTTTATATTTTTTGCTCAGTTGTACGTTATTAACCGATGCAAGAGCACCTGCTGAGAGAAATATTAGAAGTACGAAAAGACTACGCATGTAACCCAAGTTTCAAACTCTCTGATTTTATGTATTGTTTTACCTTACTCATCGCTTGCTCAGCCAGCTGTCTTATTCTTTCTCTTGAAACACAATATTTTTTGCTAAGCTTATCCAAAGTCCGAGTATTCTCAGACAAATATCTGCTAATGAAAATGTCTCGTGATCTTTCGTTAAGACTTGTCAGTGCATTGTTTAAAATTGTTTCTTTTAATGCCTTTTCTTCATGATTGTGGTAAGCTACTTCTTGACTGACTAAATTACACGGAATCATATCTTGTAACTCCTTTTTAGAGCCATCACCTATTTTTATACAATTATTTAACGACTGATCCTTACAAGCCAAACGATAGTTCATTTGTACAACATCTTCTTCAGATACAGAAAGCTCGTTTGATATTGCTTTTATTTCTTCGTTACTCAAAGTTTCTCTGTTCGTATACTGTAAAATTCTTTTTTTTATTTTACGTAAACTGAAAAACAATCTCCTTTGTGCTTGCGTTGTACCTATTTTTACAAGCGACCAAGATTTTAATATAAAGTCTTTCATCGAAGCTTCAATCCACCACATTGCATAAGTTGAAAAACGAAACCCTAAATCGGGATTGAACTTTTTCACTGCATGCATTAAACCCATATTTCCTTCCATGACCAGGTCCATCAACAATAGCCCGTAATTCTTAAATTTCATTGCAATTTTTACTACCAAATTCAAATGGCTAGTAATCAACCTGTGAGCAGAAGAAATATCCTGGTATTCTTGCCAATTTTTTGCTAATCGCACTTCCTCTTCTTGGGAAAGCATAGGAAATTTTCGCACTTCAGCAATATATTGCATGAGATTAGTGCTACTATTAACAGATAAATTCGCTACTGGGGTCAACATAATAACTTAAATTAAAACTCCATGTATATAATATATTGATTTTCAGTGAAAAATTCAAGCTTTAATTAAAAAAAGCATAACTTTATATCTAATTAAGATCTTAGCAACATTAAACTTCAACAAGAACTACCTGAATGTAGAATTAAAATTACTAATGTGTGATGATAGGCTATATAATTTAAAGTAAACAGTGTGTTATTCCAGTGTTTAAACACTGGAATTCACATTTCTTTTTTCTAGATCCCAGTGTCATGCTACTTGAATGACAAGGAAAACCCACTGGGATAATAAGACAACGATAGACTAGAAATTAAATGCTACTCCAGCTTCCGCACCAACAGCGCTGTAAAGGACGTTTATCTCTTTAGTAGCTGATACTCTTTCTTTATTAAAACTAGCACCATAAGAACCAAAATAACGAGCACCAGCATAAAGCTTGATTTCTGGAGTTACATCATAACTAACACCAGCTTTTGCTTGATAAGCAAAACCAAATCCTTTTTGATCTTTAACTTCACTAGCTGCTGAAGGATTACTGATATATGCTGCACCAACACCAACACCAACGTATGGAGTGATAGGCATATCTTCAATCGCTATATCGTAATAAACGTTAACCAATCCTGAAAATGCTGCCACACTGTTTGCAACAGTTGTTGGAGTAAATGTTGCACCACTAACATCGTTTTTGTTTAATTGTGAGTAAAGTCCCTCAACATCAACCCTGATATCGTCCATTTTATAACCAAATGCACCACCACCAGCCATAAAAGATGCTTTTAAAGGATCATGATGAACGTCGCTTCCTGTTTTTTTATATTCAATGCCAGTAATCTTTGTTTTAAAAGGTACAAACTCACCGTTGTATTGCAAACGAACATAGTAGCTAGTTTCTTCATCACTTATTGGACCAATAGGGTCTGATGAAAAAGCAGAGTTTGATAGGCTTAGCAACGTCACTAAAGCAGCTGCCGAAAAAAACTTTTTATAATGCATAATTGCCCTCGTTAAAAAAATTAAAATTCCACTTTAGCAGTCTAAATAATAACTAAAGTTAAGTCAAGTACTAACTTAATAACACAAAACCTTCTGTATCTTAACTAACTTTTAGGAAAATACAAAGATTTTATTAATTAATAAATAGAGTTACTCTACTTTTTTTACTCTTGATCTTCTGACACCTATTTCACTAATGTCTTTTTATCTTCTGATCTGCATTCATCATTATGAATTGCTGCATATTCATGCAGTAATGTGAATGTACTTCATGGAAGTACTAGTATAAAAGGAAAACACTTAGTTACTGCATTAAGGCAAACTTCAGTAGTAAATTTAAAAAGGAAGTTTAAATCCAGGTGGCAACCCCATCATACCTGCAAGATCAGAGGTTGCATTTGCCATATCTTCTTCTGCTTTTTTAATGGCATCATTAAACGCTGCTGTCACTAAATCTTCTACTATATCTTTTTCTTCATTTCTCATAAGCTCTAAGTCTATATTTACCTTTTTAGCTTTATAGCTACCTATTTTTATCACTTCCACTAATACAGAAACTTTACCACCACCAGAAATACCTTGAAACTCTTTTCCAACATATTTTTCTTGAGCTTCTGCAAGCTTTTTTTGCATCTCTTGCGCTTGTTTCATTATTTGACTAAAATCCACAACTTACTCCTTATTTTCTATATTAACTACTTTTGCACCTTTAAATGTATCAAGTATATCCTTAACTGCAGGTGCATAATTTAAATTACTCACTTCCCTGTTTATATAACCCGTATCAACTGTAATAACCCACTCCTGCTGAATCACCTGATTTAAGTAATTTTTTAAATCATTGCAAAAATTACTATCCAACTTAGATACAGCTTTTAATTTTAAATATCCAGGTTTACAATCTATTAACTGTAGATTATTACATAGTTGCTTGTAAAGATAATTTTGGTTACTCTGCCTTAATAGTTGCAAAATCTTATCAAAATCGTAATTTTGTTGTTTATTTTTCACATGGATCCCAGTGTCACGCACTGGGATGACAGAGTGGTGTTTTTCCACACATTTTTTTGGATCCGAATAGTCAGCTACTGGGATGACAGAGGGGGAAGGTGCAACAGGTCTGCCCTGTCTATTTCCTTGCTCTACATTTTGTGAAAGAATTTTTTTGATCACCTGTTCCGGAGAAGGCAGATCAGAGAGATAGCAAAGACTAATTAGCATCATTTCAGCAGCAACATCGTTGTATGTTGAAGTTTTTATATCTTGAATACCTTTAAGCAACACCTTCCACAATCTCGAAAAAAATATTAAAGACTTCTTTATACTTAAATCTTTTATCCTGTTCTTTTCATACTCTGTAACTGCATTATCAATTTCTTTTGTAATCAAAAAACGGCATACTAACTGAATTGTTTGCAATAGACCTTCAAAAATACTAAGTGGGTTTGCTGTTTTTATCGCCCTGTCAAACACTGATAGAGCTTTCTGTAAATCACCTTCTAATATTGCTCCTAATAGATCGAATATAATATCTTTATCCACTAGGCCAAGTATGTCTATCACATTTTTAGTGGATATTGCACCATCTTTGCTATATAGCACTGCTTGATTCATCAAAGATAAGGCGTTACGCATTGAATTTCCAGAGTGTCGTGCAATTAATTCTAATGCTCCCTTTTCAATGGAATAACTCTCTTTTTGTGCAACATCATTTAAACGTTCTACTATTTTAGCTACAGGAATGTTGTGTAAATCAAATCTTTGACAACGTGCAATAATAGTTATTGGTATCTTTTTTATTTCTGTAGTTGCTAAAATGAATTTTACACTAGATGGTGGCTCTTCTAGGGTTTTAAGTAATGCGTTAAATGCACTGCTGGATAACATGTGTACTTCATCTATAATGTAAACTTTGAATTTAGAGCTTATAGGTGAATAGCAAATATCTCCCAGGATTACTTTAATATCGTCGATGCTAGTGTGACTTGCTGCATCAATTTCAATTACATCTGGATGGCTTGAATTTTTTATTGCTAGACAATTTTTACATGATCCGCAAGGTTCAAAAATTGGCCCCAGGGAACAATTCAAACATAAAGCTATTATCCTTGCAGTGGTGGTTTTACCAACTCCACTACTACCAGAGAGCAGTATAGACTGTGGGATTTTGTTTAAAATAAAAGCATTTTCTAATACACGTACTAATATATCTTGACCTACTAGATCTTTAAAGCTACTAGGACGATGTTTTAATGCTATGTTCATAGCCTCGAATAAAACAAACAATGAAATAGGTATGCAACCCAAAAAAGTTCTGATATGGCTGCTTCATTTCTGATCTGACCCAAGTTACAGAGTTTTTGCCTGCATACCTTATAAAATATTATACTTTTTTTTTTATTTAGCAAGGTATATCCTATATTAACCTTAATAATTTATATGTTAGATCTCTTGCAACATTACTTTGGAGTAAACAACTGTTACCTAAAATACTCTTCTCTTGTCATTCCAACTTGGATCCAGAGAAAAAAGATAGTGTCACACACTGGAATGACAACATATAGGTATTGGAATAACAAAAGAGGAATATTATGATTTTATATCATTTTCCTCTTTGTCCGTTTTCACGAAAAGTTAGAGCTCTTCTCAAGGAAAAAAAGCTGAGTTGTGATTTTGTATATGAAAATCCATGGGAGAAGCGAAATGAATTCATGAAGATTAATCCAACCGGACAGGTACCAGTATTAATAGATAATAACTTTGTAATAGCGGATAGTAATGCCATTTGTGAATATATAGAAGAGACTTACAATAGCGACGTCAAATTACTTGGTTCATCCACTATTATTAAGTCTAAAATACGCGCTCTAATCAATTGGTTCGACAACAAATTTTACAATGAAGTTACTAAGTATATTATGAATGAAAAAGTAATTACTAACCGCAGCCCTGACTCTAGATTTCTTCATGCAGCTCAGCATAACCTGCCTTGCCATATGGAATACATCGAACACTTAATTAACAAGAACGTTTGGCTTGCAACTGATAAGTTCACTTTGGCTGATATTGCTTTAGCATCGCATATTTCCGTAATGGATTATGTAAGTAGTTTTCCATGGGAAAAAAGTAAGATTTTAAAAGAATGGTACTCCATTGTTAAATCAAGGCCTTGTTTTCGCGAAATATTATTAGAGAGAGTTTTTGGCTTAACTCCCCCTAGACATTACGCTGACCTTGATTTTTAACTTACGTTAGTTTTAAAGCTACAGTCATTCCTTCGTCAGTAGGAATCAATATGGAGAAATATTTCTTTTCATTTGACAATCTATCGTTAAACTCTCTCATAGCATGCCATGACTTTTCTGATACTTCTTTTGGAGGAGATTTCAAGAATACTGTATTAAACAATAGAGTATTATCTGCAACAATCAGCCCATCTTGTTTAATGTATGAATCTGCCCAATCTAAATATTTAGGATAACTAACTTTATCAGCATCAATGAATATCATATCAAAAGGTGCTTTTGCTGACAATTCATCAAGCTTTTCCAATGCATTGCCTTCTATTAAAGAAATTTTGTTACTCAGATTAAAGATACTAAAATTTTTTTTTGCTATTTCGTAATGCTGAGAATTATTTTCTATTGTATATATATGACCATCTTTCGGTAAAGCTTTTACCATACAAATTGATGAATAACCATATAACGTGCCAATTTCAACTATACTTTTAACTTTATGGATTTTGATAAATAAATTTAATAATTTTCCTTCTTCAGGAGTGATTTGAATGCGTTGTTTCTTATCAAGAGTACAATGTTCTTCTATTTTTTTATACTCTTTTGCAAATAAGTTTCTTATGTACAACGATTTTCTGCTAAAGTTATGACGCATTAAGTTTTATAATATAAACTAAGGAGGTTTAATCTATATAAGATTTATAAAGGTAACAATAGAGTTAAGAATAATAAAATTTTTTATTTTAAGTTGTTATTTTATAAAGTAAAATTTTAAGTGACAAAGATTATTATATATTTTACTATGGTTAACTAGTATAACAATCAATTGCTATACTAGAATTAAGGGATCGTTTATTTACATCTCTCTTAAAATGTAATTTTTATAATCAATTAGAGGGGGTTATATGTCTTATAACACTGCTAACGAAGTTGAAACGTTAAGCAAGAAATCTAATAATAATGAAGGAGTAAAATTACTGCACAATCCAGCTTATCGCGAGAAGTACAAAGAACGCTTTAACGAAGCTCAGAAAAAAGTTATGGATATGGTCCAATTTTATGATGGAACGATAGTATTAATAGAGAATAAAATTGCCATGTATTATTATACTTGGCACAGTAAAAAAAGAGAGTTTGAGCGTAAAAAGCAACAAACAGTATCAAAAAATACTGATTCAGCATAGGGTTTTTATATGGTAAGCTACAGTGTTATTACTTCACTATAGCTTTTCCATATGACTCATCTATTACATTAGTGAAGTATTCCAGGTCTCTATATCCTTCATGTTTGATTTTACCATTTTCTACGTATGATTTGTCATCGTTAAGCTTGATGATGAATACAGGAGTAGCTGTGATATCAAGTTTATTAATTGCAAGTGATTTATCATTTATAATTTTGTCCATCATCTTTTTATCATTAATGCATTGGTTAAATACATCTTGCTTCAAATTGCTTAGTGCAGCAATTTTTTGTAGTATAGTTAAATCACTAAAATTAGAGTAGTTCCACGAGTCTATTGCGTTAAACACAGCTTTGTTAAAATTAAAATAGTCTTCTTCTTTTTCATAGCAATAACTTAGCATTGCAGCTTTTAATCCTCTGTAATCTAGAGGAAAATGACGGAATATGTATAACATCTTACCTGTATCTATGTACTTCTCTTTGATTTTAGGAAAAACTTTCTTATGAAAAAGAGAACAGTGATAACAAGTGAGCGAGGCGTATTCTATCATTAAAATTGGTGCTTTTCGATCTCCTAATAATTTATCATCAGGCAATAGCGACAGTAGTTCTTTTGGCGTTATTTCATCAGTTTTTTGAGTGTTGGGTAAGTTTTGTTCAATAGTTGCATAAGAACTAACACTTATAAAAATAAGTAAGAACAATAATCTAAAAATCATTACAATTGAAACACTTAACTTATTAAAGAATTTATGCATTTATATAAATGATGTCAAGATAACTTTTGTTTAGCAAGGCTTTCTACTCTGTCTTTAAATGCAGTAATTATTTTATTTTGTGCATATTTATACACCGAGTTTAATAAAGTAGAAAACAAATTGGATTTAAATTCAAACTCTATATAGAACTCTACCATAGTTTTATTTTTGCTCATAGGAGTAAATTTCCATTCGTTGTACAAATGCTTAAATATTCCATTTGATGACACAGCTTTTATCCAACTTTCATTTGTTCCATTTGGAGCAAGGTAGGTCACTTCTGATGTGTAACTTTCTTTAATACCATGAAAAGTCGCAAGGAGATCCACAATCATTTGGCTATCAGTTTTTCCTTTTATATAAACAGCTTTGCACCAAGGAACAAAATCAGGATACTTCTCAACATCAATTACAACTTGAAATACTTCATGCGATGAAGAGACAAAAATACCTTTTTCTTTATATTGGTGAAGCATAAAACTGAGTAATGGAAATGGGATCCGTATCTACCGTCAGTCTTAGTAGATTCCTGAGACCTAAAGTTAAGGTGGGCATCACGTACTAATTTCAATGAAATTAACAGAGGCGATCCCCTTGATCAGAAATTATCGCTCGGGAAATTTAACTTAACTCATAACGCATAGCACAGACCCCTAAGTTAGTTATAGATTATTTATATAGAGTATGTCTATAGATATGTTAAAGCTAGCGATCATTATTTTGCCTTTGTTAAATTTTGCATTTTAAGTATCATAGCTAATAAATATATCTTATGAATGTTATTAAGCTCTTAACCATTTTTATTGTAATCTCCTCAAGTGCTTACGCGAGTTGTATAGGGCACAAAACTTTTGTCCTTGCCATGAAGCAGCAAATAGACAACACGTCTATGAAAGGAAACAGAAAAAATCTAGAACATATACACGAAAAGCTTCGGAAGATCATTCAGAATAATGTTAACCTCAAAGAAATATCTCGATTTGTAATAGGGAAATATTGGAATTTATCTACTCAGAAAGAAAAAGAAGAGTTTCTAAAAGAATATGAAGTATATCTCGCGCGTTTGTGCGCTAAAATTTTGTATAAATACATAAATAATAGTGAAATGATCATAATGAGTACAAAAGCAGTTGACGATGAAACTTGTCTGATAGGAACAAGATTTTCTTATGGTGATGAGGAATTTACAAATATTGACTTTAAAGTTACTAAAAGTGATAGTTCTTTCTTAATAAACGATGTTGTAATGAGTGGGATAAGTATTGCTATTAATCAACGTTCTCAATTTAGTGAAAAGATCGACACGAATGGCATGGCAAGTGTAATAGATGAATTAAAACGTAACAATAATTTATGATATACATGCCTCATTGGCCTAAGCCGATTGGCAGTAGGCCAAAGGATTTTTCTCTTGATCGCATAAAAAGTTTTCTAAATAAATTGGGTAATCCCGAGAAAAAAATACCGCCAATAATTCACATAGCTGGCACTAATGGCAAAGGATCAACACTATCATTTATAAGATATATAATGCAAGCAGCAGGGTATAAAGTTCATACGTACACTTCTCCACATTTAGTGAATTTTAATGAGAGAATAGTTGTTGCAGGCAATGATATCGATGATAGTGAATTACATAACTCACTGGAAGAATGCCGTATAGCAGTTGCGGAACAACATATCACTCTGTTTGAGGCCACAACAATTGCAGCTTTCTTAGCTTTTGCTCGTCATAAAGCGGATATTACTTTAGTTGAAGTGGGTATGGGTGGAAGGCTTGATGCAACAAATGTTATAGATAATCCGATTCTAACGATCATCACTTCCATTGCCCTTGATCATACAGAATATCTTGGTCCTACTGTGGAGATTATAGCAAGTGAGAAGGCTGGAATAATGAAACCTAATGTTCCTTGTGTCATAGCATCACAAGAAAAATCTATAATGAACACGCTAGAACAACACGCAATAAACAAAAAATCTCCCTTATATAGAGGAGGACTTGAATGGAATTGCGAAAAACAGAATAACAGAATAGTCTTTCAATCGACTATTCAATCAATAGAATTTTCTTTGCCATCTTTAAAAGGTGATCATCAAATAATCAATGCAGGAAACGCAATTGCAGCATGTAGCATTTTAAGTGGGAAGTATGGATTTAATATTGGAGAAGAGGACATTGCTTCAGGTTTACAGCGCACTTATTGGCCTGCGCGGCTAGAGTCTATAAAAGAAGGTAATTTAATTTCTTTATTACCAAAAGATTGGCAATTATTTCTAGATGGCGCGCACAACAATGATGGTGCCAGAGTGTTAGCTAAGTGGGTAAGAGACAATTTTGCTGAAGGTATCTATATGATCTTTGGTGTTACTCGTAACAGAAACGTCGCAGAGTTCTTAGAGCACTTAAAGCCATATATCAAACTACTATGCGCGATTTGTGTTAAATCTGAGCCTAAAGCAACAAGTACAGATTTAATTAGAGAAGGAGCTAATAATATAGGAGTAAATGCTATCGAATGTAAATCAATCGGTGATGCAATATCAAATCACATATTAAAAGCCTCTATTCAAAACGTCAAAACCATACTAATCTGTGGCTCGTTATTTTTAGCCAGAGATTTGAGTATGGAGAATAATCAACCTACTTGATGAGCCGAGACGTTAAAAGCACCATCAGGATTTACAATGCTGCTTGGCTTTTCGGTTAATGCTCCTATAGGTACATTTTGTTCATCACCTATTCCTTCAGTTTTTACAAGATTTACAACTTTTCTCTCGTGGATTTCACTTGCTAAGTGTAGTAATAAACTACAACCTAGTACTGTAGCAAATCCAATGAGTATTTTACTGTCTACGCAACTAGATTGATACTGTAACACCAAACCTGCTACTAATAAAATAGGAGGAAGATAATTTGAAATTTGGGAAGTAAGAATTAGATATTTAAATGCTTTACTTTTGAACATTTCATCTTTTAGCTCTTCTTGATCTAAATTTTCACTTTGTTCCCGTTGAGGATTTTGCAAATCCATAGCTTTTTTAAATAAAGAAGACATCAAATAAACAGATAAGAAAAAAGTTGTAACAGATGTTATTAGACTCGCACTAAACAAAATGCCAGGTGCGTCAGTAAAATTAGCAGCCTTATATAGCTTAAACCCCAAGTAAATATACGACACTAATGACGAGATGAGCAGTAGGATATTTACCCGAGTAAAAACAGCATAATACTCTGCACGCTTATCATTCTGACCTTGCTGAATTGATTGTAAATACCTTTTCCATTCCTCAGGAATGATTAATCCCTGATTCTTTCCACTTAGTGGTTTAATATATTGCAAAAGTGCTGCTTTATTTCTGTTAAGGGCTTGTATTTTTTCATCGCTACCTCCTGGTTTATCTGGGTGACACTTTATTGATAACCTTCTATAATTTTTTGCTATTATATTAGATATTTCTAAGAAGTTACGACCTTCTACTTCTTGTACTTGAATGCCTATCTCTTTAAATAAACTTTCATTATAATCATATTCTCTTTTTCTTAGCTTATAGCCCATGTCTCCACCTCATAAATTAACTAACTATTAATACTTTATAATATATAAATTTCCAAATCATGTTAATCATTTCATTCATGCTTATTGTATGAATTATTTCTTTCACGACTACCATGACAAGTGTATGAAAGTTATCATTTAGTGCATAATAGTGCTTCAATGTTTAGGGTTAAAGTTTTCATTGGTCATTTGAGTTACTCAAATCCAATTCATGCCAGTTCTATCTATCTTGTCATTTAAGTAGCCCTTTTTATGTAATCCCAGTACTGGTATCCAGAACAGGTAAGTAAGAAGCACTGGAATGACATCTCTATAGGACTTCTAACTAATCAAAATATCAAGAAATTTACCAAGCAAAAAAAGGCAAAAGAATCCCCCAGTAGTGAGTTTTGACCCTATAATAATTTAAATTGATAATGTGCTAACGCTTATTTTAAGCGCGATTTGGCTGAATGTAGAAAAAATTTAAAAGACATGCAGCCGCTATAATTTTTATGTAATTTGCCAATAAATATCTGAGTTTTTTACTGAATTTTGCTGTTAAATCCGCGGAGATTAAAAACAAGGATAAATACTCTTGCTATCATAGCAAGGGGGATGGCGTAATTTGTCAAGTTAAATAAGCTAACTTATTAACATGTAATAATTAGGCAGCTATTGCAGATTGAATGTTCAAATGATCACTAGCTTTGAGGTTTTGGTTTCATCTATTTGCGGCTGACTAATCATAGTTCGAATGAAATTGGTTGCCATAAAGGTACAACCTAGAATAAAAAAAGCAACGGAAATAAAGGGGATAATAGGAAATTCAAGAGGTAATATAGATGTAATTCCTCCTATTAAAAATGAAACGTTAGATGTAATGTTGAGGCAGATCTTCATTAATTTATCTTGCCAAGAGGTATCGAGTTGCTTATTAAGGCCACACTGCCTAAAATGATCAGTTAATGACCATATATTTAAAGCAAGCGAAAGTGCACTTAGCATAGTGCTGACAATAGTAAAATACAAGCTTAAGGAAGAAATATTTAGGGCTAATGCTGCTATGTACCCACTCAAAGAAGCAATAGATAGTGCAGTAACTAAGCGTTTTGAATAAGTTCGTATTTTTTTTCTGTAAATAAGCCCCTCTTTCTCATAACTCATAAACTTAACAGTAAATACATATTATATCATAACATTAATTGACTTGAAAATCAATATAGAGTGCCCGGGAGAAGACTTGAACTTCCACAACTTGAAAAGTTACTAGCACCTGAAGCTAGCGCGTCTACCAATTCCGCCACCCGGGCTTTTTGTGATTTACTATGTTAAAATAAAATAATATACTCAAATAGTTTTTAGCTCAAAGGTAATGCCAAATCTAGATCAAATATTTTTTGCTCAAAACAATGTTAATATTAATAATGTACATAAAATAGTCAACAACGCTTTGAGCAATAGTGATGGTGGTGAGCTATTTTTAGAGTTTTGCCAATCAGAATCCCTAGTTTTTGATGATAATATATTAAAACATATGGATTTAAATATCAGAAGAGGATTTGGTCTAAGGTCTTTTTGTGAAGATAGTACGTCTTTTGTTTGCTCTTCTGAGATTAGCGAAAAAGAAATTAGTAAAGCTGCTTCCATGGTGAAAAGTTCAGCATCTTTAAGCAAAACAAATTCAGTAAACTTAAATGAGGAGGCAAAAAGCCTGTATTCAACGATTAATCCCATAAATGAAATGGACCTGAGCTCAAAGATTAAACTACTTAATGAGGTTAATGAGTATTTAAGGTCGAAGAATAATTGCGTGAAGCAGGTAAAAATAACTCTAAATGGAGAATGGCAAGTTGTACAAATAATAAAAGATGATCACAGGTTAAGCGATATTAGGCCTTTGGTACGTTTTAATGTACTAGTCATCGTAGAGAAAAATGGCCGAGCTGAGAGAGGTTCTGCAGGGCACGGTGGGAGAGACTCTTATAGTAAATTTGTTTCTGAGAAGAAGTGGAAAGAAGTTGCAAACCAAGCGTTAGAGCAAGCGCTAGTAAATCTTGAGGCAATTCCAGCTCCGGCTGGAGAGATGACAGTTGTTTTAGGTTCAGGTTGGCCAGGGATATTATTGCATGAAGCTGTAGGTCATGGACTTGAGGGTGATTTTAACCGTAAAGGAATCTCGGCATTTTCAAATTCTATGGGTAAACAAGTGGCAGCCAGTAACATTACTGTAGTTGATGATGGAACTCTACCTAATTTGCGTGGCTCTATTAGCATAGACGATGAGGGTACTTCACCTGTCTATAATGTGCTGATAGAAGATGGAATTCTCAAAGGATATATGCAAGATCACATGAACGCCAAACTTATGGGTGTAAATCCAACAGGTAATGGTAGAAGGGAAAGTTATGAAGAAGTTACTATGCCACGCATGACAAACACCTATATGTTGCCAGGAAAATATACACCAGGAGAAATAATATCCAGCGTAAAGAGAGGCTTATATGCAGTAAATTTTGGTGGTGGACAAGTTGATATAACATCAGGAAAATTTGTTTTCTCATCTTCGGAAGCTTATCTAATAGAAAATGGTAAAATTACACAGCCAGTTAAAGGAGCAACACTCATTGGTGACGGTCCAACAGTGTTGAAAAAAGTATCAATGATTGGTAATGATCTAAAGTTAGATCCTGGTGTTGGTACGTGCTCAAAAGACGGACAAAATGTGCCTGTTGGAGTTGGTCAGCCAACACTCAAGGTCGATGCAATAACTGTTGGTGGAACTGAATATGTAGATAAGGGCTAAGCGAACTCTAGCTCATGCTGTACAATTGTACAAACATTGTAACCATTATTCAAGTAGCTCATAGAGATGCAAAAACTACTTAACGAATTTCCCTGCCTTCCTTGCCATAACGTGTATAACAATCTCACAAAAAATAATATCATAGAATTCAATAGGTAATCTTAAAAAATCCCTAAGGAAAGTAAAATGCTGTTTAAATAGGCTGATATAGATGGTTTTACGATATAATAAAATTATTATAAACAAGAACTTATAAACTCTTGCAAATGAATTTGTGAGTTTAGCGGTGTTAGGAATACCTGGCTCTTTTATGTGGATTGATATTCTCAATAACCCGCTCTAGAGATAGATTATATAATTTTGACATAGGTTCTTGGCATGTGATATTTTTCTCGAATATAGAGAATGGTATAAATGACTTTATATCTATATTCAGCTCTAGGGGAAGATCTTCAATGTTTACGTTCATCCCTGATAAAGGGTATTCTATGTCCATGTGCAGCTTTGGGGGAAGGTATTCAATTATATCTGTGTAGACATTCTTGTTGTTACTCAAGTAATCGATATCAATATCTGTGACTTTACCGACTATATTCGTGATTTTACCAGCTATACGCAGAGGTATGGCAAGCTTCAAATTCTGCCTTACATGAGGGTCAACATTTCCAAATATACTTATAAGACTCCCATCAGTAACATTACTAATTATTGCCTTTAGCCTTTCATTATTGATAGAACTAATGTGTTTAACAGCATTCTGATCTTCTAATAATTCTAGAACCCTTGTGCTACTCAATCTTTCGTTATTAAGTACAAGTCGAAATTTTTCAGCATCAATAGAATTGATTTGATCAAATCAATTCTGATCTTCTAGTAATCTCATAACCATGGGATTATCAAATTTATTACTACTGAGTATAAGTTCAAGTTTTTTCTAATCAATAGAATTGCTTCGTTCGAATAAACTTTGGTCTTCTAGTACTTTTATAATATCTCTAAAACTAAACTTATTAAATATGAGTTCTAATTTTTCAGGAACAATCAAATTGATGTGATCAACAACTTTCCAATTTTCTAGTAATTCTATAATATCCTTATAATTAAACCTCTTAAATATAAGGTTAGATTTTTTAGGAGCAATCAAATTGATGAGATCAACAACTTCCTGATTTTTTAGTAGTTCTATAGTATCTACGCAATTGAGCTTATCATTATAAAATATGAGTCGAAATTTTTCAATGTTAAAAGCAATGATGTTCTCAACAACTTCCTGGTTTTTTAGTAGTGTTATAATATCGCTAAAAAGAAACTTATTATCACAAAGCATAAATCGAAGTTTTTCATAATCAATAAAATTGATGTGCTTAACAATCTCTTGATTTTCTAATAATCTTGTCACTGCTACTAGTATACTGTCCACTATTAAATTTCTTGCTATTATGAATGAGTTTCAATTTTTCATAATCAATAAAATTTAGGTACTCAACAACTTTTTGATTTCCTGGGAACGTTCAAAAAAGTGTGTCAAACCGCATTTTCAATTCAACTCAATTTTTAACCTGCCAGGAAAAAAGATATCAAGTTGAGACATAGTTAAAGCCCAGTTAGGCAAAGCAGTAATCCACTTTTGCTCTACCTTTTTTATAGCACAATATACCTGTTTGTACAAGGCATTTGTACTGGTAAATGAACCTTTAGTTTTAGTAAATTTTCTGATCTGTCTATGCAACCCCTCAATTGGATTGGTGGTGTAAATCATCTTCCTAACTGGCCCAGAATACTTAAAATAACTAGATAAATTTTCCCAATTGTTTTGCCACGATTTTGTAACTAAGGGATATTTTTCACTCCATTTTTCTTCCAGCTCAAGCAAATAATTCTCAGCGATTTCTTTACTTGAAGCACGATATATTTTTTTCAAATCATTCATGAAAACTTTTACATCTTTGCTAGATACATATTTCAGTGAATTCCTTATCTGATGCACTATACATAGCTGTACTTCTGCTTTAGGAAATACACTATTTATAGCTGTAGGAAAGCTTTTTAGTCCATCAATGCAGGCAATTAAAATATCTTCTACTCCTCTTTCTTTGAGGTCATTTAGAACTCCCAACCAGAAGTTAGCTCCCTCACTTTCAGCCAAATAAAAACCTAATACTTCTTTTCTGCCATTTTGATTTATACCCAATATATTATACATGCATTTACTTACGCAATGTCCGTCCTCCTTGACCTTAAAAAACATGCCATCCATGAACACTATTGGATACACTGATTGCAGTGGACGGCTGCGCCATTCATTGATTATTGGTAGCAATTTACCAGTAATACTGGATATCTCTGCTGCTGATATTTTATGGTCATATATTTCCTCAACGTGTGAAGCTATGTCTCTGTATCCCATGCCACTGGCGTATGTACTTAAGACCTTTGCTTCAAGTTCTGGATGTAGGCTCGTTTGCCTTTTTTTGACTATTTGCGGTTCAAAGTTTCCCTCCCTATCTCTTGGTGTTAGCAGCTCAAATGAACCTGCACTCGTGCGTAAAGTTTTTGCATTTCTCCCATTTCTTCGGTTATTTTCTTCACTTTTAGCTGACATGTGGCTTTCTATTTCACCTTCCAGACTTGCCTCTAGCAACCTTTTTATAAACGGTGTTAATGCTCCATCTCTTCCTGTCAATGGTCTTCCTTCTCGTATAGATGACAGGATATTTGTTTCTAATTCTTTATAATCTACCAACCCATTAGTTCTATTTGCTTGACTCATATCAAACCTCCATTTTTTATATCAATTTATTACTTTTTTTTCGGTTTGACACACTTTTTTGAACGTTCCCGATTTCCTAGTAACTTCATAATATCTTCACCACTAAACTTATTACTTTTAAGCATGAGTTGAAGCTTTTTATCACCAATAGATTTAACTTTATCAGATAAACTTTGATCTTTTAGTAATTCTGTAGCATGTTTATCACTAAGCTTACCACTCTCAACCATAATGCGTTGAACAAGACGAATACTAGCAATAGTATCTTTATTTGCTATTGGTATTTCCACACCTGCGTAGTTATCAAACTGACTATCACCAAGTATGCATTTACGTTTTTCATCATCAGTATCAGTTTTTTCATCTTCATCGCAATCAAAATTATCATAATATCCATAATCTTCTTCATTTTCCTCGTCATCACTACTTTCAAGTTTATAATCACTATTGCAAGTATCTTTTAGTACTTCTAGGATATTGCGCTCTGAAGTCGCATCACTTAATATGGATCTAAACAGTTCATCATCGTAATTATTGATGCTATCAACAATGTCCTCATCTGATAGTAATTCTTCAATACCTTTATAACTAAACTTACTGTTATACCTGCATATGATTTCAAGTTTACTATAGTTCATCGAATTGATGCTATCAACAATTCTCTGACTTGATAGTAATCTTGCGTTACAAGCCTTGTAACTGTTATATATCAATTGAAAGTTTTTTATTGTTTTTTATCAGGGCTTCTACTGTTTCTTTATAGCCGTTTCTAGCTGCTAATACCAACTCTCATTATTAATGAACCAAATAAGAAGCATTGCAGAGTTGTTTAGCCGTGGAAGGGGAAAGAGAGGTAATAAATTTACACAAAGCGCTCTCAAGCAGAACAATTGTATCGTAGATTTTATTGCGCAAAATGTTCTGTTTTATATATAACCAAAACCTCTCAACAGGATTGAGGTCAGGTGAGTATGGTGGTAGGTATATAATTTCGATATTTTTAGGTATCTTTAAACTTTTTGACTTATGCCAACTAGCGCAATCCATCACGAGAAAAGCCTTTCGTATTCCTAAATATTGCGACATCTGTTCAAGGAATATATTTATACAAGCAGTGTTGACGTTTGGTGCAAATAAGCTAAAATTCTCTCCATTTCTGGGATTAACTGCACTATAGAGATAAAAATTTTCCCTACCTAATTTTACCTTAACCTGTGTCCTACTGCCTTTTTTAAACCACCCATGTCCAACTTTTGAATGTGTACCAAACCGTGATTCATCGAAGAAAAATAGCTCTTTTTCAGAATGCATGACAATAGTTTCATTGAGGTTTTTTTTTAAACTCCTCTTGCTTATTTTTATCCTGTCCACTATGAACTGGTCTTGGTGTGATATATGAGAATTTCATTCTTTGCATATTACGATGTATTGTGGATTTGCTGATATTCAAACCAAATCTTTCTTGGATTCTTATTCTCATTTCTCTAATAGTAATATTGGGGTTTTCCTCTATCCACACCTCAATTTGTTCAAGTTGACTTTGGTTCAATATAGTTTTTCTACGGCGTTGAGGTGGAGAAAATAATTTTTCTTCTCTTCCAAATTTTATGTGCTTTATCCATGTAGTAATTGCCTTTCTCGAAATGCAACATATTTTTGCTACAGCTGTTATACTGTGCTTTTTTGCTGCAATTACAGCATTTAGTTTTTTTGCAACATACGCATTATTTCTTACTTTCTTCAGCATCTCTTTTGCTGATTCCACCACTTTTTCATCCAATAATTTTGATCTTAATGCCATCTAAACCTCGCTATTTTACTTACTCCAGTATGGCTTTTTTTCCATTATTGTCTATTCGTTGCTTGTATAGCGGGAATTGGTATTACATGATTATGCAGAGAAGAATATAGGTATAAACACAGAAATATTTAAAAAACTAAAACGTGCTAAAGAAAACTCTCAGTCTAAGGGAGATCTTTGTGGTGTTTCTGTTTTAAAACATTCTACTCCAGATCAAGGCTTTTTGTTTAGTAATGGTTAATGCTTCCTTCTATAATGCAAAATCCATACTCACCCAACCTAATTAATTACTTGCAATCTGGATCCCAGTGTCAAGCTACTCGGATGACAGAAAAAGTGCTACTTGCGTTACAAAAAGGAGCACTGAGCAGATCACCTTTTTACAAAGATTTTATCGGCAACACGCATATCAATTATGCTCCAATTGCTAAAAGTAAAGTCGGTTGTATTTTGCAAGTGGTTTAAATAATCCCATGCACTATAAGGATTATCTTCAGGTAATTTTACTGTGTAACTGTCATCGAGTATGATATTCCATCTTCTATTGCCTACATAAACACAAGAAGAAATGTGGTCACTTAATTGAGTTTTACTCTCTAACACATCTCTAACAAATTCTAGGTTTGATAACGAGTTTTGTCCTGTAATTACAACAAGATCATCTACTGGATAGTCATCTACGATCACTTTGCCTTCGAAATCAATTACCGAAGTTTTGTTATTATCTTTCCAGAGAGCAAACGGTTTATGCTCATCTATATTAATATGTAGGGTATTGGGCAAAATTCTGTGAACTCTTACGTATTTTATCCATCTGCTTACGGATTGTATGTTACCGGCAAGTTTTGAAAGTGATATATACAGGATAGGTTGCGTTCTATCTGTCAAACTTAGAATATCCTTTTTGTTTGTAAATTTATTGCCGCTCACGATTACTTCGTCGATTGAAAATCCACTACTGAGTAATAAACTAGATAGGCAGTCATTATACCAAGTAAAGTAGTAATTAAATCGATTTATTATTTTATCAAGTGAGCTGTAGAGTATTAGTGTAAGGAAAAGTGCAGTTATAATCATGAAAGCACACTTGCGCAAAAAACTCCTTTGGCTTCTAGTAACATTGTTCAACATCGGCTTGATCTCTAATATTCCTGTGGTGTAAACTGTCTTCGACAACAATTTTAACTAATTCATTAAAATCGATTCCTTTTGTCAATTTTGCAATTTCTGGCACTAATGATAACTCAGTAAAGCCAGGATGTGTATTAATCTCAAGCATTTTTAAAGTGTTATTTTTGGGATTATAACGAAAATCTGAGCGGGAAACAGTTTTGCATCCTAAAAATTGATGAACTTTTAGTGCGTGTTCCAAGGTCATTTTATATATATTGTCAGGAATTTCAGCAGGAAATATATGTTCTGCAAATCCATCTGTATACTTTGCTTCATAATCATAGAATTTATTTTTTGGTCGTATTTCCATAGTGCCAATTGCTTCGTTCAGCAACACAGCAGTATGTAACTCTATACCAGGTATATACTCTTCTACGATCATCAAATCTCTTAAATAACCTTTTGTCATCCAAGTATCTCCTTTCTTGTCATCCCAGTGCTTCGACACTGGGATCCATTTTTCTTCTTTCTGGTCATGCGCTGCAAACATGTTTTTTGATTTTAAGTAATCCTCATGCGAGAAAATCATGTGTACTCCGATGCTAGAACCTTCGTTAATTGGTTTTAAGACGTACGGATAATCAATTGTAATATTATTTTTTAGCAGATCTTCTCGACTAATTACATCACCTTTTGGAGTGTTGATATTAAGTGATCGAAATATATGTTTTGACATTGCCTTGTTCATCGCAACAGCCGAAGCCATAACTCCGGAGTGTGTATATTCTATACCTAAGATTTCCAATAAACCTTGAATACAGCCATCTTCACCATAAGGACCATGTAGAGCAATAAAAGCAAGGCCCGGATTAATTTTTCTAAGCTTTTCAGCAATGTTGCTATCAACATCTATTTCTATTGCATTATATGATAAGCTATCAAGTGCCTTCTTGACTGCTTTTCCGCTCATAAGAGATATTTCTCTTTCACAAGAAAATCCGCCATTTAGAATTGCTACAACCATTTTCTATATAGCATAATAAAAGGTACCCCTGTCTTCAATAGAAAAAATGTTTCTACCCACAACTGTACAAAGATTACAGGTAGTAGATGTTGACACTGTTTCTTTCCTGGATTCCAGTGCTCATTACTTGCAAAACGCAGCACTACTTTAGATTTTCATCAAAATAAGCTGTTTTATCCTTTTTTTCTTTATACTCTTCTGCTGTATCTAAGGGTTGCTTTTTAGCTGTGATATTTGGCCACTTTTGCGAATATTCCACGTTTATGTTGTAAAATGATTTAAAGATTTTTTGTTCATTGTTCAGCAAGCCTTCGTCTAGCTCTAGAATATCTGTTATGGAATCATCAGTTACAATTGCATCTACTGGACACTCAGGTATACACACTCCACAATCAATACATTCATCTGGGTTAATCACGAGCATGTTTTTACCTTCATAGAAGCAGTCAACGGGACATACTTCTACACAGTCCGTATATTTACATTTTATGCATTTATCCGTAACAAAATGCGTCATAAAACACTGTATATTTACATTATCTTGGGTACACTAAATTAATAAGAAATTCAAGCTTTTTATGAAGATAAATAAATTAAATAACGAAGAATTAGGAGTATGGCTAAGCTTGGCTAGAACTGTGGGGCCAGTAAAGTTCTTTAGTATACTGAGAGCATGTGGGTCGCTAGGTGAAGTGCTTAAATATCTTAATGAGTTGGCTAATAAGGATTATGAAATTCAAAGTGCAAAAGAAGAAATTAAGAATGCAGAAAAAATTGGAGCTAAAATTATACCAGCATGTGATCCAGATTACCCTGACATTTTAAGGAATATCTCTGGTTGTCCTCCTGTAATAACTACACTTGGTGATGTGTCGTTATTAAGCCATGAGATAATTGCAATAATCGGTGGACGTAATTCTTCAATCAATGGAAGAAATTTTGCCAATAAGTTGGCACTTAATTTAAGCGAGGCTGGTTTTATTATCGTTTCTGGACTTGCAAGGGGAATCGACACTGCAGCAAACAGTGTAATATACAAAAATCACCTAACCATTGCTGTCACAGCAAGCGGAATTGACGTAGTATACCCAAGAGAAAATCTTGATCTATACAAAAAAATCACTGAAAATGGCGGATTAGTAATTACTGAGCTTCCATTTGCTACTAAACCAAAGCCTCAGTATTTTCCTCAAAGGAATCGAATTATATCTGGCCTGTCACTCGGTGTTGTGGTAATCGAAGCATCAAAAAAGTCTGGTTCTCTCATCACAGCAGATTTTGCTTTGAATCAAGGAAGAGAGGTATTTGCAGTTTCTGGTTTCCCTTTAGATTCACGTTGTAGTGGTAGTAATTATTTAATTAAAAACGGTGCTAAGCTTATCGAGTCCGCTGATGACGTAATAGAGAGTATTAGGTTTAGTTTACCTCCGCAGCAAAAAAAACTATTTAATGTTGAGCACTATGCTGTTAACCAAAAACAAGAAAAATTACAACAGGCAAAATCTGTTATAGTTGATCATATTAACTCTGTACCTGTTGATATAGATGAACTTATACCAATTCCCGCTATACAAGCAACGAATAGACAATAATGGAAAAAAAGCCATACTGGAGTAAGTAAAACAGCGAGGTTTAGATGGCATTAAGATCAAAATTATTGGATGAAAAAGTGGTGGAATCAGCAAAAGAGATGCTGAAGAAAGTAAGAAATAATGCGTATGTTGCAAAAAAACTAAATGCTGTAATTGCAGCAAAAAAGCACAGTATAACAGCTGTAGCAAAAATATGTTGCATTTCGAGAAAGGCAATTACTACATGGATAAAGCACATAAAATTTGGAAGAGAAGAAAAATTATTTTCTCCACCTCAATGCCGTAGAAAAACTATATTGAACCAAAGTCAACTTGAACAAATTGAGGTGTGGATAGAGGAAAACCCCAATATTACTATTAGAGAAATGAGAATAAGAATCCAAGAAAGATTTGGTTTGAATATCAGCAAATCCACAATACATCGTAATATGCAAAGAATGAAATTCTCATATATCACACCAAGACCAGTTCATAGTGGACAGGATAAAAATAAGCAAGAGGAGTTTAAAAAAAAACCTCAATGAAACTATTGTCATGCATTCTGAAAAAGAGCTATTTTTCTTCGATGAATCACGGTTTGGTACACATTCAAAAGTTGGACATAGGTGGTTTAAAAAAGGCAGTAGGACACAGGTTAAGGTAAAATTAGGTAGGGAAAATTTTTATCTCTATAGTGCAGTTAATCCCAGAAATGGAGAGAATTTTAGCTTATTTGCACCAAACGTCAACACTGCTTGTATAAATATATTCCTTGAACAGATGTCGCAATATTTAGGAATACGAAAGGCTTTTCTCGTGATGGATTGCGCTAGTTGGCATAAGTCAAAAAGTTTAAAGATACCTAAAAATATCGAAATTATATACCTACCACCATACTCACCTGACCTCAATCCTGTTGAGAGGTTTTGGTTATATATAAAACAGAACATTTTGCGCAATAAAATCTACGATACAATTGTTCTGCTTGAGAGCGCTTTGTGTAAATTTATTACCTCTCTTTCCCCTTCCACGGTTAAACAACTCTGCAATGCTTCTTATTTGGTTCATTAATAATGAGAGTTGGTATAAATATTGCGACATCTGTTCAAGGAATATATTTATACAAGCAGTGTTGACGTTTGGTGCAAATAAGCTAAAATTCTCTCCATTTCTGGGATTAACTGCACTATAGAGATAAAAATTTTCCCTACCTAATTTTACCTTAACCTGTGTCCTACTGCCTTTTTTAAACCACCCATGTCCAACTTTTGAATGTGTACCAAACCGTGATTCATCGAAGAAAAATAGCTCTTTTTCAGAATGCATGACAATAGTTTCATTGAGGTTTTTTTTTAAACTCCTCTTGCTTATTTTTATCCTGTCCACTATGAACTGGTCTTGGTGTGATATATGAGAATTTCATTCTTTGCATATTACGATGTATTGTGGATTTGCTGATATTCAAACCAAATCTTTCTTGGATTCTTATTCTCATTTCTCTAATAGTAATATTGGGGTTTTCCTCTATCCACACCTCAATTTGTTCAAGTTGACTTTGGTTCAATATAGTTTTTCTACGGCATTGAGGTGGAGAAAATAATTTTTCTTCTCTTCCAAATTTTATGTGCTTTATCCATGTAGTAATTGCCTTTCTCGAAATGCAACATATTTTTGCTACAGCTGTTATACTGTGCTTTTTTGCTGCAATTACAGCATTTAGTTTTTTTGCAACATACGCATTATTTCTTACTTTCTTCAGCATCTCTTTTGCTGATTCCACCACTTTTTCATCCAATAATTTTGATCTTAATGCCATCTAAACCTCGCTGTTTTACTTACTCCAGTATGGCTTTTTTTCCATTATCGTCTATTCGTTGCTTGTATAGCGGGAATTGGTATAAGACCTTTGTTCAGAAGTCTACTCATATCATCTTCTGAAAAATTTTGAATAGTTCCATTCTTTACTAACTCTTGTATAACAGATTTCTGCTCTTGATTTTGAAGCATTTCTACTATCTTGTTCTGATTCTTAGCGTCTTCCACGCTTTGCCCTGCTTTTAACTTACTATCGTCTGCAATACCTGCAAGCAATTCACTACGTAATCTATCAAAATTATTCTCTCTTGCTTGAATTGTAGGTAATTTATCGATTACATCTTTCACAAAACTTTTCACTGCTTTTCCTACTTCAATCGCACCTTCTTTTATCTCACCTCTATTCTGGTATATAAGATAACCAATAGCAGCTATAGCAACTAGTGCCATAAATCCTACGAATGCTGCCCCACCACCAATTAATGCACCAGTCACTCCTCCTACTGTTAATAAACCTGCTAGTACACCTGTTAGTGTTGTCACTGCTGCTCCACTTATTAACCCCTGAGCTAACAGTTGATTGCCTAAAGTTTCAAGCTCTTTCTCCATGCCTTTTACTTTATTTACTTGTTCCAAAAATTCTTTTGATTCAACTTTGTTTTTCTCAAAATCTTCCAATATAAGACTTATTACACCCTCAAAAAGATCTTTATTTTCCATCAGAAATTTAGACATATCATTGATAGTTGATTCATTAAAAATTTCACCTTTCTTTTCAAAGCCATTTAGTCTTAATAGATCCTGCAATTTTTGTAACAAATCTTCTTTTTTACTAATATGTCTTACTACATCTTCAATGAACTTGTCCGAATTGGTTGGATTTGCTGTACCACCTTGTACCATATTCGACTCCCATTAATTATAAATATGCCTAATTATATATACTAATTATTAATTATATTATAATTGACATAAAATAATTACTCCTTTCCAAATATGTAATTTGTATTACAATACCTAGATTATATGAAATCAAGGTATTTTATGGGTGAGAAAAAATTAAGAGCTGCTGTGGTTTTATCAGGATGCGGCCACCTCGACGGCACAGAGGTGAGAGAAGCAGTCTTAACTCTGCTTGTGTTTGATCAGCAGGAAGTTGAAGTCACGTGCTTTGCTCCTGATGTTGATATCACACAAGTTATGAATCACAAAACAAAAGAAGCAGTAAAAGAAAAAAGGAATGTACTTGTAGAAGCAGCAAGAATTGCAAGAGGTGAGATAAATGATTTAAGAGAAGCTAAAGCTGAAAATTTTGACATGCTAGTCGTACCTGGTGGATATGGAGTTGCGAAAAATTTATCTGACTTAGCTGAAAATAAAACAGTAATGCCTGAGTTTGAAAGATTAGTCTCAGAGTTCTTTGTTGCAAAAAAGCCAATAGGAACTATATGTATATCTCCAGCCATTATTGTTTTAATTTTAAGTAGCAAGATAGGTAAAGAAAAAAGTAAGATTAAGGTAACTATAGGAGACGACAAAGACCAGTTGATAGAGAAGCTCGGCGGCGAACATATAACATGCGATACAAAGCTATCAATAGAAGACGAAAAGCATAATATATTTTCCTGTTCTGCTTATATGCGTAGCGATGAAAGTACATACTCTGTATATCAAGGAATAAAGCACATGATTGACAGCATGGTGAAAAAAATTAATAAAAAAACTAAACAACCATTTCTCTAAAGTATAGTTTCTTATACAATTAATTATGTTATACTTCCAGTTGCATTATTGCTGTAGCCAAAGTAATCTGTAATTGCTTATTAACAATAAGTTATATTTAGTATGTAAGTTTAGTTCTTTTTTTATAGATGTAAATATGTCAGATCTTTTTTATATTGAAAGTGAGTGTTGTATAGATGGTCAGTGTGATACTTATGAAGGAAAAGTGAGTTTTAATGATGTCATGTTAGGCAAGTTTGGTTTAAATTCAGACAGTGAAAAAAAAGCTATGGTAAATCTAGACATCGTTACATTTGATATCAATATTGCCATGGATGACCAAGATGGAAGGACAATCACAAGAGACCTCAAGGGTCCTGAATTTGTAATTAAAGATGACGGTTCTTGGTATATTAATAAGAATCTTGGTAATGATAAATTTAAAATTATAGTAAAGCAGCTATGATATGAAACATAGTGAGCGGAGCTTACTTTTTAGCAATGTTTACATACTTACTTAAAAAATGGAGATTATCTTAGCTGAACCACGTGGTTTCTGTGCAGGAGTTAAAAGAGCTGTAGACATATTAGCAATTACTTTAGAGAAATACAAAAATGAACGCCAAGTTTATGTACTACACGAAATCGTTCATAATAAGTATATAGTAGAGGACTTCAAGAAACAAGGAGTGGTTTTTGTAAGCAGCATAGAAGACATTAAAGACAATAGAGGGATATTGATCTTTAGCGCACATGGAGTGTCGAAAAGTATAGAGGATGAGGCAAAAAGAAAGGGTGTTCAAGTGATTGATGCAACATGTCCATTAGTCAGCAAAGTACATAAAGAGGCAAAAAGGTATGAGGATAATGGTAAAGAATTAATTCTAATTGGACATGAAAATCATCCAGAAGTTAAAGGAATTATAGGAAGAGTAAGTAATCCTATATCTCTAGTACAAACTATGCAAGACGTATACAATTTACAAATCAAAGATCCAGATAATTTATCTTATGTAACACAAACCACGTTAAGTATTGACGATACCAAAGAAATTATTGCTACACTGAAGCTCAGATTTCCAAGTATTACAGGCCCCGACTTAAAAGATATATGCTATGCAACGCAAAATAGGCAGAACGCTGTTAAAAAATTGGCTAAAATTACAGACGTAGTGTTAATTATAGGAAGTAAAAACAGTTCTAATTCAAACCGCTTATTAGACCTGTGCATTTCCAGAGGAAAAAGAGCCTATTTGATTGATAATTACAGATGCGTGAACAGAAGCTGGTTACAGGGCGCAGAAAAAATAGGAATTACTGCAGGTGCTTCTGCTCCTGATATATTAGTTGATGAATTAATACATTACTTAAAAATAAATATGAATACAAAAATTTCAGTTATGCCAGATGGATTCACTGAAAATGTTCAGTTTAAGTATACTAAATGGTAATGTGCAACAAAGTGCATCAAATCAAGTCTTTATTTCAACTCAATTTTAGTCTCTTATTAAGAAAGAAAACATCAAGCTGAGATATGGTTAATTCTCGTTCATCAGGTTAAGTTGTGTCTAATATACCTTCGCCTTAAGGTAAAAAATCCTACAGGGGAACACTAAAATATAAAAAAACCTTCGTCATATAAATAGGTTAATATTACTACTAAATTTATCAAAAAGTTATAATATAAATGGTGTTGCTGTGAAAATTTATGATAATATTTCCATCTAATGTTTAATGAATTTCAATAAATTACCTTTTTAATTCTAGATGAGTATACGCTTTATTAATATGTTTGGATCAAGATCCGAAAGTAAGTTTATGCTTTCTCTAGGAGAAGAAGGCATAATGTTACTATATTTTAAAAATGATACTTTAAATAAAAGGTATTTTGCTAAAGACAAAAATAATAAAGTTGTTTCTGACTTAATTTCGTGTCTTTCATTAGATAAAAAGGCACCTTTATACCTGGTGCTCAATCACGCTGATCAGAGCTATTCGTTACAGTCTATTCCAAGAGTGAATAGGATTAGTGCTTATCTATCAGCAAAAACAAAAATGGAACATCTTGCTCATAACAATGATATAAATTCGATCCTCTTAGTTGAAAAGCCAAATAAATTTAACCAGAACTGGTGCTACCTCTTTGTTTCATCAAAAGCAAAGCATTTAATAGAATATTGGTTAAATGTATTTGTTGAAATAGGCTCTAACTTTAAAGGAATATTAATGTTTCCTTTAGAAGTAAGCAGTATAGCAAAAAAGATTCTACATAAAGATCCTAATAATTGGAAAATTATAGTTACTGCAACTAAAACAGGTGGCTACAGGCAAGTGATTCTTAAAGAGAATAAAATAATATTTACGCGTTTAATACCATTTACTAATGATAATTTACCAGGGATCATTGCTGGTGGAATATATCAGGAAGTACAAAATACCATTCGATCTTTAACTAAATTTGGATTTGAAAAAAATAGCCCTATTGATCTTTGTATCATAGTGTCAGAAGCTATTAAAGCTAGCCTATCAGTCATAAATTTTTCAGAGAATAGTATGAGTATATTAACTCCATATGAGCTAGGTAAACTATTGGAGACAGGATTAGCTATAAGCGAAAAAGATAGCTTTTGTGATACTACAATTTTGTTCCACAGCTTTAAGAATAAGCCAATAAATATTTTTAACACAAAAGAAACTAAAGAATTTTATCTATTTAACTACCTTTATTTAAACTCTCCTCGAATTTTTCTATATCTCATCTTGGTTATAGTTACAACTAACACCTTTTATTTGCAAAACTTGTATTCGAATTTCAATATTGCTGATAATTTATCTGCGAAGCAGAACACTTTAAATAACAAACTAATAAGATTTAGCCAAAGCTATAATGTAAAGAAGATAGATGAAGTTTACGATTTTATTAATATCAATAATACTTTATCAAAAATAGAATACTCTCCTCTCACACAAGTTAAGCATGTAGAAAAGTTAAAAGTACCAGGTGTAAAGCTTCAATCATTTGAGTGGAATTATAATGAGGCAAAAAGTTATATTACCACAACTTTAAGGTTTAATTTTCAATCTAATAAAGATATTTCTCATCAATACAAGAAGCTACAGAAAAACTTAAACGATAATTTTCGTATCCATGATGTTAGTATTTCTAACTTACCTACTACTAAAGAAAAAAATCCATCTATTGATGTTGAAATAGGAGAGGCAATGTAGACTGATGACTATCTATCAACTAAAAAGAAAAGCTGCAATTCAGCTCACATCTTACTTATTATTATCCATTGTATTAATAGGGTTATCAACGTGTTTTATTATCTATAACAAGAAGATTTATAATAAAAATCAAATTGCTGTTGAGGGAATACGTTCTATTAACTTACAGATTGCTGAAATTCAAAAAAAGGAAGTTATCCTAAATAAAAATCTAGATTTATGGAAAAGAGTTTCTTCTTTAAATTTACATAGTAGTAGATACATTGCAAATTTAAATTTTGAGCTTAACAAGCTATACAAAAGATATTACATATTAGAGCCTGAAATATCAATTTCTATACCTGAAGAAGTTGAACTACACAGTAAAAGTGAATGCACAAAAGTAATAAAAAGTGAAGTGGTTCTAAGTTTAAGCTCAATTAGCGATAAGCATATTTTTTTATTTCTACAATCTATTCCAAATCTGCCTGGTTATGTTATGATCAGATCTCTTACCTTGAATAAGCAGAGAAATATAGATTCTGCAGTTATAAACCAGATTTTAAGTGGTAATATGATAGAGATAGTGAGAGCTAGTATAGTTTTTGATTGGTATACCATATTAAGTAGATGAATATAAAGTTGTTTTTTATTTTTACGCTGCTATTTTTTAATGTTAGTGCATATTGCAATTGTGAAGATCTTGTAGAAAATATAGGGATTTGTAAAAAATATTCTTGCCAACAGCATATTAGTGATGAAGATTTTATTGAGCATAAAATATTAGGGTTAAATAGTGAAAATTTATGTGTATATATAGAAAGACAAGGCAATGATGAAATGGTCTGTCATCATTCTAATAATGGAATGATTATAGAAAAGAAGTACTTAAAAAATATCTTAAAAGTTGGAAATCAAGAAATAAATGATTTCATTGATATAGCAAATTTGCGTGCGAAGGAGTGTTTTTTTATCAACAATTATTATATAGATCGAGATGATATAATAAAAGAGGCAGCAGAAAGTACTTTATCGCAATATGGTAACATAAAAAGCATTTTTTTTGATGAAGAGCAGGTTAATAGAATAGTTAGTGAGATGGAAAAGTTTAACTTACAGTCTTCAGGAGTTACAGAGGAAGAAAATTTCAATTGTAAAGTAGTCAGTTTAGATTCAATTTTATACTTTTCCCCCGATACATGGAAAATATGGGTAAATGGAAAGTTGTTTATAAATACTAAGGATTTAAAAGTGCACTCAGTAACTGAAAATTATGTAACTTTTTCATGGGCTGTAGACCAAAAGGTAACAAAAGAACGGATAAGTAATTCTAAAAATGTATATTTTGGGCATGAAAGCATTATGTTTACGCTTTATCCAAAACAAAAATTTGATTTAGATAGTTTATCTATTAAATAATCTAATATATTTGCGCTTGTAGCTCAGTTGGATAGAGCGTTGCCCTCCGGAGGCAAAGGCCGTGGGTTCAAATCCCTCCAAGCGCGTTTTTAATTAAATTTGACAACAATACTTTCACATAAGATAATAAAAGATCTATTTAAAAGCATAACTATGTCTAGTGGTACTATAAACAAAGTCATATTAGTTGGTAATTTAGGAAAAGATCCTGAAATTAGGACTACACAAAATGGAAAAGAGATGGCAAGTTTTTCGATAGCTACGTCTGAAAGTTGGACTGACAAACTTTCCGGTATGCGCTCTGAAAAGACAGAATGGCATAATATTGTAATTTTTAGTGAAGGATTAGTAAAAATCGTCAAAGATTTTGCACGCAAAGGCAGTAAAGTTTATGTTGAAGGTTCTTTGAGAACTAGAAAATGGACTGACCAAAACGGTAGTGAAAGATACACAACAGAGGTGGTTCTATATAATTTTAATAGCGCTCTTACTCTCTTGGATTCGCGACCAAATTCCGATTACAAGCCAAGTGAATACAAGCAAAATGAAACAGAACAAAAAAATAAGCACGAAAGTTTTGACAACAATATAAAAGATGAACTAATCGACGATGAAATACCATTTTAACAATTTAAATTGAAATTTACATTTTTATGGACTGCTTGTGTTACTCCCTTTAATTACAATGGGGATAGCATAGATTATAGCAGTTTGCAGCGTTTACTTACAATACAAGCTGAAGCTGAAAATGGCGTAGTGTTACTGGGTAGTACAGGTGAAAGCCTATCGCTTACTGATTCTGAAAAGCGTACATTAGTTGAATTTGTATGTGAGCTAAAATTAAATACAAAAATTGTAATTGGTGTACCAGGAGTGAATCTATATCAGACTCTTGAATGGCTTGATTTTTGCAAGGATATGCCTATTCACGGCTATCTAATGACAACTCCCATTTATGCAAAGCCTGGAATTATGGGGCAGACTTTATGGTTTGAAAAGCTGCTTGAGAAAGCACATGTGCCGGCTATGTTTTACAATATTCCATCGAGAGCAGGAGTGAGTCTTCATGCTGAAACTGTACACAACTTATCTGACCATGAAAAATTTTGGGCTATAAAAGATTCAAGTGGAACTGTTGATACTTTAACTCAGTATAAAAAAGTTGCTCCAAATATTGAGGTATTTTGTGGAGATGATAATATGATATCCGATATGGCTGCTGAGGATGCGTCTGGTCTAGTTTCTGTTGTTGCCAATGTTTGGCCAAGTGTAGTACATAAATATGTTAAGCAATGCATGAGTGGCAAGAACCCTCAAGCAGACAGTTGGCAACAAGCTTGCAAAGCTCTATTTACTGCCAGCAATCCAATACCTACTAAAGCACTCCTGCATGATATTGGGCTCATAGAACACAAAACTGTCCGCCTACCACTCAGCACAGAAGACTTGCCTTCTGTTGAAACATTAAGGCAAGCTAATAAAATGATTCTTGAATGGAAAGAATTGACTAATAGCTAAAGCTAGGAACACACATCATCAACTTCCACACCTGCATCAAATAAACTAACTTGTTATAAGAGAATTAACCATGTGAAATTCTTGTTAATATGACTTAATGAATAATTATTTTAGGTTACTAAGTTATTTAAGAAACTTTGATAATATTTAGCCCACTTACTTTTCTATTTTCCATGTCACGATGAGCCTCTATTATTTCATCAAATTTATATTTTTTATTAATTCGTACAATTAAAAGTTTTTTTCTTATCATTTCAAAAATTTCCATTGCAGTAAGCACTAACGTAAGTCTATTGTGCTTGTAGTGATATATCGAAGTTCCAGCTGCAAATAACGAACGCGAACTAAGTAAAGAGAAATTAATAGGAGCATTACCTGATATCTGCCCATAGGAAACATATATGCCAAACTTACCTAAAGATTCAAAAGAGAGCTTGCTTGTAGCGTAACCTATAGGGTCATACACCACACCTACTCCTCTATTTTTCGTAATCTCCATGATTTTAGAAACGAAGTCTTTATCATTGTAGTTTATTGCGTATGTGCAGCCACTTTGTAAAGCTATCTTCATTTTTTCGTCAGAGCTTATAGAACCTATCACTACACCTTTTTTATCCTTTGCCCATTGGCATATTATTTGCCCCAAACCACCATTAGCTCCACGAACCAAGACAAAAGCACCAGGCCTGATTTTATAAGATTGATTAACTAAATAGTGAGCTGTCATGCCTTTAAACAACACTGCAGCAGCAACTTCATCAGGTATATCATTCGGAATTTTTATCAAATATTTCTGGTGTACAATGCGCTTTTCACAATATGCCCCTGGAGGAGCTGTGCAATATCCAACTCTATCTCCAACCTTAAGTCTATCACTAATTTTTTTACCAAGCTTTTCAACAATTCCTACTGCCTCTACTCCAAGTACTGATGGCAGATCTTTAATTTTGCGCATACCTTTTCTATGTTCTAAATCATAACGATTTAAGCCGATAATTGTATGACGTATTAAGACTTCCTCATCTTTTAGTTCACCTACGCTCTGATCTACAAATTCTAATACTTCTGGCCCCCCAGTTTTTTTAATTTGTATAGCTCTAACCATGATAAATGTAAGACAAAAACTTTAATTATGTTATCTAGCAATTAATATTTTGCAAAATGTTATTTAGAGTTTATACACTACATAAGCGTATTGTTAATAGTTTTGAGACACAAATTATCATGAACAGAGAAATTTGGCTTTATGGTGTTTTATTCAACGTGTTGTGCAAAGTGGATGAAGATGACGATTTAGATGCCAACAATATAATAAAAAAAATAAAAGAAGGGTTAAAATATGGAATGCAAAAATCAGATAAAAAAGGAGACTATTATAAATATTTATATACTTCTTGGGGAAAAAAAGGTTTTGATATCAATCACAAATTTGATTTGAAAGACTATGATGGCTTTCCAATAGACAGTCTTTTTTCTATTGCCATTAATTATAAACCGCACCCTTTACCAAATCTAGCGCAAGTTTTAATAAAAACAGGGGCTAACGTGCAAAATGAAAAAGGATATTTACATGCCTGCGCCTTGACTTGTTCTCCAGACGTGTTAAAGGCTCTCATAAAAGCAGGAATAAATGATGGCCCAAATGAAAATTACAATTGAAATACCGCTTTAGAGTGTATTGCTGAATTATATGGTAGAGAAAAGTCAATTGAATGCAAGAATTGCTATGAGATTCTAATTAAGCATACATTAGAAAAAAATCCCAACATAGAAATGCCAGATTCTGTAAAAAATAATAAGGAATTGGCTCAATATTGGAATGCTTGTGAAGCAAACAACGCAGGATGGAAATTATACCAACTCTCATTATTAATGAACCAAATAAGAAGCATTGCAGAGTTGTTTAACCGTGGAAGGGGAAAGAGAGGTAATAAATTTACACAAAGCGCTCTCAAGCAGAACAATTGTATCGTAGATTTTATTGCGCAAAATGTTCTGTTTTATATATAACCAAAACCTCTCAACAGGATTGAGGTCAGGTGAGTATGGTGGTAGGTATATAATTTCGATATTTTTAGGTATCTTTAAACTTTTTGACTTATGCCAACTAGCGCAATCCATCACGAGAAAAGCCTTTCGTATTCCTAAATATTGCGACATCTGTTCAAGGAATATATTTATACAAGCAGTGTTGACGTTTGGTGCAAATAAGCTAAAATTCTCTCCATTTCTGGGATTAACTGCACTATAGAGATAAAAATTTTCCCTACCTAATTTTACCTTAACCTGTGTCCTACTGCCTTTTTTAAACCACCCATGTCCAACTTTTGAATGTGTACCAAACCGTGATTCATCGAAGAAAAATAGCTCTTTTTCAGAATGCATGACAATAGTTTCATTGAGGTTTTTTTTTAAACTCCTCTTGCTTATTTTTATCCTGTCCACTATGAACTGGTCTTGGTGTGATATATGAGAATTTCATTCTTTGCATATTACGATGTATTGTGGATTTGCTGATATTCAAACCAAATCTTTCTTGGATTCTTATTCTCATTTCTCTAATAGTAATATTGGGGTTTTCCTCCATCCACACCTCAATTTGTTCAAGTTGACTTTGGTTCAATATAGTTTTTCTACGGCATTGAGGTGGAGAAAATAATTTTTCTTCTCTTCCAAATTTTATGTGCTTTATCCATGTAGTAATTGCCTTTCTCGAAATGCAACATATTTTTGCTACAGCTGTTATACTGTGCTTTTTTGCTGCAATTACAGCATTTAGTTTTTTTGCAACATACGCATTATTTCTTACTTTCTTCAGCATCTCTTTTGCTGATTCCACCACTTTTTCATCCAATAATTTTGATCTTAATGCCATCTAAACCTCGCTATTTTACTTACTCCAGTATGGCTTTTTTTCCATTATTGTCTATTCGTTGCTTGTATAGCGGGAATTGGTATTAGCAACACCGAACACTGAAACAGAAGTAGTCAGTGTGCAAAAAACAAATAAGAGCTTCTGCTCAATTCAATAGATCTGTTGCATAACTACTATTTATAGGAAAAGGTTTGCTACTTAAGCTTAAAAAACGTATACGATAGTGTTATTTCACTTAAATCTTTTGTACTATTGTCACGCATTATCTCAGGATCTATGTAAAAGGATACTGGCATAGCTGCTTTTTGTTTTGGCTGCAAAATTTGTTCTTCAAAGCAGAAGCATGCAACTTTATTGAAATACTTACCTGCTTTAAAAGGTGTGACATTATACACTGCCATTCCAAGCACAGGCTGGTCAGATAAATTTTCTGCGTAATAAAATGCTAAACTTTGTTCTCCTATGTTTGTATCAATATAATTAGCTTCTGAATTAAATTCCCAAGGTAGATCAGGCATTACATCAGCATTGAAGTAAACCCTGATTTTTTGGTCAGTTGCATTTATTGTCGTATTAGTTGCTTTTCTCGTTGTGCCACCATATCCAGTAGCTTTGCAAAAGATACTATACAATGGCACTGAAGCATATGCAAGACACAGCATCAATACCACTAAAGATACTAGGAAAAAAACTATAGAATTTTCATTATTTCCCCTTAAAAAGGAAATCATCTAATCCTTATTGTTGAATAAATTAAGTAACCTGAGTAAATTGAGGAATATATTGATGAAGTCAAAGTAAAGATTAGTTGCACCAAGTACTGCCAGCTTAGTAGTTGCAACCTCTGAGCCATCATTATACCTATAATAAACATCTTTGATTCTCTGAGCATCGTACGCGGTCATTAAAGTAAACACTATTACTGACACAAATGATATTGCAAAATAGAGTGGACTACTCCCAAGGAACAGATTAACTATAGATGCAATGATTAATCCCCAGATTCCCATAATCAAAAAAGAACCCATACTGGTCAGATCTTTTTTTGTAGTATTACCATATAAAGCCATAGAGCCAAACATGATCGATGTAATGAAAAATGCTCTCGCTATATTTTCTGCAGTATAAATTATAAAAATATGAGATAAAGAAATTCCCATTAAAACTGAGAATAGAAAAAATACAGTAAGTGTTGACTGAGCACTTAGGTGTTGAAGCCTAAAAGACATATAAAACACCAATGCAACTGGAGACAGCATTACCACAAGCGATAGAACAGGATTAGAATAAATCACCTGGAAAAGACCAGAAAATACTGTTAAAAACGCAACAAGCCCTGTAACACCTAAAGCTAAAGCCATATAATTGTATACTTTAGTTAGGTAACTCCTGAGTCCAGCACTATAATAAACGCCCTGAGAGCGAATATCCTGTTCGTTTTTCATATAAGACATATGTAACTCCTTATTATCTCTTGATGATATATTATAATACAATACAGCGTTTTTATCAAGTATAAAATGACATACTACAATTGAATGGTGTGGTGTGCAATTAGAGAATTTCTTCCATAACTATAAGCAAGCCATGTTTCATCAGCATGTAACTATTATAACAACCTCTGGCAATAGAAACTACTTTCACCATTCCCTCTATCATGATTTAAGGGGAATGGTGAAAATAGTTTTTGCATTTACTAAAGCATTCTTCTTATAGACACTATACCAACAATCCACTATTTTTTCTATGTCTCGCGGTTTAACCTCTGAACCTATACTGATTCTAATTGAACATTCTGCTTGCTCTTTTGTTGCTCCCATTGCAAGCAAAACATGAGAAGGCCCAACTTTTCCAGAAGAACATGCAGAACCATTGCTGACTGCAATATTATTTAAGTCAAAGTGCATGAGCTGCAGATCATTCTTCACTCTCGGCATATAAATGAAACTTGTATTTGGCAATCTTTTAGAATTTCTGCCAAAGATCTTGATATCACTGACAAGACTTAATAACCCACACTCCAATTGATCACGCAGCTTCTCTACTTCATCCATCTTTGATAGAAGATCTGGAATGTTTTGCAATGCAGCAGAAAGACCTACTATTGCAACAATGTTTTCTGTACCACCACGCAATCCTTTTTCTTGCCCACCACCTATTATAGTAGGTTCTATTACAAGCTTTTTGTCAAATATTAAAACTCCACTACCTGCTATACCACCAAATTTGTGAGCAGATAAAGTAAGTAAATCCACTCCTAAATCTTCCATATTTACTTGGATTTTCCCGACACTTTGAGCAGCGTCGGTGTGACAGATTGCCCCGAATTTATGTGCCATTTTAGCTATTTCCTTAACAGGCTGAATAACTCCAGTTTCGTTATTAGCCATCATCACTGAAATTATTACTTTATTCCCTTCATCAAGTTCGCTTAGAATTTTTTCTAGCTCTAAAAAGTCAATAATACCCTCTTGATTAACGGGTATTATATGTGGATTACATGCAGAATCAAGAATTGAAGGATGCTCTATAGCTGAAATTACATGCAGATAGCCTTTCATTCCTCTCATGACGAGGTTGTTTGCTTCAGTTGCACCAGACGTAAAAACTATTTCTTTATCATCTGGAACGCTAAGAGCATCACGTACGTTATCTCTTACCTCTTTAAGAATCTTCCTCGCTTCTTGTCCTCTTTTATGCAGCGATGATGGATTTAGTGTTTGTTTTGACAAAATCTCAAGTATACTTTTTTTTACATTTTCACTCACTGGAGCAGTTGCATTATAATCAGCATACACGCAACTACTATCTTCCAGAGAGAATAAACTCACAGGCTTATTTTTCACTTACCATCAACCAATTGTGTATGTTAACTTTAACACGATAAAAATTTATTGCAAAAACAGCGAAATTAATACATAATTAATAAACAATTTTCATTATCAATCCCTGTTAAAACAGGTTTTTATTAGGAGTCATCATGGTAGAAGTCTTTTTAAATAATTCAACAAAAAAGATAGAAGGTAGATACCATCAAAGCAAAGATACCAATGCACCGGTTGTGCTAATTTTACATCACCATCCCCAATATGGTGGTAGTATGGATAGTAAGATTATACATAGTATATATGAATCTTTTATCGATAATAACTTTTCTGCATTGACAATTAATTTTCGTGGCGTCGGAAAATCTACCGGAACTTTTGATAAGGGTATAGGAGAATTAACTGATGCTGCAGTAGCTATTGATTGGCTTCAGGAGCATAACTCTAACAACGTTCCAATTTGGATAGTCGGTTTTTCTTTTGGAGCATGGGTAGCTATGCAGTTGACAATGCGCCGTCCAGAGATAGTAAGTTTTGTTGCCCTTTCTCTTCCAGCAACTAAGTACGATTTCTCTTTTCTCTCTCCTTGCCCAGTTCCTGGACTTATAATACAAAGTAATAATGATACAATTTCAGAAGAAAGCGATGTAACAGAATTAGCACAAAGGTTAATAAATTCGGTAAAAAATAACCATGTGGAATACCATATAATAGACGATACTAACCACTTTTTAAGGGATAAAGAAGAGGAAGTAGCTCAAATTATAGATAATTATATAAAACTACGCTTAAACAGTGCAGTCACTTCCTCCCAAAAAGCTAAAAAAGAGATAAGGGTAAAAGAATATGCCTAACTTTACAAATGAAAGAAATGAGTGTATTAATATAAATAAAAAAAGTCTTGTTATGTTTAGGCAATTATTATTTCTCGTTTTAGCGATGTTTATGCTGTCAGGATGCTTTCTAAGTAAACAGCGTAAGTTAAAGAGTCCGTGTATAAAAAGCAATGAAGGTATTTCATGCGAATTATACTCCGTTAATGATCATTGGTTAAATAAGTACAAGTTATAGGTAGCTTTGTATCGTACTGTTTCTTCCATTCACAGCTTTACTAATGATCGGTTTTTTAACTGAAAAATGTGATCTGCTTTTTCTGCAAGGATATAGTTGTGTGTTACTATAAGCATAGAGCTATTATTTTCCTTTACATATGAATGTAACAGCAAAAACACATTCAAAGAATTTGTTGGGTCTAAATTTCCCGTTGGTTCATCTGCAAGTAAAAGCTTTGGAGAGTTTACAATGCTTCTTGCAATTGCAACCCTCTGCCTTTCTCCACCAGAAATTTCAGATACCATACTACTTGCTTTACTTTCCAGACCAAATTTTTCTAATATTGCTTGCGATTTTTTTTTTGCTTCAGCTTTGCTTCTTCTTGCAATAAGCTGAGGAAGCATAACGTTTTCCAACACTGATAACTCTTGTAATAAATAGTGAAATTGATAAACAAAGCTAAGAAAATTTCTTCTTACATGAGTTTTATATTTATTGCTGGCTTGCGTGCAATTTACTCCATCTACTGTCACTACACCTAAAGTTGGCTTATCCAATAGGCCTGCAATTTGTAGTATAGTTGTTTTTCCTGATCCCGAACTACCAATCAATGCAACTACTTGCCCCCTTGTAAGACTCAGATTGATATCTTCTACAATAGCAGGACTTTTTTTGAAGCTCTTACTTACAGAAGCTAGCTCTAGTGTTACACCATTACCCATATTATAAAAAGATCTAGGAGGGAGAATTAGACCGAGAAACTGTTACCACACCCACATCGAGACTTAGCGAGAGCATTCTTGATTTGAAAACCAGAACCGCTTAGATCTTCAGTATAATCTATAGTTGAATTATTTAAAAATTTCGCTGAACAATTATCAACCATTAACACAGGGTTTCCATTCTCATCATTAATTACTATATCTTTACCTTTCTCACTAAAACTGGAGTGGCTTCTATAATCCTCGCTATCTTCGTCATCGTCAAAATCGTCGTCTTCGTCATCGTCAAAATCGTCATCCAAAGACATCTTCTTATTTATTTGATCCATAAGAAAATTATACTTGAAGCCAGAGCATCCACCACCTGAAACTGCAACCCGCAAAATAGAACTCTCATCTCCTTCCTGTTCTACAAGGGAGTGGATTTTCCTTAATGCATTGTCAGTTAAGCTAATATTGTAATCTGTTGACATAACAACCACCGTTCATTATTGATAACTTATTATAGTAGAAATTTTACATGTCAAACAATAATTTTCTATTAAGTTACGCGTGCTTTCCAAGTAAAACAAAAGGAAGAAATTTCAAAGAGCCAGAAGACGAAAATCGCAGCTGCTTTCAGCGTGA
The DNA here is from genome assembly GCF_964028355.1 of Wolbachia endosymbiont (group B) of Gerris lacustris. Taxonomy (NCBI): domain Bacteria; kingdom Pseudomonadati; phylum Pseudomonadota; class Alphaproteobacteria; order Rickettsiales; family Anaplasmataceae; genus Wolbachia; species Wolbachia endosymbiont (group B) of Gerris lacustris. Next base: position 272,398 of record NZ_OZ034761.1, read on the forward strand.
TAGGGACCGCATTATTCACTCTAATGCATTTAGGAAATTAGGATATAAAACACAAGTTTTTATCAATTATGAGCATGATTACTATCGCACTCGGCTAACTCATAGCCTTGAAGTTGCACAAATTGCAAGATCTATCGCACGCAGGCTCAGATTAGATGAGGACATCACTGAATGTATAGCGCTTGCACATGACCTTGGTCATCCTCCATTTGGTCACACAGGTGAGGATGCTCTAGTTCAAGTTGATAAGGAGGAGTATAAGTTTGATCATAACGTTCAAGCTATAAGGATTTTAACTTATCTTGAACAAAAACATGCTGACTTTAACGGCATGAATCTAAGTTGGGAAGTGATTGAAGGCGTTGCAAAACATAATGGTCCTTTACTCGGTCAAAATGCGGTATCTCACACAAATAATCAGCTGTTATTAGAATACAATGAAAAATATGACCTAAAGCTTGAAGAATTTTCAAGCATTGAAGCACAAGTTGCTTCGATTGCCGACGACATCGCCTACAGTGTGCATGATCTTGATGATGCACTCAGGGCAAATTTAGTAACCATCGAAGATTTGTTTGATGTTCCTTTAATTGGCAAAATGTTTAAAGGCGTAAGGAGTGAATACTCAGACTTGCCTCAGAGTAAACTCATACATGAATCACTGAGTAGAACTATAGGAATTATGATAAATGATGTCGTTTTTCAGACTGAAAAAAATATTAAAGACTACAAAATAAAAAGCGTAGAAGATGTAAGAGGTCTAAATATAATGCTAGTCACATTTTCACCAGAAATTGCAAATGCCACAAAAGAGATAAAAAAATTTAACATGGAAAAAATATACAGAAGCTATAAATTGAATAGAACAATGAACAAAGCAAAACGTATAGTACAGGAGCTTTTTCAATGCTTTTATGAAAACCCAGGGTTATTACCTATAGAGTGGAACAAGCTTGCTTGTGAATCTCAGCGTTCAGTAATAATATGTGATTATATCTCAGGTATGACAGATAGATTTGCCATACACGAGCACAGAAGAATTTTTGATACCTCATACGAAATGACTTCTTTCTAATGACCGATGATTATTTCATGTCGATCGCATTAAAACTTGCAGGAAAAAGTCTTGGAAGTGTTGCACCAAATCCCACTGTTGGATGTGTCATTGTAAAAGACGGTATGGTAATTGGTGAAGGCTACACAGGAATCGGTGGACGTCCACATGCAGAAGTAGTTGCTTTACAAAATGCTAAAGACTTAACTCATGGTGCAACTATGTACGTCACTCTCGAACCATGCTGCCACTTTGGAGTTACAGAACCTTGCACTACAGAAATCATAAAATCAGGAATAAGAAAGGTAGTGATTGCAGCAATTGATCCAGATAATAGAGTTTTAGGCAGAGGCATAAAAGCTTTAGCAGATGCAGGAATTGAAGTTGAGCAAGGTATTATGCAAGAAGAAGCAGAGAAACTGAATGTTGGCTTTTTTACCACCAAGAAACTCCATAGACCATTCATAGCTTGCAAAATCGCAACAACTCTCGATGGAAAAATCGCAACGTTTACAGGTGATAGCAAATGGATAACAAGTGAAGATACGAGAAATTGGGTACATGAGCTCAGAGCAAAATATGATGCAATTATGATTGGCAGTAGTACCCTTATCAATGACGATCCTCTCTTAACTTGCAGATTACCAGGACTCGAAGACAGGTCGCCAATAAGGCTAATTATCGATAGCCAAGGGAAATTGAAGGAAGAGCATAATATTGCAAAAACTGCAGACAAAGTAATCACTTGGGTGATTACAAATAAAGAAGTAGAGGAAAAAATAAAAAACATTAATTATTTGATAGTTAATACACCTCCTGTCATCCCAGTGCCCAGACACTGGGATCCAGGAAAATTGATTGTGCACTATACAACATTTTCGATCAAAAAACTGGATTCCAGTGTCAAGCACTGGAATGACACCACCGGCAAATTGCAATGTTCGTATAATTATGTGCCCGGACACTGGAATCTAGAAAAAACATGGATTTTAACTTCAAGTGCTCAACTGTACGAATGCTGTAATATAAAAGCGACTTTCACCAAGAAGGGTGTCATCCCAGTGCCCAGACACTGGGATCCAGAAAATTTCAAGCAATTGCGTAGTGAAAACTGGATTCCAGTGTCAAGCACTGGAATGACATCAAATCGAAAAATCTGCCTAAAAGACATGGCATTAAAACTTGTTTCAAAAATTGGTATAACAAGGTTATTAGTTGAAGGCGGAGGAGTGTTAATTACAGAGCTACTGAAGTATAATTTAATCGACAGGTTGATAATCTGCCGCAGTGGTAAAATTTTAGGTAACGATGCCACTCCTTTCATAAGAGATTTAGGAATTCAATCCATCAACAACTGTTACCAATTTAAAAAAGTAGAGATAATAGAGTTCAGTGAGGATGTAGTTGAAATGTGGGATAGGCTATTGTAACTTTTACACATCCAGATGAAAGGAGAAAAAAAGAGGTAGAAAATCTACCTCCTATATAACCTATTACGCTGTTTTTTCTTGAAACTTATTTTCAAATATTCTCATAATTTCAGGTTTTTTTAGTTCACTTGCAAGATCAAGTACTTCTCCTTTCTCGCCTTGAGGTCCTTGGTCACCTTTCTCACCCTGAAGTCCTTGTTCGCCCTTATCGCCTTTTTCACCCTTAACATTTTCTATTGCATTCATCTGCTGATATGAAGCATAAGCTGCTGCGGCAAAATATACAGCGGCAATAGATAGAACTGCAATTCCAGCAGGGCTAGCAATAAGTGCTAAAGATGCAGGTCCAGCAATTACTTTAGTAGCAATCAATATTGTTGTTATTGCTGCTGCTAAAGATGCAGTTGCAACTGTACTTTCAATACTCATTTTTGTTATGGGTGCTATATTTTTCAATTTCCATATAGTATGGCATAATAACTTCCTCCTTAATTAAGGTTTATAAAAAGTTAATTGTATATTAACAATGCACACTAGTCAAGCATTTTATTAACAACTTAATATTTTATCTACTTTCTAAATTGTTACTAATTATGTAAGATTGATACATGGTAAATGGCTGGCTGAATCTTGATAAACCAACAGGAATGAGTTCTGCACAAGCTGTAACTCAAATTAAAAGGATTTTTGGAATAAAAAAAGCCGGACATTTGGGAACACTTGATCCTTTGGCTTCAGGTGTATTACCAATCGCTCTTGGTGAAGCAACAAAAACTATACCGTATTTATCTTGTGACTTAAAGGCATACAATTTCACAATCAAATGGGGAAAACAAACAACTACGGACGATTTAGATGGTGATATTATTAGAACTAGCACTATAAAACCTGAATATAACCAAATAAATTGTGTGATTAAGGATTTTATTGGTGAGATAACACAAACTCCTCCTCAATTTTCAGCAGTAAAAATCAAAGGAGCAAGAGCATATAAGCTGGCAAGAAGTGGGCAAAAGGTAAATATAAAACCTCGACAAGTCAAAATACATGAACTGAAGATGATATTTTTGGACACCATAAATAATAGTGCCGATTTTTCTATGATCTGCGGTAGCGGTGTATATGTAAGATCAATTGCAAGAGATCTTGGAATTGAATTAAATTGTTTTGGACATATTACACAATTAATACCAACTCTCATTATTAATGAACCAAATAAGAAGCATTGCAGAGTTGTTTAACCGTGGAAGGGGAAAGAGAGGTAATAAATTTACACAAAGCGCTCTCAAGCAGAACAATTGTATCGTAGATTTTATTGCGCAAAATGTTCTGTTTTATATATAACCAAAACCTCTCAACAGGATTGAGGTCAGGTGAGTATGGTGGTAGGTATATAATTTCGATATTTTTAGGTATCTTTAAACTTTTTGACTTATGCCAACTAGCGCAATCCATCACGAGAAAAGCCTTTCGTATTCCTAAATATTGCGACATCTGTTCAAGGAATATATTTATACAAGCAGTGTTGACGTTTGGTGCAAATAAGCTAAAATTCTCTCCATTTCTGGGATTAACTGCACTATAGAGATAAAAATTTTCCCTACCTAATTTTACCTTAACCTGTGTCCTACTGCCTTTTTTAAACCACCCATGTCCAACTTTTGAATGTGTACCAAACCGTGATTCATCGAAGAAAAATAGCTCTTTTTCAGAATGCATGACAATAGTTTCATTGAGGTTTTTTTTTAAACTCCTCTTGCTTATTTTTATCCTGTCCACTATGAACTGGTCTTGGTGTGATATATGAGAATTTCATTCTTTGCATATTACGATGTATTGTGGATTTGCTGATATTCAAACCAAATCTTTCTTGGATTCTTATTCTCATTTCTCTAATAGTAATATTGGGGTTTTCCTCTATCCACACCTCAATTTGTTCAAGTTGACTTTGGTTCAATATAGTTTTTCTACGGCGTTGAGGTGGAGAAAATAATTTTTCTTCTCTTCCAAATTTTATGTGCTTTATCCATGTAGTAATTGCCTTTCTCGAAATGCAACATATTTTTGCTACAGCTGTTATACTGTGCTTTTTTGCTGCAATTACAGCATTTAGTTTTTTTGCAACATACGCATTATTTCTTACTTTCTTCAGCATCTCTTTTGCTGATTCCACCACTTTTTCATCCAATAATTTTGATCTTAATGCCATCTAAACCTCGCTATTTTACTTACTCCAGTATGGCTTTTTTTCCATTATTGTCTATTCGTTGCTTGTATAGCGGGAATTGGTATAAGAAGAACGATGGTAGGTAATTTCAAGGAAGATGAATCAGTAACAATCGAGCAAACTGCACAATTGCATAAACATTGCAATTCGGACTTACCAGTAGGATGTCATCCCAGTGTCTGGGCACTGGGATCTAGTTTTCTATGTAACCTCAATCAAAAGCGTCTATTAGCTACTTTCCATGATCACCAAACAAGTTTGCTTGCAAGCAAGCAAGCTTCCCTAGATTCCAGTGTCAAGTGCTGGAATGACACCACCCGTTGTGCAAATTACTCTGGCAAAACAAATGTTTGTACAGATGTGTACCAGAGCGCTGGAATGACACCGAAGAGTTGCATTGAATATAATGCAAAAAGTCCGATTATCCCTATTGCATCAGTCTTAGAATCGATGTTCAAGATTGAGATTTCTCCAGAGGAAGCAAAGAAAATCAGAAAAGGTCAAGGAATTATATTAAATAACTTGCGTGGTTTAAAGAATTATGATATTTTTTGTACGATAGTGGGTAATGTACCTATTGCAATTTGCAATTTTACTCATGGTTATGTGAAGCCTATTCGTGTTTTTAATATTTTAAAATGAGGTTTAGATGTCAATAACATCCCAAAAGAAAAAAAGTTTGATTAGTACATATGCAATTAAAGAAGATGATACAGGTTCATCTTTTGTACAATGTGCAATTTTGACCGAGAGGATCAGTAATTTAACTGAGCATTTTAAAGTGCACAAGCATGACCATAATTCTAAGCGCGGTTTACTTGTATTGATAGGTAGAAGGCGCAAGTGCTTAGATTATATAAAACGTAAATTTGGTAATGAAGCCTATCAAGAGTTAATAGAGAAGTTAGGCATTAGAAAATAATCGAGGAATTTTGTATGTTTGAAATTATAAAAAAATCTATAGAGTGGGGTGGTCGTTCCTTATTTTTAGAAACTGGAAAAATGGCACGTCAAGCTGATGGTTCAGTAGTTGTAAATTATGGAGATACTTCTATCTTAGTCACTGTTGTACGAAAAAAGAAGGAAGAAAGTGTTGATTTTCTCCCTTTAAATGTGCAGTTTATTGCAAAAAGTTATGCCATGGGTAAGATTCCTGGTGGTTTTTTTAAAAGAGAAGGAAAACCATCTGATAGAGAAACTTTAATTTCAAGAGTAATAGACAGAAGTATAAGGCCGTTATTTCCTGAAGGTTTTTATGATGAAATTAGTGTAGTATGTAATCTATTAACTTACGATACGGTCAATTCTCCTGAAGTACCAGCATTGATAGGTACCGTCGCAGCTCTTGCAATTTCTGGTGTTCCTTTCCACTTTAATATAGCTGGAGTTATGGTCGGTTGTGATGAAAATAACAATTATATACTCAATCCTTCCGTTCAAGAGATGAAAGCAAGCAACTTGGATCTGTTTTTGTCTGGTGATGAAAATTCGATCTTAATGGTCGAATCGGAAGTCAAAGAGCTCTCTGAAGAAAATGTTTTGAGTGCAATAAAATTCGGTCATGAACATCTTCAACCTGTTATTAAGCTTATAAAAGAATTTGCTGATACAGTAGGCAATAAACCTGAAAGCTTTGCCCCTGTTGATATATCAGATATAACTCAAGAACTTGAGAAATATCGCAAAGACTTTGAAGAAGCATATTCAAAAACAATAAAACAAGAGCGAGTTCAGGCTCTAGAAGTAGTCAGAAATAATATGTTGAATACTCTTAAAGAGGCTGGAAAAGAAGAAAAGTTAATTACTTATGCAGTAAAAAGCTTTGAAAGATCTTTAGTGCGTGAAATGATTAGAAAGAAAAGTGTGAGGATAGACAGCCGTAAGTATGATGAAATACGCCAGATAGAAATTGAGGCTGATATTTTACCCAAAACTCACGGCTCTGCGCTATTTACAAGGGGTACCACTCAGGCACTAGTTGTTACTGCTCTTGGTACTACACAAGATGAGCAAATTGTGGATGACATTGAAGGGGATAGACGTGAACATTTTATGTTGCATTATAACTTTCCTCCATTTGCTGTTGGAGAGGCTTCTGCTATACGCGCACCAGGAAGGAGAGAAATTGGTCATGGTAAACTTGCTTGGAAAGCAATTCATCCTGTTTTACCTGATAAATCTGAATTTCCTTATACAATAAGGGTAGTATCTGAGATTATGGAATCTGATGGTTCTTCTTCTATGGCAACAGTTTGTGGAACTTCCATTGCATTAATGGATACAGGTGTGCCAATAAAGGCTCCCGTTGCAGGAATTGCTATGGGTCTCATCAAAGACAAAAATGAGCATATAATACTTTCTGATATACTAGGCGATGAAGACTATCTTGGTGATATGGACTTCAAAGTAGCAGGAACTAGCGAAGGGATTACAGCACTGCAGATGGATATGAAAATTCCTGGTATAAGCCTTGAAATTGTTGAAAAATCTTTAGAACAAGCAAAAGTTGGAAGATTACATATCTTAGAAAAAATGAATGCAGTAATTTCAGAACATCGTAAGGATATAAAAGATCATGTACCAAGAGTGTTATCGTTTTATATAGATAAAGATAAAATTTCTGCAGCTATTGGTGCTAAAGGAAAAAATATACGCAGTGTATGTGAAAGAAGTAATGCAAAAATTGAAATAGGGGATGACGGTAAAGTTTCTGTTTTTGCCATTAGTAGTACTGAAGCTGAAGCTGCAAAGAATATGATGATTGATTCAATAACAGAACTAGAACAAGGTTCTATAGTTGATGCTAAAGTTGTAAGGATAGAGAAGTCTATTGTAGAGCTAGAACTTCTTAATGGAAGAAAAGGAAAAATGCATATAAGCGAGGTAGCTAATCAACATGTAGAGTCCATTGAGGATATACTTAAACAGGGTGATACCTTCAAAGCTTTGATAATTGACTTTGAAAAAGGTGGATGTCCAAAATTATCAAGACGTCGTGTTGATCAAGAAACAGGTGAATTTTTTGAAGGTAAGCTTTACAATGAAGAAAGGAAAGATGGTTTAAATAATAGGGATAGTTATTATAACAACTCGTTTAATAAAAAACCTGGAGATAATTATCATAGTAATAGACCTACTCGTCCTCGTTCTGGTTTTAGTAATAGAAACAGACCAAAATTTGGTAATAATGATTCATCATCAGGTTTCTACTGAGGTTGAACTTACTTTCTATTATCTCAGTATCGAAACATTGGGATAATAGAAATTTTTAAAACTGACAAGATAACAAAAATGGTTTGTGTTATCTGTATGGTTATAACGAAAGATTTTTAAGGTCGTTTATAGCCTTTTTCATATCTTCAGCTTTAAATATTGCTGATCCAGCAACTAATATATTTGCACCTGCTTTTATTATATCAGCTGAGTTAGAAAAGTTAATTCCACCATCTACTGAAACTTGCGTTTTAAGGTTACGTTCTTGTATCATTTTCTTCACGGTAGATATCTTACTCAACTGCGAATGAATAAACTCCTGTCCTCCAAACCCAGGATTGACTGTCATAATTAGCACAATATCTAGCTCATGTATTATATACTCAAGCACACTTGGAGAAGTTGAAGGAACAATTGAAACCCCAACTTGCATTGTTTTTTTTTTATCATTTATGTTTTTATATGACTTTATCTTTCTTACTAGCCTCTCAAGATGTATCTCTACTTCTGCATGTATAGTGATAATATCAGCACCAGCATTTATAAAACTTTCAATATGTTCACCAGGAGATTTAATCATTAAGTGTACATCAAAAGGAAGATTGCTATATTTACGTATTGCAGAGATAACATTCGGACCTATTGTAATATTTGGAACAAAATTTCCATCCATAACGTCTATGTGTATATAATCTACATTCAAGTCGCTAATTCTTTTTACTTCCTCCCCTAACCTTGCAAAGTCTGCTGAAAGTATAGAAGGTGCAATTTTAATACCCATAGACTACTTTTTACCAAAAATAAAAAAAGTAACTTATTTTTTAAACTCTGTCATCCCAATACTATATTAATCCTCATTTAGAAATTTTTGTATCCGTCCAGATGCATGTGCCTTTATTTTTCTCTGCCCATTCATCTGGCCATCGTAATACTCGTTAGACTTCTTTCTTCGCCTCTTCTACATATTCCAACACAGTTTCATGCAGCGCAGTCCAAGACATTTGCTTTTCCATATTCGGTATAAATTTTTGTTTCCAAGTGTCCTTAAATTCTTGGAACCATTGTTTTTCAAAATTTTGGAAATCAGATAAAATTTTCGACCTAAACTCATTAATTAAATTCGAAACTTCTATAGCCTTTTCATGGCTTAAAGACTTAAAAGACAATATTTCATTCTTTAAAACATCTAGCTTTTCAAATAAATTAAGCTTAAATGGAATATAAAGCGAGGATCTTATATTATACCTTAGATAAGAGTCGTAATATAGCTTAATCTTGTACATGAGCGTAGCAAATGCAGTAGAAGAAATATTATTTTCATATTCTGCAAAAGAAGATAATAAATGCTTGTAATCCTCTTCATTCAAAAATGGTGGCTTTAAGCTTAATTTAGTTTTATCACTTAAAGATAAGAATTTACTAAAAATAAGATTACTATACTTAACTAAAAATTCAGGCAAAATATCTTCTTGTTCTAATTTTAGAGGCAAGTCTTTTCTAATTTCTTTCGGCAAGTGGTGCATTGAAAACTGATTGATAACCCACGCAAAATTCTCATCAAACTCATTTGAGTAATCAGCATTATTGTCAGGAAAAATCATATTACCTTTCCTATCGTTCCAAGGCAGTATTTTATAAAAAAAACCGTTTAACCTTTTTTTTAATTTCAAAATATTTTCACTCTTATCGCCTACCTTATACAAAACCTCATTTACTTTTTGTTCTGCATCTTGAGGACTGATTCTATCACCTATATGCAATCCGATACCACTTTTCTCTAATAACTCCCAATCAAATAACTTATGTGGATCAGGCTTACGCATTGCGTAACCTTCAATTGCTGAGTTGTACACTATAGTGCCTATCTCAGCGTGACTAAATATCATATCTTTTCTAATTTTAAAGCGTTTCATGAGGTATAAAATCAGATCTTTAACAGATTTCATTTGCTCTTCTGGAAAAGGCTCAAGCCCTGTGTTTACAATTTCTATGCCTATAGAATAATCATTCAGTTTCCGTAGCTCTTCAACCACATTATCTACTTGAACTTTCGCATAACTTACACCAGCATGCCACGCTCTTTTTTCGAGTGGAACCATCAGAGTAATGCCAGCATCCCTATCAACAATAAGTTGTACTGATATTCCCGCAAAATTTAATGCGTCTTTTGTGCTTTTTAATGTTGGTGATTCGGTATGGTGCACCACCACCATCAACACTTTTTTGCCTTCTCTATCATCATAATTTAAACTTGGTGCAGGATCTAAAAATATTGGATTTTTTAATGATGTTTTCAAATCTTGAAAATCGTTCTCAATATCACTTAAACAAGATTGCTGTCCATATACAAGAGGCGCTACAAGCAGCAACAAAAATAAAACTGACAAATATTTTTTTACTATAAGTTTCATGTAGCTCTACAAATTGTCCGCAATATAACTAGATTAGCATAATACACATAAAATGTTTACTTTTTTTTAGCCAATCAAGACTTGCTGCAGCTACAATTATTACTCTTATCATTACATTTTGGTGTTAAGTCAGGATAAAACGTAAGTATAGCATCATTTTTTCTCACAAACACTGATTGATAATTGTCATCTTCCATTTTATACAGACACATTCCATCTTTTCCCAGTTCCTTAAACGCCTTAGTTGCAGAAACTAAAATATCATCAGCATGAAGGTTATACGCATACCCATTTGGGCACTTAACTTTTACTTCTCCATCCTTACCTAAATATTTCATTCCAAACGTGTAAACAGGTGGCTTAATATCTAATTTATTGCACAGGGATTTACTATCCCAAATTGCACCCGCCCACTTATCTTCTTGAGCCTCAACATATCTACCTACAAAATGCATACCACCAAGCCCCAATCTATCTGGTTCACCACAAAAAATATGCCCAAACCCTATAGTTTCTTTCTCAATTCCACTATTTGTAAACCAAATCTTGGTCAATTCATCTTTAAATAATCCCAAGTCTGCACTAGGTGTAATCACTTGATGATCAAGCTTATCGTACATCTTTTTCACCACTTCTTGATGCTGAGGACAATCAAGCAAAATCCTGAAATCTTCTTCATCAGGGTGTGTTCCCCAATCTCCACAAACCCTTAATACTCCTCTATCAAAATCAGTCAGCTCTGGAAGTGGTGGAATGTAGTCTGGACTTGTAGAATTTGTTTTGAAGAATGGCTCAAATTTAATTTGTGAACTTGTATTGTTGAGGTAATGCTCCTTAATGTAAAAAACAAATCCTATTACTGGTATTATTAAGCATAAGATTAATTTGGCTGCTTTCGACATAACCACAACACAATTTATAAAAAAGCTAAGGTACAAGCAACAGCTTAAAAAAGTTTTAATTCGACGTTAATTGCAGTCCCGGCATTTCATCACCACTTAGCCAACTTAAAAATGCTCCTCCACCTGTTGAAATATATGTAAAGTCTTTATCAGTAAGACCTGCTGCATTTATTGCAGATAGGCTATCTCCTCCCCCTATTACGCTGGTTAATTTTCCTTTATGCGTTAAGTTATTAGCAATTTTCATCACCTCTATCGTGCCATTTGCAAAAGCTGAATGTTCAAAAACACCAATAGGCCCATTCCATAGTAGAGTTTTACTGCTTGCTATTATACCGCTTATTGTGCTTAAAGTTTGAGGTCCGATATCTAAAATTATATCACCGTCCAAAATGGATTCAGTTTTTCTTAAAATGCCAGTGCTATAATCAGAGTTTTCTGCAACTAAAACGTCCTCAGGTACAACTATTTTACAATTGTTTTTATTTGCCGTCTCAATAATATCGTGCAGAAGATCATCAACTCCATTTTGAAAAAAAGATTTACCTATATTAACTTTATTAAATAACAAAAAATTATTAGCAATTGCGCCGCCCACAATAAGGTAATCAACTTTTTCTGCTAGCTTTATAAGCATTTTTATTTTAGTTGATATTTTAGCTCCACCAACTATCGCAGTAATAGGTTTAGCGTCAAACGATATGGCTTGCTCAAGATACTTTAGCTCATCTTGCAGGCAAAATCCTGCATAAGAAGGTAAAAATCCCGTAATACATGAAATAGAAGCATGAGCTCTATGAGAGCAAGAAAATGCATCATTTACATATATATCTGCTAGAGATGCTAATTGTTTAGCAAAACTTGAGTCATTCTGTTCTTCTTCTTTATAAAACCTCAGATTCTCTAGTAATATTACATCTCCTCCATCCATTACATTTATTGCTCTTTGTACTCTCTCGCCAATACAATCATCAATAAATTTCACTTCTTTATTCAGCAGCTGTGATAAAGTTTCAACTACTTTTTTTAGCGATAGGTTACTTTCTTTTGCTTTTGGACGCCCAAAATGTGAGATAATAATAACTTTTGCACCCGCATTTGCCAAATACTGAATGGTAGGTAGCGCTCTTAAAATACGAGTGGCATCACAAATTCTTTCATTTTTTATAGGAACATTGAAGTCAACCCTGAGCAGAACATTTTTATTGTGGAAATCACAACTCTCTATGCTAAGTACATTTATCATAAAATTAAAGAGCTATAAAATCACTATACAATAGTTTAATCCAAAGTAAAGAAAGGAAATTTGAATGCTAAATAAATTAATAAATAGGAAAATTACTACAAATCTTTTCAACTTTATTTTTTACTGCTCTTTCAATATCAGGACTATTTCCATTGATCAATCCCTGAATTATTTCATTTATTAGATCAGCTATCTCTTTAAAATCTTCTCTCTCAAGTCCACGCGTTGTCTCAGCAGCGGTACCAAAACGTAGCCCTGAAGTAATGGTTGGCTTTTCCGTGTCAAATGGCACAGAGTTTTTATTGCAGGTAATGCCAGCTCTCTCAAGGCTATTTACAACGTCTTTTCCCGTCAACTTCTGTGATCTTAAATCAACTAGTACAATATGAGAGTCAGTGCCACCAGTTATAATGTTTATTCCATGTTCTTGCAGCGCTTGAGCTAACACTTTCGCATTTTCCACAACTTTTTTACTATAAGTTTTAAACTCTGGCGCTAATGCTTCCTTAAATGCAACAGCTTTTGCAGCTATCACATGCATAAGCGGTCCACCTTGCAACCCTGGAAAAACTGCAGACTGAATTTTTTTATGTAACGCTTCATCATTTGTCATTACCACTCCGCCACGAGGACCTCGTAGAGTCTTGTGAGTTGTTGAAGTTATAACATGCGCATATTTGGCAGGTGATGGGTAACAACCTGCAGCAATAAGCCCTGAATAGTGAGCAATATCTGCAAGCAGATATGCACCAACTTTATTCGCAATTTTGCGAAAGCGCTCGAAATCTATTTCTCTTGGATAAGCAGAAGCACCAGCAATGATTAGCTTCGGTTTATGCTCCAGCGCTAGCCTTTCCACCTCATCCATATCAAGCAGGTAAGTGTCTCTATTAACTGTATAATGGATCGACTTAAACCACTTACCAGAAAGGTTTGGTGCTGCACCATGAGTTAAATGTCCACCACAATTCAGTGACAATCCAAGTATTGTATCACCCGGAGCAAGTAGTGAAGCAAACACTGCTTGATTTGCCTGAGAACCAGAGTGAGGTTGAACGTTTGCAAATTTAACACCAAACAGCTTACAAAGCCTTTCTATAGCCAGATTTTCAACTTCATCTACATACTCACAGCCACAGTAATATCTTTTACCAGGATAACCTTCTGCATATTTATTAGTCAGAAAAGAACCTTGTGCTTCCATCACTGCTTTACTTGCAAAATTTTCCGATGCAATCAGTTGCAACTGTGATTTTTGCCGCTGCAGTTCTTTTTCTATAGATTGATAAACTTCATTATCAAAAGACTTTAAATTATTTTCAGAGTTACAAATCCTTTTTGGAGCAATTGTCATAAGATCCTTTCTTTAACCACATAAATCCAAAAACAGCCAAAAGCAAACATACAGGAATAATCGATATTGCTTTTATTAGCAATTCAGTACCATAGACAGGATTTCCTTGTATTACCGTCCCATTCCAACACAAGTCTATTATCTTTGCAATTGCAGTATGAAAAAAATAGCCAAAAACCATAACTACCATATTTGATATAGCTGTGGCTAAGCCTACCAAGTTATTATTTACATAACTTATTGCCTTGTAAATAGTAACTACTTGATATCCAGATGAAAAGCCGATAACAAGGAGTGCAGGTAGTGCAATATATAAACCTCCAGCTTGCATAAAAAGCAAGAGAAAGCTAGCAATCATTGCAAAAGAACAGGCAATAATTGCTTCATAATGTTTATCTGGATACTTTTCCAGTAAGTAAGCTAAAAAGAATGATCCAGCTCCCATACCTATAAACATAAGGGAAGAAAGCGAAGATGCCAGATCTCCGGTCATTTGATATGCTTCACATAAGAACGCTTTTGCCCAACCATCAGCAAAACCTTCTAGTGGTCCAACCATTAGGCCGCCAAAAAAGCTAATCAGAATGATATGTTTATTGAAAAGTACAGTTTTTAAATCTTGAAATATATTGTCACTTGCATTTTCTTCTGAACTACCGCGTGGTGTTATTAAAAGCAACAGCAGAGCAAGTAAACAACCAAACGCTGAGAAAGTGTATATAACATAATTCCAATCAAATTTATTGAGCAAGAAGTATAGAGGTAATCCACCATAAATAGCCCCCAGTAATCCTATTATTATAGATAAGCTAGCCATCCTTGCTGATTTTTCTTGTGAGAAATACATACTTGCAACTTTGAAAAGCCCAATTGCCGAAGCAGATGAACCAACTCCAACAATCATTCTACCAAGTATTGAGTAATACCACTCATCAAAGCATATTAGCGGCAATGTTCCAGCAAACGTTAAGATAATACATGCAGGCAAAACAAACTTTGGCCCAAATCTATCAAGGGCAAGACCAACAGGTATGTGAGCAATTGTATAGCCTATATAATATAGCCCACCAAATTGACCAACGTCTGTAATACTTATGTTGAATTTCGTTATTAACTCAGGCGCGATTATGTTTGGAATTACACGCAATATATATTGGTACGCATAGAACAATGATGCTAATAACCATATTAAAAAGTTTCTCTGCAATTCTAATACTACCTAAAAAACGGAATTATAGGTATTTTATCAGCAAGGAGCAACACTTTTGTAAATATCTACTCTAATCTGAGTATATTTCTTAAAAGAGACCTTTTAGCATATTTATAACTGATTCATGAATAAGGTATATGAAAAAAATTATACCACAGATGATAAGGATTTTTATAATTTTACCCTTGTTCACCTTAAGCTTTATTTTTTTTATTATAAGTTTTAGTTTTGTTACAAAGTTCATTTTATTTACGGCTTTATTTTGTGATAGCTATTATACTTTAAATAATATAATTTTTAGTAAAACTTGGCTTTAGAAACGTCTAAGTTAACTCAATATTAACCTTTTCGCGTGTAAAATATAATATAAAAGCAAGGTGAGTGAATGAACATAAACACAATAGACAACACATTACAAAACTACATAACAAAATATATCAAGCAAACATTTGCAGCACAAACAGGCAACAAACACGATAAGCTATGTAGGAAACTTTTAAACAGCGTAGAAAAAATAATAAAACTTACTGTAACCGAGGCAAAACACTATGATAAAAGCTTAGAAGAACTACATAAAGACTCAAGATTTCATGATAAGAAATTTATTCAAGTTGTTGCTAAATACCAGGTGTTAGAATTTCTGAACACTCATCCGACAAAGAAAGAGATCGTTGCAGAATTTAACAATGAACATCACATTAATGAAAGCGATTCAAAAGTTTTAGAGGAAGGAAAAGATTTAATGAATAAAATAAACGATATTAACTTAATCCAACAAAATGAGAAAAATAAAACATTGAACATGAGAAAGGTACTTGCCAAATCAATAGGAATGCCCTCTTCAAGAACCGAAAAATCCAAGGCAACTTTAGTAGAAAGTTCTGAAATGGTAAAATAGACGTACTTAACTTTTCCTAATTGGAAAATACTTTTAATCCTATGATACCCAGCACTACCAAAGCAAGGGAAAATAAACGCCCAAAATTTACTGGGTCATTAAAAAACATTATTCCTATTATCGCTGCACCTATAGAGCCTATACCAGTCCAAACTGCATAAGATGTACCAAGAGGAATAGATTTCATTGCTAACGACAGCCAGTAAAGACTCACAGAACCGCTAACTAAGATAATTACTACAGGTATAACACGAGTAAAGCCATTGCTATATTTTAGTGCCGTGGTCCATATTATCTCAACCAAGCCAGCTAATAACAAATACACCCAAGCCATAAGTTAACTCAGCATTTCACATGCTTTAGTAATGCTATCACATCCAATTTCCAATTGTTCCTGAGAGGTTGCGTAAGAAATTCTGATAAAATTTTCCAAACCAAATGCAATTCCTGGAACAACAGCAACTAAATGATCTTCTAATAAATATTCGGCGAAATCAAGGTCACTATTTATTGCTTTACCACTTTTCGTGCTCTTACCCAATAAACCTTCACATGAGACAAACAAATAGAATGCACCTTGCGGAATAGATGCTGACAATCCTGGAGCAGAATTTAGTTTCTTTACTACAAAATCTCTACGATCCTTAAAGATTCTTGTTCTTTCTTTCAAAAAACTATGATCACCGTTTAACGCTTCAACTGCTGCTGCTTGTGCTATTGAATTTGGATTAGAAGTGCTCTGAGACTGTAGTGTAGAAATAGCTTTTATCACATCACTTTTACCTGCAATATACCCTATTCTCCATCCCGTCATTGCATAGGCTTTCGATACTCCATTGACCACAAAAACTCTATCATAAAGTTTTGGCTCAACCTGAGCAATGGTAAAAAACTTTTCGTCGTATATTATGTGTTCATAAATATCATCTGTAACAACATTCACATGTGGATATTTGAGTAATACTTGCGCTATTCTTTTCAATTCATCATATGTATAGACAATTCCTGCTGGATTATTTGGTGAGTTGAGAATTAACCACTTAGTTTTCTCAGTTATATTACTTTCCAGTAATTCCGGTGTCAGCTTAAAGTTTTGTTTGCACTCTACAACAACTGGCAATCCGCCAAAAAGATTTACCATATCAACATACGAAACCCAATAAGGAGCTGGTATTATAGCCTCATCTCCAGGGTTAATTGTTGCCATAAACAAGTTAAACAGCACCTGCTTAGCGCCAGCGCCGATACAAATTTGGTTGAGTGTATATTCTAGATTGTTATCCCTTTTTAACTTATTGATTATCGCCTCTTTAAGCTCACGCGTTCCATCAACAGCAGTATATTTAGTTTTGCCTTCATTTATTGATTGAATAGCTGCCTTTTTTATATGATCTGGAGTATCAAAATCCGGTTCTCCCGCAGCTAAAACGCAAATTTTCTTTCCTTCGCTTTTTAATCTGTTTGCCTTATCAGTCACAGCAATTGTAGGCGACGGTTTTATCAGAGACATCCTCTTTGCAAGGTCTGACATAATCTCACTAAAGTTAAATAAAAATGATAAACTCTACACAACAAAAAAGCTAGAAGTTTTATTATTTTACATAAAGGTTGGTATTTTATATTCTTAAATATATTAACTGTAAATATTAAAAGATTAATAAATTTAAAAAGGCAAATAAACCCCCGTATAGCAAGTTTTAATAATGTAAATTGGCACTGTAATAATGTGCTAACGCTTAAAATAAGAGCGATTTGGCTGAATGTAGAAAAAATAAAAAAGACATGCAGCCGCTATAATTTTTTGTAATTTGCCAATAAATATTTGAGTTTTTTTACTGAATTTTGTCGTTGAGCCCAAAAACAAGGATGAATACCCTTATCGTTATAGTAAGGAAGAGAATGAGGTTTGTCAAGTAAGGTTTTCATTCCACCCTCATAAAGGCTTTTCATACAAGAGTTTTAGTAGTTTCTTACTAGGTCCACTAATTCAGCAATATTTTCAACCGGAGTATCAGGAAGCACTCCATGTCCAAGATTAAATATAAAAGGTAACCCTCTAAAACAATCTATTATACGCTTTGCTTCTTCAATTGCTTCTGACTTATTGTAGGCCAAAAGACTAGGATTAAGGTTCCCTTGCAGAGAAATTTTTAGATTTTCTTTCGCCCATTCTATTGGAACATTATAATCTATACTTACTGCAGATACGCCTGTTTGTTCGCAGTAATCTGTATAAAGATTTTCAGCAGAGCGCGGAAAACCTATTATTGGAAAATTAGGAAATCTACTCTTTATTGCCAAAACAATTTCCTTTGTTGGCTTGATGATGTATCTTTCAAATAGTTTTCCCTTCAATACACCAGCATTGCTGTCAAATAACTGAATAACATCTGCTCCAAACTCTATCTGTTTGATCAGATAAATAATTGTCGCTTCCGTTATTTTTTTTATTATTTCCTCTAGTGCCAATGGACAAAAATTTAGCACCTTGGAAAAAGTTTTACTACCACCGCCCTCTATGATGTATGAACCTACCGTCCACGGCCCTCCAGCAAAGCCTATAAGCGATTTTTCTTCTGGCAACTGGCTTCTTACTTCTTTTATAGCATTTAGGATTGGTAATGTGTTAGATTCAATTCCTTGTAGACTCTTCAATTCTTTAGCACTTTCTATAGGTCTTATTATTGGACCCACACCTCGAATAAAATTTACATTACAACCTAAAATGTCAGCTATTATCAAAATATCAGAAAAAATTATCGCTGCATCCATGTTGAACCTTCTTATTGGTTGTAACGTTAACTCTGTTACCAAATCTGTGCTATAACATATCTCCATGAAATTATTCATGTTTTCCACTGCCCTCCGATACTCAGGAAGAGACCTACCAGCCTGACGCATTAACCAAATAGGAACTTTTTCATCTGACTCGTTCTGGCTGATGATTCTTGTTATTTTTGTTTTACTTCTTTTCAATCTATTTTATCTACTTTGTTATCTAAACTAAAGTATAACAATAGTAGTAGTTCTATCAATAAATTGTTATTAACTTAAAATTCAGTAAAAATTAGTATTACTTAACTTGTGAATAAATATGTTAGTAACTTCTGTATGCTATTGATTTTCCTTTATTATTTATGTGTATAAGTAAGATGTTTAGAATGTTAGTAATTTTCTTTTATGGAAAAATGTTTTACTATCATGCATTGTTACATAATTATGTATATGTCGTTGAAAAATTTGTTGATCAATTGTTAGTATTTTATGTCAACAAATAATTCACAAATTAATTTGACATTATTCACATGCTTATTAAACATTTAATAACAGTTTTCTTGATAGACCTTATCTAAAGATATTTTCACCATTAAAAGGAATAAATTGAATAAGAAAAAAACTTTAGTAGAAAAAATAGCATACAGAATTTTTCTCTTTCTCTTCAATAAAACTTCTGTGTTAAAAAAATGTGCTACTGAGGCATTAATGGGTGATCTGTCAGATCTTGACATACTTAGTAGTCTATTAAAATTCCGTGATTGTAGCATCATGGATATAATGACCCCACGTAAGGAGATATGTGCAGTAGACATTGAATCGAGCAAGGATAAGGTAATAAAGAAGGTGAAAAACACTTACCATGCTAAGATACCAACTTATAAGAATAACTTTGACAACGTAATAGGCTTTTTTTACGTAAAAGATATCATTTTCAATAAGAATAAAGATTTTAATCTGAGAAATATTATACAAAATGTGATATTTGTCCCAGCCTCAATGAAAGCAACAAATCTTTTTATTAGGATGAAATCTTCTAAATCATATTTGGCTATTGTATTGGATGAATATGGCGGAACTGATGGTTTAATCTCAATGACTGATCTTATAAAAGAGTTAATACCAAATATCGATAACGAGAACGAGGTAAATTCCGAATACACCATTACTGAACTATCTCAAAGTAAATTTGAAATGTCAGCAAGAGCCCTTATAAAGGATATAGAGGAAAATCTAAAAATAGAGTTGTGTGACTCTGAAGAGGATTATGTTACACTTGGTGGTTTGATTCTTTCAATTGCTGGTAAGGTACCTTCTGTAAATGAAGTTGTAAAGTATAAAAATGGTATAAAGTTTATTATTAAGGATGCAAATGAACGGTACATTAACAAAATAATACTAGACTTAAGCGATTGCAAAAATTAAATTAAATTTTTTTGGTGATAAGGTACTTTACCTTGGAAGTGAGAGATTGCAATAGCCAGATGTGCAACTTAAATACGCGCTTAAAAGGTTTCTTAATATGCAAAAATTTGTAGTTCTATACATTACTGTTTGATAATTAAAGGTAGGAATAGTTTTATTGGTACAAAGTTATAAAAATTAGTTATTTAAGTATTTTTAGCAATCTGTAACTTTCAAAAAGAAATTAACTACAGATTTTATGTCTAGGTTACTCCACAAAGTTTTTCCTTTCCTTATCCAAGATTCAAATTTATAGTATCGAGTCCTTTTTATGAAATATGAAGCCATCTCAAGTTATAGTTAAGCCTATATTCAGTGAATTACTTTCACAAGTGTAATTGATTTTAGTGTTATAATGCTCTAACAGTAAAGAAGTCATATAGATACTAATGTCTTTTGTGTCTAGGTTAATATCATTTTTTTTTGTTAATTTGCTCACTAATGATGTGCTTATTGATTTATGTTTATTTACTACTTTTATGGTTAGTAGTGTTTTATCTTCTGTTTTAGTCAGTAAAATAGAAACTAATTCAATTTGTGCCACTGCACTGACTATAGTTATCACCATATTGGAGATTATCTTATTTATTCTTTCAATTAAGTTTTCTGTAGGGCATTCACTTATCCTCCACTTAAGCTTTACTTTTTTTTTAATAAATAATTTTCTATATTGGATTTAGTCTTATCAAAGCTGCTATTATCTGATGAACGAGAGTACGCTTGCTTCATAACTTTATATTTATATATTAAATCATTAGAGCTTTCTTCAAGTAGTGATGTTATTTCTTTTAGCATATTAGGATTGTTTTCTTCAAGCTCTTCCAATCCACCCACTATTCCTTGCATAGAACTAGCAAGATCATGAAGAATTCGTCCTGATAGGCACTCTGTTATTAACATTATGTTTTTATTCATTGGATAAAAGTATAAATGATTTAAGTTAACCCTATATTGGTAGGCACGTAGTAGTCAATTTAAGAGAAAGTTTCGTTGCGCTTTTTGTGTCAAAGCATTAATGTAGTATTAATAATTATAAGATATATGAAGGCGCTATGAATACTTATGCTAAATCTGGAATAGACCTTAAACTATATAATGAACTAATAAAAAAAGTTAAACCTATTATTGAAAAAACTAAAGGAGAAGAAGTAATTAGCGAAGTAGGATCATTTTCCGCATTGTTTGACTTTTCTTCGCTGAGTAAGAAATACGACCATCCAGTACTTGTTTCCTCAACTGATGGAGTGGGCACAAAACTATTAATAGCTCAAGAGGTGAATAAGCATGATACTATAGGTATAGACTTAGTTGCAATGTGTGTAAATGATTTACTTGCACAAGGAGCAACACCTTTATTTTTCCTTGATTACTTTGCAACAGGCGTTTTAAACAAAAACGTTTTATTGTCTGTAATCCAGGGCATTGCAGAAGGGTGCAAGGAATCTAAAATAGCATTAGTTGGTGGAGAAACTGCAGAAATGCCTGGAATGTATGGTAACAATCACTATGACCTTGCAGGGTTTGTGGTTGGTGTTGTTGATCGAAAGCAAATTCTTCCAAACTGTAGTATAATGAAAGCAGGTGACTTTGTAGTTGGTTTAGAATCAAATGGAATTCACTCAAATGGATTTTCTTTGGTGCGCCATATTTTTAAAAGCTTAGGTATAAATTATAATGATATATCTCCATGGAATAATAAATCTTGGGGTGAAATATTACTGAAGCCAACAAAGATATATGTTGATTCTTTGTTGCCTGTTATGCCAAAGGTAAAAGGCATTGCGCATATAACAGGTGGCGGGTTAATAGACAATATTCCAAGAATTCTCTCAGGAAATTTATTTGTAGACATAAATATTAATTCTTGGAAATGGCCAGATATATTTTTATGGCTGAAAGAAGAAGGCAAAATAGAAAAGAGAGAAATGTTAAAAACATTTAATTGCGGCATAGGTATAGTACTGATTGTAGATCCCGATAATATGAAGGATGTGGAAAGCCATTTCCAAAAGCGTGGAGAAAAAATTGAGATTATTGGAAAACTTGATGAAGCATATCAGCCTCCACTTGATAGAGTAGTATTTAGTTAGTCTAACTTTACCGACAGTCTTTTTGCAACTTCTGAGTATGCTTCCTTTAAGTTTCCTAGATTTAAACGGAAAACATCTTTGTCTAGCTTTTTATGAGTATTTTTATCCCATAGCCTACAATTATCAGGGCTGATTTCATCGGCTAAAATAATTTTAGTGCTGTTGTTTATCAATTTGCCAAATTCTAACTTGAGATCAACTAAATATATATTTGCATTTGAAAATAGGTCGACTAAGATTTTGTTGATCTTTAAAGTTGTAGTTTTAACTTCTTCCATTTCTTTATGGGATAACCAACCAAAATATAGTATGTGATTTTCATTCACCATTGGGTCGGCTAGGTCATCATTTTTGTAAAAAAACTCGATTATAGGAGATGTAAGTGCCTCACCTTCTTTGATATTAAAACGTTTGCAAAAGCTGCCAGCTGCAATATTTCTAACCACTACCTCAAGAGGTGTTATCTTGAGCTTCTTGACTAGCTGTTCTCTTTCGTTTAGAGCTTTTATAAAGTGCGTGCTAATTCCTGCTTCTTCAAGCTTTTCCATGATAAAAGCACTAACATGATTATTAATTATTCCTTTGCCCTCAATAATTTCATATTTTTCCTTGTTGAACGCTGTAACATCATCTTTAAAGTGCTGTATGACATTTAACGAGTCTTCAGTTGCTATAATGGATTTTGCTTTACCTTCGTAAATGATTTTATTCGGTGACATGATTAATTTAGCTGTATACTATAAGATAATATCAAATTGCTGCTTAGTTTACTACAAATTTGCTAATGACGTTTAGTGTTACAGTGTTAACCATATTTCCAGAAATGTTCCCCGGGTTTTTGAACTATTCTCTTGCTGGAAGAGCGTTGGAAAAAAAAATATGGAATCTTGAAATAGTAAATATTCGTTCTTTTGCTAAAGATAAACATTCAACTGTGGATGATGTTCCATATGGAGGTGGAGCAGGGATGGTTATGCGCCCAGATGTGATTGGTAATGCAGTTGATAATGTGCTTTCTGCTCATAAAAATACTAGATTTATTTATATGACTCCATCTGGCACAAAATTTAATCAGAGCATTGCAAAGGAGCTAACAGAAATTCCTCATGTAACAATATTGTGTGGTCGATTTGAAGGTGTTGACCAAAGAGTAATTGATGTGTATACTCCTTATGAGTTAAGTATTGGAGATTATATACTTTCGGGAGGTGAGCCAGCTGCAATGGTGGTTCTTGATGCATGTATTAGGCTTCTTCCAGGTGTAGTAAATAATTTCGATAGCGTTGCTGAAGAAAGTTTTAGTTATAGTGGCGGTATGCTTGAATATCCTCAATATACTAGGCCTGAGCAGTGGAGTAGGTATAAAGTTCCTGAGGTTCTGTTGTCTGGCAATCACAGAAAAATAAGTGATTGGAGAAGGGAACAGTCATATGTTAGAACAAAGGAACGTCGACCTGAATTGTTGAATGGAGATGATAAATGACAAACTTACTTGAAAAATTTAACGAACAACAAATACAAAGATTAGCTAGAGAAATACCAGAGTTTCGTCCCGGCGATGATTTGAAGGTCACTTTTAAAGTAGTTGACGGTGCAAGTGAACGTATACAGATATTTGAAGGTGTATGTATATCAAAAAGGAATCGCGGGTTACATTCTTCTTTTGCAGTCAGAAAAGTGAGCCATGGAGAAAGTATAGTGTCTCAATTTTTTGTTTATTCTCCTGCACTGGTTTCAGTGCAAGTGACAAGAAAAGGAAAGGTTCGTAGAGCAAAATTATATTATTTGTGCAAGCTATTTGGGAAAGCTGCAAGAATCAAAGAACGTACTACTTATGTTAAAAAAAAATCTAAGTAGATATAATAGGGAGTGATGTCAATTGTATCATCTCAAAACTCTCTCTTATTATCCCAGTGCGTGACGCACAACTGTACAAACATTGTGTTTGCCTCCCGCTGTGGCATCATCCCGGTGCTTGACACTGGGATCCAGATTCTCCTTTTGGTTTGTGCTTTCATGAGAAATACAAAAATTATCTGCAGGCAAAGTCTGCTAGATCTCAGTGTCAAGCACTGGAAAAAGGGGAAAGTTTTTTCAAATCTTCATATAAAGAAAAGTAAATGAGTATAAAGAAAAACTTCCTTAAGTTACTTCAATCTAAGCGCGTACATGCTCGTGTAAAAAGAAAAAATAAAAAGAACAACATTTTATGCTTTTGCTCTTTTACAGCACTGATTGTCTCAATTGGTTGTCCTATATGTATATTACTAAGTATATTAGTTAACTCTTATAGTGCTTTAACAGTAACGAAAATTTTATTGCCAATTGAAATAAATGCTGGTCTTATTTTAACTAATAATCCTGGTGATTTACGATATAAGTCCATTAGCCTACTCAATAACTCTTTACATAAAGTGTTTGAAGGAATTGACTTTAAAGACAGTGACGAAATTTTAAGTCGTAACTCTTACAAGGAGCTAGAGAGATTTTTTCGTAAGAAAGTAAGAAATAGTGGTGAATATGGGATTTGGTTTACTGCATCGAGTGTGATCAATTCAGTATATAAAAATAAATGTTCTAATGATCATTATGCTAAATTACTTGATCGGCTTAAAGAAAAGGGAAGAGTAAGAAAATTTTTTAATAAGTCTCTGTTTCTTAAGTCTGATTCTCGTGAGCCCGAGAATGCGGGGATTTTAGGGGCATTTATCGGTTCATTAATGACAATTATAGTATGCTTAGCGTTGGCATTGCCAATAGGAATTATGTCAGGTATCTGTCTTTATGAATTTATGCCTAAAAATAAGTTAATAACCAATATTGTAGAAATTAGCATGAATAACCTTGCTGCAGTGCCTTCGATAATATTTGGTGTGGTAGGATTGACTCTCTACTTGGGCATATTTGGGTTACCCCGTTCTTCACCGTTTGTTGGCGGGATGACTCTTTCATTTATGATGCTGCCTAATATTATTATTGCAACAAAAAATGCCTTTACAAACGTTCCTATTGCAATAAAAGATGCAGCGTTTGCGCTAGGTGCACCTCACATCAAGGTGATATTGGATCACTCTTTACCGATTGCGTTGCCACGGATAATACATGGTGCAGTGCTTGCAATTGCAAGGATTTTAGGCGAATCTTCCCCTTTACTTATGATAGGCATGGTAGCATTTATTGCTGATACACCTACATCCTTCTTCGATCCGGCAACTGTTTTACCTGTACAAATATACATATGGTCAAGTAGTCCTGAAATTGCATTTATTGAGCTTGCTGCCATTGCAATTATAGCTTTATTGTTAATGCTATTTGCTTTGAATTTAATAGCAAATTTTGTAAAAAGAAAGTTCGAGTTTTTTGATTCATGAAAATTATTGTTTTATCTGGTTATGGCTTGAATTGTGAAAAAGAAACTGCATTTGCATTTATAGAATGCAGTAAAAAACTTGATATCAGCAATGTAGAAGTAAAAATCGTTCACATTAATGAAGTTATAAGTAATCCAGATGAACTAAAATCAAGTAATATACTTGCAATTCCAGGAGGTTTTTCTTACGGTGATGACACTGGTGCTGGCAATGCATTTGCTTTGCGTATAAAAAACAACTTGTTAGACGAATTTCAAGATTTCTTATTTCAGGATAAGCTTATTATAGGGATATGTAATGGTTGCCAGATATTAGTAAAGTTAGTTCCAGAATTCTCTAATCTAGCTTTAACCTCTAATGATATAGGCAATTACCAATGTCGTTGGATTAGAGTGAGAGTTAATCCGCAGAGTAATTCTGTTTGGCTACGGGGCCTGAGTGAGCTATATCTTCCTGTTGCTCATGGAGAAGGCAGGTTTTTTATGGATCAAGATATTTTAAATCAATTGATTGAAAATAATTCCGTTGCACTGCGTTACGTTGATGAAAATGGTGACTATGCAAATTTACAATTTCCTTACAATCCAAACGGATCTATGTACGATCTGGCAGCTTTATCAGATAAAAGTGGAAGAGTGCTAGCTTTAATGCCTCACCCAGAGAGAGGAATATTTTTTACTCAGCAGGACAACTGGCCTCTTGAAAAAGAAAAATGTAAACGTTCAGGAGTGGCTATGCCAAAATATGGTGATGGAATGCTCATATTTGAGAATGCACTGAAGTATTTTTGTTAAGATTTATTTATAAGAATTTATGGTCAAATTTGTGAAAACCTCAACCAAATTCATCAGAACAGATCAGGAAAATAGCATTAAAATAAGAGCATTCACTGAATCTGATATTTCAATTCTTTTTACAAGATTTGCAGAAATAAATTGGCTAAAACCGCTATCTACATTTGAAACTTATTTACAAGAGCAAAAATTTGGTGAGCGTATTGTATGGATTGCTTCTTATAATAATGAATTTGCTGGATACGTGACATTAAAATGGTGCTCCAAATACAAACCTTTTCAGGATCAAGGTATTCCAGAAATTATGGATCTTAACGTGTTACCACTTATGAGGAATAGAAATATAGGATCAACTTTGCTTGAAGTTGCAGAAAAAGAAGCAGTGAAAAAAAGTGATATTGTTGGGTTAGGTGTTGGTCTTTATGCTGATTATGGAGCTGCTCAAAAACTATATGTCAAGAGAGGCTATATTCCCGATGGTTTGGGCGTTACGTACAAATATAAGGATATTAAACCTGGCGCTGAAGTTGATCTTGATGACGATTTGGTGCTTTGGTTTATAAAGAAATTAAAGTAAGGTGTCTTCCAACGAGTTTTTAAGCTATAAAAAGTTACTTGATCAGGATGACAATAAATCCTTATTTTTGATCTGCAGAGTAGCTTTCTCCAGTAACGCTAATGTGGAAAGTGTTGAGGATAGGCAACAAAAATGCTTATATAAAAATTATTGCTAAAAACGGGAAAACCATGAACAAAGAGCATAACTAAACTACTAATGACTGCCGAAGATCCAATACAGACTGTTTAACCTTTAATACTTGCTCTTCACCATGAACAATGCGTTGATAAATAGTTTCTTTTGAGCATTCTTTTTTTAAGAACCTAAAAGCAGATGCAGCAAGATATTCTCTATTTTCTTCAAATGCTAACCAGTAACGGTCTTCTTGCTCACATACAAAACCTGTTGTGTTAGAGCCAGCAAAAATATCTAAAACAACATCACCTGGTTGTGTTAGAAACCGAATAAAAAATTGAGGTAATTTAGCAGGGAATCGAGCTGGATGCTCTTTTATACCTAGTTCCTTACATGCAGCAAGATACTGGCCGTTAGATTCTGAATTGGGAATCTGCAAAAGATTTGATGGAATAGCTCCTCCATTATCTTTACCAAAGCTACTACCAATATTATGGCCTGATGGTCGTTCTTTTGGAGTATAATAAGCCTTTGGGTTCTCGATAAGTTTTTTCATGCGGCCACTGTATTCCACTAGCACCTTTGTGACATCTGCTTTAGGCCACTCAGTTTTGCTGAACCACCATACTGTATTAACAGAATCTTTTGCTCTGATTTTTCTCTTATTTACCCATTCAATTGGACTTGGCAATTTAGAAGGATTATACCAATAGAAATCTTCTGCAAGGAAGAAGCCTATATCATCACAGAAATGCATAAGCACTCTAAAATTATATAAACTTCTGGATGGCACGCCTTTTTCATAAGCCCCACCTAGATCAAGTACAAAACTGCCTGTATCTCTGAGTTTGCTATATACTAATTTTGCAAATTGACTAAGCCATGCAACATATTCGGCTTGGGATTCATTTCCGTATTCTTTTTTTCTTTGCAAAGCAAACGGTGGACTGGTTATTACGAGATCTAAGCTATTATCTGGTAATTGCGGCAATAGGTTAAGAGAGTCTCCACAATATGCAGCTCCCCTATCTGTAGTATATGTGGGTTTATTATTAAATTTAAATTTTTCCAATATATGTGCCATATGAAAGATACTTATAGTCTGTAGACTTATAATTGTCAACTATTATCTTACAAAGATGACAAAAATAAAAAAACAATCTTTGCGGTTACTTCTTTCCCAGAATATACGAAAGATAAGAAATATAAAAGGGCTTTCCCAAGAAACTCTTGCTGATTTATGTGAATTACACAGAACATATATAGGCTCCGTTGAACGTGGTGAGAGAAATATCTCTATAGATAATGTTGAGCGCATAGCAGATGCCCTTGGTGTTGAACCTACTGTACTTCTAAATCAGGATCAAGACAGAAAATGTCTGAAAGATATATTTCCTCATATACGGAAGTATCAGGAGTTTGCTGTTAAGCATGGTATAAATGATATCTTTCAGGATAACGGCGGGAAAATCCTACAAGTCTTGTTACTAACTGGACTCACTATTCTTCCAGCACGAGAGGGAAATGATGCCATTGATGAGTATGGTAATGAATATGAGCTTAAATCAGTAAATGCTCTTCTTACAAAAAGCTTTTCTACTCATCATCATATGAATCCGACAATAATTGCAAAATACCGAAAGGTGGATTGGATATTTGCTATTTACGAAGGAATAGAGCTAAAAGAAATATATAAATTAACGCCGCAAGACCTTGAGCCATATTATATTACATGGGAAAAGAAATGGCATGATACTGGTGGTAAAGACATCAATAATCCCAAAATTCCTTTAAAATACGTCAGAGATAAAGGTAAGCTTCTTTATCATTGTGATGAAAGAGTATGTGACCGCCACTAACTTCCTCCATTCCAGGTTGATTTTAGGGTGTCATCCAATTCCCAATAGTAAATTAAGAAGGGTCAGGCGCTTTCCAATAACGTTAGGGATATAATTGTTCCACTTTCCAATTGCTTTTCTCAACAAGAGTATATCTAAATCTAGTGTGTCTCCTGTGTTCACCTTCTTGCCAAAATTCAATTATTTTTGGAATTACGCAAAATCCCACCCAAAAATCAGGACGAGAAACTTGTGTATTGTGAAATTCTTTCTCTTTCAATTCTATAGCCTGCTCAAAATCTTGCCAATTTTTCAGAACTCTTGATTGTTTTGAGCACCACGCGCTAATTTGACTATCATGTGCTCGAGAAGAGAAATATTCGTCAGCCTTTTTGCCGCTTAGAAGCCTAACTTCTCCTTCAATTCGTACTTGTCTAGAAAATTCTGTCCAATGAAATACGAGTGCAGCTTTGGGGTTCTCAGTCAATTCTTTTCCTTTTCTACTGTTTACGTTAGTAAAGAACACAAAACCTTCTTTACTATATTCCTTTAGTAATACCACTCTTGCAGATGGAATGCAGTCTTTGCTACACGTTGCTAGCGTCATTGCAGTTGACTCTTTACACGGAAAATTAAGTACTTCTTGATACCACTTTGAAAACAAATCAAAAGGATCTTTTTTAGGTGAAAATGTCATATTCAAAAATAAAATTTAATTCTGACATGCATTGCAAAAATAAGTGCTACGACCATTCTGTCGTATAAGTGTTATGATATTGTTGCAGATTCTGCAAGGTTTTTGCACTTTACCATATACGTAAAAGTTATTTTGAAAGTATCCAGCAGATCCAGATGGTTGTGCATAATCTTTCAGTGTTGAACCACCAGCAGCAATTGCATCACTCAGAGTATTTTTTATTTCGATAGCAAGTTTTTCGCACTCTATATATGTTAAATCTTGTGCTAGCCTAAGTGGTGATATGCGAGCTCTAAATAAGCTCTCAGAAGCATATATGTTACCTACGCCAACTATTAGCTTATTATTCATTAATACTGATTTGATATTTGCTTTTCTGTTCTTTAGCAACTTCTGTAAATAATTTCCGTCAAATTCATTCGTGAGGGGTTCTATTCCTAGGTTATTAAAAAAATTTAGTTCTTGCTCTCTGTTTAAAACAATCACTAATCCAAACCTTCTTGGGTCATTAAAGATTAGTGAAGTGTTGTCAGAAAATAAGAATATCACATGATCATGTTTGTTCTGTGCTTGATTGTCTTCAGCATATATAAGCTTTCCGCTCATGCCAAGGTGTATGATTACAGCCATACTAGCATCTATATTCGAGATTATATATTTACCTCTACGCTTGATATCATTTATAACTTTGCCCTTTAGCAAATCATCAATATTCTTCGTTATTGGTACACGCAAATTACAATCATTAACTGTCACATTGCTTATTTTCTTATTTTTGATTTTATCAAATAAGAAGTTAGAGATTACTTCCACTTCTGGGAGTTCTGGCATCTTGTCTACTCTGTTGCTGTTTTTTTCTTTTTAGAATATTCTGCTTTAAAGCTTTTGCCAATCTTTTTCTCTCTTCTTCTTTTTCCTTATTTTTTTTCATGTTATTCATTATCATAATACGTGAACTTGCCGTTGTAGCTCAGATGGTAGAGTACGTCATTGGTAATGACGAGGTCCCAAGTTCGAATCTTGGTAACGGCAGTTTAGAAGACGATATTCATAAAGTCAACCCTCTAGATGCTAATTAGATTATAGAAAAACGTCTAGTAAATACCTTTTATACACTACCATTAAGCTGCTTTTTCAGTATTACTATTCAATAATACCTGCCGTAATTTTTCTTTAGAAAATCCATGCATTAAAAGAAATTGTATAATCCTTTGCCAAAAGATCTTCAGTCCCTCACAATATACTGAAGGATTATTAAAACTTACGTTGGCAGGGTTAAACCTGTTACCATAACTTCCCCCACCACAAATATTTTCATAACAACACTGCTTACAATCATCAGGCCTATTTTCCATATCACTCAAAAAGTTATTAAAAAATTTATCTGATAAGAACTTAGCCCAACTAGTATTGCTGATGTTATATTCGACAAATTTATGAGGGACACATGTTCTCAAATCATCTAGTGGACCGAGATCACCATTATTGGAAACACATATTAACGGTAATACAAAAGGACTTCTCTTGCCAAATCCTTCAACTCTTGAATAATTACCATAAAATAGCTCTAATGCATTAATGCAATATCGAATGAACACCTTTAGACTATCTGAATTTTCTTTTATCCACTCATCAAATACCTCAATCATAAATTTACCATATTTTTCAGGTGGATAAGTGGGAAGAGAGCCATAGTTATACCAACTCTCATTATTAATGAACCAAATAAGAAGCATTGCAGAGTTGTTTAACCGTGGAAGGGGAAAGAGAGGTAATAAATTTACACAAAGCGCTCTCAAGCAGAACAATTGTATCGTAGATTTTATTGCGCAAAATGTTCTGTTTTATATATAACCAAAACCTCTCAACAGGATTGAGGTCAGGTGAGTATGGTGGTAGGTATATAATTTCGATATTTTTAGGTATCTTTAAACTTTTTGACTTATGCCAACTAGCGCAATCCATCACGAGAAAAGCCTTTCGTATTCCTAAATATTGCGACATCTGTTCAAGGAATATATTTATACAAGCAGTGTTGACGTTTGGTGCAAATAAGCTAAAATTCTCTCCATTTCTGGGATTAACTGCACTATAGAGATAAAAATTTTCCCTACCTAATTTTACCTTAACCTGTGTCCTACTGCCTTTTTTAAACCACCCATGTCCAACTTTTGAATGTGTACCAAACCGTGATTCATCAAAGAAAAATAGCTCTTTTTCAGAATGCATGACAATAGTTTCATTGAGGTTTTTTTTAAACTCCTCTTGCTTATTTTTATCCTGTCCACTATGAACTGGTCTTGGTGTGATATATGAGAATTTCATTCTTTGCATATTACGATGTATTGTGGATTTGCTGATATTCAAACCAAATCTTTCTTGGATTCTTATTCTCATTTCTCTAATAGTAATATTGGGGTTTTCCTCTATCCACACCTCAATTTGTTCAAGTTGACTTTGGTTCAATATAGTTTTTCTACGGCATTGAGGTGGAGAAAATAATTTTTCTTCTCTTCCAAATTTTATGTGCTTTATCCATGTAGTAATTGCCTTTCTCGAAATGCAACATATTTTTGCTACAGCTGTTATACTGTGCTTTTTTGCTGCAATTACAGCATTTAGTTTTTTTGCAACATACGCATTATTTCTTACTTTCTTCAGCATCTCTTTTGCTGATTCCACCACTTTTTCATCCAATAATTTTGATCTTAATGCCATCTAAACCTCGCTATTTTACTTACTCCAGTATGGCTTTTTTTCCATTATTGTCTATTCGTTGCTTGTATAGCGGGAATTGGTATTAGCATCTGGTAACAAAAAATCAAAATGTCTCAAATTTAGTTCTTTAGCGAAATGATTATAAACATCAGCGCCATTCGCCTCAGGATTAACAACAGATAATAACCCAAATTTATACTCATTTTCTTGACACAGCCTGATTTTACTAACTACCTTCTCATAAGTACTATTTCCTTTTTTGTCTAATCTATAAATATCATTCAGATTCTTTGTGCCATCTAAACTAATACCTATTCCAACATCATATTCTTTAAAAATTTTTATCCACTCAGTATCAATTAACATTCCATTTGTTTGTAGAGCAAATTTAATACTATTTAAATTTGACCGTTGTGCTGTGGTTTGAATTTTTTGACACATTTGAACAAGTGTGACCCGGAAGTCATGAAATTGTGATGGTTAAATTCCATCCGCCATAACATCTGGCTGAAATTGTAGTCCACATTTTAGGAAATTGGCAAACACCTAAGGTGCGAGCATGGGCTAAAAGGGAGTAATGTTAAACCTTATAATAAATTCTCCCAAGAAGAGTCAGGTAAGGTTACGAAAGAAACTTATGTTTGAATTGTCGTTACTGTGAATATGTGAAATAAGGTTGGTACACATAGACCAAAAGGTATGGAGAATAAGGATGATTAGAATTGGTTCGTTTAATCAAGATGTTTCCGATCTCCCGGCAAAAAATAAGAACCTAAATCTGACGCGAAACGGTTTCATGGAACGGAGTAACCACATAGAAGCTCTTATTATACTTTGTAATAAGCAAGTAGCCAACTGCAAGCTTCTATGTTGGAAGGATTGTCTAAAAAGCTAATGCCTAAAGTAATGCTTAGGATACGCAGACGTGGACACTGTAACTTGGAAGGTAAAGTTATGAATAGTAGTGAATATGTTATGAGCCAACAAAAAGTTAGGTATGAATGGAATGAAGTTCCTTGGCGCAAGCTAGAAAAGTCTTCATTTAAGCTACAAAAACGAATTTACCGAGCTTCTAAATGTAATGATATCAAAAAGATGCATGAGCTTCAGAGATTATTACAAAAATCGACAAGTGCTAGGATGATCGCTGTGAGAAAGGTAACTCAGGACAATAGAGGAAAAAGAACTGCAGGTATTGATGGAAAAGCTAACCTTAATCAAAAAGAAAGATTGCAATTGGCAAAATCCTTAGATATAAGGGAGAGAGCAAAGCCATCAAGGCGCATTTGGATTCCAAAAGCTTGGAAAAAGTGAAAAACGTCCATTAGGGATACCAACAATAACAGATCGAGCAAAACAAACACTTGTTAAGATGATGCTAGAACCAGAATGGGAAGCAAAGTTTGAGCCCAACATTTATGGTTTTAGACCTGGTAGATCATGTCATGATGCCATTGAAGCTATATTTCAAGCACTCATCAAGAAAACAGTATTTGTTTTAGATGCTGATATTTCTGGGTGTTTTGATAATATAAATCATCATATACTGTTAGAAAAACTCAATACCACACCAACTTTAAGGAGGATAGTAAAAGGATGGTTGAAAGCAGGTGTGATGGAAAATAGGATATTTCAACCATCTAGAAGCGGTACAATCCAAGGAGGGACAATTTCTCCATTACTGGCATGTATTGCTCTACATGGGTTAGAAAATTATCTGAAAGAAATAATGGCAGAGGAGCTAATTAGCTACAGGAAAACGAAACCTGGCAGAACATGTAGGGAAAATGCGAAAAGATCACTCAGCGTAATCACTTATGCAGACGATTTTGTAGTACTTCATGAAAGTGAGGAAATTGTTTTGAAAGCAAAACTCTGATTGAAGAATGGTTAAAAACTATTGGATTGGAGTTGAACCCTTCAAAAACAAGAATTTCTCATACTCAAAAATTCCTGAAAGGAATAAAACCAGGTTTCAATTTTCTTGGTTTTACAATATGGCAATATCCAACAAAACACAATAAGATGTCATACAAGTCTATCATCAAACCAAGTCGTAACTCTATAGAACAACACTCATTGGTCATTAAAAGTAAGCTAAAGAAAATGCGTGGTGAATCACAAGAAGCAGTAATAAGTCACCTTAATCCAATTATTCGAGGATGGTGTCAATACTACGCTTCGGTGGTATCATCTAAAGCCTTTGGTGCAATGGATAATACAATGTTTAGAAAACTTTGGAAATGGGCAATGTTTAAACACCAAAACAAAGGAAGATGTTGGATCAAAAGAAAATACTTCAAGAAGTATGGTAACGATAAATGGCGATATATGACAAGTAACGGAATGCGTCTTATTAAACACGGAGATCATGACATTAAACGACATGTCAAAGTGATTGGAGCCAAATCTCCATATGATGGAGACTGGACTTATTGGGGAAAGCGTATGAGTAAAATACTTGATAAATCACCACAAACAATAAAACTTCTGAAGATGCAACAAGGTAAGTGTGATTGTTGTCAACTTTGGTTTAAGAATGGTGATATCTTAGAAATACATCATAAGGACCAAAATAAGCAAAATAATACAATCACAAACTTATCTATGCTACATGGACATTGTCACGATAATTTACACAGAAGTATGCATGAAAAGCACCAAGCTAGAGAGAAGCCGTATGAAGCGAAAGTTTCACGTACGGTTTTGAAGTCGAGTGAGGAGGGGCAACCTTCTTCACTTAGATAACCTATTAGCAAGCGGACTTTCTACCAACATAGCCCTCATGGCTCTTTTAGAACTAGAGTTGGAAAACAGAATAGAGCGTTCACCGGGGAATAAAATATCGTTAATTTTCTAAGCTATAAACCCACAACCGTACGAACATTATAATTTGAGTCTACCAAGAAAGATGTCTTTCCAGCGTGTGACGCTGGCTTTCCGTAATCTCACTAAAAACGTTGTATTTTTACATAACTTTTATACTCACTAACTTGATATATAATCAGAATTCCTAGATCCCAGTGTCAAGCACTGGGATGACATTATGGAAGCTAGGATGACAAGAAAAGAAGTACTGGTTTCACATGCATCTGAACAGATACACATTGAATTTATAAGTAATTTGCGTAGTAAACGGTGTCATTCCAGTGCTTGACACTGGAATCCAGCCTTTATTACTTGATTGAAATTAAGTCTTCTGGATTCAAGTGTCTGGGCACTGGCGTCTTAGATGGAAGTCAGTGTCACCTTGACAACCGTCATCTCTCTACGTATTAGCGGAATCTGTTGAGATGGATGTGATAGATCTATCCCTATAGTGAGTATTATCTACTTTTAGAATTAATAAGAGAAAATTTTTTCTCGACTTGTTGTATAATTTGATAAAAGTGATCAAAATCTAAGCTTGCACTACCAATTAAAACTCCTAATAGATTTGGAATACTGAGCAAGTTTCCTATATTTTCTGAGCTGACTGAGCCACCATATATAATGTGTTTTTTACCAGTACACAATTTTATTATCTCTATCACCTCAGCAATTGCGTCATTATTTGGCACATTTCCTGTTCCTATTGCCCATATCGGTTCGTATGCTATGGTATATTCACCTTGTGTTGGCAAACGGTTTTTGCATTGATATTCTATTACTTCTTTTGTTTTTTTATTTTTATAATCTTCTGAGTTTTCACCTACACAGATGATTGGGTGTAATCCTGATTCTATTGCTGTTTTCGATTTAAGTTTTATTTCACTATCTTTTTCATGAGCCCTTTCAGAATGTCCAAGTATTACGTAACTACATCCTAGTTCCTTCAACATTCCTGCACTAATTTCACCTGTGTAAGAACCGAACTCTTTATGATGGCAATTCTGTCCTCCTATTTTAATATTGTTGTTCAACTCTATACTGCTTGGAAATGATGTAAAAGGAGGGCAAATTACTAATTTAGAGGCAATTTCGTTGCTCTTGTTGTTAAGTTTGCCTATAAAGTCAACAAATGAAGAACGTGTTCCATTCATTTTCCAATTTGCTACTATTAAAAAGGACATCAACTTTACTTGTATGGATAAGAGTGCCGGCTGTCGGACTTGAACTGACAACCTACTGATTACAAGTCAGTTGCTCTACCAATTGAGCTAAGCCGGCATTAAATACACTGACAATATACAATTATTGATGAATTTTCGTCAACTAATTTTTAAAATACTGCATACTAAGATCATATGAAAAAATTTTCACTGAAGCCAAAAAAGAGTCTAGGGCAAAATTTTATTTTATCGAATGAGATAACAAAAAGAATAGTTGCCTTAGCTGGTAGCCTGAAAGATTTTAATGTTATTGAAATTGGTCCTGGGTATGGTGCGTTAACAAGAGAAATATTGGCGTATAATCCAAAGTTTCTACTTTCTATAGAAAAAGATAGTAGTTTAGTGAAACATCACGAACAATTGCTAAATGAGCATCAGGGGAAATATAGAATTATAGAAGCAGATGCACTTAATGTTGTAGAAAAAGAGCTGGTAGAATGTCCAGTCAAAGTCATTGCTAACTTGCCTTACAATATCTCAGTAGCGTTATTTTTAAAGTGGTTAAATAATATAAAATTTTTTACGAATTTGACGTTAATGTTCCAAAAGGAGGTAGCAGAGCGTATTACAGCAGAACCTAATTCTAAAGATTATGGTTCCCTATCAGTGCTAAGCCAGTTACTATGCGACATAAAAAAGGAATTTGATATTGAACCTAAGGAATTTTTTCCAAGACCAAAAGTATATTCTTCAGTAATTACAGTAAAACCTTTACCCACTCCAAGATTTGCAGTAAATTTAGGAACCTTAACAAAGCTAACACGTGCTGTGTTCGCTCAAAGAAGAAAGATGCTGAGAAATAGCTTGCAAAGTATAACTAGTGATGTCTCAACTACTCTTGAGAATGCTAAACTGAGTGGAGACGAACGTCCAGAAAGCTTAACTATTGAGCAGTTCTGTTTGCTAGCAAATAATGTAATTTTGCGATAAATATATTAGGGGCTACATCCCTATTCTATCCTATTTTGATCTAAAAATAGCTGTAGCCAGGCTAATTTTGCAAAAGCTCTATTGCAATTTCATTAATTGGCGTATAAGCTTTAAATAAAGCATATGAAGAAAATGGAAGCTTGTTATTCGTTTGACGATGTACTTCTCTTACCGGCCTATTCTGATCTACTGCCTCGCGATGCAGATACAAGAACTTATTTAACAAATAATATAGAACTAAATATCCCTCTCATATCCTCTGCAATGGATACTGTCACTGAATCAGGCTTTGCAATAGCTATTGCCCAACATGGTGGAATAGGTTGCATACATAAGAATTTATCAATAGATGAACAAGTGTTAGAAGTGAGAAGGGTGAAAAAATATGAAAGCTGGATCGTGTATAACCCAATTACAATTTCCCCAGATAAAACGGTTGCAGAAGCAGTTTCATTAATGAGAGAGTATAATTATTCCGGCATTCCTGTAGTTGATCAACGCAAGTTAGTGGGAATTTTAACTAATCGAGATGTGAGGTTTATTGAAGACCAGAACATGAATATAAAAGTTTCCGAGGTAATGACAAAAGATAAGTTAGTAACAGTTCGAGAGCAGGCAGTAAACAGCACCTCAGCAATGAAATTGTTGCATGCAAATAGAATAGAGAAGCTTTTGGTTGTTGATGAAAATTCTTGTTGCATAGGTCTAATCACAGTTAAAGACATCGAAAAATACAATAGATATCCAAATTCATGTAAAGACGGTAAAGGTCGACTCAGAGTTGCCGCTGCAATTGGTACTGGTAAAAAAGACGGTATAGAAAGATGTGAAGCTTTGGTCGAAGAAGAAGTTGATGTGGTTATTGTAGATACCGCTCACGGTCATTCCCAAAACGTTATCAGCACTATTAAGGAAATAAAAAAGATGTGTCCGAATACTCAATTAATCGGCGGAAATATCACAACAAAAGAGGCTGCTGAAGCGTTGATTGATGCTGGTGTTGATGCAGTGAAGGTTGGAATAGGGCCAGGGTCAATTTGTACTACCAGAATAGTTACAGGTGTTGGTATGCCACAATTCTCTGCGATCAAGAATATTGCAGAGGTTTGTAAAACAAAAAACGTTAGACTAATTGCTGATGGTGGAATAAAATATTCGGGAGATGTTGCAAAAGCTATTGCAGCTGGTGCTGATACTGTGATGATAGGTTCAATCTTTGCTGGTACTGAGGAAAGCCCAGGTGAGATTATCATGTATAAGGGTAGAGCATATAAAGAATATCGAGGAATGGGATCTATTAGCGCAATGAAACGAGGTTCAGCTAGCCGTTATTTTCAAGATAAAGATTCAAAACTTGATTTAGTCCCACAAGGAGTAGAAGCTAGAGTTCCGTTTAAAGGTCCGGCTTCAGGAGTGATCTGTCAATTAATTGGTGGGTTGCAAGCTGCAATGGGTTATACTGGCAATCATAATATAGAAGAGATGAAAAAAAATTGCAAATTTGTCACTATTACTTCATCAGGGTTAAGAGAAAGTCATGCTCATGATATAATCATTACACAGGAAGCTCCGAATTACGCTTACCAAGCATCTAATTTATCGTCTGATTCAGAGTAGATACAATCCCCTTTTGAGTGTGTCATTTCAACACTGGTACACAATTGATATTAATATTAAGAGTCAAAAAGATGTAATCTAAGTGACTGACACTGGAAAATCGATTGTAAATAAACTGACTACATAAAATTTTTGATCAAAATCAGTGCTATAAGTTGGAATAGCAACTTAAGGTAGATTGCCAGCTTAATATATTTTGATAAATCCAAATTATTTTGGCTATAAGAGAGCTTTGCTTTTTTGCTCCATTAGAATTGGCTTACTTTTAGTGATTCATGGAGTTAAAAAAGTCAGCATTGCTCTTTGTTAAAAGTAATTTGTCACGTAAAAACTCCATTGCTTCAACAGATCCCATAGGGTTAAGTATCCTACGCAATACCCATATTTTATTTAGTATGGCCTTATCAACTAATAGCTCTTCTTTCCTTGTTCCGGATTTTGTAATATCAATAGCAGGGAATATACGTTTATCAGCAAGTTTTCTATCTAGTATAATTTCAGCATTACCCGTACCTTTAAACTCTTCAAAAATAACATCATCCATTTTTGAACCAGTTTCTATAAGGGCTGTAGCGATGATTGTCAAAGAACCACCATTTTCAATATTACGAGCTGCTCCAAAAAAGCGTTTTGGTCTTTGTAGCGCATTTGAATCTACACCGCCGGTTAGAACCTTTCCAGACGAAGGAATGACTGCATTATAAGCACGTGCAAGGCGAGTTATAGAATCAAGCAAAATCACTACATCTTTTTTGTGTTCAACCATTCTTTTAGCTTTTTCTATTACTATTTCAGCAAGTTGGACATGACGGTAGGCAGGTTCATCAAATGTAGAGCTTACCACTTCACCCTTTACAGAGCGTATCATATCTGTCACCTCTTCGGGTCTTTCATCTATCAGTAATACTATTAGTTCTATTTCAGGATGATTTGTAGCTATAGAGTGAGCCATTTGCTGAAGCAATATCGTTTTTCCCGTACGAGGTGGAGCAACTATCAATGCTCTTTGTCCTTTTCCAAGAGGTGTAACTATATCTACAGCACGCATGTTTATATCTTTTTTATTATCTCCGCTACTGTTGTTTTCAAGGATGAGGCTTTTTTCAGGATAAAGTGGAAGCAAATTATCAAAATGTACGTACTTTCTTAATTCACTGATTTCAGTAGAGTTTATACTGTGAACCTTAGTTAAAGTAAAATATCTTTCCTTATCACCAGGTGGCCTTATTTCTCCACATGCCATATCTCCTGTACGTAAATTAAACTTCTTTATTTGGCCATTGGAAATATAAACATCATCGGTACTTGGAGCATAATTTGCACTTGATGAACGTAAGAAACCAAAACCATCAGGCAATATTTCCACTACTCCACTTCCTGTGGTTATGCCTCCTTCTTCACTCATTTTCTTCATTAAACTGAATATCATTTCCTGTTTTAGCATCCTGCCATTGCCTTTACCACTGGTTGAAATTTTTCTTTCTTCAGCTAGCTCTAACAATTCTTCTGCTGTTTTCTCTTTCAATTCGCTCAGGTCCAATGTTTTCTTGTTTTTTTCAGCACCTTCGCTGGTCATTTGTTTTACTGCGTCAGCATTATGAATTTGTTCGCTTTTTTCAGGTTGACCTACAACCTTTCCTTTTGCTAAGACATCTTCATTGATTGTTGTCATAATCCTCCAAAAATTTTAATTGATGCTTACTAACCTAAAA
Source organism: Wolbachia endosymbiont (group B) of Gerris lacustris (assembly GCF_964028355.1). Taxonomy (NCBI): domain Bacteria; kingdom Pseudomonadati; phylum Pseudomonadota; class Alphaproteobacteria; order Rickettsiales; family Anaplasmataceae; genus Wolbachia; species Wolbachia endosymbiont (group B) of Gerris lacustris. The sequence continues at coordinate 313,134 of NZ_OZ034761.1, forward strand.
TGTGAATATAAAATAATAAATTAGGCTGAGCTAGTTTTTAGTGCGTATTTAGATTTAATTATTATTAAACTAGATACTTTACTTACATTATACTGATAAAAACTAACAAGTCAAGTCAATTTAATATTAACAAAGTACAAGAATTTGAGAATCATCAATAGCTATTATTTATATTTTTTAATCTTTGTTTCTTCTCTTCTTCTACTTTCGCTCTTTCTACTTCCGCTTCTAAATTTTCCTGGCTACATAAACCAAGTAGTACAGGATCTTGAGGTTTGATATTGAGCATGTTATGATGAGATCTGTCTCTTACCTGCTCAACTGTGTAATTTGTTGTACTAACTAGCTTAGCTATAACATTATTGTTCAAGATAGGAAATTTTTTTACCAAATAATAAATCGCATTAGGTTTATCTCTACGCCTTGCTGTAGAAGCAAAGCCAAGAATGCTAACCGTCTTTGCCCTTTTTTTTATATTTTTTATAATCAAATTTGGTACACGATTGGGATTTTTTTTGCAATTATCGATTTCTTTTTCAGTAATTATTTCAGAAATAATAGGGTCATACTTTTCAACTTCTATTTCCTCATCAGCTATGTCTTGTACTTTTTCAAGGGATAACTTGCAACATTGTGCTATTTGATTAAAAGTTAAGCTAGTGTTATCAACCAACCAAGCAGCTACTTGCATGAGAAATTGTTCATTTCTATCCTTATTGTCTTTAGAAGATTCCATTGACATCAAAAAAACATCTCCCATTTTAATATTCCTTTACTGTTATAGAGATAAAATATAAACCATTAAAACTAAAAAAGCATTAACTTTGTCATCCAATGACTTTTTTGCTTATATTTCTTATCTCTTAGGTTAAATATAAGCTTCCATTCAATTTAATACACTACAATATTACATATATTAGCTAATTTATTAATAGATTTACAAAGATTAAATTATTGCTATTCTAAATTTAAGTGTTAGTTAACTGAGTTTACAATGAGTATTAGAAATTTTTTTACCAAAGCAATCGTTCTTCTTTTAGTTTGCTTATTAATCTTTATGGGGATTGGCAATCTTTTATCAAATGATGATGAAAGGAAAGAATTAGCTAAAGTAGGAAAGGAAGTTATAACATCAGATGAATATAAATTACTATATCAAAATTATGAAAAGCAAATTTCTGGATCTGATGTAAGTAAAGGACAAGTAAAAAAGCTGAAATATGATTTACTTAACGCACTTATAGAGCAAAAACTATTGTTTAACCTAATTAGCGAACTTGGATTAAAAGTTGGAGAAGAATCTATCAAAAGCCATATTAAAAATACCAAGTACTTTCAGGATGATAAAGGAGAATTTGACCATAATAAATTCCATCAAACTCTAAATAGCCTGCATATAACAGAAAAGGAATATATAGAAAAACTAGAGAAAATCCTGCCTGCAATGATGTTCATGACTTCGTTATTTAAAGATAATTATCCGGTAACTTTTGGTGAGAATGTTGATGAGCAGATATACAAAAATCGCTACCAAACTAGAGTAGTTGATATTGTTAAAATAACTGAGGATGCAATTACAGACGTTCCTGAACCAGATGATCAAGCCTTACTTGATTTGTATGAAAGAAATAAGTCCAATTTTTATTACCCTGAGTATCGAACTGCGCAATACATTTCTCTGGATCAAAAATATTTTGAAAATCAAATCAGAATTTCAGATGAAGAGGTTGATAGTATAATAGAACATCAGGAACTTAAAAATCAAAGAGACATATTCAATGTGATATTTCCTACCAAAGAAAAAGCTGAAATAGCAAGAAGAGCACTTGAAGAAAGTAAAGCAAGCTTTGAACAAATAATAGAAGAGTTTAATAAAGTGAAACTCGATGAAACCAGAGTAAATAATATAACTAAGGATTTCTTACCTGAAAATATGAGAGAAAAGGTATTTGCTCTCAAAACAGGTGAAGTAAGTGAAGTTTTAACAAGCAATTTTGGATGGCACGTAATAAAGGTAGAAAGCATACATCAAATCTCTGATGAAGACTTGGTTGATTTAAAAAAAGACATAAGGTCAGTTTTAACCAATCAAAAGTCTTTTGAAAAAGTCAATGATTTCATAAATCAAGTGAATTATAAGATATACAATGGTGCAATGATTGAAGAAATATCCAGTGAGTACAATTTGCCTATACAAACCATTGGTCCAGTAGATACAAATGGAAAAGACCAAAGTGGTAATGAAGTAGGAAATTCTAGTGATTTCATTTCTTTCATTTTTTCACGCAAGAAAGATCAGAAGAGTTATTTTAACAGCGTCAGAGACACTGTTGTTGGTGTAAAAATCACTGATATCATTCCTCCTGAATTACAAAGTTTTGAAGAAAGTAGGGAATCAGCCGCAAAGCTTTGGCATAGTGAGTTTATAAAAGAAAGAATGTTTGAAATGGGGCAAAAAGTTGCAGTCCAATTAAGAGAAAAGACAGATTTGAAAGAAATGCAAGGTGTAGAATTGGTTAAAGGCCAGCAAATACAACGCAATGAACAAATCTACCCTTTTTCTTTTATAGAAGAGATTTTCAATATGAAAACAACTGATTCGGTAACAGATCCTATTCAATACAATAGTGAAATTATAATAGGTGTTCTAAAAGAAATGCATTCATCAAATGGCAAATTAAACATGCTTGACACCGGAAAGCGTGAGATGATATCGTTAAAGGAGCAGCTAATTCGCTATCTAAAATCAAAGTATACAGTTGAAGTTAATCATGCTATGATTGATGATATATAAAAAATTTTATTGTCTTAGATTTTCCTTTTTTGAGTGATTAGCGGAAGTTATGTTGTTTTTAGGTAAAAGAGGTACAATTAGTTTGACTTGAACTGTTTATTGTATTAAATTACAATTAATATATGAACAAAGGTTGACATGGCAGTTAAAATAAGGTTGGCAAGGTTTGGGGCAAAGAAACGTCCTTTTTATAGGATAGTTGTAGCCGACTCACGAGCACCAAGAGATGGACGCTTTATTGAGAAAATAGGACAATATGATCCAATGTTGCCAAAAGACAATAAAAGTCGTGTTGTGGTAAAAGCTGATAGATTAAAACATTGGCTCAGTGTAGGAGCGCAAGCAACTGAAAGGGTAATATGGTTCATTAAAAAAGGCATAGTAGATTTAGAAACGGAATCGAAAAAAATAGAAAAGAAAAAAGTTGAGAAAGTACAAGGGCAAGAAGCATAAGTCCTCTTAAATGCTAAACACTGATTTAACAAAAAGTAGTAAATTAGATGATATTGTATCTTCTGATTTATTGGCTATGAATGACTTTATCTTCAAAAATGTCAATGATGAAGGTACTAAGCTTGCTACTAATATTGCATCTCATCTTATTAATTCAGGAGGAAAAAAGATAAGGCCTAAGCTCATTTTTATTATATGTAAAATGCTGAATTACTCTGGAGAGAGTAGGGTCAACATTGCTGCATCGGTAGAATTTATACACAACGCTACTTTACTTCATGATGATGTGCTTGATGAAAGTAAGGCACGCCATGGAGTTGCAACAGCAAATAAAATTTGGGGGAATAAATCAAGCATTTTAGTTGGTGATCTATTATTGACCTTAGCATTTAGATGGCTTATAGAATGTGGGAATTTAAGTGTTCTCTCTATTTTATCTAAGGCATCTAATTTGCTTGTCAAGGGTGAGATAAAGCAGATGACAACGCGTTTTGACCCTAACACAATTAGGAAAAATTATTTTAATATCATTGGAGAAAAGACAGCATCTTTATTTTCTGCATGCTGCGAGGCTGCATCAGTAGTATCTGGAGCCACAAGTGATGAAACAGAGAGGCTAAGGAATTTCGGGTTTAATTTTGGTATGGCATTCCAAATAATTGATGACGTGCTAGATTATACTGCTAATCAAGGCACTTTAGGAAAGCAACTTGGAAAAGATTTTTTTGAAGGTAAAGTCACTTTACCTTCTATTATAGCATATGAAAAAGGCAGCCCATCAGAACAAAAATTCTGGGAGAAATCTTTTTCTTCAGCTAGACACAATTTTGACCAAGCATTACAATATATTAATCATCATAATGCCATTCATATTTCTATGGAAGAAGCTGAACACTATATTAATATGGCGCAAAGTAATATTGATACTTTTTCTGATTCTCTTTATAAAACTGCTTTGATTGACTTTTTAAATGCAAGCATAGAAAGACAAGGATAGCTAACGCTTGATATTTTTAGATTGATTGTTATATATTTATTAAGTTTGTAAGGGTGAATGATATGTCAGATAGTAATAAAGAGAAAAAAAAGAAATTTGCAGATATGGTCAGTAAACGAAAAGGGGATGACCAAGAAGATCAGCAAACAGGTGATTTAAGTGAAGAGCTTAATATATTAAAAGAACGTGCAGTTCAACTTGAAGATCATTTACGTCGCGCTGTTGCGGATAATGAAAACGTTAAACGTATAATGCAAAAGCAAATTAGCGATGCAAGTGATTATGCAGTCACAAAATTTGCACGTGATATGATTGACTCTTGTGACAATTTAAAAAAAGCAATGGAAAACTTGAAAGATAATGATCCTATTCATGAAGGAATAAAAGTGGCGCACCAAAAGATTGTGAGTGATCTAAAAAAACATGGAATAGAAGAAATAGATCCAATAGGTAACTCTTTTGACGGCAATTTACATCAAGCTGTTGTGGAAAGAGAAGATAATGAAAAAGAGCCTGGCACTATTGTAGAAGTACTACAAACTGGTTATACCATTAAAAATAGGTTGCTTCGTCCTGCAATGGTTGTTCTTTCTAAAAAATCTGCTGATTGCGAAAGTAACTAATAAAACACTCAAGGTATGACAGAAGTTGTCTTCTCAGGTATTCAGCCAAGTGGAGTATTACACTTGGGCAATTATCTTGGTGCAATTAAGCAGTGGATAGGCTTGCAGGATAAATATAAATCTCTTTTTTGTGTTGTTGATCTGCATGCAGTCACAGCAAATAAGCTTCCCGCAAATGAATTAAAAAATAATATTTTTAAAGCAGCAGCAACTTATATTGCATGTGGAATAGATCCGGAAAAGTCGATTATTTTCAATCAATCCGCAGTTAGTGGTCATGCAGAATTGGGCTGGCTGCTAGGGTGCTATACACCAATTGGTTGGCTTAATCGTATGACTCAATTTAAAGATAAGGCTGGAAGCGATAAACAAAAAGCTTCTCTTGGGTTATATAGCTACCCAGTACTTATGGCTGCGGATATATTGCTGTATCAAACTAAATATGTTCCTGTTGGCGATGATCAAAAACAGCATTTAGAACTTGCACGTGATATTGCATCAGCTTTTAACAATCATTATAAATGTAGTCATTTCATCATACCTGAAATCTTAACTTTGGATTGTACATCAAGGATAATGAGCTTAAGAGATGGAGCAAGCAAGATGAGCAAATCTGACCCTTCAGAATATTCATGCATTAACCTTAACGATACAAATGACTTAATTGTCAAGAAAATAGAAAAAGCAAAAACAGATTCAATTCTAGGCTTTGATTTTTCTACTTTAAAATGTCGTCCAGAAATAAGCAATTTGATAAATATTTATTCAGTGCTTAGTGATTTTAATGTAGAAAAAGTGTGTAAAAAAGTGGATAAACATGACATGAAGAACTTTAAAAAAGAGTTAGCTGACCTAATCATCAGCGTTATATCACCCATACGCGAAAAGATGAATAGTCTTCTAAAAGATCAGCTTCATTTACATAAAATATTAAAACAAGGTACAGAAAAAGCAGCAGAGATTGCAAATAACAATATAAAAGAGATCAAGGATATTATAGGGTTTGCTCAATAGGTTACAACTATTTCTTCCCATGGCTTTCAAATCGTGCAGCTATTTTCTTTACGCTGACGTGCGTGAGAGGAGGCTTTTTACTAACTGGAGGCTTGGGATCGTACTTTGCTGTTATGGGGTTCATTTTAGATCTTTTATTTCCCACCGGAAGTGAGTGAGATTGGGAGGCAGTTTTTTGCAATGGTGCAGGATCTTTCTTAATACCGATATCTGCTTGTGTTGCAGGGGTGGCTTTGCTCTTATACCAACTCTCATTATTAATGAACCAAATAAGAAGCATTGCAGAGTTGTTTAACCGTGGAAGGGGAAAGAGAGGTAATAAATTTACACAAAGCGCTCTCAAGCAGAACAATTGTATCGTAGATTTTATTGCGCAAAATGTTCTGTTTTATATATAACCAAAACCTCTCAACAGGATTGAGGTCAGGTGAGTATGGTGGTAGGTATATAATTTCGATATTTTTAGGTATCTTTAAACTTTTTGACTTATGCCAACTAGCGCAATCCATCACGAGAAAAGCCTTTCGTATTCCTAAATATTGCGACATCTGTTCAAGGAATATATTTATACAAGCAGTGTTGACGTTTGGTGCAAATAAGCTAAAATTCTCTCCATTTCTGGGATTAACTGCACTATAGAGATAAAAATTTTCCCTACCTAATTTTACCTTAACCTGTGTCCTACTGCCTTTTTTAAACCACCCATGTCCAACTTTTGAATGTGTACCAAACCGTGATTCATCGAAGAAAAATAGCTCTTTTTCAGAATGCATGACAATAGTTTCATTGAGGTTTTTTTTTAAACTCCTCTTGCTTATTTTTATCCTGTCCACTATGAACTGGTCTTGGTGTGATATATGAGAATTTCATTCTTTGCATATTACGATGTATTGTGGATTTGCTGATATTCAAACCAAATCTTTCTTGGATTCTTATTCTCATTTCTCTAATAGTAATATTGGGGTTTTCCTCTATCCACACCTCAATTTGTTCAAGTTGACTTTGGTTCAATATAGTTTTTCTACGGCGTTGAGGTGGAGAAAATAATTTTTCTTCTCTTCCAAATTTTATGTGCTTTATCCATGTAGTAATTGCCTTTCTCGAAATGCAACATATTTTTGCTACAGCTGTTATACTGTGCTTTTTTGCTGCAATTACAGCATTTAGTTTTTTTGCAACATACGCATTATTTCTTACTTTCTTCAGCATCTCTTTTGCTGATTCCACCACTTTTTCATCCAATAATTTTGATCTTAATGCCATCTAAACCTCGCTATTTTACTTACTCCAGTATGGCTTTTTTTCCATTATTGTCTATTCGTTGCTTGTATAGCGGGAATTGGTATTAGCAACTTGATTTTGCTCAAATTTTTCTACCATTGACTTTACTCTACCGTCCTTCTTGCTATTTACTTTTTCTTTCATAGCAACCGCTTTTACTTCTGATGCTGCTTTATCAGCAGATTTTTTCAGTGGTATGATTGGTTTACTTTCAGCTAATTTTTGGGAAGTCACTCCTACTATTCTTGGTTTCGTGCTCACTTGTTGATCAGCACTGCCTAGGTTTTTAGGCTTTGGCAGTATTTTAGGTTTACCTTTTTTAGGTTTTTGCCTAGCTTCTTGATTGTTAGCGTTTGGCACTCGTGGTGCTATTGATGGTTTCAGCGGTATTGGAGGCTTAGATTGCTGCTGCTGTTTACTTACTCTTTTCGTTTTTTTTATATGCTCTTTAGGAACTGCTGCGTAAATGGACCCTTTTTCTTGGTAATTAGGTATTTTTTCATCAGACTCTTCATCTGATAAACTTGCATATCCTGAATCACTAAAAGGTATAATTTCTGGTTTTGATTTAAAGTGTACCTTCTTCTTCTCAGTAGTAGAAGCCTTTTCTTGAGGCTCAGGTTTAAGCTCATTCGGAACAGTAGGAGGTGGTGGAGGTGCTGTTGTTGGCCGTTTTATTCTCTTCATAACTAATTTTCCTACCGGCTGTTTTCCTTCTTGCAGCTTAGGAGTATCTTCCTTCTGCTTTGATATCGTTTTATTTTTCGAGCTTACTTGATGCGGTTTATATTCCTCCTGTTTTTTTTTGCTCTGCTTTGAGTCTAAAAATTCTTTCAAAGTATTAAGTTTTTCATAGCCTAATTCATTAATTCCTTTCAAAATGATTGTATATTCGGCTGCTTTTTCTATAGTGAAACCTGATAATTCATCACCAACAAAATTTTTTATGTCATTATCCTTAGTTGGAATATCTTTTCCCAAAACTCTATCTAATATTCTCTTTAATGTTTCAACAAAACCGAGTGGCTGTGCATTTAACGGTTCTACATAATTATTCAAGTCACTATATATAACAAATTTGGCTACATCTTTTGCATTGTTTGTAGAATTCTTCAGAGCTTGAGATAAATCTTTCAGTGTTTCATCATATTGTTCATTAATTTTTTTTGTATCCTTCAGCTTTATGACTCTTATCAAAGAATTGAAATTTTTATCATAATTGTCACTTTTAAATAGATCACTCATACCAATTACTGTTTATCGTTTACTCAAATATAAATTCAAAGTATTAAGACCCAGTAAATGTTATATGACTTATCCTCTGACTCATAAACACTTGCACTCCTAGATGTGCAAAAAAAATTCAATCATCTTCAATCAATAATAGTATAGAAGTCCAAAAAAGATGTCATCCAAGTAGCTGACGATGGAATAACGTCCTACTTTGTTATCTAATACCAACTCTCATTATTAATGAACCAAATAAGAAGCATTGCAGAGTTGTTTAACCGTGGAAGGGGAAAGAGAGGTAATAAATTTACACAAAGCGCTCTCAAGCAGAACAATTGTATCGTAGATTTTATTGCGCAAAATGTTCTGTTTTATATATAACCAAAACCTCTCAACAGGATTGAGGTCAGGTGAGTATGGTGGTAGGTATATAATTTCGATATTTTTAGGTATCTTTAAACTTTTTGACTTATGCCAACTAGCGCAATCCATCACGAGAAAAGCCTTTCGTATTCCTAAATATTGCGACATCTGTTCAAGGAATATATTTATACAAGCAGTGTTGACGTTTGGTGCAAATAAGCTAAAATTCTCTCCATTTCTGGGATTAACTGCACTATAGAGATAAAAATTTTCCCTACCTAATTTTACCTTAACCTGTGTCCTACTGCCTTTTTTAAACCACCCATGTCCAACTTTTGAATGTGTACCAAACCGTGATTCATCGAAGAAAAATAGCTCTTTTTCAGAATGCATGACAATAGTTTCATTGAGGTTTTTTTTTAAACTCCTCTTGCTTATTTTTATCCTGTCCACTATGAACTGGTCTTGGTGTGATATATGAGAATTTCATTCTTTGCATATTACGATGTATTGTGGATTTGCTGATATTCAAACCAAATCTTTCTTGGATTCTTATTCTCATTTCTCTAATAGTAATATTGGGGTTTTCCTCTATCCACACCTCAATTTGTTCAAGTTGACTTTGGTTCAATATAGTTTTTCTACGGCATTGAGGTGGAGAAAATAATTTTTCTTCTCTTCCAAATTTTATGTGCTTTATCCATGTAGTAATTGCCTTTCTCGAAATGCAACATATTTTTGCTACAGCTGTTATACTGTGCTTTTTTGCTGCAATTACAGCATTTAGTTTTTTTGCAACATACGCATTATTTCTTACTTTCTTCAGCATCTCTTTTGCTGATTCCACCACTTTTTCATCCAATAATTTTGATCTTAATGCCATCTAAACCTCGCTATTTTACTTACTCCAGTATGGCTTTTTTTCCATTATTGTCTATTCGTTGCTTGTATAGCGGGAATTGGTATTAGAACCTGTTAAGAATCTTGGAAAGATGAGGTAAAATAGGCATAGATTTAAGAAAGAGGTATATCTATGCAAAAAAAATTATCCAAGTGATATAAGTCGAAAGCAATTTGAAAAAATCAGAGCAATTTTAGAAAATAGTAGAAAAAGAACAAAACCAAGAAAACTTGACTTATATCATGTATTTTGTGGAGTGCTATACGTTCTAAAAAGTGGCTGCCAGTGGAGAATGTTGCCAAAGAACTTTCCAAGGTGGGAAAACATATATTACTACTTTCAAACTTGGAATAAAAGAATGGAGAAGAATCAAGTTTACTAGAATTGGTCTTAAAAAAAATTAGTTGGAGAGAACAATGGTCGAAAAGAGAAAACCAGTTTCTGTATAATTGATGCCCAAAGTGTTAAAAATAAAGATACCGCTGAAAGTAAAGGCTATGATGCAGGTAAAAAGATTTCAGGCATAAAACGCCATGTTGCAGTTGATACGCAGGGTTTACCACATGCAATTTATGTAACAACAGCAGACACAACTGATCGTAGCAGTGCTATGAAAATTGTAAGTTAAAAATGTGATATAAAAGAGATAAGAGGGAAAGATAACCCTACTCACTATAGGAATAGGGCTATCACGGGCGTGTGCGACCGAATGAAAGTTGGTATTACAACCGTAGCCATCAAGGTAAACTAGCCCCATCTCTCGATACGTTTGAATAGTTGCATGGGACATATGTATGCACCCGTTTACAATCTTAAATTAATTAAACTATCGAGGTTATTTATTATGATTACATCTTATCAAAATTTCATTGGCATTGATATCGGAAAATTTAAAAATGTTGCTGCAGCTTATAACCAAAGGAGCGCTATCAAGTTTGACAATGATGCTACTGGTTGGCAACAGTTGTTTCAAAAATTTTCAGATATCCTACCTAATTCTCTAGTAACTTTAGAAAACACTGGAAAATATGAGCTTGGCTTAGCACATTTTCTTGTTGATAAGAATGTTGCTGTACATCGAGCTAATACTCGTAAAGTAAAAAGTTTTATCATATCACATGGAACTTTAGCAAAGACAGATCAATCAGATGCAAGAGCCCTTGCTCAATATGGTTTTGAACGCTATAGTGCTCTATCTCTATTTGTGCCTATGTCAAAAGAACAAACCGCCTTATACCAACTCTCATTATTAATGAACCAAATAAGAAGCATTGCAGAGTTGTTTAACCGTGGAAGGGGAAAGAGAGGTAATAAAATTACACAAAGCGCTCTCAAGCAGAACAATTGTATCGTAGATTTTATTGCGCAAAATGTTCTGTTTTATATATAACCAAAACCTCTCAACAGGATTGAGGTCAGGTGAGTATGGTGGTAGGTATATAATTTCGATATTTTTAGGTATCTTTAAACTTTTTGACTTATGCCAACTAGCGCAATCCATCACGAGAAAAGCCTTTCGTATTCCTAAATATTGCGACATCTGTTCAAGGAATATATTTATACAAGCAGTGTTGACGTTTGGTGCAAATAAGCTAAAATTCTCTCCATTTCTGGGATTAACTGCACTATAGAGATAAAAATTTTCCCTACCTAATTTTACCTTAACCTGTGTCCTACTGCCTTTTTTAAACCACCCATGTCCAACTTTTGAATGTGTACCAAACCGTGATTCATCGAAGAAAAATAGCTCTTTTTCAGAATGCATGACAATAGTTTCATTGAGGTTTTTTTTTAAACTCCTCTTGCTTATTTTTATCCTGTCCACTATGAACTGGTCTTGGTGTGATATATGAGAATTTCATTCTTTGCATATTACGATGTATTGTGGATTTGCTGATATTCAAACCAAATCTTTCTTGGATTCTTATTCTCATTTCTCTAATAGTAATATTGGGATTTTCCTCTATCCACACCTCAATTTGTTCAAGTTGACTTTGGTTCAATATAGTTTTTCTACGGCGTTGAGGTGGAGAAAATAATTTTTCTTCTCTTCCAAATTTTATGTGCTTTATCCATGTAGTAATTGCCTTTCTCGAAATGCAACATATTTTTGCTACAGCTGTTATACTGTGCTTTTTTGCTGCAATTACAGCATTTAGTTTTTTTGCAACATACGCATTATTTCTTACTTTCTTCAGCATCTCTTTTGCTGATTCCACCACTTTTTCATCCAATAATTTTGATCTTAATGCCATCTAAACCTCGCTATTTTACTTACTCCAGTATGGCTTTTTTTCCATTATTGTCTATTCGTTGCTTGTATAGCGGGAATTGGTATTAGTTGCACTCTGTCAACGTCGTGATGACATTACACAAATGAGAACTCAAGAGAAATGTAGGCTTGCAGCACCTGAAAACGACTATATAAAGGAAAGTTGCCAAAAAACAATAGACTTTTTTACCAGTCAGATAAATGAGTTCAACGATGCCATACAAAGAATTATTGATAAAAATCCAGAGTTACAAAAGCGTCAAAAGATCTTGAGAACAGTGCCAGGAATAGGTCTCAAGTTATCACAAGTTTTTGTGTGTCTAATGCCAGAACTTGGCCACCTAAACAAAAAAGAAGTTGCAAGTCTTGCTGGAGTTGCTCCACATCCAAAAGAAAGCGGTAAAACTATTGGTTACCGAAGGATAACAGGTGGTAGAAGCAATGTTCGTGCAAAGCTTTTCACAGCTGCTATGGCTGCTGCAAGATCTAAATCTGCACTTGGTGCTTTTTATTCTGATCTTATTGGTAGAGGTAAAAAGAAGATGGTAGCTATAACAGCTCTAATGCGAAAAATCATAGTAATTGCCAATGCAAGACTTAAAGAAGCAATTAATATGAAATAAAAAAATCTGTATAGAAAATAGGTTAACGAATATGTGCGTCTACACACATTTAAAGCACATATTCGTTAACCATAAAATCTAAGCAGTGCTTGCTGTTTGATATAAATTTCTTTCTGTATAAACTAGGGTTTTTGTTGCCAAAATACATTTTTCAATTGAATAAAAATACAAAATTATCAACAAATGAGACTAAATTCAAAAAATTTTAAAAAACATAGTTGATGGTACAACGTTTTCGATGAGATTGCAGAAAGGCTGGATTCCAGCATCAAGTGCTGGAATGACATCTCTATAGGGCTCCTAACTAATCCAAAATATTAAAAAATTTACCAAGCGAAAAAAAGGCAAAAGAATCCCCCAGTAGTAAGTTTTATAATGTAAATTGGCATTGTAATAATGTGCTAACGCTTATTTTAAGCGCGTTTTGGCTGAATGTAGAAAAAATAAAAAAGACATGCAGCCGCTATAATTTTATGTAATTTGCCAATATATACCTGAGTTTTTTACTGAATTTTGTTGTTAAATCTGCAGAGATTAAAAACAAGGATAAATACTCTTATTATCATAAGAAGAAGATTGATGAGGTTTGTAAAGTAACTTTTTCTGCTCTTATTGAATCCAACACGCCACTATTATGTAAGAGTGCTTTAATTATTAATTTATTGACTAATTATATTTTTTATTTCACTTTACATTAAAAAATTTACTCATGCATAGTAGTAACATAAAAACTCAGAGAAAATACGAAATGGAGGATTTACCTAAGTTTTTTAAGGAAAGATCCAAAAACATAAGTAAAGCATTTTCTAATGAAGTACTGGAGATTAGCACCATTCGCTCAAAAAATATTACAAGTGATACGCAAGAGTTTTCATTTAAGCTCAAGCTACTGACAGAGGTAAACCCTAATACAATATTACCTCAAATAAAACATTTAATTGACTTTTTTAAAATCTGCCTTTCTCAGGAGAAAAACTTCACAGCCAATATAAAAGTGCCTAAAGAAAGTGAAGAATCATACAATAGCTGCTGTAAAACTGTAGAAGAATTCATAAGTAATGCTCCCATTCAAATCCTCCTGCAGGGCATAACAATAACGCTACAAACAGAAGTTCAAAACATCAACCTCGGTAGCTTGCAACAAATCGAGATATTCTTGAATAAGCAGCTAAAACATGTAGAAAAAGCTAAAAATGGGGATACCACAAGAAATTTAGTCCCTCAAGAAATAGAGCGGGATATAGGTCAAATTAGTTGCACACAGACTATTTTAAAGCTAACACAAAAAAGAAGTCAAAAAAGCAGGCTAAAGAATTATTGCAAGAAGAAAAACAATCAATCATAAAATAAGTTCAACTTGATGCTAGAGTAGCTATGATAGATAATTTGGCTGAGCACAAGGAAAAAAAACTCGATGAAATATTTATTGAAGTGATGAATGGATACAAAAATCAAGATCCAGAAATATTTCACAACATTTTCAACTCAGTGTTTAATATTGTTTACTTTCAAGATAAACAATTACATGAAGTATTAGAGCCAGATGAGATATCAGAAGTGCTAGAGGTACTCAAAAGGCCACAACCCCCTAATAATTCACTTTTAGGTAAAGAATATTTACAAAAGCAAGTAGATAGAAAAAAAGTGCAATTGCTCAAATTAGTTTCGAGCATTCCTATACAACCTTCTCCACAGCTTAGAAAGATTTCTCATGAAATTTTACCAAGCAAAGCTGTAGACCATTTACCAAAAACAAATGAAGCTAAAACTCCATCACCTACTAATATTAAGCTCAAATCACCATTAAAAGCTATGTTTTCTTCGAAAGAGACTTATTTTTGTCTATTTTTAGTAGCAGCTTCTATATCAGCACTCTGCCTATGGCACTTGCCGCTGGGAAAAGTGTCAATTTTAAAGGAATTGGTGCCAACAGAAAAAAGGGAAAGTATCGGTCTAATATTAAACATAGGGTTACCAATATTAATTACACTGTGCGTTTTGAACCTGGCTTACTTTCTATATTCTGAATATTCTGTAGAATCTATTGAGCAGATAAGTAAAAAAGATCTTCCTTTGCGCACCTAACAAATAAGATCTTTTGTGATATAATTATTTATTTTATTGCATGTTTAAAGGAATTATCAAAGATATTGGCACTATAACTGATATCACTATCCACCCTAACTCTGATCAAATCTTCCATATTGAGACACAAAATTTATCCTCTATAAACAAAGGAGATTCAATATCCTGCTCCGGAGTGTGTTTAACTGTTGTCAACATAATGAGCGATGTATTCACAGTTCAAGTATCTCAAGAAACCATGAAGGTTTCTAACTTAAATACGTGGGAAATAGGGAAAAAAATAAACCTAGAACAAGCAATGAAACTGAGTGACAGAATTGACGGCCACTTGGTTCAGGGTCATGTTGATGGGATAGTAAGAATTTTAATAACTGAACAAAATTTAGATTCTCATGAAATCAAGCTATCGTGCCCACAAGAATTAATTAAATTTGTTGCGAAAAAAGGTTCTGTAACGCTAGATGGGGTTTCTCTCACAGTAAATTCAGTTGTCAATCAAGAATTTACTGTAAATATCATTCCCTACACATGGAAAAATACAACTTTTCAATATAATAAAACAGGTAATTACCTAAACTTAGAAGTTGATACAATTGCTCGGTACTTAGATCAGTTGATGAAATATAAACACAATTAGTTTTACAACTGTGTTATTTACAACTATTATATCTTGAAAATCATATAGATACAAAATATGTTTTTCGATAGCCTAATTATCTTTATTATTGTCTTGTGTATAATAATATCGATAACTAGAGGCTTTATAAAGGAGCTATGTGCATTAATGTTCTTGCTCTTATCAGTCTTTTTGACAGCTAGTTACTATGATTTTTTTATTATAAATTATAATAAGTATTTTGACTCTAAAGTTACACAAAACATACTTTCTACAATCTCTGTATTTATCATACTTAATCTTACATTCATGACAATGAATAACTGGCTAATGTACATATTATCACCTATAAGGTTGGGATTAATGGATAGAGTTACTGGAATCTTTGTCGGATCACTCAGAGGAATATTGCTTTCTTATGTACTATTTTTTGCTGTGCACTTATATTGCCACACAGTATATGATAAAAAAGAGGGAGAGTCTAAAGTAGAAGCAGAAGACATCTTGCCCAATTGGATAATAAATTCACACTCTTATCAGGCTTTATTTGTGACAACAGAAGAAGTAATTAACATGTATGTGCCAGAGTCATTGATACTAAAAATAAAAGAGATCGGTGAAGAAATGGTTGATCAAGAAAAACCTCAAAACAATAAAGAAAAGTGAGTGTTGATTTTCTATAGCTAAACTAGATTAGACAGTGTTATTCCGCTGCTTGTTAGCGTCACAGCAGTGCGCCATAGGTCACACCAATTCCTATTACTAACCAAACAAAACTGCAGACATTTACGAATAAGTAAATTATCAAAAAAATCTAAATGTATAGTTTTAGTTCATCAATATAATAAAACAAAACTTTCTTAGTAAGTTCAAAATCTTCTAAGGTATTTCCTTCACATCTTGCTGTAATGCAGTTTTGCGTATTTGATACTCTAAGAAGCCACCAACCTTTATTATCGGTTACCTTAATACCATCAAGCTCTGAAAATAAAATATTTTGCTGCTTTAGTGTCTCCTTTACTGACTCAATTATTTGAAATTTTTTCTCATCCTTCACTACAATTTTCACTTCATGAGTGATATATAACTTTGGTAAATCTCCAATCATCTCAGATAGGCTTTGGTTTTTCTTAAGTAAAATGTCAATGACTTTAACAGCAGAATATAGTCCGTCATCGAAACCCAGCTCAGAAAAGAAAAAATGCCCACTGAGTTCACCGGCAAATTTTGCCCCTTCTTCTACCATCTTTTTCTTAACCAGTGAGTGTCCAGTGGCACAGGTAATTACTTTCCCCCCTAATTTGCTAACGAAATCATGCACTTTCATACTCATTTTTACGTTGGCAATAACTTTGCTTTTTGGGTGTTTCACCAATACTTCACGTGCAAAAATCATAAATAAGTGATCATTGGAAACAACATTACCTTTATTATCAATCAAGCGTACCCTATCACCATCACCATCGAGTGCAATACCAAGGTCACATTCATCTTTCTTAACAATATTGATTAGCTGAACAAGATTTTTTTCTTCTATGGGATCTGGGTCGTGCAGTGGAAACGTTCCATCGATAGAATTATTGGTTACGATGTGTACATGACTTGGTAAAACTTTTTCAATATACCTTACAATTGTTGGACTATTGCCAAAATCCCAGGCTATTTTCAGTTTTTGTGTAGTGTTATTCTTGAGCGCATTTTTTAATATATGAATGTACTCACTATATGTATTCGTGTTAATTAAGCTTCCAATTTTCGTGCTGTTTTTAATTGTACTGCCTATAATTTCCTTCATTTCTTGATCTGAGTAAACTTTTTTAGTACTGAAAAATTTAAAGCCGTTATATTTTCTGGGATTATGAGAAGCAGTGATCATAATCCCAAGATCTGCATTCATTGTTGCAGCGTAGAGCATAGGTGAAGAACAGAGCCCAACTCGTATAACATTTGCACCGGATAAAATTAAGCCTCTTATTAATTCTTTTTCTATACTTGGTGAATCTATCCTGCTGTCATAGCCTACACAAACGTTAGCTGCAGTTTGACCGAATTTTCTACCTATTTCATACCCATCACTGATCTGCAGGTCTTTGCCTACCACACCTCTAATATCGTATTTTCTTATAATAGTATTGTCCATAGTGCACTTCTTGGAGTGGTTAATATATAACATTTCCGCCAAATACTCAAGTCTATTTAACTATAAGATTAGTTGATTTTTTAAGAAAATATGCTAATATTATAATATAGTTCTCTAAGAACCTGTACATGATCTCAAGAAAGGAATAAACTAAGAGATAATGTATATAAGTTAGGATATATGAGGAGTGTATACCCAAGTGATATAAGTCGGGAAAGATTTGAGATTATATTACCAGATCTAGAATCCTGTAGAAAAAAAACAAAACCAAGAAAACTGGATTTATATGAGTTATTTTGCGGTGTACTTTATGTGCTAAAAAGTGGCTGTCAGTGGCGAATGCTACCAAAAGAGTTTCCAAAATGGCGCAATTGTTACGATTACTTCAAGAGATGGAGTAAAAAACCGAATGAAGATAGAGAAAGTGTTCTAGAAATTGTCTTAAAAAAAATTAGTTGGAGAGGTTCGTTTCAACAGTGGTCGGAATACAAAAACAAGCTTCTGCATCATTGATGCTCAAAGTGTAAAAAGCACCGATATTGCTGAAGAAAAAGGTTATGATGCCGGCAAGAAAATTTCAGGAATAAAGCGTCATATTGCAGTAGATACGCAAGGTTTGCCACATGCAATTTATATTACTACAGCTAATATCGGAGATCGTACTGCTGCTGTAGAGATGATTTGTAACGCAAGAAAAAATCTTTCCGAAGTTCAAAATATACTAGTTGATGCAGGTTATACAGGAGAAAATTTTGCAACTCAAATAAAAACGACTATTGGTGCAACCGTTGAAGTAATAAAACGAAGTGAATTACATACCTTTGTTGTATTGCCAAAAAGGTGGGTTGTAGAGCGTTCTTTTGCTTGGCTGGAAAAGTGTAGACGGTTATGGAAAAATTGCGAGCGTAAACTCAATACTAGACTACAAATGGTCGTTCTAGCTTTTACTGCCTTGCTCCTCAAAAGATTATGAACAGGCTCTTATACCAACTCTCATTATTAATGAACCAAATAAGAAGCATTGCAGAGTTGTTTAACCGTGGAAGGGGAAAGAGAGGTAATAAATTTACACAAAGCGCTCTCAAGCAGAACAATTGTATCGTAGATTTTATTGCGCAAAATGTTCTGTTTTATATATAACCAAAACCTCTCAACAGGATTGAGGTCAGGTGAGTATGGTGGTAGGTATATAATTTCGATATTTTTAGGTATCTTTAAACTTTTTGACTTATGCCAACTAGCGCAATCCATCACGAGAAAAGCCTTTCGTATTCCTAAATATTGCGACATCTGTTCAAGGAATATATTTATACAAGCAGTGTTGACGTTTGGTGCAAATAAGCTAAAATTCTCTCCATTTCTGGGATTAACTGCACTATAGAGATAAAAATTTTCCCTACCTAATTTTACCTTAACCTGTGTCCTACTGCCTTTTTTAAACCACCCATGTCCAACTTTTGAATGTGTACCAAACCGTGATTCATCGAAGAAAAATAGCTCTTTTTCAGAATGCATGACAATAGTTTCATTGAGGTTTTTTTTTAAACTCCTCTTGCTTATTTTTATCCTGTCCACTATGAACTGGTCTTGGTGTGATATATGAGAATTTCATTCTTTGCATATTACGATGTATTGTGGATTTGCTGATATTCAAACCAAATCTTTCTTGGATTCTTATTCTCATTTCTCTAATAGTAATATTGGGGTTTTCCTCTATCCACACCTCAATTTGTTCAAGTTGACTTTGGTTCAATATAGTTTTTCTACGGCGTTGAGGTGGAGAAAATAATTTTTCTTCTCTTCCAAATTTTATGTGCTTTATCCATGTAGTAATTGCCTTTCTCGAAATGCAACATATTTTTGCTACAGCTGTTATACTGTGCTTTTTTGCTGCAATTACAGCATTTAGTTTTTTTGCAACATACGCATTATTTCTTACTTTCTTCAGCATCTCTTTTGCTGATTCCACCACTTTTTCATCCAATAATTTTGATCTTAATGCCATCTAAACCTCGCTATTTTACTTACTCCAGTATGGCTTTTTTTCCATTATCGTCTATTCGTTGCTTGTATAGCGGGAATTGGTATTAGCTCATATGGAGCAGATATCGAGAATAAAGTAACTCCCAAGATTACTGTAGAAAAACCAAATAGTACCTTAGATGTAGCGGAAAGTATAGAAGTGGTATCCCCAATCAAACAAAAATAAAAGCAGCTCTAAATTCCTTGCTTTATTTACATTCTTTCTATAGCATGACATATTAATGTTAGAATAGGGTGTGTGTTATGTTTGCAGGTCAAAATAATAATCAACAGCAAAATAGAAATAGAGTACAGGCTTTAATAGAAAGAGTGCAAAATGCTTACAACAACATTAATAAGATTAAAAGATTCATTAATATAGTTTTATTAGTAAGTATGATTCCTTCATTTTTTCTTCTTTTACAGCTCTCTTTGTATTTATCATTAGTAAATTATTTTTTAAAACCGGAGGAAAATGAAAGGAAGTTATCAGCATGGCCAAAAAATATTATTAGAGGAATATTAACGGCTGTTTTAATTATATGTATTATTATTTCTTGTATATTTTTAGTGCTGCCCATGTTGTTCTTGTGGTTGCTAAACAAAACGCTTACTGAAGAAATACAGCAGTTTAACGATTTAATACAACAAATTCCAGAGGAAGAAAGGGGCCTTTTTGCTGCTGATTTAGTCAATATTCTTCCCTTTGTTGTGCAAACTACTCATGACCCAAGTGCAGTTGCTAGTATAAAATTGAGTGTTGATAGACTCATAGAAAAGTATAAAGAGAATTTAAGCAAAGATGAATTCTATGTACAGCTAAATAGAGGCAACACAACCGGCATTGAAGAGTACATCAAACAGTCAAATGAATTTACAGAAAGCGATAAATCTCATGCACTTGAATGCTTAAGATTTATCAATAGAACAACAGGAGATATTTTTAAAGACAATCATAGTAAGTTAACACTAAAGCAGGCAGCTGTTTTATGTTGGAAAGCCTGCAATGATAGAAATACAGGGACAGAAAATCAAAGAACTCCTTTGAATGATGAAGACATAAAAAACAGAAAAGATATGTTTGTAAAAGGTCTTGTAGACGCTGCAACAACTTACGGTAATCAAGGTCAAAGTTGTGCAGGTGGAACATACAATAAATTATTTGAGTCTTTATCTGGCTTACATCCATCAGTGGTTATTACACTTGATGGAGAAGAGGCTAGAGCAATGATAAAAGAAACGATCACACAAAAATTCCCTGAAATGGCTAGAGCCAATTTCAGTAATTTCTCTGGAACAGAACAAGAAAGGATCCGTAATGAGTTACCAGAGTTATCATCTGAAACAGTAAGGTATATTATGACTACGCATTCAGCTCTCGAGAGAAGGTGTCAAGAGTTCAGCAATAGATTAAACAATGATAAAAAGAATGAAATATTAGAAGAGTGTATGAGCAACTTATCCTGTGTTGAGCTAGAAAGTCCAATTGAAAGGAGAAGATAAATTATATTTGATTATAGCAATTTATCTTGAAGTACGAAGTAGAATTTTATGCGATTGTTTCAATTTAAGCCTATGTATTGAAATAGTATATAAAATTGTTTCGCATAGGTAATGTGTTATACTTTATCTATATGTCAAGGGCAAGGGTCCTTCTTTCAACTTAAAAATGTTGCTAATCAACACATACAAATGTAATATTAATTAATATTTATAAATAAAGTAATTCCATGGAAAGTAACTACAACGCTGATGCAATAAAAATCCTAAGAGGTCTTGATGCTGTAAGAAGGCGGCCAGGTATGTACATTGGTGACACTGACGATGGATCCGGTTTGCACCATATGGTATATGAGGTTATTGATAATGCGATAGATGAGTCTTTAGCTGGATATTGCAGTAAGATAGAGGTTAGCATAAATGAAGACGGTTCGGTGTCTGTAACCGACAACGGTCGTGGCATTCCAACTGACATTCATCCAGAGGAAGGAATATCAGCAGCAGAAGTAATAATGACTCAATTACATGCAGGAGGTAAATTTGACAGCAATACCTATAAGGTTTCCGGGGGATTACATGGTGTTGGAATCTCAGTTGTGAATGCGTTATCAAGCTGGCTGGAATTAACCATCTGGCGCAATAAAAAGGAATACTTCATACGTTTTGAAGATGGTGAATCTGTTAAATCTTTAAAGGTAGTTAATGAAAATACAAGTAAAAGAGGAACTAGAGTAACGTTTATGCCATCAACGGGGACTTTTAGTAGTATTGATTTTAGTTACTCCACTCTTGAGAGTCGTATAAGAGAATTGGCATTTTTAAACTCAAATATTGAGATCATTTTGCGTGATCTCCGTAATGAGCCCCATGTAAAGTCTCATTTTAACGATAATAAGGAGTCTAAAGATAATTTTGGTACAGCGAATTTTGTACGGTACTTAGACAAGAACAAGACAAACGTTACTAAAATTGCCAGCATTAGAGATGATGTGAAAAGTCTAGGCACTAGTGTAGAAATATCGATGGAGTGGAATGATTCTTACTATGAGAATATGCTATGCTTTACAAATAATATAAGACAACGGGATGGTGGTGCGCATTTAGCAGGGTTTAGATCTGCACTAACCAGATGTATCAATAACTATGCAACTAATGAAGGGTTTTTGAAGAAAGCAAAAGTGAATTTGACCGGAGAAGATGTTAGAGAAGGCTTAACTTGTGT
Organism: Wolbachia endosymbiont (group B) of Gerris lacustris; assembly: GCF_964028355.1. NCBI lineage: Bacteria > Pseudomonadati > Pseudomonadota > Alphaproteobacteria > Rickettsiales > Anaplasmataceae > Wolbachia > Wolbachia endosymbiont (group B) of Gerris lacustris. The sequence goes on from NZ_OZ034761.1 coordinate 335,270, forward strand.
TTTATCTCTCAAGATGCCTGATCCTAAATTTTCTTCACAGACAAAAGATAAATTGGTCAGTTCTGAAGCGCGGACAGTCGTGGAGAGCATAGTTTTTGACAAGTTGAGTACAATACTTGAAACTGATCCCAAATTAGCAGCAAGTATAGTAGAAAGAGCGATTAGATCGGCAAAAGGAAGAGAAGCAGCAAGAAAAGCACGAGAGTTAGTTAAAAATAAAAACAATATTGATATCGCAACTCTACCTGGAAAGCTTGCTGATTGTCAGGAAAAAATTCCTGAGTTATCGGAGCTGTTTATAGTAGAAGGTAACTCCGCAGGTGGTACTGCAAAGCAGGGACGTAATCGTAAAACACAGGCAGTACTTGCCTTAAGAGGGAAAATTCTAAACGTAGAACGTGCAGGATTGGATCGTATTTTTTCATCTGCAGAAATCGGCTCTCTGATCACGGCAATCGGAGCTGGAATAGGGAGTGAGCACTTCAATATTGAAAAAACTAGGTATCATAAAATTATCATTATGACAGACGCAGATGTTGATGGCTCGCATATAAGAACTTTGATTCTAACTTTCTTTTTTAGACATATGCGTGAAGTAATTGAAAAAGGATATTTATACATAGCACAGCCACCGCTCTATAAAGTCACAAAAAATGCCAAAGATACTTATATCAAAGATGACGGAACTTTTGAAGAGTATATAGTAAATTCAGCGATTAAAAGATTAACATTAAATGGCATAGGCAAAGACTTGCGTTTCGTTTTGAATAAGTGCCTCAGTATTTCAAACATTAGCAAAAATTATGATAGGGAAATACCAAAAGATCTCTTAGAATCATTGCTAATTTTAAGCAAAAAGAATGCTCTATTGTCTGCTGATGAGATATTAAAATATTTAAAATTGATGTATAGTGAATATAATTGGGAAGTAGAAGTAAAAGATGAAGAAATCCACATTGCTAAATTATTTCAAGGATTAGCAGACAAGTATGTATTCTCGCTTAGCATACTTGAAAGCAAAGAAATACGAAATATATTGAGTTCTCTTGATAACATAATTGACTTATTTAATGGTGATTCATTTTTACAGTCGCAAGAAACTGAAATAAAAATAAAGTCTCCAAGTGCACTCGCAAAAATAGTGATGGATTATGGTAAAAAAGGTTTAACTCTGCAGAGATTTAAAGGCCTTGGTGAAATGAATGCTGATCAGCTTTGGGAAACTACACTCAATCCAGAAACTAGAACTCTGCTAAAAGTTGAAATAAAAGATTGTGAGGAAGCAGATAGCATATTCTCGGTGCTAATGGGTGATATAGTTGAACCACGTCGTGACTTTATAAATAACAATGCACTTAACGTGCATGATGTTGATATTTGATTTTAGAAATGCTAGATATGAAGGCTCTTATGGCTCAGCATTGTGTGCCAACCCGGCTATTTGAAACGTACTACTAACCAGTCCATTTCAGAAATCTGAATTGATCTCGGTTGTATTCCTGTTTTCGATCATAAATATATAGATTTTCTGCCCTATTATTGTTATAGTTAATACCTTGCTAAAATTGAATATTAATGAATGAATTGAGAAGGCTAAGTATTACAGAGATGCATGATGGACTGAGGCGAAGAGATTTTTCTGCTGTTGAGCTTGTAGAAACGCATATTAATGCAGTTAAAAATGAGCAACTAAATGCATTTATAACAAAAACCCCAGAAATCGCAATAAAAGCTGCTAAAATAGCAGATGAATATTTCTTGAAACAAAAAGATAATATCTCACCACTTATGGGCATACCAGTTGGTGTTAAAGATTTATTCTGTACAAAAGGAATAAAAACAACGGCATGCTCAAAAATGCTGGAAAATTTCGTTCCGACTTATGAATCTACGGTATCTGACTTACTTTTAAAAAATGGAACAGTCATGCTCGGTAAGCTTAATATGGATGAATTTGCTATGGGCTCTGCGAACACAAATAGCTATTTTGGTCCTGTTGAAAATGTGTGGATTAGGAAAAGTGATGGAAAAAAAATTGTTCCTGGTGGGTCATCTGGTGGGTCTGCAGCATCAGTTGCTGGGTTTTTATGTGCTGGATCACTAGGAAGCGATACCGGTGGGTCCGTACGTCAACCAGCAGCTTATTGTGGAGTAGTTGGAATAAAGCCAACTTATGGAAGGTGTTCGCGTTTTGGTATGATTGCATTTGCGAGCTCTCTTGATCAAGCAGGAGTAATTACTCGTTCCATTTCTGATTCAGCGTTAATGCTGGAAACAATTTGTGGCTATGATGAAAAAGATTCAACATCGAGCAAAAGGCCAGTGCCTAAGTTTTCCAATTTCATAAATGGTGATATCAAGGGTAAGCGCATTGGTATACCAAAAGAATATAGAATGGATGGGATTTCAGAAGAAATCGTTCATCATTGGGAAAAAGTTTCTTCCAATTTAAAAGAAAATGGTGCTGAAGTTGTTGACATTACTCTGCCTCATACTAAATATGCGATACCGGTTTACTATCTAATTTGTTCTGCTGAAACTTCATCTAATCTTGCTCGCTATGATGGTGTACGTTACGGATTTAGGGTTGATGCTGATACCCTTGAAGAAATGTATTCGCTAACAAGAGCAGAAGGTTTTGGTAAGGAAGTGAAAAGGAGAATTTTAATTGGTTCTTATGCGCTTTCTTCAGGTCATTACAATGAGTATTATGAAAAAGCACAGTGCATTAGGGCATTAATCAGAAATGATTTTATAAAAGCGTTTGAAAAAATAGATTACATACTTGTGCCATCTGCTCCAACAGAAGCTTTCGGCTTGAACGAAAAGCCAGATCCACTAATGATGTGCATTAATGATGTGTTCACCGTGCCAGCAAGTCTGGCAGGGTTACCTGCTATCTCTGTTCCTGTTGGGCTCTCAAATGAAGGTTTGCCACTTGGCTTGCAAGTAATTGGAAATTATTACGATGAAGCTGGAATATTAAATATGGCAAGTGTGATAGAACAAAATTGTGGCAGAATAATTAACTCTCTTATGTAATATTTTCCGATAGTAACTATAGAATAGTGATTATTTTAGCTATAGGAAACAAGAACTTGATTTTTGTAGCTAAATAGTAAACCATCAAAGTCACACACAAATATCTGCAATGAAAGAAAAGACTTTTACAATCATCGATGGTTACGGCTTTCTTTTCAGGGCTTACTATGTCTTACATCATTTAACTACCACAACTGGTACTCCAGTAGGTGCTGTGTACGGTTTTCTTAATATGGTTCTGAAGTATATTTCCCATTCGGACTACTTAACTATAGCACTTGATTCTGGCAAAAAAAATTTTAGGCACGATTTATATCTTGAGTATAAAGCAAACAGAGTAACGCCTCCTGAGGATCTAATTCCACAATTTACAATACTGAGAGAAGCGGTAGAAGCTTTTAACTTCAGCTATGAAGAGATTGAAGGCTATGAAGCAGATGACATAATTGCAACACTCGCTGCAAAATACGCCAACCATCAAGACTTTAAGGTGGTAATAGTTTCCTCAGATAAAGATTTATTTCAACTTTTGAATTACAACATTCTAATATTTGATCCTATTAAAAATGTATACATAGATGAAAAAAAAGTAATAGAAAAATTTGGTGTAAGTTCAAACAAGCTTCTTGATTTATTTTCTCTTACTGGTGATGCATCTGACAACATTCCAGGCGTCCCAGGAATAGGGCCAAAGACTGCAGCTAAATTACTAGATGAATTTGATTCATTGGATAACATTATAGAAAACATCAATAACATTGAGCAAACAAGAGTTCGTAATATTCTTACTGAGCATAAGGAAAAAGCACTAATTTCAAGAGAACTTTTATCGCTATATGAGAAAGTAGATCTTCAGCATGATATTGCAAAATATGAAGTCCATCCTCCAAATATGGAAAAATTGTTATCCTTTTTGAAGAAATATGAATTTAATTCATTGATAGGAAAAGTAGAAAAGCTTTTTTCTTATAGTAGATCGAGCACAAAAGAGAAAACAGAATATAGTAGTGAAGAATTAGAAAAATTTTTGGAGCATTGCAGATATGAAGGCAAAATTGCAATTCATTGCCACTTTGAAAACAACGCGTTAAACAAAATCTCCTTATCTTGCAGTGAAGATAATATTTTCTACATAGATCAAAACTGTCTACAAGATGCACTCACTATAATAAATTCAACTTTATTTTCAAATGGGGTGCTTAAAATAATACATGATATTAGAAAGATCAGAGAAACATTTCCCGCAATAGAGAAAGTGCTAGACTCAATTGATGATTTGATGATCATGTCATATAGTCTTGACACAGGTAAGCATGATCACAGCATTCCAAACATAGTTGCACACAATTTAAGTGAAAATATAGAAACTTTCTCGGCAAAAACTTTAATAGCGATTCATGAGAAATTGACACAAAGATTATTTCAGGAAAAACTTTTTACGATTTATGAGCGCTTTGATAAGCCTCTCATGAAAGTAATATTTGATATGGAGAAAAATGGAATATTGCTGAACGTACAAAAACTACAAGAATTGTCTGATAAGTTTGAGCAGCTAATTGCTGTACTTGAAAACGATATACATAATTTAGCAGGAGAAAAATTCAACATTGCGTCGCCAAAACAATTAAGTGATGTTTTGTTTAATAAAATGGAGCTAAGTAAAAAGAAAAAGTCAAAATCTGGGTCTTATAGCACAAACTCTGAAGTTCTAGGGGCACTTGAAGAGGGGGGGACAGAAATCGCAGGTAAAATTTTAAGTTGGCGACATCTGAGTAAATTAAAAGGTACCTATACTGATGCACTAGTGAGGCAGATTGATCCACTTGATGGTAGAATACATACAAGCTTTTCAATAACTGTGACTGCAACTGGAAGGCTGAGCTCTAGCAATCCTAATTTACAAAATATTCCTATCAGAAGCGAAGAAGGTAATCTTATCAGGCAAGCGTTTATTGTGCCAAAAGGGTGCAAGATAATTTCTGCCGACTATTCGCAAATAGAATTAAGACTCCTGGCACATGTGGCAGATGTTGCGGCATTTAAAGAAGCTTTTGCAAATGGAAGGGACATTCATGGCATCACTGCAAGGCAAGTTTTTGGGGTGCAAGAAATAGATGAGCAATTAAGACGCAAAGCAAAAACTATTAATTTTGGAATTATATATGGCATTAGTCCATTTGGCCTTGCAAAGCGACTTGGAATTACCTTTCAAGAGGCTGCTGAATACATTAATTACTATTTTTCTTCTTATCCAGAAATAAAGGTCTATATGGAAAAAGCAGTATCTATCGCGAGAAATCATGGTTATGTAGAAACTTTGTTTGGTAGAAGATGTTTTGTAAGAGACATCAACAACAAAATTCCTTATCTAAGACAATTTGCAGAAAGGGCAGCAATAAATGCACCACTGCAAGGAACCGCCGCTGATATAATAAAACGTGCAATGATTCAGCTTTTTGATCAATTGAAAACAGGTAAAATAATTCTCCAAGTCCACGATGAGCTACTAGTTGAAGTAGAGGACGACAAGGTACAAGAAACAGCAAAACTTATGAAAGACGTAATGGAAAATGCGATAGAAATCTCTATACCACTTGAAGTAGAAATAAAAATTAGCGACAACTGGGGCTTTTCTTAATTATGTTGCACACCTAATACCAACTCTCATTATTAATGAACCAAATAAGAAGCATTGCAGAGTTGTTTAACCGTGGAAGGGGAAAGAGAGGTAATAAATTTACACAAAGCGCTCTCAAGCAGAACAATTGTATCGTAGATTTTATTGCGCAAAATGTTCTGTTTTATATATAACCAAAACCTCTCAACAGGATTGAGGTCAGGTGAGTATGGTGGTAGGTATATAATTTCGATATTTTTAGGTATCTTTAAACTTTTTGACTTATGCCAACTAGCGCAATCCATCACGAGAAAAGCCTTTCGTATTCCTAAATATTGCGACATCTGTTCAAGGAATATATTTATACAAGCAGTGTTGACGTTTGGTGCAAATAAGCTAAAATTCTCTCCATTTCTGGGATTAACTGCACTATAGAGATAAAAATTTTCCCTACCTAATTTTACCTTAACCTGTGTCCTACTGCCTTTTTTAAACCACCCATGTCCAACTTTTGAATGTGTACCAAACCGTGATTCATCGAAGAAAAATAGCTCTTTTTCAGAATGCATGACAATAGTTTCATTGAGGTTTTTTTTTAAACTCCTCTTGCTTATTTTTATCCTGTCCACTATGAACTGGTCTTGGTGTGATATATGAGAATTTCATTCTTTGCATATTACGATGTATTGTGGATTTGCTGATATTCAAACCAAATCTTTCTTGGATTCTTATTCTCATTTCTCTAATAGTAATATTGGGGTTTTCCTCTATCCACACCTCAATTTGTTCAAGTTGACTTTGGTTCAATATAGTTTTTCTACGGCGTTGAGGTGGAGAAAATAATTTTTCTTCTCTTCCAAATTTTATGTGCTTTATCCATGTAGTAATTGCCTTTCTCGAAATGCAACATATTTTTGCTACAGCTGTTATACTGTGCTTTTTTGCTGCAATTACAGCATTTAGTTTTTTTGCAACATACGCATTATTTCTTACTTTCTTCAGCATCTCTTTTGCTGATTCCACCACTTTTTCATCCAATAATTTTGATCTTAATGCCATCTAAACCTCGCTATTTTACTTACTCCAGTATGGCTTTTTTTCCATTATTGTCTATTCGTTGCTTGTATAGCGGGAATTGGTATAAGAACATATCTTGAAAGGACCTAAGTAGTATCTGTTCAGATGCATGGCTAATGTGTAAATATTGAAGCAAAAATAATGTCATCCCAGTGCTTGACACTGGGATCCAAATTGCTCACAAGCAACCTAATCATAGATATTAAAAGCAACGCTTTCAATGAGACTACAAAAGGCTGGATTCCAGTGTCAAGCACTGGAATGACACCTTGTTGTTGTAGATTCACTTTTACCTTATTTTGCCACACCCCTGAACGGATGCTTTGAGTAGTTAATTTCGTAAGTATAATAGTAGTAATATTAAAGAATTCTTGAAGTAAGGAGAGCACGCTCATACGTCAAGCAAACAACGTTTGGGAATAATCTAAGGTTCTGTGATATCAGCAGCTTTCTTGGCAATAACATCCCGCTTTCAGTAAACAGTGATTTTGTGATTTTCCTATATATTAGAAAAATTTTTATTTTAATTAGCGTTAAACAATAGGCGCCTATTGATTTTTAGCTAAAGTAAAGGTCAAATATCTGGAATTCTGGACATAAAATCCCCTTGTGTGAAAAATAAAATGCAGCACACATACGACAGAGATTAAGTATACGTGTATACACTGAAGAAGATACACTACATTTTTTAATTAATTTGATTGTTTAGTAGAAAAAGTCTGCAGACAAAGATAAGTTTTTGAGCTCTAAAAATATCTCTAACTGTCATTATAATCAGATTTAAAATATATGAAAGCAACTTTTTACATTCCCTTATCACTTATATCATTTGTTACTCTTCTATTTTTTTTTGCTTTATTCTTTTCTTTTTTTCCTTTCAGACAGGTTCTAAGAAATTTGAACTGATGCGAAAAATATGCTATAATTAAAGCATAGGTTAGTACGTATAAATCAGTTATGACAGGAATACCAATTTCACAATCAAAGAATCAGGAACCTTCGAAGCTACCTGTTCAGGTGGTGGAGAAAAATGAGATAGTCCTCAAGGAGGAGCATAGGGTAATTTATGATGACTTTGTGGAAGTGCTACAAGATAAGGCCAAAGAGAATCAAGGAATAACTAATGCTTTCATATCAGTTTATAAGGACATACTACTTAATAATGTCAATCCGGAAAAAATAAGACCACTCAGTGAAGAGAATTTTTGTCAGTTTTTACTTTCTGTGCTTAAAGAAATTAGAGAGAAAAAATTAGCTGGAGAGGAAGATAGTAAAGTAAAGCAAGTAGTAGAGGCATGCTTAGATGATATACGTGGTACAGAAGCTAAAGATTCACTAATAAAACTTGTTGGGTTACCACTTGGAATAAAAATAGACCCGAAAAACATTTCTGACTCTTTGATGAGTGGGCTAAAAGAAAAAATACCATTCTTAGGAGGGGGTAAAAAAGAAGAGGATGAACCACCACTACTTAGTGATGAAGAGATGGTAACAAAGTTCTTACGTGAGGTTTTTCTTCCTGTTCTTTTTTCGATTGCTTCAATATTAATTTTTGGCCCTACTAAACTTGCGATAGTTGCTGCTGTTATTGGTACAATATTTGCTGTAAAGGGAGGAGTTGAGGTTCTTTTTTCAAATAACAAAAAAGGTACTTTATATGATCCTAGTTCACAAGATAAAGATGATACAGAAAAGAGAGCAAAATTGAATGAAAAAATTTGCAATGGCATTGATGGTATTTTAAAAACTAAAGTTAAAGAAGTTTCTGAACAAATTTCCCAGGGAAACGGAGAGAATAAACAGTATTTTGCCTCTGAGCGAATTTGCAGTCCACGAAAAGAAACACCTGCTACCCTTAAACAACCTACTTTAGATCAGCCAGCTAAAAGTACAGGACAGCAAACAGATTTGCCAAATATGTAGAGGTTTTTATTGTTTTATAGCACATACAACAGGAGTATGGTCAGATGGGTTTTCTAGTTTACGCAACCTATCGTCTATGTAACATGTTTCCAATTTATCTACAGCTTGTGGCGATAGTAGCATATAATCTATTCGCATTCCTTGATTGTTTCTGAGTGAATCGCCTTGATAATTCCACCAAGTGAATTGTTGCAAGTTTGGGTGAGATATTCTAAATGCATCTTTAAAGCCAAGATTCAAGATTGCTCTTAATTTCTCACGCTCTTTTATATGAAAGCACACTTGGCCATTTAATAAATTTGAATCAAAAACATCAATTTCATCCAGTGCAACATTATAATCGCCAGCTATAATGGTTAACTCTTCATTTTTTAATAAACTGTTCATCCTTTCATATAGGTTATCAAAAAACTTAAGTTTATACTCAAATACATGAGAATCAGGGCTTTGGCCATTTGGGACATATACACTCACCACTCTTATCTTTTGGTCACCGTGCTCTATTATGCACTCTATATAGCGCGCTTCTTGATAACCTTCTACAATTTCAATTTTAAATTTCTCTAGTATCGGATATTTAGATAAAACACAAACGCCATTTCTTGCAACCTGTCCATAGATAGCATATTCATATCCTAACTCTTCTATTTCTGCATAAGGAAATTGCTCTTCCGTACATTTTATCTCTTGCAGCAAAACTATATCTATCTGACTATCAACTATAAAACTACAAAGTTGGTTAATTCTTTTACGTATGGAGTTTACATTCCAAGTTGCAATCTTTAACATCAATAATCCTTATTAATTGTATCGATTAAATTCTCTTTGGTAGGTAGTCTTGATGTTATGATTTTTTTCCATTTGATTAATTTTAAACTATCAGCAATGTTCTTACTCATGGTATATGCAATTGTATTACTCATAACATGGGATAGCTTACTTTTTAGAGCTAATGAGCAAAATATTCTTGCTGTTTGTGAGGAAAAAAAAGCAACGCTATCAATTTTACCGTCCAATAGTAAATTTTTACACCTATTAGTTAGACTCCTTTTAGTAATTGTTTTATAGAGTACAATTTCTCTTACGTTAAAACCTTCTTCAGATAATTTCTTTTTTAGGTCACATGATACTTCTTGTCCCCTTATATATAAGAACTTTATTGCATTTGAATAATGAGATTTTATGAATGATATCAGACCATCAACGTTGCTGTCTGCTGAGATTATATCGGAAAATCCCAAATTTTTTGCAGCCTGCATAGTTGAATTACCAACCGTAATAATTGGAAAGCCATCCTCTTTGCATATTTGACTGAAAGCCTTTACACTGTTTTTACTTGTAGATATCACAACGTCAAATTCATACGTAGATATATCAGGATTTAAGTACTTTATTGTGAATACTGGCTCTATAAAAACTTTGTATCCATATTTTTTTAGCGTGCTTCTTGTGCTCAACGAATCTAATAAAGGCCTTGTCAATAAAATAGACTTCATTCTGGTTTATTTCACTAGCAGTAAAATAATATCCCTTATACACAAATTATTGAATAAAAACTTTCATTTTTTAAGTTTCTTGCATAATCTAGAAAAAAGGCAAAAGAAACTCCATAATTGTCCCAGTGCTAGAAAATTGATCTTAAATAAGCAAACATTTTGATCAAATGAAAAAAGGATGTTACTCATTGAGTAACATCCTTTTGGAATGATAAGCGGTTTTATTTATCCTTTACTAGGCTCAGCTTTTTGTTGAACAGATTCTACGTTTGGTTGATCTACAATCACGCGTCGTTTTGCCAACTTCTCAGCGAGCTCTTCCGTAACTTCTAGACTAAATCTTGTTTCTTGAGAAGGACTGTGTCTTTGTGGCGTAGAAGAACCAGAACACACTCCACTATCAGAATTACTATGGTAAATGAAAGAACTGCTTTGAGAAGCAATATTTTTATCGATATCACTTAACGTACTAATAGCACTAGAATAGCTACTATTAGAAGCTAAGCTACTCACAGAATCACTACGAGTTAGAGTTCTACTAGATAAAGCATTGAGATTTTGTTTTACAGTAGGATCGTTTAAAACATCTTGACTGAAAGAACTTTGTGAAGATGAATTCACAACCTTATTTAAATTAGTCAGTGAGGCACTAGTTGGTACTTTTGGAGTCGATACCTTAGTAAGGTTACCAGTACTATTACGTCGTACAGCTCCTGGTTTTCCTATTTCTGCAGATGTTATCTCATCCTCAGAAATTCTTTTATATCCCGTGCAAGTAACTTCCTCTGGCTTTTTGCTACCTTTTGACGAGAACAGCTTACCAAAGAATGAAGTAGGTGCTTTTACTTCCTTATGTTCACTAGGGTTTAACAACTCCGCTTCGCTGCTAGTAGTGCTGTAACTGCTTAGAGAATCCATTGAACTGCTTTCTGATAAGCTATTTTTCAGTGAATTCATAGAACTTGCTTTATGCCTTTTTGCTGACTTATTAAGCCTTTCTAAAGTATTAAAACGAGTATGCTCTTCCTTCCATTCTCTCATTACTTCCTTAATTCCATCATGATGTTCAGAGAAAATACTGTCTCTAAAGTATTTATCTTTATCCGATAGCCTTTTTGTAACTAAATTACGCAAACCATCTGCGTCCAAGTGATCAATAAATTTTTTCTGCTCTCTCCATTTATCTACTAGCTGGTCTGGCAAGTAATCTCTCCAATCAAGATATGTTTCCTCTGTTATTTTTTCTTCTATTTTTTCTGATATTCCAGAAAGTATGCTCTTTATTAACGTGGAATTACTTTTTTCGTCAGCGCAAATTGCTCTAAGATCTTCTTTCACTCCTTGAATTCTCTTCTTTTGTGGTGAATCAGGAATAAGTTCGTTATCTATTCTATCTGAATAATTTTCATTACCAGCCGCACGATATAACTTATCTGCTGTTGCAGTGAATATATCACTTGTCTTTTCCTTTGTTTTTTCACTTACAAAACTAGCACCTCTCTTCAGTGAATCTGCTGAATACTCATAACCATCCTTAATTTTTCCGCCAATATGCTTCGCTCCTTCAACTGTTTTTTCTGCTGACCATTTGAGTCCTTTATATCCAGATTGAACTGCTTTTACAGCAACTTTCACAGCGAAAAGTAAAGTAAAACCAACTATAGCAAATGGTGCAGCAATTATTACTTCAGCTACCAAAAGTGGTATGGTTGCTATAAATAACCCCTGCGCTAGCTTCCATGCAATATCTTTATCTTCTTTATTCAACTCAGAGAATTTTTTATCTCCTTTTAACAGGTTCCAAATCATAGTAGGACCTTTTTTGATTAAAGACTCCTTATCTTTAACATTGAACTTTTGTGCAATTATCTCAGCTTTTCCCAAGAGGGGATCATTAGAACTTGTATTTACAGCACTTTCACCCAAACTGGAATTAGTGCTTTGCTTAGTTTCAACAAAATTTGAAGAGTTTTTTTCACTAGGTGACATTTTAAACCTCACTATTAATTAAACATACTAATATTTTATATACCTGATTCTTAAGTTAGGGTTAATTCATCTAACAATGTCCACTTACTCTCAAATGATTTTGCTTGATGTGTTTTTTTGAAAGCACAGAAAATTAGTGATTGTTGCAGTATGACGTCTTGTTTGGATTAGCTATAGTTAAAGCAAAAACTCATCCTTTTGAAGGAGTAGATTTTTTAGGAATCTCAGCAGGGGTTGATTTTGGATCTGATAATTCTGTGTTTACCTTAGTTGGCTTTAATGGAGTTTGCTGCTCTTCCGGTTTATCATTCGGAATTGGAACAGGCCAATCCATAATGTTTTCTGGTCTGTTTATTTGGTCTTCCTCTTCCTTATACCAACTCTCATTATTAATGAACCAAATAAGAAGCATTGCAGAGTTGTTTAACCGTGGAAGGGGAAAGAGAGGTAATAAATTTACACAAAGCGCTCTCAAGCAGAACAATTGTATCGTAGATTTTATTGCGCAAAATGTTCTGTTTTATATATAACCAAAACCTCTCAACAGGATTGAGGTCAGGTGAGTATGGTGGTAGGTATATAATTTCGATATTTTTAGGTATCTTTAAACTTTTTGACTTATGCCAACTAGCGCAATCCATCACGAGAAAAGCCTTTCGTATTCCTAAATATTGCGACATCTGTTCAAGGAATATATTTATACAAGCAGTGTTGACGTTTGGTGCAAATAAGCTAAAATTCTCTCCATTTCTGGGATTAACTGCACTATAGAGATAAAAATTTTCCCTACCTAATTTTACCTTAACCTGTGTCCTACTGCCTTTTTTAAACCACCCATGTCCAACTTTTGAATGTGTACCAAACCGTGATTCATCGAAGAAAAATAGCTCTTTTTCAGAATGCATGACAATAGTTTCATTGAGGTTTTTTTTTAAACTCCTCTTGCTTATTTTTATCCTGTCCACTATGAACTGGTCTTGGTGTGATATATGAGAATTTCATTCTTTGCATATTACGATGTATTGTGGATTTGCTGATATTCAAACCAAATCTTTCTTGGATTCTTATTCTCATTTCTCTAATAGTAATATTGGGATTTTCCTCTATCCACACCTCAATTTGTTCAAGTTGACTTTGGTTCAATATAGTTTTTCTACGGCGTTGAGGTGGAGAAAATAATTTTTCTTTTCTTCCAAATTTTATGTGCTTTATCCATGTAGTAATTGCCTTTCTCGAAATGCAACATATTTTTGCTACAGCTGTTATACTGTGCTTTTTTGCTGCAATTACAGCATTTAGTTTTTTTGCAACATACGCATTATTTCTTACTTTCTTCAGCATCTCTTTTGCTGATTCCACCACTTTTTCATCCAATAATTTTGATCTTAATGCCATCTAAACCTCGCTATTTTACTTACTCCAGTATGGCTTTTTTTCCATTATTGTCTATTCGTTGCTTGTATAGCGGGAATTGGTATTATTATCTTTTTTCGTTATGTCTGCTTTGAGTTTATTTATCAAATACTCGATAATTTCTATTCTGCTATCATCCTCTGCTTCAGTGCATTGCCTAATAGCTAAAAATAAAGCTGTACGCCCATTATTATCAATATCTTCAATATTCTGTCCCTTATCAATCAAGGCTTGCATTACGCTTTTATTCCCATATAAAGCAGCAAGGTGAAGAGGTGTATATCCTTCAGTGCTTTCTCTTTCATTAATTAATGCACCATGGCTAGCTAGCAATTCTATAAACTCTGGCGTGTTTGCAAAAATTGCAAGGTGCATTGGTGTTAAGTCGTCTTTACCATGATTTTCAGTTTTTGCGTTAACGTTTGCTCCGTTATTTATCAGCAACCTCGCTATTTTAAATTGCTCATACCCGATGGCAATATGCAGTGGTGTACTATTACGCTCATAATTATAATTGACGTTTGCACCAGACTTTATTAGTAGTTCTGCAGCCTCAATATCACCTCCCTGAATTGCATCTCGTAGAGAATGAGATTCATCTTTTTCTATTTCCCCTGTCATACGAAATTACGAACATAATAATTCATATATTATTAAGAATTATTATTAAGTTTTTATTAAAATAATATTAATAATAGTTAAAAAACTTCAACTTTTATTGAAAAATTTACATCTATCAATTATTTTATAAGCAAATATTTATATAATAATTCCAAAAGTGAAACAGTGAAAAAAAGCTTTTCATGAGAAATTATAAATGATAAATTGTTAATAATGAATTATCGAGAATAAATTATGTGCTTTGGTCTGCCTAACATAAACAGAGAAGGTTATTTATTTATAATTGTTTCCTTTATAGTAACGTGTATAGCATTCTCTATATCTTGGGGAGCTGGAATTACTTGCTTATTTCCAACGTTATTATGTACCTATTTTTTTCGTGATCCAGCAAGAGCTATACCAAACAATAAGGATTTTATATTAAGTCCTGCTGATGGTGTGATTTCAAAAATTGAAGAAGTGAGTTACTCCTTGTCAGCAGAAAATGAAGAAGAGAAGAGGTTTACGCTTGTTAGCATATTTCTAAGTGTTTTGAATGTCCACGTTAATCGTATACCAATATCTGGTACAATAAAGGAAATGAGTTATAAAAAAGGCAAGTTTGTTTCCGCAATAAGCAATAGGTCTAGTAATGAGAATGAAAAGCAGGTTATTGTGATTGAATATGAGAAGGGAAAAGAAATCATTGTAGAGCAAATAGCTGGATTTATTGCACGCCGCATTGTTTGTAATTTGAGGACATCTCAGAGCGTAAAGGCAGGTGAAAGGTTTGGAATTATAAGATTTGGCAGTAGAGTAAATATTTATATTCCTGCTAACATAGAGGTAAGAGTTTCAGAAGGGCAAACTGTTATTGGCGGTGAAACAGTTATAGCAGATTTTAATAAACAAGAGAAGCTTACTTTTGACGTTATATGAATAATGATGAAGGTAACGGTAAATTCTTACCTATTACCAAATTATTTCCAAACTTTATAACTTTATTGGGTTTATGTGCTGGCCTTACTTCACTTAAATTCACGTTTAATGAACAATGGGAGTTTTCAGCAATTTTTATTATCATTGCAGCAATAATAGATGGGATGGATGGCAGAATAGCCAGAATTCTAAAATCAACTAGCGATTTTGGAGCACAACTCGATTCTTTTGCAGATTTTCTAAATTTTGGTTCAGCACCTGCTTTTCTTTTATATTTTTGGAAGTTAAACGAAATTAAAGTTGTAGGTTGGATTCTAGTAATGATATATGTAATCTGCATATCAATAAGACTTGCAAGATTTAATGTCTCGCTACATTCAGAACAATTATACTGGAAAAAATTTTTCTTTTCTGGTGTTCCAGCTCCTGTATGCGCTTTACTTGTTCTGTTTCCAATAATTATTACCTTTCAATCTCATGAAAGTGAATATTTACTTCTTATAGAGCAATTTTTTAACGTAAAGAATACAGCTTGTTACTTTTTGGCCATCTCATTTTTTTCGATAAGTCATATTCCAACTTTCTCTGCAAAATACATTTATGTCCCTAAAAGTTTATCCTATATATTTGTGTCATTTTTTGGAATATTGATCATATTTTTTATAAGTAAGCCATGGATAACACTACCAATTTTAGGTGCAGTTTATATCTTGACTATTCCAATAAGTACCGGACTTTATGTACATTACGCATATAAAACTAGTCAGCTATATAAAAAATAGTGAGCAGCATGATTATAAAAGTAACTGATCTATTAAACTCTTTTTTATATATAAAGATATTCAACATACCATTTATAATTATTTGGGTAATTGCAACTGGTTTTTTTTGTACGATTCGATTCAAATTCATTAACTTTAGGTTGTTCAAATATGGGATACAAACACTATTCAACCTAGAAAGCCATAATAATAACGGCATAATCACCCACATTCAGGCATTTGCAACGGTAATTTCAGGAACAGTTGGTCTTGGAACAATATCAGGAGTTGCAATAGCTATTACAATAGGGGGACCAAGTGCAGTTTTTTGGATGATAATTACCGGGGTACTTGGCATGTCAATAAAATTTGCTGAAGTAGTGCTTGCATTTACTCATCGCTCTGAAAACACAACTGGTGGGGCTTTTTATTATATGGAACATGGACTTGCAAAGATTGGATTTATGAAGACTGGCAAATTCCTTGCATTTATCTACGCAGTTATGCTGCTTGTTGCAATGATTCTAGGCGGCATACCATTTCAGGCAAATCAAATTGCAGCGTTGTCAAGTAACTTATTTGAATACAACACATCTGTTATTATCTCGCTATTTGTATTAATTGTAATACTGGGAGGAATAAAGCGAATTGCTTTAGTTGCAACAGGTTTAGGACCGATCATGATAATGTTATATATAGGCATGTGTATATATTTAATCTATGTAAACGGAAATAATCTACTGAATGCTCTATCTATAATATTTCAAGATATCTTTAACAAATCAGCTATAGGAGGTGGAGTATTGAGTGGATTAATAGCAGGGGTAAGAAGGTCAGTGTTTGCTAATGAAGCAGGTACTGGAACAGCAGCTATAGCACATTCGATTGTAAAAGAGAAAGACCCAGTTAAAGTTGGAAGTGTTGCAATGATTGCACCATTTGTAGACACAATATTAGTCTCATTTTTGACTGGTATTGTGATCATTATCACCGATATGCATAGCACTAATACCGTAGGTGATATTACGTTAGTTAGCTCAGCATTTTCAACAGCCTTGCCTTTATTTAGCAAGCTAGCTCTTCCGCTGATAATGTTTTCCTTTGCTTTTTCCACGATAATAGCTTACTATTACTACTGTGAAGTTGCCCTAGTGTACTTATTTGGTAACAAAAAAGTACTGATATTGTTTCAGTTTTTTATAGTGGGTTCAGTGTATATCAGCTGTATATCAAAAAATATAGAATTTATATCTTATTTAGGTGATAGCCTGTTTATGTCCCTTATGATTCCAAATGCTGTTGCGATATATCTACTGAGAAGGGAAGTCTTAAATACAATAGATTCTTATTACAAAAGGTATTAAACATGATTTATAGAATGCTTTATATAGTGTTATTTTGCCTACCATTTAATGATGTATACGCTGCTTCAATTTTTTACAAAAGTTATGACATTGCATTAAATGGAATAAGCAACTTCATGAATGAAGTATTGTTTTTCAAGATCTTTCACGTACCATTTATAATTCTTCTATTGGCTTTTGGTTATATATTTCTAACACTACGTTTTAAATTCCTCAACATAAGGATGTTTAAGCATGCGTTCGCTATTTTATGTGGAAAATATGATACAGATCATCACGATGGTCACATTACGCATTTTCAGGCATTTGTTACTGCACTTTCAAGCACTGTAGGTCTTGGAACTGTTGCTGGTGTTGCAATTGCAATTTCAATGGGAGGGCCAGGAGCGGTACCTTGGATGATGATCACAGGCTTTTTTGGTATGTCTGCAAAGTTTGCTGAAGTAACTTTAGCATTTAGGCACAGAACAGAAGGTCAGGAGCAGTTATTCAGTGGTCCCTTTCAATATATAAGAAATGGGCTAGAAGAGTTTGGATTTAAAAAACTTGGTATCGTACTGGCTGCAATATATGCAGCGGTTTTTGTATTATCAGGCCTTGGTGGAAGTGTAGCATTTCAAACTAACCAAATGGTTTCAATATTATCTGGCTATTCAAATTGGATAGATGGTCATCCTTGGTTTCTCTCTTCCATAATTTCTACGCTACTTGCTCTGGTGATTATCGGTGGAATTAGGAGAATAGCTAGAGTATCTTCTGCACTAGTGCCTATCATGTCACTAATATATATTTTGAGTTGTTTCACGATTATTGCATTTAATATTCACAATTTTGGCAATACATTAAAAATATTGTTTTCCAGTATGATAGACTTCAATGCCGTTGGTGGAGGAGTGGTAGGAGCATTTGTTGCTGGAATTCAAAGGGCAATTTTTGCCAGTGAAGCAGGTGTTGGTTCTGCTGCAATCACTCACGCGGTAGCTAAAGATGAGGAGCCAGTTAGAACTGGGCTGGTTGCGATGATAGAACCATGCTTTGATACAATGTTAATTTGTTGCTTGACAGGAATAACAATAGTAATAACAGGTGCATACCAGACCGGCATTGGCGAGGGAATATTGATCACCCAAAAAGCATTTGAAACAGTTTCTTCTTGGTTTCCTATACTTTTAACCATCGCTGCGCCTTTGTTTGCGTTTTCCTCAGTAATTTCATTTGTATATTGTTGTGAAATGGGATGGCTGTATTTGTTTGGTGTAAAAAGTGTAGTAATATATCGTATAGCGGTGGTAGTAGTTTCATTTTTGTCAGGTTTGTCTAAAGATATAATGGCTATTGCTAATATTGGTGGGGCTTTATTCTCTTGTTTAGCACTCATCAATATGACAGCACTTATACTGTTTAGCAATCAGATTAACAATGAAGTTCAGTGCTACCTAAAAAGATTGAGGGATAACAAGATTAGCTAAGTTTTTGGTATAATGGAAAAGTATATAATTCTTATATTATCCTACATATTAGGCTCAATACCATTTAGTTTAATTATCACAAAAATAAAAGGGGTAAATTTAAGGGAAGTAGGCTCTGGAAATATTGGTGCTACAAATGTCGCAAGAACAGGAAATAAATTTCTTGCTGCTCTTGCATTATTTCTGGATACCTTTAAAGGGTTTATCGCAGTTTATATAGCACAACAATTTTTCGATGGTGGTGTTGATATTGGATCTGCAATTTTTGCAGTTCTAGGGCATATGTTTCCTATTTGGCTAAGGTTCAATGGAGGAAAGGGGGTTGCAACAACTTTGGGAGTTTTGATAGCACTTAACATTTCTATAGCATTAGCATTTGTATTTGTCTGGCTAATAGTATTTTTTACCTTTCGATATTCTTCTCTTGCTTCTTTGACTTCTACTGCAACGGCTTTATTAGCGTCTTTCTTTTTTCAAAAAGAGTTATTTCTTATACTACTCACTGTAGCGATATTAATTTTCTTGAGGCATCATAAAAACATTGCAAATCTTCTGCAAGGCAGAGAGCATAGGTTTTTATAAATGATGTGCTGCTAAGTTATTGATACTCAGACTACGAAACAACCTGCTTGATGGCATTGTTTTGTCTCCTTTGTTTAAGCTTGTAATTTTTGCTCTTGTTATATTCTCTACTTCTTGAGGTGTTAAAAGTTCATCTTCAATGAATCTTTGCTTCACTTCTTGTATTTTTTCATAAAGTGTGGTTACATTGTGCTTACTTTGATTATAAATATCTTCAATTTCTACCTCTAGCCTGCATGAAGCTTCTTTTTTTAACATGTTATTTATCACTGCTTCTGTTATTGCTAGTTTTTCTTGCAGAATTTTCTTTATTTCTTCTTTATCGTCTCTGCTATTTTTACTCAGTTCTGTGTATACCCTATAACACCTTTTCCCTAGTGGTAACATTCTTAAACTATCTAGCATTCTGGCCACTTGACCCTCAATAGTCTTCTTGGCTTTCAATTTAAATTCTTTTACTTCTTCTTTTATTATTTTGTTAGCTATTCTCTTAGCTTCAGTTAAAGATGAATCCTTGAGAGAAAAATCTGTTCTAAGTAAATTTTTATTTAAGAGCTCTAAAAAGACTTTTCCTTTGATGTTTTCAAGTTGATCATCTAACCCGTGTTCTTGTAGCTTATTTATTATGTACAGATTCAATGCGGAGGACTCTAGTTTGTTTAGCTTTATAGAGCTAATATTTTTCATTAACGTTGACACAATTTGTTCGCTATATTGAGAAGCAAAACTCAGTAAATTTCTCATTAAAGGAATGCTTACTTCTGCAATAAAATCATCAACTATTTTTTGCTTTTCATCGTTTTCATAGCCATTTTTAGCGTTATGCCAAGCTTTAAGAATTTCCTTACTGTTTTTCTTGCTTTTTAGCCTGTCTAACATAAATTTACGTGCTTCATTTTCTGCTTCTGAAAGTAATATTTGTCTAGGCGGCGTAAATTTAATCTCTGGATCAAGATGAATACCCTCTAATGTACTTAACATTCTGTAGATAACACCAGTAAAACATGTGTTGGGAATTCGTTCTTTCCTAGAGAAGGTTTGACTATCTAGCAAATTTGCAATCAACGCGTCTTTTTTATTTTTTATAGTTTCTCTATCTCCATCATTGCAAGCTCTTAGAACTAACAGAAGAATTTGCCCACCAGTGAAACCAGAGCTATGTTTCTCATTGCCTTTGCAAAAATCTTGCAAAAACATCACTAATTTTCCTTTATTCTCATTACTAAATGGTTGACCATCAAGCATATGTAAGTGATTTATATATTCAATAAATTCTCTAAGTTCCTCATTATTAATAGCATCTTCTGCTACCCCACCATATTTATACAGTAGCTTATCAATATTATTACTAATATCATTATTCAATTGATGGGGCAGTAAATGTTCATAAGTATAATCAAACCTATTTACCATGCCTCGAGTATTTTCTTTTATACCTTCTAAAAAGAAATTTATAGCAGCTTTGAGTAACGTAAATGGATTAAAATCCTTTGGTCTTAACTCACTTTGTAATAGAATTAAAACCATTGCAAGTGGTATTGTTGCAAGTAACGAAACGAGTAGAAAAGTAGTAGTAAAGGTTAGATATGTTATAGAAGCAAAAAATAAAAGGAAAGATGCTATCTTAATTTTATTATTCTTAAAAAATATTTCCCAATATTCCTTTTTACTTATTTTTTCCTGTTTTGCAGCTTTTATGTCTTTATAAACATAAAAAGCTTTTATTTCAGATCTAAAAAATACTGTAGCGAAAGATAAAAAGACGTTGGCTGGATTAACTAAAATGCTTAAAGAAATAAAAGCTGCGAAGTAGCTTGCTGTCTTTAATCTGTAAGAATCCTTTCCAGGAAATTGTATTTGGGAAATACCTATCATAGCCTACCCTCTATAATATAGATGATATTGTAGTAATAACAAATAGCCTATAGATGTCAATGTTTAAGTATTTTACTGTCTACGCACTCATCGTATTCAATTTCAACTGTAGAGTGTGCGATTTCGAATCTATTTAATAGTATTTTTTTTATCTCATACAAAGTATTAGTGTGTTGTCCATTTTGCTTTATCTTGGCATGCATAGTAAGTATAAAATAATTATCAGATAGTGACCATACATGTATGTGGTGTACATCTATCACTTCAGGTAGCTTAGATATAAGCTCACTTTTTATCTCCTTAGCAGATACACTCTCAGGTGTACCTTCAAGGAGTATATGGCAAGAATTCTTGAGAATTTTATAGCCACTGTTTAAGATTATTACACTAACAAATACTGACAAAATAGGGTCCACTATTTGCCATCCGGTAAACATGATAATTACAGATGCAAGTATAGCAGCTACAGAACCTAAAATATCTCCTATAACATGCAATACAGCACTTTTCATGTTTATATTATTTTCGCATTTACTATGTAATATAAAAAATACCATAATGTTAGAAATCAGGCCAAGTGTAGAAATTATTAACATTATTTTCCATTCAACATGAACTGGAAAAATAAATCTCTTTATTGATTCAATGATAATGACCACTGCGATGAAAAATAGAGTTAAACCATTAACAAATGCTGCAATTATCTGCAATCTGTGATACCCATATGACCTCTGTAAATCAGATTTTTTAGCTGAAAATTTGTGCGCTATCCAGCTTAAAACCAAGGCAAAAAGATCAGTGAGCATATGTCCTGCATCTGATAACAAAGCAAGCGAGTGTGAAATTATTCCCCCTGCTATCTCCATAAGCATTGTTATTGCGACTATTATTATGGAATAAATTAAGCGCTTGGACTCTGCTATCGAGTGTTTGCCATTGTGCACTGCTGTCATATAAAATCTTTTCGTTAGCAAAAACGTGGGTAACACTGGGCTCGAACCAGCGACCCCTTGCACGTCAAGCAAGTGCTCTACCAACTGAGCTAATTACCCATCGTAGCTTTAGTATAGTGCTTCAGTGGAATGGAAGTCAATTTGCTTTTAGACTTCTTGCTGGATGAAATTCCTTGACAAACCTTCTTAACTTCCTTACTATAGCAACAAGAGTATTTATCCTTGTTTTAATCTCCGCGGATTTAACAACAAAATTCAGTAAAAAACTCAGATATTTATTGGCAAATTACATAAAAATTATAGCGGCTGCATGTCTTTTAAAATTTTTCTACGTTCAGCCAAAACCCGCTTTAAATAAGCGTTAGCACATTATTACAACGCCAATTTACATTGTTATAGGGTCAAAACTCGCTACATAGGGATTTTTTTGCCTTTTTTAAAATTGATAAATTTCTTAATATTTATAATTCCGTTACTTGTTAGCAGCCACCTAAGGTTAGCTATAGAATTTCATTCATATTCTACATTTTCCATATCAGATTAATTATTTGTATTCTTCTGCTAAGATATAAATTATATCAATATGACAATTTACACTTTCTTAGCGAAAGTAGCTTTATGCTTGATATTGTAAAGACTAATAAATTAGAGGTTAGAATTATGAAAATCAATCAACAAATAAATAAAAATATAACTAAAGAAGAATACTTTAACAATAAGCATATCATAGAAGTGAAAGATTTAAATATCAAAGTAGAGGTTCATTCTCATGATTTAAGAACAAGTAAAGTTGCTCACATTGAAAGTGAGATAAGAGAAACAGCTATTAATTTTAAAGATGCATTTAAGCTGGAGCCTGGTAGCTCAGAACAAACATTCAAAATTTATGTGTTTGATGATAAGGCTGATTACACTCACCTTGGTGGAAGCGAACGTTTTGGTTCTTACCTCGGAGATGAAGGTGGTAAATGTTACTACAAAGGAGAAGCTGATATTTTTGCTGAGATGTATGTCTATCAGCAAGGTGGCGTTCATAACCTTCAGCATGAGTTTGCACATGGTTTGACTTACTTGGCTACAGGAGGAAAATCTCTACCTACATTATTAATGGAGGGAATTGCAGATTACTTTGAACATCATTCAGATCACAAGTTCAATGCTCAAGGGTCAAGCATTGATAAAACTGAAACCGCAAATTTGGATCTAGGTGGAATTTTAAATTTACAATACTCAGCCAATGATGAAGAAAACAGTTTAGTGTATAAAACTGGTCATGCGTTGATAATGTACTTACAGGAAAAAGATCCTAATCTACTCAGAAGCTATCTAGATGCTTTATATAAAGGTGATTCAAATCAATCAGGAAATTTTCTAGACCAAATAAAAGGTCATAATGATTCCTTCAAAGGCTGGCTGGCTTCTAATAATACGGAAACTGCTATGGAAGAAATTAATGCCCTACAAGTTACAAAAGGAGATTTTATAGCAACTGGTCAAGAAATAGTGGGCGGAGAAATTAAAAACATATCATACTATAAAGCAAATATAGAAAAAATGGATGGAGAAAACGTTGGAAGTTTTTCTCCTGTAGAACACGTTGCATTTCATAATGTTGCTCGCGCTGTTAATAGGGCAACAAATGATAACCTTGATATATCTAAGGAATATCATTTTTTAAAGGTAGTGAAAACTGCTGATGGACAGAATAAACTAACCTACTCTGACCAACAAGGTAATGAGTACCAAAACAGTTTAGAGTATAAAAATCAGGCTTTAAGGACATTGTCAAATTATGATGAGAACTTAAAAAAAGTTTATGATAATGCATTAAAAGCCCTGGATGAGCAGATTCGCAAGGAATCCGCTGAAGTACGTGAAAAATACCATAAGCAAGAGATTTCTCATGAAAAACTTTTGGAACAATATAATTCCATTACTTCTTCCTCTCGATATGAAGAATTGAAAAAATCCTTGCTCGATGAGATGATAAGCACTGGTTCAAAACAGTTAAAGTCAACTCAGAACATCGATGTAGAAAAGATGTTAGAAGAGATGGTTAATATCGATCCAAACTTAATCAGAGGTGCTCATATTAATCTACAAGAAGGTAAGATTTTCTCCGTAAAAGCTCATGGTCAAGGAGATATGGGTGCACTGTCTATATATGATGGAAATACAAAACTTGGAGAATTATCGAGCGAATCAGGATTTTTTAAGCAAGTTGAAGGCCAAACTAAAGAAACTTTTGTTTTTGAGGATATATTGCACAACTTAAATACTCAATATGATGGCGGTGCTTATATGGCAGTTACAAAAGAAAACGGTCAGTATAAAGCTTCTTTAATAGACGGCAGAACAGTAGAACGCGATGAATACTTTGATGAAGCACATTTACATGAAAATGAATTATTGCATCCTAACACTGGACACATTCAAAAAGATTTAGATTCTCTGCTTCTTAGAGGTACCAAAATCTTGAATCATCAAGATTCAAAGCATGCTCAATATTCTGATGAGCAAAGAGAAAGCGGCGTAATCGTAGAAAAAGGAACATTATTGGATGATAAAGGGACCGATAGAACAGACGACGATGTATACGAAGCGGTTGTAAAGCAAGGAGGCAAAAATCTACATGCATTCAAAAATATGGGCTTCTATATCACTGAAGAGATGAAAAATGAAAGAGGTGAAGTTATAAATGAAAGTAACTTGTTCATTCATGATCATGGAAAAAACGTAAGGTTTCAATTGCCAGACAATGTTACTCACCTAAAATTGGTGGAAAAAGATGGACAATATAAATTAGCACCATCTGATTCTGAAGGAAGAGAATACAGTAGCATACCAGACGAATACAAATATATTGACCCAGTATTTGCACATGAATATGAAAAGAGAGATTATTCTCATAAACATATAAATGTGGGCCTTATAAACTTAGAAAAATATGCCCCTGGTAAACTTTTTACCATTAAACATGATCCAAATGATTATCAGATACAAAGAAACTCGAGTGGTGAAATAGTGAGAATCAACAATCAAAGATATTTCACTAAAGTAAAACTATTTGATGGTGATACTGATGAAGAAATTGGAATGTTATCTAATAATTTCCATAACTTCAAAGGAAAAATATTCTTTTCTACTGATTATAACTACAGTTATAATGATTTTCTAGCATCTGTTTCTCCTCAAGTTGAAATTGAGAACATGCAAGATGGAAGTAAAAAAATAACTTTCGATCAAGGTGATGGCGATATCGGTGATACTAATAGAGGCTACACGGACTATCAGAGGATATACACAAGGGAAATCGAAAGTCCAAAAGAACAGGTAAGTGCAAGTGAAACTAAAATAGGAGTGGATACATTACATATGAGCCATGGTAATGTTGTTGCACTAGCTACTGAAGAGAAAAACGACAACAATGAAATGCTGTCTGATCAGCCACAAAGTTTAGCAAGAACAAAAAGATCACCTTTTGTGGAGGAAAAAGAGCAGGTATTGAAAGACACAATCTTGAAAATAGAAAGGAGCTCTGATCAATTCTCAGAAGGAAAGCACAAGGCAAATGTAACCATAGATTATCATGACCTAAAAGCTTTGCATGATAGGGCAGAAGGAGCAGAAAAGCAATCTGTGTTAGATTTTTGGGACAAACTGCATACATCGAATTATAAGGTTGGTGCTTTGCCGGAAGACAAGTATTACTTTAAAGATGGCAAATTTGTAATTCACGATAGTGACACAAAAAAGCTTATAGTGTTACCTGAGGATAAGGTATCTATTAAGATAGTGAAGGATGGCAATCATTATGATCTAGCTATATCTAATAATGATAATGGTAAAGTGATAAGTAGCATTACCAAAATAGACAACTTAAACTATGAGTTGCTGTCAGATTCAAATAGTTTCAGCCTAGAAACACAAGATAGCACTATATTTTTAGGTCAACATAACGAATATAATCTTTATCTAGAGAATGGCTTTGCGAAAATGTTCGATTGCGCAAGCGATCATGTTTATCACGATCATAACTCGGCCTATATCTAATATACAAGGAGGGCACTGCCCTCTTCTTGTCATTCAAGTAGCTCCTTCGATATCATCCAAGTAGCCCCCTTCTTGTCATCCCAGTGCCCAGGCACTGGGATCTAGTTAAGTTGATGAGCATAAAAGTAGCCGTTTTATATTAAAGTACAACGTTTCTTATGATGGGAAAATGGATTCCAGTGTCAAGCACTGGAATGACAGCAGAGGAGACTGGAACGGCAAGAGAAGAATTCTGAAGTGAAAAGCTTCAAGGAAATCTTATGCAAAATCTAGTATTTACGGAATTTATATTATTTTCATGCACATTATGGTTTTTATAATTAACGGAGAGTGTGATATGGCGGCTAATTTAAGTTTTAAAAAAGTAGATACACAAACTGATGCAACAGATCTAGCTGATGTTAAAACTATAATTTATGAAGATAATACAGGTAATAAGTATACCTTTGGTGTAGATGATACTAGTGTTTTCAACACTTTTAGGTATGAACCTAATGGTAATGCTGAAGTAGATTACAGTTCTACAGCAACAAAGTTCATGACTGGAGGTGCAATTGCTACATTATTAGGTATTGGAACTAATGTAGATTCAATAAAAACTAAGACTGATAAGATTACAGATACCTTAGGAGCTGATGTTGCTGCTATAAAGGCTAAGACTGATAAGATGCCTGACGATTTAGAAACTGAGTTAGGTAAGTTAGCAAAATCTACTGATGTTACTGAAATAAGAGCTAAGACTGATAAGATGCCTGACGATTTAGGAACTGAGTTAGGTAAGTTAGCAAAATCTGCTGATGTTACTGAAATAAGAGCTAAGACTGATAAGATGCCTGACGATTTAGGAACTGAGTTAGGTAAGTTAGCAAAATCTGCTGAACTAGCTCCTTTAGCTAAAACTGCTGACGTTACTGCAATAAAAACTAAGACTGATAAGATTACAGATACCTTAGGAGCTGATGTTGCTGCTATAAAGGCTAAGACTGATAAGATGCCTGACGATTTAGAAACTGAGTTAGGTAAGTTAGCAAAATCTGCTGAACTAGCTCCTTTAGCTAAAACTGCTGACGTTACTGCAATAAAAACTAAGACTGATAAGATTACAGATACCTTAGGAGCTGATGTTGCTGCTATAAAGGCTAAGACTGATAAGATGCCTGACGATTTAGAAACTGAGTTAGGTAAGTTAGCAAAATCTACTGATGTTACTGAAATAAGAGCTAAGACTGATAAGATGCCTGACGATTTAGGAACTGAGTTAGGTAAGTTAGCAAAATCTGCTGATGTTACTGAAATAAGAGCTAAGACTGATAAGATGCCT
Source organism: Wolbachia endosymbiont (group B) of Gerris lacustris (assembly GCF_964028355.1). Taxonomy (NCBI): domain Bacteria; kingdom Pseudomonadati; phylum Pseudomonadota; class Alphaproteobacteria; order Rickettsiales; family Anaplasmataceae; genus Wolbachia; species Wolbachia endosymbiont (group B) of Gerris lacustris. Next base: position 362,744 of record NZ_OZ034761.1, read on the forward strand.
GACGATTTAGGAACTGAGTTAGGTAAGTTAGCAAAATCTGCTGAACTAGCTCCTTTAGCTAAAACTGCTGACGTTACTGCAATAAAAACTAAGACTGATAAGATTACAGATACCTTAGGAGCTGATGTTGCTGCTATAAAGGCTAAGACTGATAAGATGCCTGACGATTTAGAAACTGAGTTAGGTAAGTTAGCAAAATCTACTGATGTTACTGAAATAAGAGCTAAGACTGATAAGATGCCTGACGATTTAGGAACTGAGTTAGGTAAGTTAGCAAAATCTGCTGAACTAGCTCCTTTAGCTAAAACTGCTGACGTTACTGCAATAAAAACTAAGACTGATAAGATTACAGATACCTTAGGAGCTGATGTTGCTGCTATAAAGGCTAAGACTGATAAGATACCTGACGATTTAGGAACTGAGACTAATAGAATCGCAGGTATTGTAACTAACGTAGATGCAATAAAGGCTAAGACTGATAAGATGCCTGCTAACTTAAATGATAAGTTAACTGAGTTAACTATAATAGCAAAAGCTCTAGATAATAATGGTGACGTCACTAAAGCTGCTAAAACTGTACTAGGGAGCAGTTTCAAGCAAGCTATCAAGGATGCTGGGCAAGAAGGTAGTGAATGGCTTAGAAATGAGATAAAAGAGATAGTGTCACAGCCATCCTTCGAGATTCCAACAGATTTAAGTTCACCTCTTTCTTGGGATTGGTAATGTAAGTGCTAGTGAATGACATCGCAAGAGGGAACGTTCAAAAAAGTGTGTCAAACCGAAAAAAAAGTAATAAATTGATATAAAAAATGGAGGTTTGATATGAGTCAAGCAAATAGAACTACTGGTTTGGTAGATTATAAAGAATTAGAAACAAATATCCTGTCATCTATACGAGAAGGAAGACCATTGACAGGAAGAGATGGAGCATTAACACCGTTTATAAAAAGGTTGCTAGAGGCAAGTCTGGAAGGTGAAATAGAAAGCTACATGTCAGCTGAAAGTGAAGAAAATAACCGAAGAAATGGGAGAAACGCAAAAACTTTACGCACGAGTGCAGGCTCATTTGAGCTGCTAACACCAAGAGATAGGGAGGGAAGCTTTGAACCACAAATAGTCAAAAAAAGGCAAACAAGCCTACATCCAGAACTTGAAGCAAAGGTCTTAAGCACATATGCCAGTGGCATGGGATACAGAGATATAGCTTCACATGTTGAGGAAATATATGACCACAAAATATCAGCAGCAGAGATATCTAGTATTACCGATAAACTGCTACCAGTAATCAATGAATGGCGCAGCCGCCCACTGCAATCAGTGTATCCAATAGTATTTATGGATGGCATGTTTTTTAAGGTCAAGGAGGACGGACATTGCATAAGTAAATGTATGTATAATATATTGGGCATAAATCAAAATGGCAGAAAAGAAGTATTAGGTTTTTATTTGGCTGAAAGTGAAGGAGCTAACTTCTGGTTGGGAGTACTAAATGACCTCAAAGAAAGAGGAGTAGAAGATATTCTAATTGCCTGTATTGATGGGCTAAAAAGCTTTCCTACCGCTATAAATAGTGTATTTCCTAAAGCAGAAGTACAGCTATGCATAGTGCATCAGATAAGGAATTCACTGAAGTATGTATCTAGCAAAGATGTAAAAGTTTTCATAAATGATTTGAAAAAAATATATCGTGCTTCAAGTAAAGAGATTGCTGAGAATTATTTGCTTGAGCTGGAAGAAAAATGGAGTGAAAAATATCCCTTGGTTACAAAATCATGGCAAAACAATTGGGAAAATTTGTCTGGTTATTTTAAGTATTCTGGACCAGTTAGGAAGCTGATTTACACCACCAATCCAATTGAGGGATTGCATAGACAAATTAGGAAATTTACTAAAACTAAGGGCTCATTTACTAATACAAATGCCTTGTACAAACAGGTATATTGTGCTATAAAAAAGGTAGAGCAAAAGTGGACTACAGCTTTGCCTAATTGGTCATTAACTATGTCTCAGCTTGACATTTTCTTTCCCAACAGACTGAAAATTGAGTTGAACTAAAAATGCGGCTTGACACAGTTTATTTAACACTCCCTCGCAAGATGTCATTCACTGTTGTCATTCCAGCATGTGATACACAGATGTACGAACATTATTCTGTAGAAAGATGTCATGCCAGTGCCCAGACACTGGCATCCATTTTTCCATCATCATCAGAAACGTTATATTTTTTTTATACTCGCAAATTTAACTAGATCCCAGTGTCGCGCACTGGGATGACATCTTCCAGCTGTGCATGTGAAGCTAAAATGGCATTCTTTTTTCTAGATTCCAACGGTCTTGATAGCAGGCAAAAAGTATATTTTTCATTGCAACTAATTTGCAGTGATTTTTGTTTTAATGTAAATGGAATATAGTCCTATTGCTGCTGCGTTTGAAACATTTAGACTATCAATTACGTTTGACATTGGAATTTTTAAAAGATAATCACAATTTTTTTTCACTAATCTCCGCATTCCTTTCTCTTCAGAACCAAAAACAATTACTCTTTTTTGCCCAAAATTCTTTATTTCATCTATATTTTCCTTTGCATTGCAATCAAACCCATAACACCAGTAGCCTATCTTTTTTAAAGACTCCATCGTCTTTACTATGTTTGTAACGTATATTAGAGGGACAATATCCAGTGCTCCACTTGCTGCTTTTGCGATAGATGCATTTTCGCTCGGTGAATGGTGATACGGTAAAACCAATGCATCAATGTTGAAACAAGCTGAGGTTCTTAAAATCGAACCTATATTGTGTGTATCAGTAATTTGATCTAAAATGACTATAGTAGAGTTTTCACCTGATCTTTCAGCTATTTCTTCAATATTTAAGCTGTGAAAAATAGGAGTAACTTTTAAAGCAATTCCTTGGTGATTTACACCTTTGGGTAAAACATCATTGAACATTTTGTTCTCTACCAGTCGAGCTTTAATGCCCTTACTATCTGCACATTGTTTAATTTCTTTCTCAAATTCTCTGTAGAAATTTTCTGTTACTAACAGTTCTATACACCGCCTATTTTTGTTTCTTAATGCTGAAATACAAGTGTGCTTTCCATATATCCAACAGTTTTCATTAGCTTTTGATGATTTCATCTCATTATTAAAAATCAGATTTTTATAGAGTAAGCAATATTTTACTGTGTTTATATATTGTTGTAAAATTATGAGTTCAATTAATGAATTTATGTCAGATGATGAGTTAGATTGGCAAAAAAATGTTAAGCCAATAGAATGTGGAAAAGTTACTTTGAAAGTTGATCACAAAGTAAATATAAAATCTATGATTGATAAAGGTGCCTCTAGTTTACAAGAAAATTTTCTTAATACTGATAATGGTGATTCATCATTTTGTCTTGACTACAATACAAAATTAAAGATCGATAGGGGCAAATATTTTATAAGCGATAAACTCGATTTGCACGGCTATAGTATAGATAATGCTTATTGTAAATTGATAGATTTTATTATCAAAAATTATCAAGCAGGGAATAGGTGCTTATTGGTAATTACGGGGCATGGTAATAGTACAGATAAAATAGACACTATAAAGAATAGCTTAAATAAGTGGTTGAATGACACAAAAGTTCGGAATATGATCTTATACTATCAGCAAGCCATAAAAAAACATGGTGGCAAAGGAGCTTTTTATGTCTTATTAAGAAGAAATAAAGGTTAATTTAGGAGTACCTTTCTTAGAATTCACGTATTGAAGAATGATTTCTGCTAAACCTTTACTAATTCCAGGTACGTTTTGAATTTCAGCTAGAGAAGCTTTGCTTATATTTTCTACCGAACCAAAATGAGACATGAGTGCCTTCTTTCTTTTACTGCCAACACCGGATATTTTACTTAATTGTGAAGCAAAAAACTGTTTATCGCGTTTTTTTCTATGCGAAGTTATCGCAAAACGGTGAGCTTCATTACGCAGCAATTGTAAATAAAGCATGACCTTGCTGTCACTTGCTAGAGTAAATTCTTCTCTGTCCGGCACATAAAATCTTTCATTTCCTGCATTACGATCATGACCTTTCGCCATACAAGCAAAAGGAACTTTTATATTCAATATTTCCAACACATTATGCACTATGGAAACATGTCCTGGACCGCCATCAATCAGTAAAAAATCAGGGATTATATCTTTTATATTGCCAGAGAAACGTCTAGTCAGCACTTCTCTCATCATTTTATAGTCATCACCTGAAATTTCTTCTTTTATAGTAAATTTTTTGTATTCACTTTTTAAAAAACCTTCCTGCCCTGCAACAATCATCACACCAACTTGTTGATTTCCAGATATATGGCTATTATCATAAACCTCGATACGCTTTGGAATATTTGGTAACGAGAAAATCTTCCTAAGCTCTTCGAGCTTTTCTAGGTTATTTCTATAATCAGTAAGCTTCTGCTCTAGGCTATGCTTAGAATTATTGTAAATAAAATTCAACAAATCACGCTCTTTACTATTTTTCGTATGCAAAACTCTTATTGATTTTTGAGTAAGAGCATAAAGTACTTGTTCTATAATTTCCTTATCCTTAATAAAATCGGGAACGTAAATTTGTGCTGGTGGTGTGCTAACTGGATTATACAAATTGACCAAAAAGGTGGATAAAATTTCATCATTTGGGTGATCACTACAATTCTCAATGAAGTAAGGAATGCTTCCATAGTTACCTTTATCTCTGAAAGATAGTACACCAATGCATGCTAAGTCTGCCTCACGTACAACGCTAAAGAAATCTGCATCTTCTTCAAAAGAAAAATCCATTGGCTGCATTTGAATTTGCTGAAGAAATTTCAATCGATCTCTATAGACAGCAGCAAGCTCGTAGTTCATCTCCCTACTGCACTTTTCCATTGTAGAAAATAGCTGTCTTTGCACTTCTTTATTCCTTCCTAGCAGAGTATCTTGTGCTTGTTTTACTGATTTGCAGTAATCATCTTTTGTAATTTTATCTACGCATGGTGCTGAACAGCGCTTAACTTGATACTCAAGACATGGTCTTTTTGTTGAAGAGAAATATTGATCTGAACATACTCTTAAGAGAAAAGCTTTTTGCAATGATAATATAGTGTTCTTAACAGCAGCAGCAGATGGAAAAGGGCCGTAGTAATGAAACTCATTCTTCTTAAACTTACCTCTATATTTCGCCATTCTTGGATAATCATGCTTAGAAATTGTTATATAAGGATAAGATTTTCCATCCCTAAGCAAAATATTATAAGATGGTTTTAACGATTTTATTAACTGTGCTTCAAGAAGCAATGCTTCGATTTCATTCTCAGTGATGAATATTTCAACCTTAATAACCTGTGAGATCATTACTCTGATTCGTTCAGAAAGGTTTTCGAATTGAAGATAGTCGGATAACCTCAACTTCAAGTTTTTTGCTTTACCAATGTATAAAACCTTATCCTTATCTCCAACCATCTTATACACGCCACAGGACTGTGGAGATGATTTGATTTGTTCCTTATATTGCCTGAACATTTATCAATTGTTTAACCTGTATAAGGTTAAACTCTGCTACTAAATGAAAAGTAGAAATAACATTTACAAGTAAAGATAACCTGTTTATTCTGAGTTCATTAGAATCACAGTTAATCTTTACATTGTCCATAAATTGATTGATAAATGGAGCAAAATGAGCAAGTTCATCAAGCGCTATATTAAAGTCGTTATTTTCTATCGCCTGTTTTATGTTTTTACACACAGCTATAGCACAATTTGATAGCTCAACCTCTTCATTTTCAATCAAAAACTTCTTATTGTAAGATGCACTATAAGTAGTGCCATCATTTTTTCTTACTTTGCCTATTATGTTACTGACTCTTTTATAAGTGCTTAGAACATGTTCACCTTCTGGTGTACTAAGATAATAATCCAACATAACAGTTTGTTTTTCTGCTGTTAGCAGATCATTAATATCGATTTTATATATTATTGAATCTACAACATCTTGCCTTATATTTCTATTTTTTAAAATAACCTTGAACCTTTCTAAGCAGAATTTAAATACTAGCTCTGAAATTTGTTTTTCACTTGGCTTATCAACTGGAATTATATTTTTATTCAATAGAAGTCTTGAACATAAAGATACTGACTTATCTATCAGCAGTCTAATTGGAATATGCAAATTATTTTCAAGTATTGTTCTAATTATACCAATTGTCATTCTCCGCAAACCAAACTGATCATACGAACCAGAGATTTTCTCACCTGCTGCAATTAAACCAACCAAACTATCCATTTTGTCTGCAATAGCTACAGCAATCGCAGTAGGAGATCTAGGGCATTCTTGCTCCGATCCAATTGGCTTATAGTGCTCAGTTATAGCTTCTACTACTTCTTTATCTTCTTGAAAGTAAGAAGCATAATATCCACTCATCGCTCCTTGCAATCCCGGAAATTCTTTCACTATCAACGTTGCAAGATCTGCCTTTGCTAAATATGCAGCACGTTCAACTTTCATTAATGAAGCATATGGAATAAATATCGCTATATACTTTGACAGAGCAATAATACGCTTCACTTTTTCTTCTACACTACCGAGCAAGGCATGAAATGAAATAGAACTCAATTTTTTGACATAGTAATCCAGGTTTTCCTTCTTGTCTTGAGATATCAAAAACTGGGCATCAGCAAGACGTGCTTCTAGTATTCTTTCATGGCCTTTGACAACTTCATTATTGTTAACATTTACAACAGTAACAAAATGTGAAATTTTTTGTCCGTCGCTTAAAGCAAGATACTTTTGCTGCGTGTTAATTATACTAAGTATTACTTCCTTCGGTAATTCTGATAATTTTACCTTACCAAATAATACTATTGGCCACTCTATAAGCCCTGCCAATTCATTAAGCAAATAATCATTTTTTTCAAGTTGTAAGTTCTCCTCTTTTGTAAACTTATTAATCTGATCTAGTATAAATTGCTTTCTTTTGTCCGACTGGAGAATGACATTATTTTTTTCTAACAATTCAAAATAGTCTTTGGGTGTTTTAACAGTAAGTACTGCATCACCTGAAAGAAATCTATGACCATACGTTACGTTGCATGTTGTAATCCCTGCAAAAAATACAGGTATTATTTCGTCATTTAAAATGCATAGAATATTTTTAATTGGCCTAACCCATCTCTCTTTTCTTTCACTCCATCTCATGCTCTTTGGCCAAGAAAAGTTTTTTAGCATTTCCTCCAGTTGATTTTTGAGAAACCCGTTGATGTTAAATAAGCAGCTTTCTCTCTTAATGAAGTAAAAATCTTCATCGTTTACTTTGCGAACGAGTAAATCTTCTTCAACTTTGCGATTTTTTCTCAAAAAACCTTCGATAGCACTTTTCGGTGCATTAACTCTTGGTCCTTTAATCTCACTGTTAGAATCTTTTAGCTCTAAAGCACTTACGCCATCGATAAAAAGAGCAATGCGACGTGCAGTCACATAAACTTCTATGGATACAAACTTTACATTATTTTTACTGAAAGCATTAGTAATATAGCTCTTAATCTGAGCTGCAGCTGAATTCTGCATTCTCGATGGAATTTCTTCTGAAAGACATTCAAACAATAATTGTGACGACATATTCTACTTAGCTCTATATAACTCACAGCATTTTTTTGTCAGCTCTCTCACTCTACCAATATAAGCTGTACGTTCATTCACACCAAGGACACCTCTTGCATCAAGCAAATTAAGTAGATGGCTAGTTTTAATACATTGGTCATAAGCTGCTACCGGCAATTCTTTTTCAATAAGGAATTTACACAATTTTTCTGTGTCCTCAAACTGCTGTTGTACTACTTTAGTATCATAATAATCAAGTGCCAGGTAAGAAAATTCATACTCTCTTTGTTTAAAAACATCTCCATAAGTTACACCATTATCGTTCCAAATTACATCGTAAACATTATCTACACCTTGTATGCACATTGCTAAACGTTCCAACCCATATGCCACCTCACCAGGAATTATTCTGCAGTCAATGCCTCCCACTTGCTGTATATAAGTAAGTTGTGTTACTTCCATTCCGTTGCACGTAACTTCCCAGCCAAGCCCCGATGCGCCAACACTTGGATTCTCCCAATCATCTTCAATAAACTTAATATCATATTTTTTTATTGATACACCAAGAGCTTTTAAGCTGTCTAAGTAGACATCTTGCAAATTGCTGCCAGATGGTTTGATTATAACTTGGTATTGATGATGCTGATATAAGCGATTAGGGTTGTCGCCATAGCGCCCATCTGCAGGTCTGATTACTGGTTGCAGATACGCAATTTTTGTTGGTTTTTCGTCAACCGCTGACATGATTGTTGCAGGATGTAGTGTTCCAGCTCCAACTTCAGACGTATATGGGTGAAGTATAGTACACCCTTCATCTGCCCAAAAGTCTTGTAATCCCTTTATTATATCCTGTAGATTCACGCAAACTGTATATCTTTTAAACTGAATATATAAGCAAATAAGTACTATTCTATACTTATTTTTTTAATAGTGCCATGGAAATAGTCACTCAAGGCTATTGAACTTTCTTTTACATACTCAAATATGCTTTTATTTAAAACAATCGCATCATGCATAGTCAGATCGCAGAATATAAATGCAGTCAAGTACAATAAAATCACTGCATAAAACACATGAAAAATCCCTTCAAATGTGATTGATATTGCATTGTTATAACTAAGCTGTATCATACTTATCGGCCATGGTTTTATTACTTCTACAATATTAAAAAATAAATAAGGTATTATAAAGAAAAAGAACAAATGCATAAGATCATTAAACCAAAATGGACATTGAAGTATTGCCTTGCATATACTTAAATAGAATTTACTTACAATATAATAAATTGACATTATTGCCGGCATCGAAAGCGCAACAGTCAGCACTTGTCCTGATGCTATTTGTATTACTATATTCTCATCACTGCTAGCTGAAGGATCTTGAATGTGGAAAATTGATATTCCAACTAACTGCAGCACTAACATAACTATCGCTAGCTTGGTAAAAATAGCAGCTACAACTATGCCTGAATTCGGCATTTTGTATAGTATAAAATCACCTCCGTATGTAAGCATTAATATAATGTCGGTAATAAATAATATTAGAAAAGAAGACCAATAATGCTGCCAACCTGGTAAATATCCTATTCCCAAAAAAGAGCTTATTATTTTGGCAGGAAAAACCTTGCCTAGCACCTTACCCAAAAATTGAAAAAAAATCCCCATGTCCTAACTAACACTTAACTTATATTTTTCACAATACTGAATTGTAATGGACTTATCAATACACTTCTTGCATAGAAAAAAGGCAAATAGTTAAAAACGATCTAAACCGTTGCCCCTTTATACTAGTAGCCTCCTTTTTTGTCATCCCAGTGCTATCCCCTTCTTGTCATCCGAGTAGCTGACACTGGTTTCTTATACCAACTCTCATTATTAATGAACCAAATAAGAAGCATTGCAGAGTTGTTTAACCGTGGAAGGGGAAAGAGAGGTAATAAATTTACACAAAGCGCTCTCAAGCAGAACAATTGTATCGTAGATTTTATTGCGCAAAATGTTCTGTTTTATATATAACCAAAACCTCTCAACAGGATTGAGGTCAGGTGAGTATGGTGGTAGGTATATAATTTCGATATTTTTAGGTATCTTTAAACTTTTTGACTTATGCCAACTAGCGCAATCCATCACGAGAAAAGCCTTTCGTATTCCTAAATATTGCGACATCTGTTCAAGGAATATATTTATACAAGCAGTGTTGACGTTTGGTGCAAATAAGCTAAAATTCTCTCCATTTCTGGGATTAACTGCACTATAGAGATAAAAATTTTCCCTACCTAATTTTACCTTAACCTGTGTCCTACTGCCTTTTTTAAACCACCCATGTCCAACTTTTGAATGTGTACCAAACCGTGATTCATCGAAGAAAAATAGCTCTTTTTCAGAATGCATGACAATAGTTTCATTGAGGTTTTTTTTTAAACTCCTCTTGCTTATTTTTATCCTGTCCACTATGAACTGGTCTTGGTGTGATATATGAGAATTTCATTCTTTGCATATTACGATGTATTGTGGATTTGCTGATATTCAAACCAAATCTTTCTTGGATTCTTATTCTCATTTCTCTAAGAGCCTGTTCATAATCTTTTGAGGAGCAAGGCAGTAAAAGCTAGAACGACCATTTGTAGTCTAGTATTGAGTTTACGCTCGCAATTTTTCCATAACCGTCTACACTTTTCCAGCCAAGCAAAAGAACGCTCTACAACCCACCTTTTTGGCAATACAACAAAGGTATGTAATTCACTTCGTTTTATTACTTCAACGGTTGCACCAATAGTCGTTTTTATTTGAGTTGCAAAATTTTCTCCTGTATAACCTGCATCAACTAGTATATTTTGAACTTCGGAAAGATTTTTTCTTGCGTTACAAATCATCTCTACAGCAGCAGTACGATCTCCGATATTAGCTGTAGTAATATAAATTGCATGTGGCAAACCTTGCGTATCTACTGCAATATGACGCTTTATTCCTGAAATTTTCTTGCCGGCATCATAACCTTTTTCTTCAGCAATATCGGTGCTTTTTACACTTTGAGCATCAATGATGCAGAAGCTTGTTTTTGTATTCCGACCACTGTTGAAACGAACCTCTCCAACTAATTTTTTTTAAGACAATTTCTAGAACACTTTCTCTATCTTCATTCGGTTTTTTACTCCATCTCTTGAAGTAATCGTAACAATTGCGCCATTTTGGAAACTCTTTTGGTAGCATTCGCCACTGACAGCCACTTTTTAGCACATAAAGTACACCGCAAAATAACTCATATAAATCCAGTTTTCTTGGTTTTGTTTTTTTTCTACAGGATTCTAGATCTGGTAATATAATCTCAAATCTTTCCCGACTTATATCACTTGGGTATACACTCCTCATATATCCTAACTTATATACATTATCTCTTAGTTTATTCCTTTCTTGAGATCATGTACAGGTTCTAATAGTAATATTGGGGTTTTCCTCTATCCACACCTCAATTTGTTCAAGTTGACTTTGGTTCAATATAGTTTTTCTACGGCGTTGAGGTGGAGAAAATAATTTTTCTTCTCTTCCAAATTTTATGTGCTTTATCCATGTAGTAATTGCCTTTCTCGAAATGCAACATATTTTTGCTACAGCTGTTATACTATGCTTTTTTGCTGCAATTACAGCATTTAGTTTTTTTGCAACATACGCATTATTTCTTACTTTCTTCAGCATCTCTTTTGCTGATTCCACCACTTTTTCATCCAATAATTTTGATCTTAATGCCATCTAAACCTCGCTATTTTACTTACTCCAGTATGGCTTTTTTTCCATTATTGTCTATTCGTTGCTTGTATAGCGGGAATTGGTATTACCAATAAAAACTTAGAATCAGATCTCCTTTGTGCTCAAAAAATTCCTGGATTCCAGTGTCAGCTACTTGAATGATATCTTCAAGCTCCGTATAGCTATGCGTCACGCGCTGGCCTGAAGCTTTAACTATAAATATTAAAAAATTCACCAAGCTAGAAAAAGGCGAAAGAATCCCCCAGTAGTGAGTTTTATAATGCAAATTGGCATTGTAATAATGTGCTAACGCTTAAAATAAGCGTGTTTTGGCTGAATGTAGAAAAAATAAAAAAGACATGCAGCCGCTATAATTTTTATATAATTTGCCAATAAATATCTGAGTTTTTTACTGAATTTTTGTTATTGAACCCGCGCGGATCGAAAACAAGGATAAATACTCTTATTGATATGATAAGGAAGGTGGGAAGGTTTGTCAAGTCACTTCGACCAGCTACCTATCTAGATGTTCCACACTGCTAAGACTTTTTGCAACATCAAGTGCAGCATAGGTGAATATTGCACTTGCACCTGCACGTTTAAAACCAATTAAAGACTCATAAATCACTCTGTCATAATCCAGCCATCCATTATTTGCTGCAGCTTTTATCATTGCATATTCGCCGCTTACTTGGTAAGCAAAAATCGGAAAATTAAACTTTTCACTTGCTGTTTTTATTACATCCAAGTATGGCATACCTGGCTTTATCATTATAAAATCTGCGCCTTCATCTATATCCATTTCGATTTCGCAGATTGCTTCGTGTGCATTTCTATAATCCATTTGATAACCACTTTTGTCGATGAATTTTGATGATGCGCACGAACCGACAACTTGCCTGAATGGCGCATAAAAGCTAGAACAGTACTTTACTGCATATGACAATATTGATACATTCTGAAAATCATTATCATCCAATGCTTTTCTTATTTTTCCTATCCTGCCATCCATCATATCAGAAGGAGCAACTATATCGCATCCTGCTTTTGCTAAAACAAGCGCTTGCTTACATAATGCTGACACAGTTTTATCATTTTCTACATCTATCCCACCGCTTTTTAAAATGCCATCATGACCGTGAGTAGTGTATGGGTCTAGTGCAATGTCTGCAATAATGCCAATATCCTGCACATTTGATTTTACAGCACGAATTGCTTTACAGATTAAATTGTCAGGATTATACGCTTCCTCGGCGTTTTCAGATTTTAGTTTACTATCAACTACAGGAAAAATTGCAACAGCATTAATTCCCAAATCCTTAGCTTCCTGAGCTATGGAAACCAGCCCATCTATTGAATAACATTTGATATCAGGTAAGCCAGAAATCGGCTCAGTTGTTCCTTCTCCGTCATGAACAAATAAGGGAAAAATCAAATCATTTACTGATAAAGTGCTTTCACTTGTTAAATTGCGAACCCACTTGCCTGAGCGCCTACGCCTTAATCTTGTATTTGGAAAATTAAACATTGGATCCAGGTAAATTCCCAGTAAAAAGCAACACTCCTGAAATGAGTACTACCCAAAGCACCGATATCGGTAGAAACACTTTCCAACCAAGACGCATGAGTTGATCATACCGATAGCGAGGTATTGTAGCTCTAATCCAAATAAATATAAACAAAAGTATAATTATCTTCAAAATGAACCAGATTAAACCAGGAATTTTATACAGCAAACCAAGCTCTAGCGGAGGATACCATCCTCCTAGAAAGAATATTGTCATCATAGCACTTGCTAAAATCATGTTTGCATATTCTCCCAAGAAAAAGAGAGCAAAAGGCATTGATGAATACTCAACATTATACCCAGAGACAAGCTCTGCTTCAGCTTCTGGCAAGTCAAATGGGTGACGGTTAGTTTCTGCAAGCAAAGAAATAAAAAATATTATTCCTATAGGCATTAGTAGCAAATCAATCCAAAATGGCATATTATGTTTCGCTACCACCATCTCTCCGAGATTTAATGTGCCAGTTGTAATAACAACTGTAGCAACTATTAGACCTATTGAAACTTCATATGAAATCATTTGAGCAGCTGACCTTATAGCGCCAAGAAATGCATAATTAGAATTACTAGACCAGCCTGCAATAATAATGCCATATATTCCCAAAGAGGATATAGCTAGCACATAAAGCACTCCAACATTAATATTTGCTATTACTTTAGGGATTACTACCTGCTGTCCGTTTTCTGTAATTATTTCAGCTCCAAACGGTATAACTGCCCAGGCAATTAATGCTAAAATAAAGGTGATCATTGGAGCCATAATAAACAGTATGGTGTTTGCTCTAAATGGTATTATCGGCTCTTTAATTATCAATTTGATAGCATCTGCAAACGGCTGCAATAAACCAAATGGCCCTACTACACTTGGACCATGTCTCAGTTGAATTGCACCAATAACTTTGCGCTCAAAATATACTAAATATGCAACTGAAAGCAGTAGCGGTACTAAAACAAATAAGATATTAATCAGCGTGTCCATGGAAAGCTTTAGTACAATCTGCCATTATTTTTGAAGCGCGACTTATTGAGTCTGTCATATAAAAATCATACTTTTTTAGAGTGAAAGGGATATTACTTAATTTGATCTCATTACAAGCAATTGATACCCATTTATTTTTTACTAATTGGTCAGCATCTCTAAACTGTGGACCAATAGTGTCTAATTTTTTCCTAACATCAAATAGACTATCATATAGAAAGGAAAGACCCAAATATTGGGATAAATTTTTTATAATCAACCAATCTTCCTTTGCTTCACCAGGAGGAAAAACAGCTAAATTTGTTCTCTGTACTCGCCCTTCAGTATTTACATAAGTTGCATATTTTTCTGTGTATGCAGCTCCAGGTAGAATGACATCTGCTATATGTGCTCCCCTATCACCATGGTGGCCTTGATAAATTACAAATGTATTTTCTAACTTTGATGTGTCAACTTCATCTGCGCCAAGAAGATAAACAACTTCTACCTCGCCATTTTCTGTTTGCTTTAATATTTGACTAACATCCTTTCCATCTTTTTTAGGAACAAATCCAACATCGAGTCCACCAACTCTTCCTGCAGCTTTATGTAGCACATTAAAGCCATTCCAATCATCTCTGATCATGTTGAATTTTTCTGCAATTGTACCAGCCAGAGCTAAAATTGACTCAGAATCATCTCTCATTAATGTATCTTGACCGATGATGAGCATAGGGTTTGAGGCAGTGCTCAGCAGCTTACAAAATTTATGATTTCCTTTTGCTATTTCGTCTAAAATATTTGGGTTATTGCCCAACTTCTCAACATGATACAAATACTCAATGTCAGGGCCAATGCTTGCAATAGGAAAATTACCTTGTAAATATCTCTTTCTTATGCGTGCATTAATAATTGGTGCCTCTACTTTGGGATTTGTATTTACAAGCAGACACAAATCTGCATTCTCTATGCCCTCGATAGTGGTATTGAACACATAAGATCCACGATTATTTGGTATAAGTTTTGCTCCATCCTGTCTGCAGTCTATATTTGCTGAACCAAGCTTATACATCATTTCTTTTAGTAAGAGCATAGACTCACAATCTGCTAAATCACCTGCAATTGCAGCTATTTTGTTTGGTTTTGTACTCTTTAGTTTTTTCGCAGCAAGAGTCAATGCCTCACTCCAATCAGCTGGCACTAATTTGCCCTCTTTTTTTATATAAGGTCGATCGAGGCGTTGTACTTTGAGTCCATCATAAGCAAAACGAGTTTTGTCTGATATCCATTCCTCGTTCACTTCTTCATTGAGTCTTGGCAATATTCGCATAACTTCAGGACCACGATAATCAACTCTAATACTGCTCCCTACAGCATCCAGCACATCTATAGTTTCGCAATGTGATAGCTCCCATGGGCGTGCTGTAAAAGAGTAAGGCTTTGAAGTTAAGGCTCCCACAGGGCAGAGATCTATAATATTCCCAGATAATTCAGAGCTAATATGCCTTTTTATGTAAGTACTAATCTCTATATTTTCTCCCCTGCCAATTCCTCCAAGTTCATTTGTACCTGCAACATCAGACAGAAATCTAACACATCGAGTACAATGAATACACCTGTTCATTGTAGTCTCAATCAGTGGACCAAAATGTTTTTTCGGTACAGCCCTCTTATGCTCATCAAGTCTGCTGTTCCCTTTCCCATAGGCCATTGTTATATCTTGTAAATCGCACTCACCACCTTGATCACAAATCGGACAATCAAGTGGGTGATTAATCAGCAAAAACTCGAGCACTCCTTCACGTGCCTTTTTTACCTTGGGGGTGTCGGTGTGAATCACCATACCCTCTGCAACTGGCATTGCGCAGGAAGCTACTGGTTTTCGAGGACCACCCTCAACTTCAACCAAACACATTCTGCAGTTACCAGCAATTGCTAAACGCTCATGATAACAAAAACGTGGAACTTCAATGCCCACAGCTTCACAAGCTTGGATTATAGTGAGCCCATGCTCTACTTCACATTCCTTAGAGTTAATAGTAACTTTCACTATACAGCTTCCCACTTTATAGGGTTACCACTTACCTCATCTTCAAC
Organism: Wolbachia endosymbiont (group B) of Gerris lacustris; assembly: GCF_964028355.1. Lineage (NCBI taxonomy): Bacteria > Pseudomonadati > Pseudomonadota > Alphaproteobacteria > Rickettsiales > Anaplasmataceae > Wolbachia > Wolbachia endosymbiont (group B) of Gerris lacustris. Next base: position 378,718 of record NZ_OZ034761.1, read on the forward strand.
TAGATTGCCGTTATCGTATTGAGCAGACATATAGTTCATACGTGAATCACGGTCTATATACTTAACCGGTTTTACCGGTTTATCCTTATACATTTTTTGTTCAGCTTTCTTACGTTGAGTAGGGTTATTTTTACTAGCTGTTTTCGCTTTCCCACCTGCTGCCATATAAACTCCTAAAAACTTCTTATTTTATTTTAACACTTAAGTATACACCGTCAATGCTAAATAGCTTTAAAGTTTTAATAGGCCATCATTACAATCATCATTTGAACAAAATACTTTCTCTTGATGCTGCTCAAGTACGTAACTTTAGAATCCCCCAAAAAGAAGATGATGATATCATTTTCTACGTCTTATCAATAGACATTCATGCAGCCGTAAATTAAGCTATAAATTCAATACAAAGATCCTTAATTATTAACCTCATAGTATTTCTCAACCAACTTATTGAGCAATCTTACACCGAAACCTACTGCCCCTCTTGGAGAAATATCAGTGCCTTTTTCGTGCCAAGCAGTGCCTGCAATGTCTAAATGTGCCCAGCAAGTGTCGTTTACAAAACGCTGTAGAAACTGTGCAGCCATTATACTATCTCCACCAGAACCTGCAGGAGCGATGTTTTGGACATCAGCAACCGGCGAATCAATAACTTTGTTATAAGTCTCATTCATAGGAAAGCGCCATAATTTTTCATTTACTTCATTTCCTGCATCAATCAAATGACTTGCCAATTCATCATTATTTGAAAAAAGACCAGCATATTCGTTATTTCCAAGTGCAACCACAATAGCACCAGTTAAAGTTGCAAGATCAATCATAAATTTTGGTGAAAACCTCTCTTGTGTATACCACAAAGCATCTGCAAGTATTAGTCTTCCCTCTGCGTCGGTATTTAAAACTTCTATTGTCTGTCCAGACATTGAAGTAACTACATCGCTCGGTCTTTGAGCATTACCGCCCACTGCATTTTCTGCAAGTGCAACTACACCAATTGCATTTACTTTTGCTTTTCGTCCAGCCAAAGTACGCATCACTCCAACTACAGTGGCAGAGCCTGCCATGTCATATTTCATTGACTCCATACCACGTGAGGGTTTTAGTGACACTCCACCAGTATCAAACGTTATACCTTTGCCCACAAAAGCTATAGGCTTTTGTTCTTTAGAGGCTCCGTCCCATTTAATCACTACTAATTTTGGCTCTTTACTACTTCCTTGTGCTACTCCGAGCAAAGCTCCCATTTTTTTCTCTTCTATCTGCTTTTTATCGAGCACCTCAACTTCAAGGCCAAGTTTAGTAAGTTCATCTTTTATACGATTAGCATAGGATTCGGGATATAAGATGTTAGGTGGCTCAGTAGTAAAAACACGTGCAAGAAATATGCCTTCACCTTCTTGTTTTAAACGTTCAAACGATCTTTCAGCATCACTTAATTGTTCATCTTCTACTAATACTGTAATCTCCTCCACTTCTGTAATTTTTTCATCTTTTTTAGTTTTATACTTATCAAACCTAAAACTACGCAAAAATGCGCCATATGCAACACTCGCTACATTGCCTTCGATTGAAATTGCTGCCCTTTTGATTCTTAATCTGCTTAGTTCACAATATATTTTACCGCCAATATTTAATTCTTTGCTTTCATTCCATTCATCTCTCTTGCCAAGACCAGCAACTATAATATTTTTTCCCTCTGATGAAGTGACGGAGAAAAATTCACCAAAGCCTCCACTGAAGTCGCTAAATTTCCTGATATTATCTACAACTTGCTTGTCTTGTAGAACATTATTTATGAACTTATCACCCTCAAACAAACCTACCACTAGCGTCTCAAAATTAGGTAAAGCCTTAGAAATTGTTATCTTCATCGTTGATATCTCCGCTGCAAATAATTGTAAACTGTACATAAAACATAGTAAAAACATTAGCAAGATATTTCTCATGCACGTTTCAAGTACAATAACACTTAAAGTGTAATAGTTTAGACTTGATCTGACAGTCATGAATTATCTGACAGAAGAATCGACGAAGTCAAAACCGATATCAGAATCTGTTTTAATGTTATCAATATTTTTTTGGTAAGCAATATGCATACTATCAAAAAAGGTCTGCATAGGAGTCTTATACCAACTCTCATTATTAATGAACCAAATAAGAAGCATTGCAGAGTTGTTTAACCGTGGAAGGGGAAAGAGAGGTAATAAATTTACACAAAGCGCTCTCAAGCAGAACAATTGTATCGTAGATTTTATTGCGCAAAATGTTCTGTTTTATATATAACCAAAACCTCTCAACAGGATTGAGGTCAGGTGAGTATGGTGGTAGGTATATAATTTCGATATTTTTAGGTATCTTTAAACTTTTTGACTTATGCCAACTAGCGCAATCCATCACGAGAAAAGCCTTTCGTATTCCTAAATATTGCGACATCTGTTCAAGGAATATATTTATACAAGCAGTGTTGACGTTTGGTGCAAATAAGCTAAAATTCTCTCCATTTCTGGGATTAACTGCACTATAGAGATAAAAATTTTCCCTACCTAATTTTACCTTAACCTGTGTCCTACTGCCTTTTTTAAACCACCCATGTCCAACTTTTGAATGTGTACCAAACCGTGATTCATCGAAGAAAAATAGCTCTTTTTCAGAATGCATGACAATAGTTTCATTGAGGTTTTTTTTTAAACTCCTCTTGCTTATTTTTATCCTGTCCACTATGAACTGGTCTTGGTGTGATATATGAGAATTTCATTCTTTGCATATTACGATGTATTGTGGATTTGCTGATATTCAAACCAAATCTTTCTTGGATTCTTATTCTCATTTCTCTAAGAACCTGTACATGATCTCAAGAAAGGAATAAACTAAGAGATAATGTATATAAGTTAGGATATATGAGGAGTGTATACCCAAGTGATATAAGTCGGGAAAGATTTGAGATTATATTACCAGATCTAGAATCCTGTAGAAAAAAAACAAAACCAAGAAAACTGGATTTATATGAGTTATTTTGCGGTGTACTTTATGTGCTAAAAAGTGGCTGTCAGTGGCGAATGCTACCAAAAGAGTTTCCAAAATGGCGCAATTGTTACGATTACTTCAAGAGATGGAGTAAAAAACCGAATGAAGATAGAGAAAGTGTTCTAGAAATTGTCTTAAAAAAAATTAGTTGGAGAGGTTCGTTTCAACAGTGGTCGGAATACAAAAACAAGCTTCTGCATCATTGATGCTCAAAGTGTAAAAAACACCGATATTGCTGAAGAAAAAGGTTATGATGCCGGCAAGAAAATTTCAGGAATAAAGCGTCATATTGCAGTAGATACGCAAGGTTTGCCACATGCAATTTATATTACTACAGCTAATATCGGAGATCGTACTGCTGCTGTAGAGATGATTTGTAACGCAAGAAAAAATCTTTCCGAAGTTCAAAATATACTAGTTGATGCAGGTTATACAGGAGAAAATTTTGCAACTCAAATAAAAACGACTATTGGTGCAACCGTTGAAGTAATAAAACGAAGTGAATTACATACCTTTGTTGTATTGCCAAAAAGGTGGGTTGTAGAGCGTTCTTTTGCTTGGCTGGAAAAGTGTAGACGGTTATGGAAAAATTGCGAGCGTAAACTCAATACTAGACTACAAATGGTCGTTCTAGCTTTTACTGCTTTGCTCCTCAAAAGATTATGAACAGGCTCTAATAGTAATATTGGGGTTTTCCTCTATCCACACCTCAATTTGTTCAAGTTGACTTTGGTTCAATATAGTTTTTCTACGGCGTTGAGGTGGAGAAAATAATTTTTCTTCTCTTCCAAATTTTATGTGCTTTATCCATGTAGTAATTGCCTTTCTCGAAATGCAACATATTTTTGCTACAGCTGTTATACTGTGCTTTTTTGCTGCAATTACAGCATTTAGTTTTTTTGCAACATACGCATTATTTCTTACTTTCTTCAGCATCTCTTTTGCTGATTCCACCACTTTTTCATCCAATAATTTTGATCTTAATGCCATCTAAACCTCGCTATTTTACTTACTCCAGTATGGCTTTTTTTCCATTATTGTCTATTCGTTGCTTGTATAGCGGGAATTGGTATAAGCATGATTTCCTGGCTTGCCACAATACTCTGTACCACGATCAGTTAAAATGCGTAGCAATGGAACTTTCTGTTCGTCAAAAAATGGTATAACTCTATCATTGAGAAGATCTGCAGCTGTGATAGCAGTTTTCTCCGTATAAAGTTTAGCAAAGGCCACTCTAGAGTAGGTAGCAATAAAAGTTTGTTGATAAATTCTTCCAATACCTTTGATATTGCCTACATAATAGGTATCTTGACTACCTAAATATCCAGGGTGTTGTGTCTCAATTTCGCCATTGGCTTCTTTTTGTTCCTTAGTTTTTTCTAAAGCAGCAACTTGCTCCTCTGTCAAAATGATACCATCTTGTACCACCTTCGCTTCCAGTGCTTTCAATCTCTTTTTAAAATTTTCGAGGTCGTTTCTTTGCCATATTGACCTTATCCCGCTAGCAGATATTAGAATTCCTTTTTTCTTTAACTCATTAGCTGCTCTTTCTTGTCCATATGCTGGAAACTCTACTGCTATTTTAACTACTGCTTCTTCTGTATCCTTTGGTACTCTATTGGCAAGTAATGGTTTGCTTTTGTTTATCTCATATAATGCTTTTTCCCCTCCCGTTTCATACAGCTCTTTGAAGCGGTAAAATGTATCCCTTGAATATCCCATTACTTTACACGCCTGTGATACATTTCCTAATTGCTTTGCAAGTTCTAGCAACCCCAACTTTGGTTTTAGTATTTTTTCTTGTGTTTTACTCATATCTGACACTCCTTTAAAATTTATTTATATTTTTATCTTATACCAACTCTCATTATTAATGAACCAAATAAGAAGCATTGCAGAGTTGTTTAACCGTGGAAGGGGAAAGAGAGGTAATAAATTTACACAAAGCGCTCTCAAGCAGAACAATTGTATCGTAGATTTTATTGCGCAAAATGTTCTGTTTTATATATAACCAAAACCTCTCAACAGGATTGAGGTCAGGTGAGTATGGTGGTAGGTATATAATTTCGATATTTTTAGGTATCTTTAAACTTTTTGACTTATGCCAACTAGCGCAATCCATCACGAGAAAAGCCTTTCGTATTCCTAAATATTGCGACATCTGTTCAAGGAATATATTTATACAAGCAGTGTTGACGTTTGGTGCAAATAAGCTAAAATTCTCTCCATTTCTGGGATTAACTGCACTATAGAGATAAAAATTTTCCCTACCTAATTTTACCTTAACCTGTGTCCTACTGCCTTTTTTAAACCACCCATGTCCAACTTTTGAATGTGTACCAAACCGTGATTCATCGAAGAAAAATAGCTCTTTTTCAGAATGCATGACAATAGTTTCATTGAGGTTTTTTTTTAAACTCCTCTTGCTTATTTTTATCCTGTCCACTATGAACTGGTCTTGGTGTGATATATGAGAATTTCATTCTTTGCATATTACGATGTATTGTGGATTTGCTGATATTCAAACCAAATCTTTCTTGGATTCTTATTCTCATTTCTCTAAGAACCTGTACATGATCTCAAGAAAGGAATAAACTAAGAGATAATGTATATAAGTTAGGATATATGAGGAGTGTATACCCAAGTGATATAAGTCGGGAAAGATTTGAGATTATATTACCAGATCTAGAATCCTGTAGAAAAAAAACAAAACCAAGAAAACTGGATTTATATGAGTTATTTTGCGGTGTACTTTATGTGCTAAAAAGTGGCTGTCAGTGGCGAATGCTACCAAAAGAGTTTCCAAAATGGCGCAATTGTTACGATTACTTCAAGAGATGGAGTAAAAAACCGAATGAAGATAGAGAAAGTGTTCTAGAAATTGTCTTAAAAAAAATTAGTTGGAGAGGTTCGTTTCAACAGTGGTCGGAATACAAAAACAAGCTTCTGCATCATTGATGCTCAAAGTGTAAAAAACACCGATATTGCTGAAGAAAAAGGTTATGATGCCGGCAAGAAAATTTCAGGAATAAAGCGTCATATTGCAGTAGATACGCAAGGTTTGCCACATGCAATTTATATTACTACAGCTAATATCGGAGATCGTACTGCTGCTGTAGAGATGATTTGTAACGCAAGAAAAAATCTTTCCGAAGTTCAAAATATACTAGTTGATGCAGGTTATACAGGAGAAAATTTTGCAACTCAAATAAAAACGACTATTGGTGCAACCGTTGAAGTAATAAAACGAAGTGAATTACATACCTTTGTTGTATTGCCAAAAAGGTGGGTTGTAGAGCGTTCTTTTGCTTGGCTGGAAAAGTGTAGACGGTTATGGAAAAATTGCGAGCGTAAACTCAATACTAGACTACAAATGGTCGTTCTAGCTTTTACTGCTTTGCTCCTCAAAAGATTATGAACAGGCTCTAATAGTAATATTGGGGTTTTCCTCTATCCACACCTCAATTTGTTCAAGTTGACTTTGGTTCAATATAGTTTTTCTACGGCGTTGAGGTGGAGAAAATAATTTTTCTTCTCTTCCAAATTTTATGTGCTTTATCCATGTAGTAATTGCCTTTCTCGAAATGCAACATATTTTTGCTACAGCTGTTATACTGTGCTTTTTTGCTGCAATTACAGCATTTAGTTTTTTTGCAACATACGCATTATTTCTTACTTTCTTCAGCATCTCTTTTGCTGATTCCACCACTTTTTCATCCAATAATTTTGATCTTAATGCCATCTAAACCTCGCTATTTTACTTACTCCAGTATGGCTTTTTTTCCATTATTGTCTATTCGTTGCTTGTATAGCGGGAATTGGTATTACTTTATTAATCTGTCAGATTAAGTCTAAACTATTACACTTTTTAAAGTTAATGTGAGCTCCCTTCATACGCAAGGATTTTTACCTTTTATCAGAAAATTTGTTATACCCACCTAGGGTTATATTAAATGTGTAGGTCTTAATGGCCCGATTGTTATAAGTAAATGGTGCTATCAGAAGGCTTGCAAACCCATTATCAATAAGACCCCCAAGAACAGAATCAGCACAGTTGTCGCAATTATGATCAGCAAAGAACATTTGTGTTGTGAATTCTGGAAAATCTGGATGTTGAATCAAAAAGTTGATGTGTGGAGCCCTATCCCCGATTTTTCCAGGTGCTATTGTAATAAAACTATAATAGCCAAGGTTATTTACTACAAATCTTCCTGATCCAGCAAAATTTGGATCATCCTCTACATTCTCATCATAATGGCTCATACCACGTGAATTTGCATGCCACATAGAAACTACAGCATTTTGTATTGGTAAGCAATTTACATCAGTAACTCTACCCACTACATTTATTAATTCTCCTGCTGCACTACTTGGAGAGCCAGGTTTTCTTCTTAAATTATTTGAAGAGTTAAAGCTTTTTGGCCTTGTTTCAAGATTATAAATCCCTGGAGTTTCAATACAATTGAGTAAAACAGGGTCAGCTGCAAATAATGACAAACCTAATATAGAATGTACTAAAAACGCTAATAAGATACTTTTCACATTCATTTTGTTTATAGTGCTTTTATCAGAATTATAGCAACCTTTTTCTTTTATTTAAAGATAAGACTTTCTTTGAAGCCTTCTTAGAATCACAACTATCCCTTCAGTGTATGAGTTTAGACTTCAGTACTGCATACACAACTGCACGAACTTCCAATTTAGAAATTGCAAATCAATCCAAACACGCAAGTGTAATGTTACCACCACATGCTGTAGTGTTGATGCTCACAACCTTTTCTGTAGAAAAACGTTGCAGATAATTAGGACCACCAGCTTTTGGTCCGGTACCTGATAATCCTCTACCGCCAAATGGTTGTATTCCAACTGCTGCACCTATTTGATTGCGATTGATGTACACATTTCCAACTGATATTTTCCTGCTTATTAAATCGATCTGATTTTGCACGCGGCTCTGCAAAGAAAACGTCAGCCCATATTCTGTATTGTTTATATCACTTATAACTTCATTTAATTGCAGCTTATTAAAACGTATAATATGTAAAATAGGACCAAACACTTCTTGCTTGAGTTGCGAAATTTTTTGTATCTCATAAATGTATGGAGGAAAGAAATAACCATTATAAGAATTTGTATCCATGGGTACCTTGGACAAAAGGTTTGAATCTTTATCTCTTGACATTTTCTCCGTATGTTTAGTGAGCATATCAATAGATGCTTTGTCAATTATTGGACCAATATCTGTGCTCAGCTGTATTGGATCACCTATCTTTAGTTCTTGAGCCGCATTGCATATCATTTTTATCTGTTTTTCTGCTATATCTTCTTGAATAAATAGCACTCTAAGAGCAGAACAACGTTGACCGCTACTGCGAAATGCAGAAATTAAAACATCCATAGTTACTTGCTCTAAAAGAGCAGAACTATCAACAATCATAGCATTTAATCCACCAGTTTCAGCGATAAGTGGCACAATAGGACCATCTCTGCTAGCAAGCATTCGATTAATTATTTGAGCGGTTTGTGTTGAACCAGTAAAAGCTACACCGGAAATTCTATTATCTGGCACTAATACTTTACCTAAATACCAACCATCCCCTGGAACGAAATGCAATACATTCTTTGGTATTCCAGCTTCATGTAATATCTTAATGGCTTCATAGGCAATAATTGGTGTTTGTTCTGCCGGCTTTGCCAGCACTGCATTACCTGCTGCAAGCGCAGCTGAAATCTGCCCAATGAAGATAGCAAGTGGAAAATTCCACGGTGATACGCACAAGAAAACTCCTCTGCCCTCAAAAAAGATAAAGTTATCTTCACCTGTTGGGCCCGGCAAATTCCTCCAATCATTCAGTTTATTTTTTGCTATTACTGCATAGTAACGCAAAAAGTCGATTGCCTCCCTTACTTCTGCTATTGCATCAGGCAAAATCTTTCCAGCTTCTACAATCAGAATATAAATTAACTCTTTCATCCTTTCCTCAAGCAAATCTGCAGCTTTTTCAAGGCATTTAGCGCGCTCTTCTGCTGAAACATTCTGCCACTTAGTAAAAGCACTATGTGCTATTTCAAGAGCATTTAAAGCCTGAGCACTTGTTGCACTTGATACTTCTCCAACTACATTTTTCAAATGTGCAGGATTCACTATTTCAATAAATTCAGCACTGTCAAAAAGCGACTCTCCATCAATTATTGGGCCAATCTGCCATTTCTTTTCACTAAATTCCCTTATATCATTTGCGAATTGCGAAACTGTAATTGAATCGCTAATATCCATCCCTAGAGAGTTTTGCCTTTCCTCTCCAAAAATATCTCGTGGCAACGGAATGCTTGGGTGAGGCTCATATTCTAAGCTTTTAGCTTTTTCTAATGGATCTGAAACTAATCCTTCAATTTTAACGTCAGAATCATTTACTTGATTGACAAACGAGCTATTAGCTCCGTTTTCAAGAAGGCGCCTAATAAGATATGGCAATAAATCACTATGTTTACCAACTGGTGCATATATACGACAATTGATACTTGTTGCAAGTTCTGAAATTGCATAATCATACAAACTTTTACCCATTCCATGTAAGCACTGAAACTCAAATCCAGGATGATTTTTATCAGCAAGCTCTATTATAGTAGCAAAAGTATAAGCATTATGAGTTCCAAAACATGGATAAAAGTGATTCTCTTTGCTTAAAAGTTTCTGCGCACAGGCAAGGTAGCATACATCTGTGTGGCTTTTTCTAGTAAATACCGGATAACCAATTAACCCTAATTCTTGTGTGCGCTTGATTTCTGAGTCCCAATATGCTCCTTTCACAAGCCTCACCATAATTTTATGCTTTGATCGAATGGCAACGTCTTCAACAAAATCAAGAACAGATAAAGCACGTTTTTGATACGCTTGCACAGCCAAGCCAAGCCCTTCCCATTTAGAAAGTGAATCATCAAGACGCAATTGCTCAAATAAAACTAATGACATCTCAAGTCTTTCTGATTCTTCTGCATCTATACAAAGTGAAATGTTATATTTCTTCGCTTCATGACACAGTTCCAGCAACTTAGCTCTCAGCTCTTCAGCTATATTACCAAATTGGCTAAATTCATAACGTGAGTGCAGTGAAGACAATTTGATCGAAACTCCTTGAGATTTAAAGCAATCATTTACATTAGCAGATTCACCTATAGCTTTTATTGCATGCATGTATAAATTAAAATACTCTTCTGCATCCTCAACTGTGCGAGCAGATTCACCAAGCATGTCAAAAGAGCATAAATACTTGCTATAGTTATCTGATTTTATACTTTCCAATGCTTTTTCTATAGTTTCTCCAACAATAAAATGCTTGCCAAGAATGGATATTGCTTGCTTCACCGCTTTGCGGATTATTGGCTCTCCTAAATTTTTCAGTAACCTGGAAATTATGTGATAGAATTTTGAATCCTCTCCATTGTTTCTTAATATACTGCTTCCTATAATTAAACTCCAAGTAGAAGCATTAACAAATAATGAAGAGGAATGCCCCAAGTGTTTATTCCATTCTTGATTGGTAATTTTATCTTTGATTAATTTATCTATTGTGTAATCGTCTGGTATTCTAAGCAGTGACTCAGCAAGACACATTAGCGCTACTCCTTCGTCATCAGAAAGCGAGTACTGTTGTATAAAAGAATCTATAATGCCTAATTTACTACCTCTAATCTTTTCGACAACTTGTTTTGCAATATTGTAAATTCTGTTTTTTGAATCAGCAGAAAGTTCTGCTTTTTCTACAAGATAACGTACATAACTTTTTTCATCAGCACGATAAAATCCCTGCAACCGTTTTCGTAACGCGTTAGGTTCTTGTATAGAACTGATCATAATCATCTACAAAACACCTTTTACCATATGTAAGGTAAAATTATATCATAACTTTACGTAGAATACATTATTATTTAAGTAAGGGGCTAGGATCGATTCAAAGATCCTAGTTAATGATTATGATAGCTCAAGAGGACTATGTAAGTATATAGCTCAACACTCCGCCACTCGTCAAGTATTTCATCTCAATTGCAGTTTGTACACAGCATTTGAGTTGAATTGATTGTTCAGAACTATCCTTTCTTTTGATGATACATTCTAAATTTCCACTTGGCACTATTTCACCTTTTATGCTTATTATCTCACTACCATCAAATATCTTTCTGGTTATTCCATTTTGGAATATAAGTGGAAGAACACCCATACCAACTAAGTTGGCCCTATGTATGCGTTCAAAACTTTCTGCAATCACAGCTTTAATTCCCAGCAGTGCAGTACCCTTTGCTGCCCAGTCTCTACTTGAACCTGTGCCATATTCCTTTCCTGCAATAACAACTAATGGAACAGCTTCTTTTTTATAACGCATTGCTGCATCAAAAATCGACATAGTTTCTTGAGAAGGAATATATTTTGTATAGCCGCCTTCGATGCTTACCATTTCATTTTTTATTCTAATGTTAGCAAAAGTCCCACGCATCATTACATTGTGGTTACCGCGGCGAGATCCATATGAATTGAAATCTTGCGGTTCAACTCCAAGACCTTTTAAATATATGCCTGCAGGACTATTTGAGGCAATATTTCCAGCAGGGGAAATGTGGTCGGTAGTGACGCTATCGCCAAACATCGCTAGTATTTGCGCATTCTTTATATCAACTATGTTGCTTTTATTGTTCTTAGTCGATAAATCATCAAAATAGGGAGGGTTTTGTATATAAGTGCTTTTCGCGTCCCAATCATAGATTTCACTTTTCTCACACCTTATCTTTTGCCAATGCTCATCACCAGAAAAAACATCCTTATACTTTTGTATGAACATTTCACGCGTCACAACACTTTTAACACAGCTCTCAACTTCACTATTTGTTGGCCATATATCTTTGAGATAAACATCACTTCCATTCTTATCTTTGCATATTGAATCTTTTGTCAGGTCAATTTGTACAGCACCTGCAAGTGCATACACAACAACAAGTGGCGGAGATGCCAAGTAATTAGCTTTGACTAAAGGATGGATTCTTCCTTCAAAGTTACGATTACCGGATAAAACTGCTGCAACAGTCAAGTTTTTATCCTTAATATCACTTTCTATATCTTCATGAAGCGGACCGGAGTTTCCAATACAAGTTGTACAGCCGTACCCAACCAAATTAAAACCCAAAGCATTTAGATCTTCCTGTAACCCTGACTTTTCTAAATATTCTGTTACAACTTGTGACCCTGGAGCAAGAGAAGTTTTAACCCAAGGCTTTGATTTTAATCCAAGGTTGACTGCATTACGTGCTACAAGTCCAGCAGCAATCATTACACTTGGGTTTGAAGTATTAGTGCAGCTTGTTATTGCTGCAATAACTACACTTCCATCTTGGAGTTTATCGCTTTCCTCTGACTCATTAACTGGAAATGATTTAGAAAAAGATTCTGCCACTTGCGAAAGAAAAACCTTATCTTGCGGTCTTTTTGGACCGGCCATTACCGGCTCTACGCTCGATAAATCAAGCTCCAGTGTGTCAAAGAACGCCAATTCGTCATTACTACGCCATAGCCCTTGTTCTTTTGCATAGACTTCAACCAATTTAACCAACTCTTTTGGCCTTCCAGTTAAGTTTAAATAATCTAGTGTCTTCTGATCAATTGGAAAGAATCCACAAGTTGCACCATACTCTGGAGCCATATTAGCTATGGTTGCTCTATCTGCCAAAGATAAACAATCTAAGCCATCACCATAAAATTCCACAAATCTGCCAACAACGCCTTTTGTTCTCAGGATATTAGTAATTGTTAGCACTAGATCAGTTGCTGTTACTCCCTCTGAAAGTCTTCCTATTAATTTAAATCCTACTACTTCTGGAATTACCATACTAATTGGTTGACCAAGCATCACAGACTCAGCTTCTATTCCACCAACACCCCAACCAAGAACCGATAAACCATTTACCATAGTAGTGTGACTATCTGTACCGACTAAGGTATCTGGATATAGAACTCCGCTATCGTTACATACAACTTGCGCTAAATATTCAAGATTCACTTGGTGGCAAATTCCAGTACCTGGTGGCACTACTCTAAAATTTGTGAAGGATGACTCTCCCCATTTTAAGAATTGATATCTCTCCAAATTTCTTTTTACTTCCAGTGCAACGTTTTTACCAAATGCAGAAGTGCTTCCGTAACTATCTACTTGAACAGAGTGATCGATCACAAGATCAACAGGTACAGATGGATTTATTTTGCTTGGGTTACTTCCATTTTTCTTTACATAACTACGCATTGAAGCTAAGTCAACGATAGCAGGAACTCCTGTAAAATCCTGCATCAATACCCTTGCTGGCTTGTAGCTAATTTCGTGATTGATATGTTTGTTGACGCAACTTGCTAATGTTTTTATGTCATTCAATTTTACGCTTACTCCATCTTCGTTGCGCAATAAATTTTCAAGCAATACCTTGAGTGAGCAAGGCAATTTGGTTAAATCCATTCCCAAGAATTTACCAGCGCTACTTAGGCTAAAATAGTTGTATGATTTCCCGTCAATGTTTAAAGTTGTTTTTGCGTTTAAAGAACTATTCATCCTGCATAACCATTTTTAAGTGAAAAATCAACTAATGATGTCATTCCAGCACGTGATGCTGGAATCCAGCCTATTTCATCATAGACATTGTTTTTGACATATGTTCCTAGGATTCCCTGCAAATTGTATGATTTGCAAACACTTCTATACCTGGATCCCAGCGTCACGCACTGGGATGACAAAAACGGTGTGCACTGGTGGACATACAGACTACCTTCAAAATCATTACACATATTCTGCTTCATTTCAGATACTTCCTCCTTTGGTACCTCAGTAGCACAGCTATTTTCAGCTATATATTACACTATATTAGTTAAAATTGGAATTACTAGCGCTACTTTTTTGTTGTTGACTTTGCTGCTGATACATAGTTTCAAAATCTATAGGATCTAGCATAAGTGGAGGAAATCCACCACTACTTGTAGTTCTTGCAATTATTTCTCTTGCAAAAGGGAAAAGAAAAGTAGGTCCACCAATAAATAAAGCTTGTCTCACCTCTTCTTCACTTAGCTCTGTAAAGTTTTCTATTGAAAAAATACCGCAATACTTTACCTCGCAAATGAAAGCTATATCATCCTTTACATCTTCATCTTTTACCGTTGCTTTGGCCTCTATATGCAAAGTAATTTCATGAAAAGGCTTTTCTTCACTTATTCCTTTTTTATTTTCTGTTCCTTCTAATTTTGCTGAATTAATATTAACCATTACATTAATATCAGGAGCTTTACTAGAAGGAAGGAATGGCGAATTTGGATTCTCAAACGAAAAATCTTTGACATACTGACCATGAATTTTCATTTTGTGTTGTGACATTTCTTACGTCTCCTTTAATTAAGTTGAGATGTTTAATACTTTCTTATATAATATATCCATTTACAAATGAATAGTAAACCTAACTATAGGTTAATATGAAAAACATATTTTTATCAATAATTAATAATATTTAGATACTTTATATATCAAGGAGTAAGTTACCATGATAGAGCTTGTAATATATGCTTTACTAGCGGCGTTTATTTTTTCACGCTTATATAATTCTTTAGGAAGATCATCCAGTCTCAATCTAAAAAAGCTAACAGGTGTATTAGATGTAAGTCAAAGTAAAGAGGATGTGGTAGAAAATATCGAAGATTATACTTATAGCAATAACAAAAGTTCAATAGAAGCTACTTATGAACAAATATTACAAAAAAACAGAAAGTTCTCTATTTCCAATTTTATAGAAGGTTCAAGCATAGCTTTTGAATTAATAATTAAATATTTCAACCAAGGAAATTTACCTCAATTAAAATCTCTTCTGGACAAAGATTTGTATAATAGCTTTGTGGATAAGATTAAACATCGTAAAGAGATACACGAGTCTATAATTGTTTCTATTGTTTCACAAAAAATCTTAGAAATAAAGCTAGTAAAAAACGTAGTATTTATTGCAGTATACTTCCTTTCAGAGCAAATTCATTTCGTTAAGAATGGTGAAGGAGACATCATATCAGGTAGTATGTCTACTATTAACAAAGTTGAGGATGTATGGCAATTCAAAAAAAATATTAATTCATCAGATCCAACCTGGTTGCTTGTTTCCATTAACTATAAGAAGGCAAGTACCGATAAAAATTTAACAGCAAATGACAAGTAAGATTAGTTACACCTATGGAAAGTAGGCTACGAGAAATAGTACTTGATACTGAAACTACAGGTCTTGACACTGAGTCTGGCCATCGAATTATTGAGATAGGATGTGTAGAACTAATTAACCGTATTCCAACAGGTAAAACATTTCATCGATATCTTAATCCAGAGAGAGATATACCTTACCACTCATTTAAGATTCATGGTATTAGTGAGGAGTTTTTGGAAGATAAGCCACTATTTTCAGATGTTGCACTTGAATTTCTTGACTTCATATCTAATGATATCTTGGTAATTCATAATGCTGAATTTGATATTAAGTTCCTTAATATGGAGTTAAGCAAGCTGAATGCTGGGTTAATTTCCTCAGATAGAGTGCTAGATACATTACCTCTTGCGAGGAAAAAATTCGCAGGATCACCTGCTTCTTTGAATGCATTATGTAAGCGTTTTGATATATCGCTAGAGAATAGAGAATTGCACGGAGCACTAGTTGATGCTCAATTACTTGCAAAGGTATATGTTGAACTTACAGGAGGGTTACAAACCTTTCTGTTTGATAATGAATGCAATCAGGACAGTAACTCTACATTCGTTCAGCATAAAGTGCGTAATCTAACTCCCAGAGAACATTCACCAAATAGTGAAGAAATTGATGAACATAAGAAACTGTTAGACAAAATTAACAATACACTTTGGAATAAATATATTGAATAGGTTAACCAATAAAGATACAATTTGATTTTACTGAGAGCATTCTAATGGTAAGGTTTATAAGATTGTTATCTAATGTGCTAGCAGCATTAGCAGTTGTTTTTTTAGGTTATTGTTATTTCACTAAAAAAGGCATATTTGTCCCAGCAGCGATTCACAATGCGGAAGTTAAGATAGGCGGAGATTTTTCTTTAATTAATCAGGACGGACAGATTCTGCGCAGTAGTGATTTTAAAGATAAATACATGATGATTTTCTTTGGATTTTCCTCATGCAAAAGAATTTGCCCTATGAACCTTGGGATAATTTCAGAAACACTTGCAAAGTTAGATAAGAAATTTGACAATAAGCTACAAACATTTTTTATCACAGTTGATCCTGAGCGTGATAGCACGGAAAGACTTAAAGAATTTCAGCAGCAATTTGACCATAGAATACAAATGTTAACTGGTGAAAGAGAAAAAATAAACGAAGTAATTGCGAAGTATAAAGTATATGCAAGCAAAGTAGACGGAGAAGAAGAAATCAACCATTCTTCGATAATATATCTTATTGGCCCTGGAGGAAAATATGTTACACACTTTGCAGCTGATTTAAATTCAGACGAAAGTCAATCTGATAAGATTTTGACTGAGATAAGAAAATATGTAAGCTGAACTAAAGAGCTATTAGCTTACTTTAAATTTATGCTAACGGCTATTTTGCTTAAGCTAAGTCGTTTTTTTAATTTTTTCTAGCATTAACTCAGCAGTTTTTTGTTCAGCAATTTTCTTACTAGGAGCGCATGCAGAAACTTTGTCATAACTCTCTATGCAAACTGATATAGTAAATTCAGGATTGTGTGCTGGTCCAATTTGTTTTACAAGCTCATACTTTGGTAAAGGTAATTTATTTCTCTGAGTCCATTCTTGCAGTGAAGTTTTAGGATCTTGAGGAGGATCGAGGATGTCCTTAGCTAGCTTTTCCCAATGTCGGATAATAAATTTCTCAACACTCTCAAGTCCGCCGTCAATATAAATTGCACCTATTAATGCTTCCAACAAATTTTCTAAATTTTTTAAGTTACATTTTCCTCCGTTGCAACGTTCACTATTATTCATGATGATAAAGTTACCTAACTCCATTTCTTTAGCAACATTAGCAATGGTACTACCACAAACTAAATCCGTTTTTCTTTTTGCCAATGCCCCTTCTTTTTCTTCAGGAAACATTTTAAACAGCATAGCAGATACGACCATGTTTAAAACACTATCACCTAAAAACTCTAGCCTTTCGTAGCTTACAATCTGGTCTTCGCTATCCCTTTTATTTACGCTTGGGTGAGTTAGTGCCTCTTCTAGTATTGCGTGATTTGTAAATTTATAATTAATAACTTTAGATATTGTATCATTCAAGACTTTCATATTCATCATTCAAAAGAAAAGTACTCCCTATCATACCTTTACACTAAAAAGTTAGCTCTACTTTATTAAAACAATATCAATAACTTCCAAAATGTACAGTCTAATGTATACAACCCACTGCTTCAGTAACGTTACTAAATCCATCTCTTCTTACCAATTCCGCAAGCTCCAGGTTGATTTTGTTCACAACTTGATGCCCCTGGTATACAAGAGCAGTGTATAGCTGGACTAAAGAAGCTCCTGCCTTTATTTTCTCATATGCGTCAACACCACTTGAAACTCCCCCACATCCTATCAATAGAATTCTGCTCTTAGTAAGCTTGTACATATCACTCAATAACTCAGTTGAAAGTTGAAACAATGGTCTACCGCTCAACCCACCACTCTCATTATAGTAAGAATCTTGACTTATCGTAGTGTTGCTTACTATTAAGCCGTCAATTTTATATTCTAGTGTAAGCTCAGCGATATCTTCTCTTGTTTGCTGATCTATATCTGGAGAAATTTTTAATATTATCGGTATGGATTCAGAGCTATCGATTGATTTCCGGGTTAGAGTGATAGATTTCAACAATTTGGATAATTCTTGTTTATTGTGCAAATCGCGCAAGTTAGGTGTGTTTGGGGATGAGATGTTCAGTACTATATAATTGCTCTTTCCATATACTATCTTTATTAAGTCAACATAATCGCTGATTTGGTCCTTTGATGTACTGTTTCTTCCTATATTTATACCAAAAATACAATCACCAAGTTTAGTTTCACTTATCTGTTTAAGAAAATAGTCTACTCCTTTATTATTAAATCCCAATCTATTAATTATTCCTTCATCTTTAATTAATCGAAAAATTCTCGGTTTTTTGTTTCCATATTGGGGATGTTTAGTTACAGTACCAGCCTCAATAAATCCAAAACCAAATGAGAGCATCGGCTTTACAACTTCCGCATTTTTATCAAAACCTGCAGCAAGACCTACAGGACTCCTAATTTTATTACCAAAAAAGTTTACATTTAAAGACTTAGGTGGTTCTATAGGTTTCCTACAGGGCATCTTTTTTAACGCCATTATTACCAAAGAGTGAGCAATTTCAGGTGGTAGCAAAAACAGTAAATTACGTAATATCACTTTATAAAACACTTTGCTTATTTTTAGTTTATTTTTTACCATGCAACAAGAATAACTTAGAGCCTGTTCATAATCTTTTGAGGAGCAAGGCAGTAAAAGCTAGAACGACCATTTGTAGTCTAGTATTGAGTTTACGCTCGCAATTTTTCCATAACCGTCTACACTTTTCCAGCCAAGCAAAAGAACGCTCTACAACCCACCTTTTTGGCAATACAACAAAGGTATGTAATTCACTTCGTTTTATTACTTCAACGGTTGCACCAATAGTCGTTTTTATTTGAGTTGCAAAATTTTCTCCTGTATAACCTGCATCAACTAGTATATTTTGAACTTCGGAAAGATTTTTTCTTGCGTTACAAATCATCTCTACAGCAGCAGTACGATCTCCGATATTAGCTGTAGTAATATAAATTGCATGTGGCAAACCTTGCGTATCTACTGCAATATGACGCTTTATTCCTGAAATTTTCTTGCCGGCATCATAACCTTTTTCTTCAGCAATATCGGTGTTTTTTACACTTTGAGCATCAATGATGCAGAAGCTTGTTTTTGTATTCCGACCACTGTTGAAACGAACCTCTCCAACTAATTTTTTTTAAGACAATTTCTAGAACACTTTCTCTATCTTCATTCGGTTTTTTACTCCATCTCTTGAAGTAATCGTAACAATTGCGCCATTTTGGAAACTCTTTTGGTAGCATTCGCCACTGACAGCCACTTTTTAGCACATAAAGTACACCGCAAAATAACTCATATAAATCCAGTTTTCTTGGTTTTGTTTTTTTTCTACAGGATTCTAGATCTGGTAATATAATCTCAAATCTTTCCCGACTTATATCACTTGGGTATACACTCCTCATATATCCTAACTTATATACATTATCTCTTAGTTTATTCCTTTCTTGAGATCATGTACAGGTTCTTAGAGAAATGAGAATAAGAATCCAAGAAAGATTTGGTTTGAATATCAGCAAATCCACAATACATCGTAATATGCAAAGAATGAAATTCTCATATATCACACCAAGACCAGTTCATAGTGGACAGGATAAAAATAAGCAAGAGGAGTTTAAAAAAAAACCTCAATGAAACTATTGTCATGCATTCTGAAAAAGAGCTATTTTTCTTCGATGAATCACGGTTTGGTACACATTCAAAAGTTGGACATGGGTGGTTTAAAAAAGGCAGTAGGACACAGGTTAAGGTAAAATTAGGTAGGGAAAATTTTTATCTCTATAGTGCAGTTAATCCCAGAAATGGAGAGAATTTTAGCTTATTTGCACCAAACGTCAACACTGCTTGTATAAATATATTCCTTGAACAGATGTCGCAATATTTAGGAATACGAAAGGCTTTTCTCGTGATGGATTGCGCTAGTTGGCATAAGTCAAAAAGTTTAAAGATACCTAAAAATATCGAAATTATATACCTACCACCATACTCACCTGACCTCAATCCTGTTGAGAGGTTTTGGTTATATATAAAACAGAACATTTTGCGCAATAAAATCTACGATACAATTGTTCTGCTTGAGAGCGCTTTGTGTAAATTTATTACCTCTCTTTCCCCTTCCACGGTTAAACAACTCTGCAATGCTTCTTATTTGGTTCATTAATAATGAGAGTTGGTATAAGTATATAGTTTCTATGAGGAATAAAAACTAATTTTTCTGAAGGGAAACCACTACTTGATCGGTATTTTTATCTACTAATTCTAGGTAGCCAAATTTGTTAATTTGAGATTTTATTAGTATAGGAATCTTATTTCGATTTAAATAAAATCCCTGTTTTGATTGTTTTTTAATCCGTAACCTTATATCCCCACTCTCCCAAGCAAGCATCTTATTTATTCCTGATTTTTCCTTACAATTATCTTCATTTACAAATCCTAAATATTCATCTTCTGAAGAATATATTGCAACCTTGCACATTCTATACCCTACCCAATTCCCTAGATATGGATCAGTATCGTTTTCTTCGTAAAGCTTGAACTCTCCTTTGACATATTCCCATGAAGCTTTTGCATCACCTACCTTTTTTAGAAAGAGTACGTCCTGATCAAAGTTTATAATGGTCCTTGTATGAAATGTTGTTAAGCTTGTGTCCCATAATAGTTGTTCTGTGATGCTAAAATGCTCTTTATCCTTTTGCATATTTTGAAATGATACAATTATCACATCTGCTCCAACTTCTCTTCCATAGTTGATATATTGACTAGCACGCCCATGTTTAGCTGTGAATGATGACTTACCTATTAACAGAAAGTCATTAAATAACTCATTATATATAGTCTGTGCACTGTAAGCTGTACCGACGTAAACCGGCTGTTTGTTGGATGAAGGGTACTTTTCTGGTGCAAGATGAGTATACGAGCTCTTTAATAAATAGTGAAAAGTGCAACTGGTAAGCAAGAAGGGCAAACCAATCAATAATAAAACTTCTGTTAATCTCTTTGGCATTTTACTGCTTATATTTTGAATATAGTATCTTATTTTTTTAAATATTTCATTAAAAGCCACACTTCTTGTTAAAATTTCAGAAGAAAAAACGATCTAATTGGAGTAAGAGGCCGGGACCGGAATTGAACCGGTATAAAAGGATTTGCAGTCCTCCGCATAAGCCATTCTGCCACCCAGCCGTTTTTTTATGCGTAGATATTAATTATATCTTTTAGCATAGATAAAGCATCCTCTTTTTTTCTTTGAAAAGTGTTGCGCCCGATAATTGAACCATTACCACCACCTTGCTTAATTTCTTTTGCCTCATTGTATATATCATCCACTGACTTTGACTCACCACCAGAGAAAACTACTATTCTTTTTCCTGCAAAGCAAGACTTTTTAATATACTCAATTCTTTTAGATAATGGTTCAATATTTTCTATTTTTTCTCTTTCCAGATGATTGGTTGGAAGTTTTACTTTTATTATGTTGGCACCGAGCAAAGCCGCTATATGCGCAGCATAAGCAATCACATCAACTGCTGTTTCACCTTCTTTGGAAATCCCTTCACCACGTGGATAAGACCATAGCACTACAGCAAGGCCACAAGATTTAGCCTCAGCTATAATTTTGCGAGCTTCTTCCATCATATCAAAACACTTAGCAGAACCAGGATATATAGTAAACCCAACAGCCATGCAGCCCAAACGCAGCGCATCTTTTACAGAGGCAGTTATTGCTTGATCTGAAGTTAAGCTTTTTGAGTGCAAAGAGTTAGCGCTATTAAGCTTCAAAATAAGTGGTAGCATTCCAGCATAAGTTGAAGCACCAGCTTCGATCATACCAAGCGGAGCAGCGTATGCACTTACTCCTGAATCAACTGCAAGCTGAAAATGATAATGTGGATCGTAAGCATCAGGGTTAACTTCAAAACTTTTTATTGGTCCGTGCTCAAATCCCTGGTCTACAGGGAGAATTACTAACTTGCCAGTTCCACCAAGTTTCCCATGCATAAGAATGCGAGTAAGATTCGCTTTTACTCCAGGGTTTTCACTTTCGTAGTAACTTAGGATTTGTTTTACTTCTTCACTCATTAATATCTTCAAATTTACTCAAAGTGTAGCAAAAACTATAGTTGAAGCAAAGACCTTTTTATGCTCTTGTTCCTACGCCTATATTTAAAGGTGTAACTTTAGGATCAGTAGTATGCTGTTGTGGTTTTTCTTGAACTAAATCTTCAAAATATATTTTAACAATAGGAAGAACGAGCGGCATAAGTACTAATTTGTAGTCATACCATGCAAATTTTTCTTTATAACTAAATTCTGCATCTTCTTCGTATAAACGCTGGATACAGTATTCACCATATAGTTCAGAAGCTTTTATAAAAGTTCTAAGTAAAGCAATAAGTAATAAATCCAATGCTAAATTAGCCATAAGCACCATTCCATATTGAACAGGCCAGCCATTTTGTGCAATTTCCGACGCTAAACTGCACACAGCAAACGCTGCTGCTATACATATCACATAATTATCAGCAGCAATAAGTAAATTGTATCCCCTATTTAACCTATCTAGATTTTCTTCTTGTGAGCCTCTTTGTTTACTTGCTGCATAGATAATACTACAAAAGGATATAATAAATAACCATGGCCAAACTCCGATGCTGAATGCATAAAATTTATAAGCAATATTTTGCACTTTGCCACTGTTAGCAAGTTGTGATAAGCAATATTTGACTTGAGGCGACGGACCAAGTACCACATTTGCTAATATAAAAAATAAAAGTGCTCTATTTATAGCTTCGCTTCTACGTGATAGAATCTCATTAGTCTTTCTTTGTTCTTCTCGCTGTAATGGTATAGATATGCCAGCTGCTTTTAAGTCGTTAAGATATTGCTCTAGCCTATCTTTATCTGCACTAAGTTTTTTAAACTCTCCTTCAGCTATTTTTTTCTCTTTCTCTCCTACTACTTTATCAGGGTGACATTTTAATGAAGCTCTTCTAAAGCGCCGCTCAACTAACTTAAGTACATCATCAAACTCCTGGCTTATGACTTCTTCTGCTTTTATTCCCAGCCTTGAAAATAAGTTCTGTAAATCTTGATTACTGTAATATTGATTTCTGGTTAAACCTGCCACTATAGCCTCATTAAAAAATAGTGACTATACTACAAATTTAATACTCAAGCAAGAATTTAAACTATATCAAAAGCAATTCCGTGTTTACCAATATAAATCCTTAATTTCTTTCCTTTAATTAATCGACGATTCAGTATTTCTTCAGCCAAATGACTTTTTATCTCTTTTTCAATCAGCCTCTCTATTGGGCGTGCTCCCATTTCTTTGCTATAACCTGTTTGCGCAAGATAAGACTTTACTTCTTCTTCCACTGAGCAGCTTATACCCTTTTGCACAAGTTGTTTTTTTAATTCCTGAATAAATTTATCCACAATGTGCAAAATGACATCCGTATCCAAATCAGAAAAGGAAATGACTGCATCAAGACGATTACGAAATTCAGGGTTAAAAACCCGTTCCATTGCTTTTTCGCTGTCACTGATGTTAAAGTTTTTATACCCAAAGCCAATAGAACTTTTGTTGCGTTCAAATGCCCCTGCATTGGTTGTCATAATTAAAATAGTATTGGAAAAATTAACCTTACGTCCGTAAGTATCTGTAACACACCCATAATCCATGATTTGTAGTAATATATTATAAATATCACTATGAGCTTTCTCAATTTCATCAAGAAGTACTACGCTATATTGATTATTAGATACAGATTCTGCAAGCAATCCACCTTGGTCGTAACCCACATATCCAGGAGGGGAACCAATCATTCTAGATATTGTGTGAGGTTCCATATACTCAGACATATCAAACCGAATAAGGTTCATACCCATATTTTGTGCTAGTTGCTTCGCAAGCTCAGTCTTACCTACACCAGTTGGCCCTGCAAAAAGATAATTTGCTAAGGGTTTATTGTAACTTCTCAGACCAGATTTAGCAATTTTAATAGAATTAACGAGAGACTCTATCGCTTGCTCTTGACCAAAAATGGCCCTATTGAGATTTTCTTTCAAAGATTTTACTCTTTGCATATCATCAAACCCGCAAGGTACATTTGTAATCCTAGCGATAGTATTCTTAATGTCTCTACTGTTTATAATTTTTCGCCTGCTTTTTTGTAACTTACAATATGCCCCAGCTTCATCTATAACATCAACTGCTTTATCAGGTAATATTCGCCCAGTAATATACTTGTGTGAAAGTTCAGCTGCAGATTTAATGGCGTGTTTCGTGTAATATACTCCATGATACCTTTCATAGTAATGCTTTATACCATCTAGTATCTTTACTGTATCATTAATAGAAGACTCTTTTACATTAATTTTTTGAAACCTCCTTGCTAATGCTTTATCCTTTTCAAAGCTATTACTATATTCTCTATATGTAGTTGCACCTATACAACGCAACGTACCTCTTGCAAGTGCAGGTTTGAGCAGATTGCCAGCATCAAGAAAGCTGCCACTTGTTGAACCCGCTCCAATAATAGTGTGTATTTCATCAATGAAAAGAATAGCGCCAGGTTTCGCCTCAATTACTTTTATTATAGATTTTATTCTCTCTTCGAAGTCACCTCTATAGCGTGTTCCTGCAAGAAGTGATCCTAAATCCAAAGCATAAATTATGCTGGATCTCAGTGCACTTGGAACACTACCTTCAATAATTTTCAATACCAAGCCTTCAACTATTGTTGTTTTACCAACACCTGGTTCTCCGACATATAAAGGGTTATTTTTTCTGCGTCTTAGTAAGATTTCTATAGTGCGATCTAATTCATAATCACGACCAATGACATAATCTATTTTTTTGCTTCTTGCATAATCATTTAAATTTTTACAATAATTTTGTAGAACTTCTTCATCTTTTAATAATTCACCTTTATTTGCTACAGTAGAGATATCGTTATTCTTATCAAGTTTTATCTTGCGATTAGTTACATATTCTTCTATATCACCTGAATATTTTATATTGGATATATTATAAATCAAATTAGAACCCTTTGCATTCTGTTTGAGTAATAGCTCTTCAATGTATAAATCTTGCTCAGACAAAATCTCTAATAGAATACTTGCTCCATTTATTTCTTTTCTTCCCAAACGATGAGCTCGTATCATGGCTTTATGTATTATGCGTTTAAATAGCACATCAGGCTCAACTTTATTGACAGTTAATTCGGAGTTGTCTTGTAAAAAACCCTTTGTATTATTACCATGATCATTCCTTAATATAATATTATCTATATTTATGATTTCACCAGCTCTGATGTTACATCTTGATAAAATATAATTTACATCCACATCTTTGGTTAATGCTAGCAACAAATGTTCCACTTTTGCATATTTAAGCTTACAATCAGAAGCAATCTGTAACGCTCTATTTAAACTTGCCTCTAAATTTTTAGAAATCATCTATTCTCTTTAAAAGTGTAAATTTATATATAATTAGTAGCACACAATTATTAAAAAAACTGAAATCTACCAGCTCGTTGTAGCCAAATTGAATTAAGCTACAGATTATAGTCCACACAGCCTAACATTATACCGTTGTGATAATCTCAAAACGCTATAAGCAGCAGAATTAAGATTATCAAATTGTAGGTAAATCTAATTTGGGCTAGCTATATATTCTTTCTACCATCCTCCAATCACTTCACTTTGCAGCAAGTTTACTGGAGCTTTTAAAGAATAGTTAAGTACATTAATACGCTTTTTCTAGTACTCTGCTTTTCTTCTTAAATACATTGATCTTTTTTCTACCGTATTTAGCCTTTAGCGTACTTGGCCTTTTAAAGATCTTTTTGCTGTTACGTTTTTGAGATTGCATACTACAATCAAAATTTGGCTCTCCTTCTTTATCTGCTAGTGCAGGCAGTCTTCTCTTATCTTGAGGTGTAACAAAAGATAATGCAAATCCTTCAGCTCCCGCACGTGCAGTTCTACCTATACGATGAACATAATCAGCTTGCGATTGTGGTACATCATAATTGATAACATGTTGAATGTGCGGAATATCAAGGCCACGAGAAGCAACATCTGTTGCAACCATGATTTGATTGCGGCCACGACGAAAAGAATTAATGACTCTTTCACGCTTGTGCTGCCTTAAATCACCATGAATTGCCAAAGCGCTATAGTCATCTTTGTGCAATTTGTCAGCCAGCTGATCCGCTCCCCGCTTTGTTTTGACAAAAATAATGATCGATCCTTTGCGCTGACACAATTGTGTAACAAGTTTTCCATATTTTTCTGATTCTGATGCATAAACAACTTCTTGCTTAATTTTTACAGAAGTTGTAGCCTGGCAATCAACAGAAACACGCTCTGGTTGATTAAGATATTTTTCAGTAAGTTTTACTATTTCTCCAGGAAGAGTTGCAGAAAACATAAGA
This sequence comes from Wolbachia endosymbiont (group B) of Gerris lacustris, assembly GCF_964028355.1. Lineage (NCBI taxonomy): Bacteria > Pseudomonadati > Pseudomonadota > Alphaproteobacteria > Rickettsiales > Anaplasmataceae > Wolbachia > Wolbachia endosymbiont (group B) of Gerris lacustris. The sequence goes on from NZ_OZ034761.1 coordinate 405,095, forward strand.
GTTTGCCTTATTTTAGGCAAATGCTCCATAATTTCTTCAATCTGAATTCCAAAGCCCATATCAAACATACGATCCGTCTCATCAAGCACAAGAATACTAACATTCCGAGTAACTAAAGTTTTACGCTCAATATGGTCTATAATACGACCAGGAGTACCTATTATGATTTGTGGTTTTTTCTGAAGCTGATTTAGCTGCCTAAAAATAGGCTCACCTCCAATCAACAAAGCGACTCTTAGTACAGAATTTTGAGATAAGAGTTTTCTTATCTCATTTGTTACCTGATGAGCAAGCTCTCTGGTTGGCACGATGACTAAAGCTGAACCAATGCTTGGCTCATTCAGCAATTTAGCAACCAGTGGAATAGCAAATGCCAAAGTCTTTCCAGTTCCCGTTTGAGCAGATCCAAGAATATCTTTGCCCTGGAGAGCTAGAGGAATCGCTTGCATTTGAATCGGGGTTGGAATACAAAGATTATTTTTACTTAGAGCTTGCCTAAGCAAAATTGGAAGCCCCATTTCATGAAAATTACTCACAATACATTACCCTATTAAAAAGCTTCACGATAGACTAATCTTCTAATCTTAAATTTATTGCAGACTTTTTATCTTCTCCGTTCCTACCACGCTCCTCTTTAAGCTCATAACTTACCCTTTCCCCTTTCATTCCTTTCTTTTTATCCTCTCCTCGAAGTGCATCAGGTCTTATTCCTGAACGTTCTAATGTACTAACATGTACAAAAACGTCCTCACCTTTACCTTCTGGCTTGATGAAACCATAGCCTTTTTCAACATTAAACCATTTTATATTACCAAATTCCATATGGATAACTCCTAAACTACCAACTAATATTATTAATGTGATGAAAAACTTTGAAATTACGATTTAGAATGCTTTAAGCTTAGTTACTGCAACTAAACTTCTATACTCCATAGTCTATTCTTAACATTACATAGTAATAGTATACAATTATTGTACTTAATGCAACTAAAATTTTAATCACTAAGTGAACCTGCTACTGTCATTTCGCTAACTTTAATCGTTGGTGAATTAAACTGCCCACAGAAAGTTAGGTCATTTGCAACAACTAAATTGCTAAACATATTTTTCAAATTGTCGGCAACAGTAATCTCGTGTATTGGATACGTTATTTTACCATTTTCTATAAAAAATCCGCATGCACCTTGACTATAATCGCCATTGATTAAATTAACACCAAAACCAAATAAATCAGTTACATATATTCCTTCTTTTACTTCCTCAATTAATTCCTTAAACGATCTATTACCATTTTTGAAATAGAAATTACTAGCTGAAGGAATAATTGCAGCATTACTTGCACGAGTTGCATTTGCGGTCGTTTCCAAGTTTAATTTCCTAGCCGAATATAGATCTAAAATCCAGTTTTGCAGTACTCCACTTTTTACAAATTCATTTCTTCTGCTCATTATTCCTTCCCCGTCAAACGGTCTTGATGTTATACCCCTTGGTAAGAATGGATCATCAATAATGCTAATATTAGTATTAAAAATTTGAGTATTTAAACTATTTCTCAAAAAAGAGCCATTATTTACAATATTGCTACCATTTATGGCAGAAGCAAAGCTCTTTACTAGCTCTTTTGCTGCTCTTTTTTCAAAAACAACCGGAAATTTGCTTGTCCTGATTGTACATGAACCCAATTGATCTATTGCTCTTTTTGCTGCTTCTTTCCCTATTGACTCCGGTGTTTTTAAATCACTGAAGTTGCATGCTACATCGTAATCGTAGCCTATTTTCATTTCACTCTTTTCTCCAGCAACAACAGAAACCTGATTAACAAAAGTTGACTTACTAAATGAACCAACAAAACCAGAAACGGTTGATAATACTGTATTTACTGAAGTATGTGAAGATGAAGCTCCTTCGGAATTAATAATATTTTTATGTGCAAGAGCTGAATTTTCTGTAGATTCAGTAATTTCTTTTAATTTATCAATTGTTACAACATTATTATCTGAGATATTTAAATCTGCAGAAGAGATATAATTACTGCCATCTACAGCAAAACTAATATAAGGATCTTCCTGGGCATTCTTTGCCATTTCCACCACTTGGCTCACTGCACTACTAAGATTATTCAAATCGTTTGTGGAAATATACGCAGCTTTGTTCTTACCTGCTATAGCTCTAATTCCGACAGTACAGTTTTTAGATTGTGATATTTGTTCAATTTTTGATAGACGCTGAGAAACCGAGGTCTTATTAGTTTCATATATTGTAACTTCTGCATCTTGATTCTGCTTTTTTATTAGTTTAGTGATATCTGCTGCAATATTTAATATATTCATTTTTCATTCCTTGAGTTTCTATAAAGATTCTGCACCACCTATAACTTCAATCAAATCAGTTGTAATTGCTGCTTGACGAGAACGATTATAAAGTAATGCTAGTTTATTTAGCATTTCTTTTGTATTTCTGTTTGCTGATTCCATAGCAACCATCCTAGCACTATTTTCACTTGCTGCACTTTCAAGTAAAGCAGAATAAAGAGCAGCTGTAACATAATCTTGAGTCAAAGATTTTACAATAAACTCAATATTTTGTGGTTCATACTCATAGCTGTAATCTGTTAGAGGACTAACTACAGAATTATCAATTGATAATGAGTCTTTACTCCATGGTTTTATTGTTTCTAATATTGGCTTTTGCATGAAGGTATTATAGAATTTACTGTAAAAAACCTTAACTTTATTGTATTTACTTAGATCTATATCACTAACCAAGGCTTCCACACGCTTTAGTGTGATTTCCTTACTATTTTCAACCTTCAAGATATTTTTAGAATTAAATCTATTTTTGCCTGTCTCAAAAGCTTTCTTACCAAAAAAAACAATGTCTACTTTCTTATCATTTGCAATTAATTTGTTTATATGCTCCTGACTGAATTTAACAACAGAGGAGTTAAAGCTGCCACATAAACCACGATCAGATGCAATAATAAATACTAGGAAAGAATCTTCATTATTGATATTTAGAATTCTTGCTAGTAACTCTTGATCCGCTGATAGCGCTAGTGAAGAAATAATGCTATGCAGCTTAGATATATGCAATTTTGAATTTGATAACTTCTTTTGGCTTTGTAATAACTTTGCTGCAGAAACCATTTGCATTATTTTCGTGGTTTTCTGCACAGACTTAATATTCTTAATTCTTAAGGATAGTTCCTTTAAGCTCTTCATTTTATAATTTCAATCTATTAAAATATATAACTGGTAATGTCTAAAAACAAGTTTTTTTGACATTGGAGTCAAACCTAACTAAGAAACTCACAGATTTACTGTTTTGAGATAAAGCTTATATTAAAGCAATCTCGATGTAAAAGTATCACACCTTACGGAGTCTTATAATATAAGGTAAATACAATTAAAACTATTGCAACTTGAGCACTTATAATCCCATTGCTTTAGCTCTTTATTACAATCAGCACATTTCCAATCTGGATCAGGCACAGCTTCTGAGTCCATCTTGTTTAGCCAGTAAATTGCTTGATCATACTCTTGTAGCATAATCTTGAGCTGTACCATAACAAGGTAGATTGATATGTAATTAGCTTTTTTCGTAGCAATATTTAAATGCTGACTTGCAAGATCATATTTCCCTAAGCTAATTGAAGATAAAGCAAGCAAGCAATAACTAAAATAATAATCAGGGCGTAAGTTATATAGTATTTCAGCGCCTTTATTATTTAATTTGATATACATTCTAGCTGACTGAGGCGTAGGATTTACTGCATACTCTTCTTCTAGTACTGCAGAAGCTTTTTTGATTTTTCCAAGTTTAATATATAATTCTGCTTTTAAATAATTGATGGGTTGAAAAACCGCACAATGGTGTTGCGCTTTAAATAAAGATTTTACAGCTTCTTTGAAATTTCCTTTACTTTCGTGTTGCTTTGCTAAGGCGCAATAAAAGACTGCTAGTATTCTTTTATGATCAAAAGGAAGAAAAATATTGAATTTGATAGCTTCATTTAACTTTGAAATTGCATTTATCCAATCTTCTTGCAATATGCAATGCTCTATTTGAAAGGGAATAGACAAAATTTTATCATTAATTGAACTAGAGCAATATTCTATAAATTTTTGAAAGATTAACCTTTCTTGCTTTAGGTGAATAATCAATTTATTAACCAGAAGTAGAGCTAAATTAAGATTTTTACTTGCAATACTCACCAAACTATGACTGAAAAAGCTGTAATTTCCCGTTTTACCTGCGTTAAAGAGCTTTACTAAAGATAATTTATCGTTCTCCTCGCTTAGATTTTTAACTATCTTGTGGACATTCTCTGTATTGCCTAAGTCTAGGCTAAAGAAAGCTTCAAAGAGAAGTAATTCTTCCCTATTTTTTCTTCTATTTTTTATGTTAGCAAATGTTGATGAAATAGAAGAATAAAAGCGCGCAATTGCAATCAATAAAAATAATAAAACTATACAAGCAAGAATAACGAAATATAGATCAATACGTATATTATAATTGCCTAGTTCCAATTTTATTACTTCACCACTTACCTTGACCCATATGCCAAATAAAAACGAAAAAGCAAAAATTATAAAATAAATCATGAGATGTATTGTAATAAGTGACGATATATTATTGAAGTATTCTTGAAAGCTACAATAAAATCATTCAATTTATTAAGCCATGGTTTGAATTTTGGGTATGTTAAGTCACTTATTGCGGTGGCTATGCTCTGCCAATCATTATCGCTTATTAATTCTTCAATTTCCGCAAGCTTTAACCTGAGTGGATCACTACGATCATCTATCTTTATCCAATTTGAAATGATTTTTTTAAACAAGTTACTTTTATTGTAGTTAATAACAGTCATGTTCTTCTCAAAAGACAATTTCAACCCGCATAAAGTATCTACCTCTTTCAAATTTTCCAATTCATTTACTGCATTTTCTATTTCTGGATCGTCAAGCTCTGATATCAAAGGCTTTATTGAATTTATATGATTATCAAACTTTGTTTCTTGCAATAATGAATTCTTCATTTTAACTACAAGTAGAAGTAACTTCGCTAGGTTCTTATGCCTTGAACTACTGTCACCTTGCTCACATTGAGTGTGAAGATTCCTCTTTAAATCAAATATCTTTTTCTCTACCTTAATTTGATTAACTTCAAGCAACATTTTAAGCTCATCTATCTTTTCCGTTAAAACACTTATACTGTCTTCACTTTCTTGCTGATTTATTTTAAAAAATATTATGTTATTTATTGTAATATAGCTAACAAACAACAATATAATTAAGAACCAACCTATGCATTTTCTCCAAGTATCATTCATAACGTAATATCTCCGCTGGGTCTTGTGCAGCTGCCTGCAATGCAGGAGGAATTGTTGCTAAAAATGACAAGAACAATGCAAGTGCAGAAATGTTCACTACATCTTGAGAAACTAATATCACTGGCAAACTTGAAAAAAAGTATATCATAGGATCAAATAGCTTGATGTTGGTAATGTTTTCTAAAAACACTCTAATATTTTCAATATTGAGAGAAAAAACAACCCCTATAATAGAGCCAAGACAAGTTCCTGTAAAACCAATTAACAGCCCACAAGCACAAAATATGCGCATAATGCTTCCGCTTGTTGCACCAAATGTACGCATAATTGCAATTGCAGATTTCTTTTCTTGCACTATCATCATCAAACTTGAAACAATATTGAATGCTGCTACAACTATAATTAAAGTGAGAATTAAAAACATCACATTTCTTTCAGTCTTTAAAGCATTAACATAATGGCTTTGCTGAGATTGCCAACTTTCAGCTCTCATTCCTGTTTCTTTTGCTATAGCGTTTGCTAGCTTATTAGCCATAGCAATATCATCTACAAACACTTCTATATTTCTCACATTATCTTTATAATTAAAAAAAGCTTGAGCTGACTTTATGGGCATATACATTAAGGTATTGTCGTACTCAAACATACCCATATCAAATATTGCTACAACTTTATATTCTTTCATTTTTGGTATTTCACCAGACAGTGCGTCAAATCCTTCAGGTGATATAAGCATAATGTTATCACCATAATCAATATTCAAAGCTTCTGCTAATCTTGCCCCTATTATGATACCTTCATCGAATTTTTCCACGTTACCCATAATTACATTATTCTTAACGGTAGTATTATTAAGTAAGTCTTTAGTTGACACACCACGGACTACGCTACCCACAATTCCACCATTTGATGCAACGATCACTTGATCATTGGTCATAGAAGTAGCTTTTAATACACCTGGGATTTTCTCAATAGATTTTAACACTGCGTGGTAATCTGAACTTATGCTTCTATCAAAGTAAACATTAATATGGCCATTAATGCCAAGTACAGAGTCGAGCAGCTTTGCTCTGAACCCATTCATTACAGACATTACTACTATTAGCGTTGCAACTCCAAGAGCAATACCAATAATAGAAAACAAGGCCATTATAGAGCAAAATCTAGAATTCTTTGCTCGCAAATAACGAATAGCCATAGTAAATTCAAAGGCAATAGACATTATACTAAGATTTAAATATCATACTTTTTATGCTTCATATAACTGTAATTTTTCCTTTACCTCAAATTAGGTTGTCTAAATTTAGCAAGCTTATAGAATATATTCAATATTCTATATTAAGACCTTCCATATATATCGTCCAATCTTACTATATCATTATCAGATAAAAACTTTCCTACCTGAAACTCAACTATCTCAAGAGGAAATCTTGTACTTTTATTCTCAATTTTATGAAACACCTTCCTTGGAATCTCTATTACATGATTTTTCGTTATAGCATATGTTTTGTCATCTAAACTAACATATCCAACTCCTGATAGTATTATATGTTACTCATCTCTATAGTGGTGAAATTGCTTAGAAGTGCAGCTTAGTGGATTTATAAAAAGATATTTTATAAGAAAATCCTTGCCCATTAAAACTACACTATAAAATCCCCATGGCTTAATCTCTTTCCTTATTGGCTTTACTTCCTTAACTTTATTAATGAACAACATTAGGCTCTTACTTGGCCGTTTATAAACTCTACCTAGTAAATTTTTTGCATCATTTTCTGTCATCAAAACTGGCTCTCTTCCTTTGGTTACAGCTTGAAACGACTCAAAATTCTTATTAAATCTCTTACTTAACTCTAAAACTGAACCCCAAGTGCCAACATCCATCCAATCGAAATTGGCTTCTATCATTACAATATTTTCTGCTTTTTCTATCACTAGGTGATCAATAGATGTATCACCCATTCCTGCACAATTTTGCTGTTCTAAATACAGAAATCTCTCTCGTGGTACAAAATGCTTCATACTTTTACAACATAAATTATAGAGAGTCGGAGCAATTTTTTTTATCTCATCTATATAGCGTTTTGCTCTAAACACAAATATTCCAGAGTTCCAATAATGATCGTTACTTACCTTACGCTCGGGTTTTTCTGTAAAATCTTTTACTATATGACATTTTTCTTTCTGACCATATACTGCATTTATATAGCCGTATTCAGAATTGAATTCATGAGGCTTTACCCCAAAAGTGACTATAGAGTCAGTTTCAGAGGCTAGCTTATACCAATTCCCGCTATACAAGCAACGAATAGACAATAATGGAAAAAAAGCCATACTGGAGTAAGTAAAATAGCGAGGTTTAGATGGCATTAAGATCAAAATTATTGGATGAAAAAGTGGTGGAATCAGCAAAAGAGATGCTGAAGAAAGTAAGAAATAATGCGTATGTTGCAAAAAAACTAAATGCTGTAATTGCAGCAAAAAAGCACAGTATAACAGCTGTAGCAAAAATATGTTGCATTTCGAGAAAGGCAATTACTACATGGATAAAGCACATAAAATTTGGAAGAGAAGAAAAATTATTTTCTCCACCTCAACGCCGTAGAAAAACTATATTGAACCAAAGTCAACTTGAACAAATTGAGGTGTGGATAGAGGAAAACCCCAATATTACTATTAGAGAAATGAGAATAAGAATCCAAGAAAGATTTGGTTTGAATATCAGCAAATCCACAATACATCGTAATATGCAAAGAATGAAATTCTCATATATCACACCAAGACCAGTTCATAGTGGACAGGATAAAAATAAGCAAGAGGAGTTTAAAAAAAAACCTCAATGAAACTATTGTCATGCATTCTGAAAAAGAGCTATTTTTCTTCGATGAATCACGGTTTGGTACACATTCAAAAGTTGGACATGGGTGGTTTAAAAAAGGCAGTAGGACACAGGTTAAGGTAAAATTAGGTAGGGAAAATTTTTATCTCTATAGTGCAGTTAATCCCAGAAATGGAGAGAATTTTAGCTTATTTGCACCAAACGTCAACACTGCTTGTATAAATATATTCCTTGAACAGATGTCGCAATATTTAGGAATACGAAAGGCTTTTCTCGTGATGGATTGCGCTAGTTGGCATAAGTCAAAAAGTTTAAAGATACCTAAAAATATCGAAATTATATACCTACCACCATACTCACCTGACCTCAATCCTGTTGAGAGGTTTTGGTTATATATAAAACAGAACATTTTGCGCAATAAAATCTACGATACAATTGTTCTGCTTGAGAGCGCTTTGTGTAAATTTATTACCTCTCTTTCCCCTTCCACGGTTAAACAACTCTGCAATGCTTCTTATTTGGTTCATTAATAATGAGAGTTGGTATAAGATTGTCTCGTTCCTATCGCAGAGAAGCACAGCAATTAGTATTGCTGCCGCTGTCCCAATTTTAACTGGTTCAAAAACTACTTTACATTCCTGTAATGCATGTAATTCCTGCATCAATAATGACTCATATTGTATATTTGTGGTAATGATGGGTGGCATATAATCGCCTTTTAGCCTCAACAAAGTGTTGTGAAACATAGTATTCTGACTAAATATTTTCTGAAATTGCTTTGGCTTAGATAGAGGCCAAAGTCTGCTGCCACTATCACCACACAGTATTACAGGGCGCATTTAATTAAGATATTAATTATTTAATTAATATCTTATACTAACGGCAAAATGCATGCAAGTTTTTATTATGAGATGATTAAAGTAAAAAGTAATTTAAAGTGATGGTTGACTACGAGCGTGATGGAGTCCCTACATTTCGTGATGAGTCTTGTCTTCTTTCTATCTCTCTATCAATATGAGGAGTGTTGCTTTTTTGATTAACGGCTGCAGCTACTTTTTCATCAGTTTTGCTTTGCAACTTTTCCTTTAAGCTTTCTCCAACACCTGGTTCTCTGGATTTATCTATACTTTCACTACTTTTATTCAGCGCCTTTTCCAAGTCTCTTTCAATACCTGGACTTCTAGCGTCAAGCTCATCCCATGTGCCCACTATACTGAGTGGCTTATGATCCTTCTGCTCCGGCTTTAGCCCTTCTTCACCTTTAATAATATTAAAGTCACTTTTTGCCTCTTTCCAACATTCTTTCAATTGGTGTTTCCACATAGTAAGATAAGCATCACCATACTTTTTCTCATTTTCTACAAATAATAAAATTGGAACCTTAAGTATTGTAGCTCCCATATTTACTAAATTTTTTACTACCACTGCAGGAGTGAAAAAAAGATAACCAAAAGATTTTGCAACTCGATTTTTTCTAGCTATCAAATTCTCTCCTAATTTCATAGGAATAAAAGTCAGCATTCTAGCACAAATCTTAGCTAAACCCGCAACAAAAACAATAGGAACAGATATCAGACTTTTATCTAGCTCTAGACTACCATTTTGATCTCTAATTTCTGAAAAATTAGTGCTTAATTTTTTATAATTACTAGTGTATAGTAATTCTCCATTTCTTCCCTTTTCATCAACAACTCCCTGAACTTTACCCTCTCCATTTTTTACCTTTTTCATTAGCACAGAAGAGTGAGTTAATTCAATAGGATCATTAGTTTTTTTAGCTTCAAAAATTGGAATATGTTTTTCAAGATCGATTTTTGAAAACTCAAATGGTTTATAGTAGCCATCATAATGCTTAACATCCTTGTTTTTTTCCCGATTAACTAAAAAGTCAACAGTAAAATAAGACCTATCGTCCGTTTCCTTGACAAGAGTCAATTCAAAACTTGGTTTTCTTCCATCTGTGTCTGTCTTGCCATATAAAAGTTTATATATAGTCTCACCCTCGCTATTCTTAGCTTCTATAATTTTCCCAGATTCTACAATCTGATCGTAATTCTTTGGATATTTGCATTTTCTTCCATCTGCATAGGTCATTACCTTTCTAAGATCCTTGACATAAATTTGAGATTCAGATGAAGGAAATAAACCTTTTGCTTTAAGTGTAAAATCTGTTACTGCTTTTTTTAACACTGCGAACATGTTGTCAAACCAAAATCGCTATAGTTCAATAATAAAACTAGTAAACTAATAATATATTAACACAAAACTAACAATTTTACAAGAAAATATGCCTATAAAAGAAAAAAGTCGTAAAAGCAAGGACTATATAAGTAATGCTTGATAAGTATTTTATGCATGTAATTGTAAAAATCCTTAGAGGTACGCTGTCTATATAATCTTCACACACTACCTGCATTCCAAGAACTGCATGCCAAAAAATGCAAAATACCAGTATAACAAAAAACAAAAGCTCTAGTGGATGATTAATAGCCTGAAATAATTTTTCATTAAAAGATAAAGGGCTATCAACATAAAATGTGTAAGAAAATGAGTAAATAAACCAAGGAAATAAAAATAACAAAATCACCGCAGAAACACGCTGGATCCACCAATGATGTACTGAATTTACAGATTGACTCATATAAACATAAATAAAAAAGCCATAGTAGAAAGAAATAGCATTACTGTTAGTAACATAGCACTTTTTGAAACACTAGCAATTTCTAAATTAAGCCCAGCATCCCACAATAAATGACGAATACCATTAAGAAAATGATATATAAAGCTTACAAAACATAAGATATAAGCTAATTTAGCAATAGGAGTGAACAATAATACATTTAAGCACTTTACTATAAGTAACTTAGGGGAGTAAACATATAATATAGAATACCAAGAAAGTATGATTAATAAAAGAAATAGCAAGATACCAGTCAATCTATGCATAATAGAGAAAAAACTAGTAACTTGTACTTTATATATTTGTAAATATGGAGAAAGAGGCCTATCACTCATAAAATTTTGTTATCGAGAAATTAAAAAAATAAAGTAGAAGTAAAGACAGCAGTATAGTACATAATGACACTATTATTTGAAATGGTGAATTACATACAAAGCCCAAGGAGGTAATCCAGCTGCAGATTCCCCTACTGCTACCTTGTTACGACTTCACCCCAGTCACTGATCCCACTTTAAATAACTCCTTCCTTACGGTTAGGCCATTAGCTTCGAGTGAAACCAATTCCCATGGCGTGACGGGCAGTGTGTACAAGACCCGAGAACGTATTCACCGTGGCATGCTGATCCACGATTACTAGCGATTCCAACTTCATGTACTCGAGTTGCAGAGTACAATCCGAACTGAGATGGCTTTTAAGGGATTAGCTTAGCCTCGCGGCTTTGCAGCCCATTGTAGCCACCATTGTAGCACGTGTGTAGCCCACTCCATAAAGGCCATGATGACTTGACATCATCCCCACCTTCCTCCAGCTTATCACTGGCAGTTTCCTTAAAGTGCTCAGCATTACCCGATGGCAACTAAGGATGAGGGTTGCGCTCGTTGCGGGACTTAACCCAACATCTCACGACACGAGCTGACGACAGCCATGCAACACTTGTGTAAAATCCGGCCGAACCGACCCTATCCTTTCGAATAGGTATGATTTCCATGTCAAGAAGTGGTAAGGTTTTTCGCGTTGCATCGAATTAAACCACATGCTCCACCGCTTGTGCGGGTCCCCGTCAATTCCTTTGAGTTTTAATCTTGCGACCGTAGTCCCCAGGCGGAATGTTTAACGCGTTAGCTGTAATACAGAAAGTAAACTTCCCATATTTAACATTCATCGTTTACAGCGTGGACTACCAGGGTATCTAATCCTGTTTGCTCCCCACGCCTTCGCGCTTCAGCGTCAGATTTGAACCAGATAGACGCCTTCGCCACTGGTGTTCCTCCTAATATTTACGAATTTTACCTCTACATCAGGAATTCCTCTACCCTCTTTCAATCTCTAGATTAATAGTTTTAAAAGCAATTCCAAGGTTAAGCCTCGGGATTTCACTTTTAACTTATTAATCAGCCTACGCGCCCTTTACGCCCAATAATTCCGAATAACGCTAGCCCTCTCCGTATTACCGCGGCTGCTGGCACGGAGTTAGCCAGGACTTCTTCTGTGAGTACCGTCATTATCTTCCTCACTAAAAGAGCTTTACAACCCAAAGGCCTTCTTCACTCATGCGACATGGCTGGATCAGGCTTTCGCCCATTGTCCAATATTCCCCACTGCTGCCTCCCGTAGGAGTCTGGACCGTATCTCAGTTCCAGTGTGGCTGATCATCCTCTCAGATCAGCTATAGATCATTGCCTTGGTAGGCTATTACTCCACCAACTAGCTAATCTAATATAGGCTCATCTAGTAGCAATAAATTTTTCCCCCGTAGGGCGTATACGGTATTAGTTGCCGTTTCCAACAATTATTCCGTACTACTAGGTAGATTCCTATATATTACTCACCCGTCTGCCACTAAGTTATACCATAGCAAGCTACAATATAACTCCGTTCGACTTGCATGTGTTAGGCCTGCCGCCAGCGTTCATTCTGAGCCAGGATCAAACTCTCAAATTTAGACTTCAACCTATAAAAGGTTGAGTGTACATCGGATAAATCCGACAAAAATAATTTAGCTTAATACTGCTGTCTTTATTTCTACTTTAGAAATATTTTAATCTCCAACTATTCAAACAACTTTGAGAATATTATTATGTGATATAATCACTATGTCAATATGTTTTTGCAAATCAAAAGCATTAATGTATAGATATATAACTATTTGGAATATTACCATGAAAAAATACATCTTTCTGCTTGCACTCGCACCAATGTTAGTTAGCATCACATTATACTTATTGCGCAACATTGATAACACAAAACAATCTATAACTGCAGGTGACAAATTTTACGAAGTATTATTCTTAAAAAAAGATAGTAAGCCGCTGCTAGAAGAAATAGATTCAAATTGGGGGTATTTAGCAAATTTTGAACACGCATTCAATCATATCTCAGATTCAATGCCAACAGACACAGCATCTATTATTTATAATGATTTGGCAGATGATAAAGATGCTCCTAATGTTTTGCGTGAGTTAGCACAATACTTAGAAGTAATGAGCTTACTTCACTCCAGCGGTGAAAAAATAAATAAAGATAAAATTAGTAATTTAGAATCAAATGCAGTGTATCCTTATTCAAGCCAAGAAGCTATCGCTATAGTAAAGATACATAGTAACGACATTAAAGGTGCAATTGAAATATTGCATTCATTATTAAATGATAGAGAATGTCCTACTCTAATCAAGGCCAATGCACAAGAATTACTTCGAATATATGAAAACTAAAAAACTTGCTTGCATAACAATTTGGCAGCGCATCCGATGAAATAAAGAACTTTACTTGAGAAACCTCCCTATTTCCCTTATCATGGCATTAAAAGTATTTATGACTCAAAACTTGTTTTTGACCTGTAGGATCAATCACAAAATTCAGTAAAAATTTATGTATTTATTGGTAGATTACGTAAAATTATAGCGGTTTTTTAAGTTTTTCTATACTTAGCCAAGTCGCGCTTGTTAGAACATTATTACAGCACCACTTACAGTAATATAGAGTCAAAACTTCACTACTCAGAGGTTCTTTTACCTTTTTTATTTAGTAATACTTCTCTATATTTATAGTTATACCAACTCTCATTATTAATGAACCAAATAAGAAGCATTGCAGAGTTGTTTAACCGTGGAAGGGGAAAGAGAGGTAATAAATTTACACAAAGCGCTCTCAAGCAGAACAATTGTATCGTAGATTTTATTGCACAAAATGTTCTGTTTTATATATAACCAAAACCTCTCAACAGGATTGAGGTCAGGTGAGTATGGTGGTAGGTATATAATTTCGATATTTTTATACCAATTCCCGCTATACAAGCAACGAATAGACAATAATGGAAAAAAAGCCATACTGGAGTAAGTAAAATAGCGAGGTTTAGATGGCATTAAGATCAAAATTATTGGATGAAAAAGTGGTGGAATCAGCAAAAGAGATGCTGAAGAAAGTAAGAAATAATGCGTATGTTGCAAAAAAACTAAATGCTGTAATTGCAGCAAAAAAGCACAGTATAACAGCTGTAGCAAAAATATGTTGCATTTCGAGAAAGGCAATTACTACATGGATAAAGCACATAAAATTTGGAAGAGAAGAAAAATTATTTTCTCCACCTCAATGCCGTAGAAAAACTATATTGAACCAAAGTCAACTTGAACAAATTGAGGTGTGGATAGAGGAAAACCCCAATATTACTATTAGAGAAATGAGAATAAGAATCCAAGAAAGATTTGGTTTGAATATCAGCAAATCCACAATACATCGTAATATGCAAAGAATGAAATTCTCATATATCACACCAAGACCAGTTCATAGTGGACAGGATAAAAATAAGCAAGAGGAGTTTAAAAAAAAACCTCAATGAAACTATTGTCATGCATTCTGAAAAAGAGCTATTTTTCTTCGATGAATCACGGTTTGGTACACATTCAAAAGTTGGACATGGGTGGTTTAAAAAAGGCAGTAGGACACAGGTTAAGGTAAAATTAGGTAGGGAAAATTTTTATCTCTATAGTGCAGTTAATCCCAGAAATGGAGAGAATTTTAGCTTATTTGCACCAAACGTCAACACTGCTTGTATAAATATATTCCTTGAACAGATGTCGCAATATTTAGGAATACGAAAGGCTTTTCTCGTGATGGATTGCGCTAGTTGGCATAAGTCAAAAAGTTTAAAGATACCTAAAAATATCGAAATTATATACCTACCACCATACTCACCTGACCTCAATCCTGTTGAGAGGTTTTGGTTATATATAAAACAGAACATTTTGCGCAATAAAATCTACGATACAATTGTTCTGCTTGAGAGCGCTTTGTGTAAATTTATTACCTCTCTTTCCCCTTCCACGGTTAAACAACTCTGCAATGCTTCTTATTTGGTTCATTAATAATGAGAGTTGGTATTAGGTATCTTTAAACTTTTTGACTTATGCCAACTAGCGCAATCCATCACGAGAAAAGCCTTTCGTATTCCTAAATATTGCGACATCTGTTCAAGGAATATATTTATACAAGCAGTGTTGACGTTTGGTGCAAATAAGCTAAAATTCTCTCCATTTCTGGGATTAACTGCACTATAGAGATAAAAATTTTCCCTACCTAATTTTACCTTAACCTGTGTCCTACTGCCTTTTTTAAACCACCCATGTCCAACTTTTGAATGTGTACCAAACCGTGATTCATCGAAGAAAAATAGCTCTTTTTCAGAATGCATGACAATAGTTTCATTGAGGTTTTTTTTTAAACTCCTCTTGCTTATTTTTATCCTGTCCACTATGAACTGGTCTTGGTGTGATATATGAGAATTTCATTCTTTGCATATTACGATGTATTGTGGATTTGCTGATATTCAAACCAAATCTTTCTTGGATTCTTATTCTCATTTCTCTAATAGTAATATTGGGGTTTTCCTCTATCCACACCTCAATTTGTTCAAGTTGACTTTGGTTCAATATAGTTTTTCTACGGCGTTGAGGTGGAGAAAATAATTTTTCTTCTCTTCCAAATTTTATGTGCTTTATCCATGTAGTAATTGCCTTTCTCGAAATGCAACATATTTTTGCTACAGCTGTTATACTGTGCTTTTTTGCTGCAATTACAGCATTTAGTTTTTTTGCAACATACGCATTATTTCTTACTTTCTTCAGCATCTCTTTTGCTGATTCCACCACTTTTTCATCCAATAATTTTGATCTTAATGCCATCTAAACCTCGCTATTTTACTTACTCCAGTATGGCTTTTTTTCCATTATTGTCTATTCGTTGCTTGTATAGCGGGAATTGGTATAAGTTATAATAATAAGGATATGGACCTGGGCTATTGTCGTGGTCATACCCAAAAGAATTAGGGTTAAAATTATAAAAATTTTTGCATGTGCTATTTTCATACGATATGCAACCAACATAATTGTTGCCTAACTTTTTTACTGCGAAATAGATATCTTGTGCTTTCAAGCGCTCCGTTTCATGAAAAGGGAATAACTGAAATGTATTGCTTATACGAGTAAATACTGAAAGAATATCATTCAATATGCCAACTTTTTCACCAGTTAAATTATATACCTGAGCGCTCCTATATACTTTGTATGTATTTCTTGATTCTTTAAACAAATAGTCTCCTATTTTTATTTTGAGTCTTTTATCAGGTGAACTTTTAAGATCTTCCAAAATAAGAATGATATTTTCACTACTAATTATGTCTTTTGGATCTATTAAAACCTTCCTGTTTTCTAGCAGTTCATAATAAATACTACAGCTTTCACGATTATATGCGTTAACATAGAAACCATTTGTGTAACCATGAGGTATATGATCAATAGTATCTATCATAGTATCTTTGCCATCATAGTAATAATAATAAGGTTGATCAGAGGTAGTAACTAAAGCGAATTTGTAATCATTTCTTACGCTTTCTAGCTTTAGTTGTAGCCCTTGAGATAAGTCGTTTAGTATACTTCCCACGTCATGCTTCAAATCCCAAATTTGAAAACGCAGATCAATATTATTGTCGATGATAATGTAAGATACACTAGGCAGGCTAAATGTTGTTTTGTTATTTAATCTTATTTGTGCAGGTATCTTACGACCAGTTCTATTATTATAATCGTTTAGTGGAATATCTTCCTTTTCTAGTTTAAAACGCATCTCCACCTCCCTTTGCGATTAGGTATAATTAATTTATGGGTATTAATTATTGATTAATAATGATGATCAGTAAATACAATTATATTTTATACTAATTTAATTATAAATTAATTTATGAAAGAAAGTTGTTTTTTTACAACTGAGCATAAAAATGCTTTATATTATCGAATTTCTTACCACTCCAGCTCTTTCATCTGATAGATGATGTCGTTCCAGTGCTTGATACTGAAATCTAGTTCTTCCATAATCTCATTGAAAACGTTTTTAGTATAGGGATAAATTTCATTAATCTACAGAAATACCCTTACTCTCAGGATAAAGAAGCTAGTTAAATTTGTCAAGCAAGTTTTTCATGACCAGCTAGATAAATAGCTACTTCTTCAATTTGATTGAGGTAAAAAATTGATTGCCGTTGCGGTAAATAAGCAACATTGCTGAATCTTTGCCGTCTTTCTTTACTGCTGAATCAATTTGTTTTTGAAAATCATTAGTATTTTCAATATCGATTCCATCTAGTTGAATAATTATATCACCTTTCTTAATAACACGTAGTGTAGAATTACTACTACTATCTACACTAGTAACTACTACACCCTTTGTGGGTGCATTATTTTTTAGTTCTTTTGGCAAATTTGAAACGGTTAAACCACTTATATAACTAGATGTTGATTTATTTTCTTCTTGATTATTACCTGAACCATCATTTATAGATTCCTCGATTGCAACCTTGATATTGACTTCTTTATCTTTTCTAAGTAACTTAACCTGTACTTTCTTTCCGGGCTCAGTTCGTGAAACCATATGAGGTAATTGCGTCATTCTATCAATTTTTTTGCCGTAAAACTCTAATAGTATATCACCTACTTTGATTCCTCCTTTCTCTGCAGGACTGCCCTTTACTACGCTTGCAACTAATGCACCTTTGATATCTTTTAAATTCAAGGATTCAGCAAATTCTTTTGTTATAGGCTGAACTTGCACGCCAAGCCAACCATGTTTTATTTTTTTACCACTTTTTAATGTTTCAATAATTGAAATAGCTAGATTAGATGGTATAGCAAAGCCTATACCCACGTTACCTCCAGATCCAGATGGGGAATAGATAGCAGTATTAATGCCTATAACTTTTCCATTTAGATGAAATAATGGTCCACCTGAGTTGCCTCTATTAATTGCAGCATCAGTTTGAATAAATTCATTCATAGTACCAATACTAATGTCTCTAGATCTTGCAGACACAATTCCTGTACTTACAGAGCCACCTAAACCAAATGGGTTACCTATTGCAATAACTGTATCACCAACCCTTGCTGTATCAGAATCGCCAAATGCAACAAAAGGAAGATCTTTATCAGAATTAATCTTAAGCACAGCAAGATCAGTTTTTGCATCATAGCCTAAAACTTCTGTTTTAAAATAAGTATGATCGTTCATAGTAACTGTAATATCTTGGGCATTTTTAATAACGTGATAGTTGGTTACTATGGTTCCACTTTTATCTATAATAAATCCAGACCCAAGTAACGTCACTTCTCTATTAATGCTAGGAGCTCTATCAAAAAATTGATCAAAATGCTCGAAAAATTCTCTAAAGTCATCAAAGAAATTATTTCTTGGCGTAAAGGGAATTTTAGTTCTACTGTTATTTTCTTGCTTAACTATTTGCTCACTTGAAATATTTACAACTGCGGGAATAAGTTCTTCCACTATATCAGCAAGCCCTTTATTACAACTACATACAGGATCTGCAACTGTTTTTGCAAACAGATTAGCATATGAAGAAAATGAAATTAAAAAATATGCAAATATAGATAAAATAAATGCTTTACTTTTCATAAACTATTTCCATCCCTTGTTCAAAATATCTAAGAAATTATTATTTGGTGAAAGCACAAATTTAGTATTACCCTCAGCAAATGATTTACTGTAAGCTTTCATAGAGCGATAAAAGTTAAAAAACTCTTTATCAACCTTGAATGCCTCATTATAGATTCTAGTTGCTTCAGCATAACCACGGCCTCTTATTTCATGCGATTCTTTTACTGCACTAGAGACAATTCCCCTTTTTAATTTATCAGCTTTTGATCTGATTTCTTGTCCAGCTTGTTCTCCTTCTGCTCTAATTTCTTTTGCTTCCTTTTCCCTTTCAGTTTGCATGCGGCGGAATATTGCAGAACTATTTTCTTCTGGTAGATCTGCTCTCTTAATTCTTACATCTATTATTTCTATGCCAAATTTTCCAGCTTCAGAATAAACTCCACGTTGAATTAATTGCATAACTTCTGATCTCTTTTCATTCAATAAACTAATTAATGAAAATCTTCCTATATTCTCCCTTATGTGAGCTTCTATGACAGGATATAATCTTCTAACTAGCCCTGATTCATTTTTCACAGTTTGATAAAAAGTGATAGGATCTATTATTTTATATTTTGCATAAGCATCTACTATAATACGCTTTTGATCTGCAGTTATCACTTCCCTTGGAGTTTTATCAGGACTTAGATCTAAAATTCTCTTATCAAGAAATTCTACGTTATTTATAAATGGTAGCTTAAAATATAAACCACTGTCCTTAACATCTCTGACGACTTTACCTAATTGTATAACTATCGCTTGTTTTGTTTCTTGAACAACAAAGATTGAATTAGATAATGCAATCAATAATGCAACAAATACAAAAGCAAAAACAATTTTAATATTACTACTCATGACTATTTTCCTAGATTTGTAAGGGGTAAATAAGAGAACATACCTTTCAGATCATCAGTTACAACAACTTTGTCTACCTTACTGAAAATATTTTCCATAGTTTCAAGATAAATACGATTCTTAACGAGAGAAGGATTCTGTCTATATTCCTCATAAAGAGATAAAAAGCGATTTGCATTACCTTTTGCTTCATTTATTACTTCATTCTCGTATGCTTCTGCATCTAATTTTATCTTTATTGCTTCACCTTTTGCACGAGGTATAATATCATTACTGTAAGCGTATGCTTCGTTTATGGTACGCTCCTTATCTGCACGAGCACTTTGTACATCCCTGAATGAGCTAATTACCTTTTCTGGTGGATCGATTTTTTTCATTTGAACGGATAAAATCTCTATACCCATTTGATATCCATCAAGAATCTGTTGCAATAAAATTCTGGTATCTCTGGAAATTTCAGCCCTGCCTTGACCTTCGAGTGCAAAAGAGATCGTATTCTTACCTATTATTTCTCTCATAGCACTTTCAGCAGCATTTTTAACGCTGAAACCAGGTTTATAATCCCGCACTTTGAATAAATAATCTTTGGCATCTCTAACTCGCCACTGGACCTCAAAGTTAACGTTGACTATATTTTCATCTCCAGTAAGCATCACTCCTTCACCACGATCTGTATCTCGCCCATAAGAGCTGCTTATCCCAATTTCTTCACGATTTACTTCTTTAACATTCACTTTAAAAACCTTACCAATAGGGTAGGGGAAGTGATAGCGCAAACCAGATGTTTCTGTATTGGAATATTTGCCAAAAGTAAGTTCTATACCTTCCTCACTCGGATGGACAATATAGAAACCAGTACAAAAATAAAACAACAAAACAATAAAAATGATGAAATAAGGTTTTTTCCCTCTATTTCTGGTTAAGCCATTAAAGAAGCATCTTATATCAGACACAGCTTTACTTAAAATATCTTCATTACTAGGACCTGACGGTTTCTTTCCAAGATTCCAAGGATTACGCTCATCCATAAAAATTATTAATTGTATAACTAATACGCTGATATTACTTAATCTTATCAAAAAATGCAAAACTATTTTGTTTACAAATTAATGATCGGAGTGAAGGATGTGATCATACACTTCCTTTTTCTCTATATGATATGGTCAATTCTACAGAATTTTGGCTTTTTTTGAATTCTTTATTGTCGTTTTTGATAAGTATCTTTAGTTGTATATTAATTATTAACATGAAAGACAATGCCTGGGATTTAGGAAACTTAATTTTAATCAAGTAGTTGCATAGTAAATCATCGTCTAGTAATAGAATGACATTATCTACTATATAAATTACCTGCAAATTGCAATGTTCGAACAATTGTGTATCTGAGTTTTGAGATGACGAAACTAGGGTTGTATAATCTATACACATTTGTGACAATTTCTTACCTTCGCTCAAATAACTTTTCAATATCGCTTAATTTCATTTCTATATAGGTTGGCCTTCCGTGATTGCATTGTCCAGAATATGGTGTTTTTTCTATTTGCCTCAACAACTCATTCATCTCCTCTAATTTCATCTTTCTACCTGCTCTAATTGATCCATGACAAGCAATTGTAGCTAGTATTTTATTTATTTTATCCTCTATAGGTAGAGTATCTTCTATTTCTATTAATCTATCCACTATATCAATTAGCATTTCCTTCACATCTATTGACCCTAAGATTGCAGGTATTTCTTTTACTATGATCGCATTTTCTGATTTAATTTCGATATCAAAGCCCATTTCGAAAAGCTTATCCTTATAAACTTCTATCATTTCCATACCGGCTTGACTTTTGATTTCAACCATTTCAGGCAAAAGAAGTTTTTGTCTTTTTATACTTGATTTCTCCTTTAAGCACTCGTATACTAGTCTTTCATGGGCTGCATGCTGATCTACTATAATTAGTTTGTCTCTTACCTCGGCAATAATATAAGTATTGTAGATTTGACAGTGTGCAAACCCAAGTGGATAGTCCCTTATTAGATCGGTTTGTTTCCTTTCCAAAATTGTAGTTTCTGCTCGTGGAGGAGATTTTTGCATACCAGTATAATCAAACGATTTTGAATGTTCTGATAAGCTTTTTGTCTCTATATTTGGAGAAGTAAATTCTCTCATTAACTGGTTTTCAAAAGGATCCGACCTTCTTCCATAAAATTCATTTTTAAGACTAGACCTACTAAAAGGATCTGATGATAGATGATTCGTTGTTGTTCCATTCTGGGCCAATACAGTTTCTGCAAGATCTATTCTCTTTGATAGCACTTTTATTAGCCCTCTTCTCACTATTTCATATATTAGCCTCTTGTTCTGAAACCTTACCTCTGATTTATTTGGATGCACATTTACATCAACTTGATCATACGGTATCTCTAAGTGCAGCGCTGCAAAAGGATATCTATTGCTTGGAATAAGGTCGTGATACGCACAACGAATTGCACCAATAAGTAGATTATCTTTAATTGGTCTACCATTAACAAATGTATAGATCTGAGTTGAATTGCTACGATTGACAGTAGGTTTACAGATGTATCCTGTAAGTCTAATTCCATCTTCTTCTTTACTAATTTGCAAAGAGTTTTCATGAAATTCTTCTTCTACTTCGCATAGCCTGCTAAATAATGAGGTCTGCTTAGCATACTTAAGAAGTTTCTTATTATCGGAGATAAGAGTAAACTCAATTCCATAATTGATCATTGCTAAGTTGTTTACAATATCAACAATGCTTTGTGTTTCTGCCCTTTCGGCTTTGAGAAATTTTAGTCTATTTGGTGTGGCAAAAAATAAATCTCGTACTTCAATACATGTTCCTATCGATAAAGGATAAGGAACAAGCTCTCCTATTTTTTCTCCCCCCTCATACCTTATAGACCATGCTTGATCTG
The DNA here is from genome assembly GCF_964028355.1 of Wolbachia endosymbiont (group B) of Gerris lacustris. Classification (NCBI taxonomy): domain Bacteria; kingdom Pseudomonadati; phylum Pseudomonadota; class Alphaproteobacteria; order Rickettsiales; family Anaplasmataceae; genus Wolbachia; species Wolbachia endosymbiont (group B) of Gerris lacustris. Next base: position 427,701 of record NZ_OZ034761.1, read on the forward strand.
CTTTGCTTGCCTTAGATGATAATTTTATTCTGCTTACTGCTGCAATTGAAGGCAAAGCTTCTCCTCTAAAGCCAAGATGCTTGATCTCTATCAATTCACTGTCACTCAATTTTGAAGTAGCATGGCGCATAAACGCAAGTTCTAAATCATCCTTTTTTACTCCGCTACCATCATCGATTACAGTAATGAGGTTACGCCCACCACTTTCTATCTTAATTTCTATCTCTGAGCTCTTTGCATCTATTGCATTTTCCACTAATTCCTTTACCACACTTGCAGGCCTTTCAATTACCTCTCCTGCTGCTATACGATTTATGGTTTTTGTGTCTAAAAGAACTATTGCCATTATAGTGTTGGTTTCTCTTTTACTGCTTCGGTCTGCTTCTCTTTCCATTTTTTTAATCTATCTGCAATTTCACTGTTAGAAATCGATAATATAGATGCAGCAGTGATAGCGGCATTGCATGCTCCACTCTCTCCTATGGACATTGTTGCAACTGGAACACCCTTTGGCATCTGTACTATGGATAAAAGACTATCTAGCCCATTTAGGTGCTTGCTGTGCACAGGGACGCCGATAATAGGTAAACAAGTAAGCGATGCAGTCATACCAGGTAAATGAGCCGCCCCTCCTGCACCAGCTATAATAACCTTAAAGCCTTTTTCTTGAGCAGACTTAGCAAAATTAAAGAGTCTCTCTGGTGTTCTGTGTGCGGATATTATAAATACATCATGTGAAATTTCTAATTCTTTTAATAGGTTAATAGCATGCACCATAGTGCCATAATCCGACTCGCTTCCCATAATTATAGCAACATCTTTTTTCATTTTTTCTGTATTAGACATGATTTTATTTACTAACCAAATAGTATTTCAGAAGCAACAAATATTTAAATTAAATTACGAATATGATATAGCATTCTCATTAAATAGAAACTTTAAAAATTGAAATGAATCTCTATATTAAAATATAGAGGTATAAATTTCGGATATAAGGGTCTATTCATAATCTTTTTAGAAGCAAAGCAGTGGAAGCAAGAAGACGATTTGTAAGCTAGTATTGAATTTTGCTTATCACAATTGTCTACACTTTTCTATAAGAGTATTAGAGACTTACCTTTTGACAATATGGCAAAGATCTCAACAGTTACATTCTTTTATTTGTTTCTTTGCAACTACTTTGTTATATATGTTTCAAAACACTTTCTTTACTTCCGCTATGTTTTTTACTTCATTTATTAAAATAATCTTGCCATTTTGAAAACATTGTTGATTCACTGAAAGCCACTTTTTAGGACCTGTAACACTATGTAAAATACATCCTAAATCTTCTTGATTTTGTTTCTTTCTACAGAACTCTACTCATCTTGCTCTGTTTTCATAATTTACATACCCTGTCTCCTACTTTATTCCTTTCTTGAGATCATGTACAGTCTCTAAAATGAATTTGTAAAATGATTATTTCTGTATTTTAAACTTTGCAATTTTAACTTATTCTCTTTAATAGTGAGTTTTTTACAAAATAATAGTTTGAAATTACTAGTATTTTGATAAAAATTATAGTCAATTTAAAATTTTGAGTATCAGTATATCATTATAGTTATTGACAAATTATATAGTATTAATATATTGGTATATTAAATATTATGATATAATATTTAATAAAGCTAGTTGGTATGTGAGAGTAAAAATTATGGAAACAATATCGTTAAACAATCTGGATAGTGAAGCAATAAAAAAAAAATTGCTTGGCATAATAAGTAAAATTATAGGAAAAAATACTTGGACTCAAGCTTGTGCAGCTGAGAAACTTGGTATTGATCAACCAAAGGTGTCACAAATTAAAAGTGGTAAGACAAGTGGTTTTTCTTTAGAGAGATTGTTAGGTTTTTTGAAAAAGCTTGATCATGAAATAACAATTACAATAACAGAGAATCAATCAGTAAAAGCTAAAGAAGAAAAAGTAGAATATAGAATTGGATCTCAATAGATGCGAAGTTGACATCTTATTTTTTGTGATATAGTATAAAGCTTATCAAGGTAGTATTTTATGGTTGATTCTATTGTAGAAAAGTGTGTAGAACAGGTACACAACCGTTTTAAATTGGTTCTGCTAGCAAGTCAAAGAACACATGATTTGAGTACAGGGGCAAGCGATCCCGTTGAAATGGTTAAGTTTAAAGGTCATAAGGATACCATAGTTTCTTTATATGAAATAGCAGAAAAGAAGGTGAATACTCATGAGTTGTTTAACCTTTTGGTGAAAAGGTGCAAGGAGCACATGAAAGGAAACGCGGATAATGCTTATAGTAGTAGTCCAAGTAAGCTAGCAAATTTGTTAAATTTTTCTGATCATCAACTTAACACAAGTCTGGATATAAGTCAAGAAAGCCAAGATGATGAAATAGATGATCAAGATAGTGGTGAAGAAGTACCGATTTAGAAATCTGCAGAGGTTATAATAGCTTATAAATGATTAGTATTGCTATCTATGCGCTTTTATTCTGTATGAGTGTAATGTTATGTTGTATAGTGTTTAGGTCAAGTGATGTGTACAATAAGGTTTTAGCATTCAATAATTTATCAACACAAGTAGTTTTACTCATAACAGCAATATCGATTATTCTGGATGATTTTTTTTTAATTGATATAGCATTACTATATGCTAGCATCAGCTTTATATCAACTATAGCGCTAATGAGATTAATGTTGTTTTGATAATTTATGGTAGCATCCATTCTCATATTTTTAGGTATTTGTTTAATAGTCATTTCAAGCGTAGGAGTAGTAGTATTTCCTGATTTCTATACTAGACTACATGCTGCAGGTATTGCAGATTCTAGTGGCGCAATGTTGTTGTTGATTGGTTTTGCTTGGCAAAATGAATTTTCAATCAATACTGTTAAAATTATATTATTGATTTTTATAATATGGATAGCCAATTCAACTAACAGTTATATTTTAGCGCGTACTCATTATAAAAGTAAAGACTATTAAAGAAGGTTAAGATGCTGGAAATACTGAATCTAATATTACTTTTGCTGTTACTCACGGTTACAGTTTTTATAGTTCTTTCGAAACATTTGGTTGTAAGTGCTGTTCTAATGTGTGTATTTAGTGCACTTATTGCACTTATGTACTTAATTATGAATGCGCCAGATGTTGCAATTACTGAAGCTTCTGTTGGTGCAGGATTGAGCACAGTCTTTACGTTTGCAGCACTCTCTTTGGTAAAGAATCACAAAGCAAATTTATCTCATAGCCCCACAACACTTTTTTTTATGTTATTTTTGACTGCATGTTTATCATACTTTATGATTCAATTACCAGATTTTGGCAGTCATAATGCTCCAGTTCACTTGCACGTTGCTCCTTATTATGTAGAAAATACTGAAAAGGCTATTGATATTCCTAATATAGTGACAGCTGTTTTAGCAAGCTTTCGTGGCTATGACACATTTGGAGAAACTATAGTAGTTTTTACTGCTGCACTCTGTATAATGTTGATATTAGAAGAGAAAGAAAGTGATTAAAGATCCGGTGTTAAGTGCAGTAACATTTTTGATGATACCTTTTATCATTTTGTTTGGGTTATACATACAGTTTCATGGTGACTATACTCCAGGTGGAGGTTTTCAGGCGGGGATAATTATTGCTTCTGGGATAATATTATATTCTATGTTATTTGATATATCTACAACTTTAAAAGCAATACCTTACTCTATGATCAAATTTACTAACGTACTAGGTATTTTAACCTATGGAGGAGCTGGTATTATAACAGTTTTATTTGGCCAAAATTTTTTATCCTATAGTGTATTGTCAGCTGACAGTAGAACGGGTCAAAAATTGGGTATTTTCTTAGTGGAGCTGGGTGTATTACTTACCGTTTCTTCTTCCATGTTAATCATATATATAAATTTTGCTCGTAAGAAAAAACAATGACTCTATATAATTATGTAGGCATTACTATATTAATGGTGCTAGGTTTCTATATCATTGTAAATGATAAAAACTTAATCAAAAAAATGATGGGATTAAGTGTCTTACAAGCATCTGTTTTGTTATTTTACATATCTTTAGGGTATATAAAAAGTTCTTTACCTCCTATATTGACTTCAAATTTTCACTTATATACCAATCCTATACCTCACGTCTTAATGCTTACTGCTATAGTGGTTGGAATTGCAACATTTTCAGTTGGATTGTCCATAGCAGTAAGAATGGAGAGATTGGTTGATTAAGAAGAGTGTGAATGAATTGACAGTATCTTAAACTATATGAAGTAGCAAGTAGCTATAAATTAAGAATAAAACTATAAACTTGCTAATTGTAAGTTTATTTGATAATAAGAAGTAAAATTATAAACTGTAAAGGTAATGATGTCAACTATTAATGATACGGAAGATAGGAAAAAAATCATCAAAGATCTTGTAACTAAAAGTATAAGAAAGGGTGGTTTTATCACTTTTGATGATATAAATGATAAGTTGTCAGATGAAAATTTTTCACCTGATTTTATAGATGATACTATAGCTTTATTACGAGACTCTGGAGTTAACATACTCGAAAGTAGTGAAGATGAGGAAGAAGCTCCTTCTAATGATGATGGTAATAAGCTTGATGATGATGAGACATCGTTGAATACTACTACAACTTTAGTGCAAAATGATGATCCAGTAAGAATTTATTTACAAGATATGAGCTCTGTAAAGCTTTTGTCACGAGCAGATGAAATTAAGATAGCAAAAAAAATTGAATCTGAAAAGCATAACATGTTACGTGCAATCATTGAAACATCAGTGGCATTCAACATGATCAAAACATGGCGTGATGATTTAAGTGGTGGAACTTTTTTTCTGAGAGAAATTATAAATCTGGATGCAATTTATAACTCTGATTTCAATATGATAGACAAAGAAGAAAGTGAAGCTGAAGATGTTAGAGATTGTGTTAATGATGAGGAAAAAGGTAATGATGAAAAGGGAAATGAGAGTGAAGACATAAGTTCAGCTAACTTAAGTATTTCTGTTCTTGAAATGGAAAGTGATTTGTTGCCAAAGGTTATCGCGGCATTGGATGAGATCATTTCTTTAACAAATGAAGCATTGGTATTGAAAAAAGATTCTAAAGATTTCTCTAATGAGCTAGAAAATTTATATAATCAAATATGGTCTGTAGCATTACAAATTCAGTTTAGTGATGCTGCTATTACCAGAATTACAAAAAAACTTTACGAAATAAATAGACTAATCACGTTTGAAGAAGCTAATCTTATTACTGAAGCTAGAAAGTACGATATTGATAGAGAAAGTTTTTATAATGTTTATGATGATGTGCTTTTAAAGCGTGAGTTTAGTGAAATAAGTCTTCTCAAGATTAATGAAAATCAATCTCTTTTTACAAGTGAATTAAAAAATAAATTCTTAAGGTTTATAAACGATAGCTATGAGTATATGGCTAGTGCCTTAAGCAATATTAAGAGTTATGTACAAGGAGATAAAGTTCAGGAGTTTAAGAAGCTAATCAAGAGAATACAGAAACACGAACGAGAAATCTCTCAAGCAAAGCAAGAAATGATTAAGGCTAATTTAAGGCTGGTGGTTTCGATTGCTAAAAAATATTCAAAAAGAGGCCTTGATCTGCTTGATTTGATACAAGAGGGTAATATTGGTCTTATGAAGGCTGTGGATAAGTTTGATTACAAACGTGGATATAAATTTTCGACTTATGGCACTTGGTGGGTAAAACAATCAATCACTAGGGCAATACCTGAACAGTCTAAAGTAGTTAGAATACCAGTGCATATGGTGGAAATTATCAGTAAGATCAACAAAGCATTAAGAAAGATGACCCATGGAATGGGTAGAGAGCCTACATTAGAGGAATTAAGTATAGAATTGGCGATGCCGCTAGAAAGAATACGCAAAGTTATGAAGATAGCAAGAGATCCGGTAAGTCTTGAAGCTCCAACAGGAAAGGATGATAGTAGTACCTTCGGTGATTGTATAGAAGATAAGCGAGTTTCTAAACCAGAGGATGCTGCAATACTTGCCGACTTGCGTGGCATTACGACCAGTGTTCTTGCAACTTTAACACCAAAAGAAGAAAGAATTCTAAGGATGCGCTTTGGCCTTGGTAAAGATGGAAAGGAGCATACCTTAGAAGAAGTAGGAAAAATTTTTAATGTTACACGTGAGAGAATTAGGCAAATAGAGGCAAAAGCACTACGTAAGTTGAAACATCCAAGCCGTGCTAAAAAACTTAGAGGTTTCTTTTAAGGCAGAAGGGCTGCTCAAAAAATAGGTAAAATTCAGCCAAAATTCTATAATTTTACCCTATTTTTCCTTTTTTATAGGCTTCATAGAGCAATATGATTAGATATTGAATGTTATGGCAAATAAAAATAATAACTCTAATTCAGAGTGTAAAAATTTTTGTGTTCTAGGTGATAGTTTATCTGATAATAGTGCAATTATTGAAATTTTAAATAACTTATCCTTTGCAAGAAACGTGAAACTTAATGCCCCTTTTCATTAAGGAAGATCTTTTAGCAATGGCCTTACTGCTGTTGAATATGTAGCAAAGTATTTGGTTTTAGAAGAATTTAAGCCATCATGGAGATGCTCATTTTTTGATCGATACTATGAACAGCAAGGTCATAACTATGCGATTTTATATGCAACAGCATCTGAAATTCTTGACCCTGTTTTTTCTTATTTCCTCAATAAATTTCGTTTAGTTAATCAGCTAAACGCAGTAATTAAACATCATCCAGGTGTAGGTAAAGGAGATTTATTTTTCATTATAATCGACGGAAATAATATTATGGGTGCCACTGCTTATAACAATGTTAAAGCAGAAAAAGTATTGAAATAAAGCGGCTAGTGAAATATGCAATGCATTTGGTTCTAAATGAACGTGGTATAAAGCATGTGATTGTTGCAAATGTGACGTTGGTTTGATACTAGCTTTTAATAAAGACGAAAAGCAAGAGAGCTGGCTGAAAAGCTTACATAGAGTTTCAATGCAAAATTAGCTAATGGTTTAGATTATATGAAGAAAAGTGCAGATCTTGAAATAAAAGCATTCGATCTTAACTCTAAAATGAAAAGTATGCTTGGTAAATATAAGAGCAAAGGGTTAAATGATCGAGATGCATAACTATCAAACATCACAGACCAGTTTGGGGGAGGGTGATTTGGAAAAAGTATAAAGATACTCTTAAAGTTGATATTTAAAGGAGGGCTTGATACTTACTATAATTCTGGATTCAGCACAAAATACTAAAGGATTATTTCTTTTTTGATTATTTTTATCCAACTGCAGAACCTTATTGTGAAGTTGGTAATGAAATGTATGAGTTGATAAAAAATTCGATTTCTTTTAAACATTTTTACGATTTGTAGTAACTATCTGCGTAGCTGAATGGTAAAGGGGGGTAAACAAAGTAACCTAAAACATAGAGAAAATACAACGGTGCTTGATACGTAGCTATTGCGATTTTATCCTCTTTTTGTCATTTTAGTACTAGAATGACATTCTACTAGTGAAGTTTATTCTTTGATATATTAATACCAATTCCCGCTATACAAGCAACGAATAGACAATAATGGAAAAAAAGCCATACTGGAGTAAGTAAAATAGCGAGGTTTAGATGGCATTAAGATCAAAATTATTGGATGAAAAAGTGGTGGAATCAGCAAAAGAGATGCTGAAGAAAGTAAGAAATAATGCGTATGTTGCAAAAAAACTAAATGCTGTAATTGCAGCAAAAAAGCACAGTATAACAGCTGTAGCAAAAATATGTTGCATTTCGAGAAAGGCAATTACTACATGGATAAAGCACATAAAATTTGGAAGAGAAGAAAAATTATTTTCTCCACCTCAATGCCGTAGAAAAACTATATTGAACCAAAGTCAACTTGAACAAATTGAGGTGTGGATAGAGGAAAACCCCAATATTACTATTAGAGAAATGAGAATAAGAATCCAAGAAAGATTTGGTTTGAATATCAGCAAATCCACAATACATCGTAATATGCAAAGAATGAAATTCTCATATATCACACCAAGACCAGTTCATAGTGGACAGGATAAAAATAAGCAAGAGGAGTTTAAAAAAAAACCTCAATGAAACTATTGTCATGCATTCTGAAAAAGAGCTATTTTTCTTCGATGAATCACGGTTTGGTACACATTCAAAAGTTGGACATGGGTGGTTTAAAAAAGGCAGTAGGACACAGGTTAAGGTAAAATTAGGTAGGGAAAATTTTTATCTCTATAGTGCAGTTAATCCCAGAAATGGAGAGAATTTTAGCTTATTTGCACCAAACGTCAACACTGCTTGTATAAATATATTCCTTGAACAGATGTCGCAATATTTAGGAATACGAAAGGCTTTTCTCGTGATGGATTGCGCTAGTTGGCATAAGTCAAAAAGTTTAAAGATACCTAAAAATATCGAAATTATATACCTACCACCATACTCATACCAACTCTCATTATTAATGAACCAAATAAGAAGCATTGCAGAGTTGTTTAACCGTGGAAGGGGAAAGAGAGGTAATAAATTTACACAAAGCGCTCTCAAGCAGAACAATTGTATCGTAGATTTTATTGCGCAAAATGTTCTGTTTTATATATAACCAAAACCTCTCAACAGGATTGAGGTCAGGTGAGTATGGTGGTAGGTATATAATTTCGATATTTTTAGGTATCTTTAAACTTTTTGACTTATGCCAACTAGCGCAATCCATCACGAGAAAAGCCTTTCGTATTCCTAAATATTGCGACATCTGTTCAAGGAATATATTTATACAAGCAGTGTTGACGTTTGGTGCAAATAAGCTAAAATTCTCTCCATTTCTGGGATTAACTGCACTATAGAGATAAAAATTTTCCCTACCTAATTTTACCTTAACCTGTGTCCTACTGCCTTTTTTAAACCACCCATGTCCAACTTTTGAATGTGTACCAAACCGTGATTCATCGAAGAAAAATAGCTCTTTTTCAGAATGCATGACAATAGTTTCATTGAGGTTTTTTTTTAAACTCCTCTTGCTTATTTTTATCCTGTCCACTATGAACTGGTCTTGGTGTGATATATGAGAATTTCATTCTTTGCATATTACGATGTATTGTGGATTTGCTGATATTCAAACCAAATCTTTCTTGGATTCTTATTCTCATTTCTCTAATAGTAATATTGGGGTTTTCCTCTATCCACACCTCAATTTGTTCAAGTTGACTTTGGTTCAATATAGTTTTTCTACGGCATTGAGGTGGAGAAAATAATTTTTCTTCTCTTCCAAATTTTATGTGCTTTATCCATGTAGTAATTGCCTTTCTCGAAATGCAACATATTTTTGCTACAGCTGTTATACTGTGCTTTTTTGCTGCAATTACAGCATTTAGTTTTTTTGCAACATACGCATTATTTCTTACTTTCTTCAGCATCTCTTTTGCTGATTCCACCACTTTTTCATCCAATAATTTTGATCTTAATGCCATCTAAACCTCGCTATTTTACTTACTCCAGTATGGCTTTTTTTCCATTATTGTCTATTCGTTGCTTGTATAGCGGGAATTGGTATCACCTGACCTCAATCCTGTTGAGAGGTTTTGGTTATATATAAAACAGAACATTTTGCGCAATAAAATCTACGATACAATTGTTCTGCTTGAGAGCGCTTTGTGTAAATTTATTACCTCTCTTTCCCCTTCCACGGTTAAACAACTCTGCAATGCTTCTTATTTGGTTCATTAATAATGAGAGTTGGTATTACGATGTATTGTGGATTTGCTGATATTCAAACCAAATCTTTCTTGGATTCTTATTCTCATTTCTCTAATAGTAATATTGGGGTTTTCCTCTATCCACACCTCAATTTGTTCAAGTTGACTTTGGTTCAATATAGTTTTTCTACGGCGTTGAGGTGGAGAAAATAATTTTTCTTCTCTTCCAAATTTTATGTGCTTTATCCATGTAGTAATTGCCTTTCTCGAAATGCAACATATTTTTGCTACAGCTGTTATACTGTGCTTTTTTGCTGCAATTACAGCATTTAGTTTTTTTGCAACATACGCATTATTTCTTACTTTCTTCAGCATCTCTTTTGCTGATTCCACCACTTTTTCATCCAATAATTTTGATCTTAATGCCATCTAAACCTCGCTATTTTACTTACTCCAGTATGGCTTTTTTTCCATTATTGTCTATTCGTTGCTTGTATAGCGGGAATTGGTATGAGATGATAAAAGCTGAACTTGGGAGTTATGGTTTTGCTGCTCAATACCAACAAAACCCTCTACCACTTTCAAGTGGTATAATTAAACGAGAGTGGTTGAAGTGCTATAAAAATTTTCCTGATAGCCTATTGTATGTAACGCAAAGTTGGGATACTGCAATTTCAACAAACAACACAAGTGACTTTAGTGTCTGCACTACCTGGACAAAAATAAATAATAAATTCTATTTGCTCGATGTATACCGCGCAAAACTTGAGTATCCAAAACTTAAAGAACAAGTTTTATCACTGGCTGCAAGGTGGAAGCCACATGCAATTTTAATCGAAGCAAAAGCAAGCGGTCAACAATTGGTTCAGGAGCTCAGGAAAAACAGTGATTTACCTATTATTCAAATAGTACCACATGATGACAAATTAACTCGATTTCACCGAATTGTCCCAATTATAGAATCTGAGCGGGTTTTTCTCCCTAACCAAGCAGTATGGCTTAGCGACTTTGAGTATGAGATTTTAATGTTCCCAGAAACCCGTCACGACGATCAAGTAGACAGTACCGTGCAATATCTTCAGTGGGTGAGCAATAATATTGCTAGAGTGGTAGCTATACGTTCATTGTAGCTTGAAAAGGTCCCTCGGAATTGTGTATAATTTTTTTAACTGAGTTTTATCCATTTTCTAAATGATATTTTGAGGTTTACTGAAATAAATACTACGCAATAACTCTATCTCTAGATGCTTAGATGAATATCTTTATATTAGACGAAAATCCTGTAACTGCAGCACAAATGTTATGCGATAAGCACATAGTAAAAATGCCGCTAGAAACTGCTCAATTGCTTAGCAGTGTTTTTTCAATCGCATTAAAAGAGCCAAATCCTTTAGTCAGCATTACAAACCAGAATATAGAAGTTCCATATAAACTTACTCACAAAAACCATCCTTGTTCTTTATGGGCTAGACAATCAAAAGGAAACTTTGATTGGTTAATAAAACATGGAAAAGAATTGTGTATAGAATATAGCTTGCGATACAAAAGAACGCATAAATCCGAAGAAGTTATAGATTGGTGCAATAATAACAAGGATTTGCTAATATTTCGATCATCTGATATACAAGCTTTTACACAAGCGTTACCTGATCGATATAAATGTAGTAACCCAATAGAAGCCTATAGAGAATATTACCTAAAAGAAAAGATGAGATTTGCTAAGTGGGAAAAAGGTAGAGAAGCACCAGACTGGTTGCTAGACAAAATGCTATAGGTTATAAAATTATCCAAATCGGTCATAAAAAAGGTAAATTGAAGCTACAAAAGCAATGCTGGCTGATAATGTTGATGTTTATCAAGTTTATTGATCTTCCTAGTGAGATTAAAGAATTTAGTGAACTGTTATTTCCAGTACATGATGGACTGCTTGCACTGTAGAGTGTCACGTACACATCTGTACTAACAAGTAGAGGTAAATTCTAAGTCATTTTAGACATAACACTTACTTTAAAAAACTTTATTTTACGCTGATATTCTAGCGCTTTTCTGTGGTATTTTGTTAGAGTATAATTTGGAAAACTCTCTTCCTTGTAGATTAAAGAATTACACTGCTTTATATGTAACTCTATCCACTCTGCATAATCCTGATGATCAGTTGCAATAAATATTCCCCCTGTGATAAGTATTTTTTTTGCTAATAAATTTAAAAATTCCGTATTAATTAACCGTCTTTTGTTGTGACTTCTTTTTGGCCATGGATCTGGAAAGAGAATAAAGAATTTTTCAACACTGTTGTCAGGAAAATTGGCAATTAATTCTCTTGCATCTTCTGTCCATATTAAAATATTTTTTATGCTGTATGCTTCTATGCTTTTTAGCAAGGAAGAAACCCCCTTTAAATAAGGCTCACACCCTATAAATAATAAGTCAGTTTCATTGAATACTTGATAAAGCATATTTTCGCCATTGCCAAAACCTATTTCTACCCATATCCTTTTTTGCGAACTTATGATCTTTTTTATAGATTCCCTGCTGTTTTGAATAGAATATTTCTCCAAAACATTCAACTTTAACCTAGATCTTCTGGAAAATGATCTAATCCATTTATTATTCCTAGATAGCATATCTTACATAACTTAATCTTTTATAGCTTAAACAATTCTCGAAATGAATTAATGAGAATTTACTTGTCACTAATTATTAATATTATATAATATATCAGTTCTAATGAAGTTAAAGTTAAAAGGTATGGAAAATACAGTTGCTATCAGGAGGCTATTATCAAATAGGTTCATAGAAGAGATATTTCAAGATCAATTTGACAATCAAGATAATGACTTTTGTGAAGATTCTTTTGCTAACAGAATCAAAGAAGGAGATGTGGTAGAAGGTATAATCACAAGAAGAAATTCTAATGATATTGTGGTTGATGTTGGTTTAAAGTCAGACGGAAGAATTCTGATTAAGGAGCTCAGTTGTAATGATGATATCACTGTTGGCTCGAAAATTAGAGTTTATGTTGAAAGAATTGAAGATTACCATGGTAATGTTGTTCTTAGTCGTGAGAAAGCAATCAGAGACGAAAAATGGAATAAATTGGAAGAAAGCGCAGTTACAAAAGATGAAGTAACAGGAATCATTAAACGCTCAATTAAATGCGGTTTTATTATTGATCTTGGTGATGGAATAAGTGCATTTTTACCTCTGAGTCATGTAGATTTGAAGCAAATAAAAGATGCTAATCACCTTATTGAAACTGAACAAAAATTCATCGTGCTTAAAATGGATAAGAAGCAGGGGAATATTGTAGTATCAAGAAAGCTGGTATTAGAGAAATTGCATGCTGGTGAAAAAATTAAGTTTTTAGAATCTTTAAATGAAGGTGATGTAGTAGAAGGCAAAATAAAAAGCATCACTCACTACGGTGTATTTGTTGGCATCCATGAATCAGATACAGTGGGAGTTATAGATGGACTGCTACATATTACAGATATCTCTTGGAGTAATGTAAGTCATCCATCTGCAATTTTTTCTTGTGGTCAGCATATAAAAACTAAAATTATAAAAATAGATAGAGAAAATGGAAAAATCTCCCTGGGTGTAAAACAATTAGGAGACAATCCTTGGCAAGATCTAGAGTCAAAATGTCCAATTAACAGCGTATACAAAGGATGTGTAACAGGTATAAAAGATTGTGGATTCATTGTTGAGATTAAACCTGGGATTGCGGGTTTGGTACACTCATCAGAAATAACTTGGAGCAAGAGTAATTTACCAATTAGTAGTTTTGTAACAATAGGACAAGAAGTGGATGTAAAAATTCTCGGTATTGACATTATTAAAAATAAGATGAGTTTAAGCACAAAAAGGTGCGTAGAGAATCCTTGGCAAGTATTTATTAATAAATATCCTCTTGGTTCTATTGTCTCTGGTAAAGTTAAAAGCAACAATGGTTCACAAATATCTGTGACTTTTGATGATTCTGAGATATCTGAGGACGTAGAAGGAACAATTTATATGCAAAATCTAAGTTGGTCCAAAAACAATTCAGATGAGATAAAAAAGTATAATGTAGGTGATGAAATAGAAGCAAAAGTGATAAGGGCTAACGTAGATCGGACAAGAATTTATCTTGGAGTAAAACAAATAGAGTATGATCCCCTTGAAGAACTGATAGAGAAAGTTAAAGTAGGGGATAAAATGCAGGTTGCTGTAAGTAAGAGAGAGGAAAATGGTCTAATCGTTGAGGTTGAGAACAATGTAACCCTTTTAGTAGATCAAGAGCATTTACCAGAAAATAAAAAGTTTTCTATATCAGAAAAAATAAAAGTTGAAGTAGTAGGTGTTGAAAAATATAATATCATATTATCTGCCAAATAACTTCTTGTGCTTCATATAAATGGCAACGAAATCTGATATAATAGCAAGAGTGGCAAAAAAACACCTTTTGTTAGATAAGGTCATTATAGCAGCATAGTTGATAGTTTTTTTCGAGTGTTTTCAAACACATTGAAATATCATAATAGAGTTGAAATCAGGGGGTTTGGTTCTTTTTCAATTAGAAGCTATAACTTGAAAGAAGCAAGTAATTTGATGTCACAGAAGGTTGCAAAACATCAATACTTTAAAACTTATTTTCGTAGCAGTAAAAAGTTATCCCTCTTGATAAATGAATGAAAATCTATATTGTAAACTTGAAAGTTATACAATATAGCATCATATGCAAGTAGTAGAAATAGTTATACATAATAACACATATAAAATATCTTGCGAAAGTAAAAAGAAGGACCATTTATTACAACTTGCTAATAGCTTCAACAAGCTAGTTAGCTCCATATCTCAAAGAACTGGAGGTAAGGGCTCAGATGCATTAAATTTCTTACTTGCAGCATTGACTCTCGAAGACAAAATTTTAGAATTAACAAAGCGATTAGATGAAATAAATCAAGAATGCAAAAAGTATAGGGAGGAAAAAAGAGTAGAATATGCTGAAGTGTTAGATAGGGTAAACAAGATTATTGGGTGCATAAGTGATTAAAGCAAGCAATCAAATCGACTACCTCACTACTCAAATCAGGGGGGAGAAGTGTCTTACGAGTTATGTAACAATATAATTCGCAATCATCAAGGTCAACTATTTTTTCGTATTCAATTAGTTCGCTTAAGGAAAATTTATCAAGATATTTCAATGCGAAATGCCCTAAAAGTATATCAGTTTCTTTACAACCCCTATGCCAACTCCTATACATCAGTTTTCTTCTTAATAAGGAGATATCTATCATTGTCATTAAACTTTTTTTAATTTAAAGACTAAACTAAATACTTGTCAAGCAAGGCGCATTTTAATACACTCAATGTTTGATTAAGATTTAAAACATAGGTGGAATTAATTTCTCATCAACTTAGCGCTGGAATATATTATTTTTTATCATTTTCTTTAATAATTTCTATCATAGTATTCGTGCATGAATGTGGGCATTATGTTGTCGCTAAAGCATGCAAGGTTAAAGTTGAATCTTTTTCTATAGGCTTTGGTCCTGAAATTTTTGGTTTTAACGACAAGTCTGGAACTAGATGGAAATTAAGTGCCTTTCCATTGGGTGGCTACGTTAAAATGTTAGGGGATACTAATGCAGCAAGCGTTCCTGTTGATCAACAAAAATTAACTGAAGAAGAAAAATTATACTCATTCCATACAAAACCTCGATATCAAAAAGCAGCAATAGTTTTTGCAGGGCCTTTTGCAAATATGATATTTACCGTTATAGCCTTCACAGTATTTTTTAGTGTGGCAGGCTATTATCGTACTCCACCGGTAATTGGTAATGTAATTGAAGAAAGTGCAGCAAAGCAAGCTGGCCTGTTGCCAGGTGACACTATTACACAGATCAATGAGTATAAAATAAAATACTTTGAAGATATTTCACGCGTGATAATGTCGAACCCTGAGACAAGAATTGAAATTAAATATAGCAGGAATAACGAAGAGCATACAACTACCCTAACTCCGTTTACAGTTGAGGATAGAGATGTCTTTGGCAACATAATAGAAAGAAATACTATAGGAATTACCTCAATTAATATGACTGGGTTAAGACAGTCATCTTTTCTTGGAGCTGCTAGCCTATCAGTGAGTGAAACTTACCACACTATGTGTTTAACAATCAAAGCCCTCTTTCAAATTGTCGTTGGTAAGAGGAGTATAAATGAAATAGGCGGGCCAATAAAAATCGCAAAATACTCAGGACAATCAGCTAAAAAGGGATTTATTATAGTTCTATATTTTATGGCAATCATTTCAGCTAATTTAGCTGCTATTAACTTATTGCCAATACCACTATTAGATGGTGGGCATTTATTTCATTATATCATAGAAACAGTGATACGTAGAGATTTGAGTTTGAAATATCAAAAATATGCAGCCACTTTTGGTGCTACCATACTGTTTTTGTTGATGGCAGTTGCAATCACAAACGATATTAGGCATCTTTTTTAAGATACGTATGAAGAAGTTATTCCACATACTAATAATAATTTTTATCTCTTTTCCTGCTCTACTTGTTGCTCTAGAAAATAAGGAAAAAGTACAGATAAAAGATATCAGGTATATTGGCAATGAGCGAGTAAGTGATCAAACAATAAGATTTTATACAAAACTAGAACCAGGTAATTATATAAATGGTGATGATATAGATTCAGTTATAAAAGGTTTATATAAAACAAAGTTATTTGCTAGTATTAACGCCTATATCGATGATGAAAAAAACTTAGTAGTAAAAATTCATGAGAATCCATTGATTAACAAAGTAATATTAAAGGGCAATAAGTTATTTAACAGTAAAGAGTTGCTAAATAACGTTATCCAGTCAAAATCACTAACCATTTTCACTGAAACAAAATTACAAAACGATTTAATAAATCTAGCTACCCTTTATAGGAACAGTGGTAAAATTGGTGTTAAAATTGCATACGAGCTAGATAAGCTTGGTAGCAATAGGATAAACCTAATTTTTAAGATAAAAGAAGGAAGAACGTCTAAAATTAAGGGTTTACGATTCATAGGTAATAAAAACTTTTCAGCAAATGAGCTAGAGCAAGTTATCAAAAGGCATAGCAATGATATATTTAGTAAGTTATTTAGAGCCATTTTTAAAAGCGGAACTCATTATTCACCTCAATATCTACTGATTAACACAGAACTGCTTGATCGCTTCTATTCATCTAAGGGATATATTCAAAATAATATCCAACCAATTGTTGAGATTGATAGCAACAACCAAATAGAGTTAACTTTTTTGATTGATGAAAAGGAGCAATATTTATTTGGAAGTAATGAAGTTGATATTGAAACTGAGATTCAGGATTTAAGTTTAAGGGAAGAAATATTAGAATTTATCAAAGAGGAAAATAATCAAATATTTAATAGAGTTAAAATTAACAATACAGCAGAAAAAATAAGTAAACATTTAAACGAAAAAGGATATATATTTGCAAAAGTTAATCCAGAATATACACAACATAACAATATTGTGGATGTAACTTACAAAGTGCTACCAGGTAAAAAGATTTATATAAACCAAATTACTATTGATGGCAATGACCGCACTTTAGATAAAGTAATTAGAAGAAAGCTCAGTATAGCAGAAGGTGACGCATATAACACAGCTGAGATTCAAAAATCACGTGGAAAACTGATATATAGTGATTTTTTTGAAACAGTGAAAATAAATAGTTACACAGTGAGTGATAATGTAGTAAATCTTGATTTAAATGTCAAAGAAAAAAGAACTGCCTCATTATCTTTAACAGGAGGTATGTCCTGGCCTGGTAGAGTATTTATTAAAACTGATTTCACGGATCGTAATTTATTTGGTAGCGGCAAAGAGCTCTCTTTTGCTCTTGAAAAAAGTGAGTACATGCTTTCTGCTAATATAGATGCTATTGAAAACAATTTTAACGATTCTGATACGTCATTAGGCGTAGGTATATTTTATGAAAAACAAGATAAGCCAAACACCACTTTTGATACTTGTGACTGGGGAGGAACAGTAAAATTATCTTATAAAATTTTAGAAAATCTAACCAATTCTTTTCACTATTCTTATAAGTGTAATCACATACACATGGACAATCAGGGTGGAAAAGATGAGAATGTCTCTGAAATAATAAGAGATCAAGTAGGTGAGTATCAAATTTCATCAGTGGGGTATACGTTAGCATACAACAAATTGGATAACCTCTATACTCCTAAAGAGGGATATTTACTGCGTTTAAGTCAAGATATTTCAGGATTATGGGGAAATGTAAATTTCTTAAAATCTGAGTTTTTGTCTTTTTATACACGCCCTATACTAAGCAAAATTGATGATGATATAACACTGCGCTTTAAAATAGCAGCAGGTCATATTTTCTCTTATACCGATAAAGAGCTAAACATTGGCCAGCACTTTTTTAAAGGTGGCAATGAAATTAGAGGGTTTGACCTTTCTGGTATTGGACCAAGAGTAAAAGGTAAGAAAGATGAAAATGATAAAGAAGATAAAAGCTCATTAGGAGGCAAAACTTATTTTAATTTAACACAGCAAGTAGATTTTCCATTACCTAAATTATACGACTATACTGGTATCAAAGGCTCATTATTTGTTGATTATGCAATGCTTTTTGGCTTAGATGAAAAAGTAAGGTATAAAGGAAAATATTACGACAGTAAGCTTATAAGAGTATCACCAGGTTTTGGCTTTTCAATGCCTTCTCCTTTTGGTAGACTAAGATTAGACTTTGGATTTCCTTTAGTAAAGGAAGCTTATGACATACCATCAACAAACGTTAAAATTTCTATTGAAGCGGGGATTTAAATGAAATATATACAATTATTTACATCAGTTATTGCCTTAGTTATTTCCTTATTTGTAGGGTATAAATTTATAGGGTATCAACCTCAGAGCGCGCTTAATACAAAGGCTGCCATTATTGATAGTGACAAAGTTATCAGTGAATCTCTTGCTCTGCAAAGTATACAACAACAAATAAAGGATCAGAATTCTAGATTACAGCAAAAATTTGAAAGTGAGTTAGAAAAACTTAAGCCATCAAAAGAAGAATTTGAACTTTTATCAGAAGAAGCAAAAAAGGAAAAGACAGAACAATTTAGTAAGCATACTGTAAGTGTTAGGGATAATTATGCTAAGAAAATATCACATTTAGAAGAAAATTATAGAGAAGCAGTAGAAAGTGTTTTTAATAAGATAAAAGAAATTGCTAAAAGAACGGCAGAAAAAAACAATATAGATTTAGTACTATTTATTTCAAAAAAGAATCAAGTTTTATACTCTATGGATGAAGCAGATTTATCAGATGTGGTATTAAAAAATGTAAACAAGGAAATACCTGAATTTGCTTTGCAAAGCATTGAGTAGGCTTATGCAATTTAATATCAGTGATATTATAAAAATACTACCACATTCTTATCCTTTTCTCTTAGTAGATAGGGTTATAGAATGCGAACCTGGTAAAAGTATAAAAGCAATCAAAAATGTGACTTTCAACGAGCCATTTTTTATTGGTCATTTTCCTGGCCATCCGATAATGCCAGGAGTTTTGATAATTGAATCTCTGGCTCAAGCATCTGCAATATGTGTTCTCGGTAAAGAAACAATAGAAAATAAAGTTGTTTACTTGAGATCAATTGAAAATGCAAAATTCACAAAGCCAGTTACTCCAGGAGACGCATTGATTCTTCAAGCTAATATTCAAAGTGTGCGTTTAGGTCTACACAAATTTGAGTGTGTTGCATATGTTAAGGAAGAAAAGGTTGCAGAAGCAATAATCTCAGCAGCATTAAAAAAGAAATAAAATCTTCATCTGTAAGAAACAGTATGTACGCTGTATAGTATAAAGATGCAACTGAATTTCAAAATCTCATTTTCAAACTTATACACTCGTAGTGAATTAATAAAGTTAGACGAGGCGTTTTTAGATTACATCAAATCATGCGATGAAAATTTGTTTTGTTCACTGATTGAAGCAAGAGAAAAAGCAGCTTCTTCTATGTCATCCCAGTGCTTGACACTGGGATCTAGAAAACAAGAAGGACGGTCAGCTACTTGGATGACAGATAACCAGCTAATTATAGATCTTTCATATTTACTTGATGAATTTATCGCAAAACTTTTCAATATTGAAAAAGAAATAGAAGAGCTAAGGAAAAAACACAACGACTTCGCTGTAATATATAAATGCAAAAGGTTGTTTGTTCAGCGCTACGCATTGAAGAAATACACTGATATAGCAAATATAGACATTGATTATGTCGCAAACAGATTAAATCGTTTTCTTACTTTATTGACAACAGAGAAAAGCTTTGCCGAGCAAGTGATGCATTGGTTTGAGGATAAAGAGCATCACAAAAAGGAAATAGAACTTGCGGCACAATATGCAGCGTGGAGAGTGAAAAATAAACAGAGTATACTCTTTAGTATCTACAGAAAAACTGACCACGAAAATCTTGTATCATTCTCTAAAAAAGAAGTAGACGGAGTTAAGGCCCTGTATTCAAATGAAGTAAAGAGGCGATATGGTTTTGATCTCACAAATAAAAAGGTGCGTTTGAATAAAGCATTAGATAACGCTCACTATTGCATATTTTGCCATAAGCAAAATAAGGATAGCTGTTCAAAAGGACTGATTAATAATGGCAATGCCTTTAAAAAATCTCCACTTAAAGTTGAACTGCATGGCTGTCCACTAGAACAGAAAATATCAGAAATGAATCTGGTGAAGAGCGAAGGGTACAGCATAGCAAGTCTTGCAATTGTGATGATAGACAATCCGCTATGTGCAGCTACTGGGAACAGAATATGCAATGATTGCATGAACTCATGCATATACCAGAAACAAGAGCCTGTAAATGTGCCAGTGGTTGAAACAAGAACTTTGGATGACGTGCTTAGTTTACCGTACGGCTTTGAAATATATTCTCTGCTTAGCCGTTGGAATCCTTTAAATTTCCAGCGTCCATTGCCAAAAGAAAACACTGGAAAAAACGTTCTAGTTGTAGGCCTTGGTCCTGCGGGTTTTAATTTAGCTCATCATTTATTAAACGATGGGCATAACGTTATCGCCATTGATGGACTAAAGATTGAACCTTTGATCGATAATTTTCAGCTAATTAAAGATTTCGAGCATGAAAAACTAAGTGAACGCACAGCTGGTGGATTTGGTGGAGTAGCAGAGTATGGCATAACCTCTAGATGGAACAAAAATTACTTAAAGATTATCAGACTGTTGCTGGAAAGACGTGAGAATTTCGCACTTTATGGAGGTATTCGTTTTGGTGGCACGATAACTGTTGATGACTCATTCAACTTGGGTTTTGATCACATTGCCTTGGCACTTGGCTCTGGTAAGCCACAAATGATCAAAATAAAAAACACACTAGCTCGCGGAGTGCGTATGGCATCTGACTTTCTTATGTCGTTACAACTGACTGGCGCTCTTAAATTTGATTCTATAGCAAATCTGCAAGTTCGTATGCCGATAATTGTCATAGGTGCGGGGCTTACTGCGATTGACACTGCCACTGAAGCTTTAGCGTATTATCCAATTCAAGTAGAAAAATTTCTTCTTCGTTATGAGATATTAGTTGATAAGTATGGAGAGGACTATGTTGAAAAAGATTGGACAGAGGAAGAACACAAAATTGCAAATGAGCTCATATCGCACGCACAGTTGATCCAAGCAGAACAAGAGTTAGCAAAAAAAGAGAATAGAGAAATAAAAATATTGGAGTTAATGCAGAGCTTGGGGGGAGTGAAAGTTGTATATAGAAAAGAGCTGAAAGACTCGCCAAGTTATCGATTAAATAGCGAAGAGGTGCAAAACGCATTATCAGAAGGGATTTACTTTATTGAAAACTTAGAGCCAGTTGAAGTTGTGACAGATAAATATAACCATGCTGAGTCAATAAAACTGATAGACACAAAATCCGGCGAAATCAAACGTATAAAAGCACGTTCTATTTTTATAGCAGCAGGTACTGAGCCAAATACAGTTATTGCAACAGAAGATAAAAAGCATTTTAAATTAAGTAATGGGTATTTTACTCATTTGAATTCATCAGGAAAAGAAATAGACCCAATATTTTCTCCTAAAATGCAAAATAAAGATAGAATATTAGTGTATAAGCAAAGCAATAAAACAATCAGCTTTTTTGGTGATCTTCACCCTTCGTATAGCGGCAGCGTCGTGAAAGCTATGGCAAGTGCTAAGAACGGCTACCCTATTATTTCTCAGCTTTTGAGTGGAGTGATCCAAACAGCTAATCAGCCAGCGTCACGCGCTGGAGTGACGCTGTTCCGTCAAGCTAACAAAGAATTCTTTAATAGAATCAAAGAGCAATTCACTGCAAAGGTTATAAAAGTTCAATATTTAACAGACAAAGTTGTGGAAATAGTGATCAAAGCACCACTTGCGGCAAAGAATTTTAAACCTGGACAATTCTTTAGGTTGCAAAATTTTGAAACCAATAGCAGAAAAACTCACCTCACTATGGAAGGTATAGCAGTAACCGGCACTGAAGTAGACAAAAAAAAAGGATTTATTTCTACTATTGTGCTTGAAACTGGCGGTTCCACTAATTTATGTAAATGTTTTAAAAAAGGTGAACAAATAATTCTTATGGGTCCAACTGGCAGTCCTACTGAGATTGGTTAAACCTATTTTGTACTAATTATACCATAATGTATATTATTTATTAATAAATCTATACTATAATAATGATTTTTATTAAGGTAGCATTATGACACATCAGTTAATATTCACACTTCCAAAAGAAAGCTACTATATAGCTATAGGACCGTGTTCTGCAAAAAGTAGAAAGTGTAAGGAGTTTGTAGCAAAAAACAAAGACGTAGGTATTAAATTTCTTATTTCTACTACAGATGATACTGGCAAAACAGGAAAAATGTCCCTTTGTAAAGATAATAACGGTCAGGATGAGTGTACAACATCCTAAACAGTTCAATTTCCAGTAATTTATAATGATCTTTTTAATGATAGCTTTAGCTACGTAAGTGTTCTTTTGGATCATGGTAAAGGACATTTAACTAGGATGCGCAATGAATTCGATAAATATAATATTGATTACACAGTTATGGATAATGATACAACACAGAATGTGCTGTCAGAGGATTTTATAATCTAATTTTCATTATACAGCTACTCAGAGCTCTCTTGGTTCCATTATCTGCTATTCGAATGCCGTCATTACAGTGCTTGATACAGCGATCTATAGCCAAACAATTTAATATTCCGCTACATGTTAGCGGAACCTATCTATATTATTATCCAAAAAACATAAAAAACTAAATTAACAAAGAATTCTTTAATAGAATCAGATATTGTGAAGAGCATAAAAGTCGAATGAGTGAATTAAAAACTGGCAGCTCCATTATATTTATGCAAATACTGAAGAGAAAGCGAGTAAATAACTTTCAACTGGCAGACTTACTGAAGTTCTGGGTATTAAAGTGATGCCAAACTTTATTTCAAAAAGTAAATAATTTACTAACGCTCGTGCACAAATTAAAAATAAATTATGCACGAGTGTAGCACTGTGAATTAGGAGCGCTATATTAGAGCTTACCTCACTATTAAAGCTATCGGTCAGATTAGATTAAAAACCTAATCTGACCGGTTTCTCTATAACCCTCTGAACCCTGATGTAATTATATGGTAATTAGCTTAACTGGTGGTTAATATGCAAATTGATTTTATTTGTATGTTGAGGTAGCATAAACCATACTGGTTTACATCACTGTGCAACTTTATAAATTTTCATTTTTATTTCTATTGACTACATTAATAGTTATAGTCCTAACATTACCTGAAAATTTAGGTAATATATTAAATTGGTCTCATCCAGTTCTAAATTATGATTTATCTTTTCGTATCGTACTAATATCTTTTCTATCAGTTGCATTTTTAGCTGTTCTACCAGCAAAAAATTTGAGTTTTTCAGAGATGCTTTCCTTTGCTGCTTACACTATCAGTTCGCTCAGTGCAATATTATCTGAGCAGACAATATTAGTTATAATATTCTTTGAGTTAATGACCATCAGTGCATTTTTTGTTATTGCAGCTAGCTGTAAAGATAGTGGATCTGCAATAAGGTACGCTTGTATACACTTTTTCGTTGGAGTTATATTGATAGCAGGATTGGCATTTCAAAGCACTAACCTGATAATTTTGGGTTTATTAATAAACTGTGCTTGTTTCCCTTTTTCATTTTGGGTTGTTGATGCGTATCCTGATGCGTCGCTGCATGGCACTACATATCTCTCTTTATTTACCACTAAAGTCTCTTTTTTAGTGATGCTTTTACACACTTATACCCTATGGCAAGATTGTACTGAAATATTAGCACTTGTAGGCGCTATTACTGTAATTTACAGCATTATATTTGCTTCCCTTGAGCAAAATATTCGTAGATTTTTATGCTATAATGCTGTAGGACAAATGGGCTTGCTGATTATTGCAGGAGGTTTACTTATCCCTTCGGAAAATGCAATACCAATTTTGATGTTACACATAATTTTCTCTCTTCTTTATCAATCACTATTATTTGTAGTCAGCAATTCGATTATTTCACAAACAAAAACAATTAGTTTTAATGGAATGGGTAAACTAATGTCAGTGGAAGGTATGTGCGCTATGATCGCAGTACTCACAATGGCTGCATTTCCTGGAACTGCTGGATTCATCAGTAAATCATACATTGCAGCTGAAATTGAAATAAATGGTGCTGCCCTAAAAGGATATAAAAATTTATACAAGATTCTGAATTTACTGCTTTATTTAAGCGTGGGACTCAAATTTCTTTACTACATATTTATTGCAAAAAGTAAGTCAAAACCTTTAACAAATAGGGAAGGTAAAATATCTATGCTTATTTTAGCATTTATATGTATAATCGCCGGCAACCCTTACTTACCTATTTACAATAAATCTTCGATTTTCGATTTTGTGTACAACACAAAAAATATTTTGTCGCAATTTAATTTGTTATTATGTACCACTTTATTGTTTATTCCTTTACGCAAGTTGTTTTACCCAAGGATAAATTTTAAAATGGATGTTGATTGGATTTTTAGAGCTCTTATACCATATATTGCTTTGCTGTTCAATCAACTGATCTTTAAAGTGAGAGAAATGTCTGCCAACTTACTGCAAAACTTGACTAATTCACTTGCTAGTTTATACTTTAATAATATTAATAAACTTAAAGAAGTGCTGAGTTATAACTCAGTGAGTTTTGTTTCAGCTTCTTCTCTCTTTTTAATGAGTATTCTACTAATTATATTATGTTTAAATCGTTAACTGAAAGTTTAAATTCTGTATTTAATAAACTGAGAGGAAAATCAATCATTTCTGAAGATGATTTTAACCTTGCCATGCGAGAAATACGCATGGCCTTAATCGAAGCTGATGTTTCACTTGAAGTTGCAAAAAAATTCATCAACGACATTAAAGATAAAGTGATTGGGGAAAAAGTCATAAAAAGCGTTTCTCCAGCGCAAATGATAATCAAAATTGTGCAGGATAATTTAGTTGCAGTTCTTGGATCAGAAAAAAGTGACTTAAATTTATCGGTTAAACCTCCTGCTGTGATTATGATGGTAGGTTTGCAAGGTGCGGGAAAAACAACTACTTCAGGGAAACTTGCTCTGAAGTTAAAAAAACAAAAGAAAAAAGTGTTGCTTGCTTCTTTGGACATTTATAGACCAGCCGCTCAAAAACAACTTGAAGTGCTAGGTAAACAAATAGATGTGCAAACTTTACCTATAATAATAGACGATAAGCCCACTGCAATTACAAAAAAGGCACTAACAGCAGCAAAAAATGATAATTATGATGTGTTAATACTGGATACCGCGGGCAGGCTTCATATCGACAACAATATGATGAGTGAGTTAAAAGCCGTAAAGGAAATATCCTCACCTACAGAGGTTATTTTAGTAACCGATGCAATGATAGGTCAAGATGCAGTAAACATTGCCAAATCATTCAATGAAGTAATAGGTGTAACTGGGATTATTCTCACCCGTGTTGATGGTGATGCACGTGGTGGTGCTGCTCTTTCTATGAAAATGATCACCAATTGTCCAATTAAATTTATTGCTTGTGGTGAAAAATTAAGTGACCT
This sequence comes from Wolbachia endosymbiont (group B) of Gerris lacustris, assembly GCF_964028355.1. Classification (NCBI taxonomy): domain Bacteria; kingdom Pseudomonadati; phylum Pseudomonadota; class Alphaproteobacteria; order Rickettsiales; family Anaplasmataceae; genus Wolbachia; species Wolbachia endosymbiont (group B) of Gerris lacustris. The sequence continues at coordinate 453,640 of NZ_OZ034761.1, forward strand.
TGATGATTTTTATCCTGATAGAATTGCAAAAAGGATACTGAGTATGGGTGATGTTGTCTCATTGGTTGAGAAAGCTGCTGAGATTGTTGGTCAGGAAGAAATTGATAAACTGCAAAAGAAAGTAAAAAAGGGTAAGTTCGATCTGAACGACTTAGTGGGCATGTTAACAACCCTCAATAAAATGGATGGTATTAGCAACATAATGAAATTCATTCCTAGCTCATTCACAAAAAAGTTAAGCAGCGGTATACCAGACGATAATAAAGTGAAAAAATATATAGCCATTATAAATTCAATGACTGAAAAAGAAAGACAAAATCCGGATATTTTAAATGGCAAAAGAAGATTTAGAATTTCTAAAGGGTCCGGTACAAGTGTAACTGATGTTAATCTTTTAATTAAGCAGTATAATCAAATGAGCTCTATGGTAAATAAGTTCAGTAAAGTCGATCATAGTAAACTCAAAGAATCTGATTTAATGGATATGCTGAGCAGAAAATAAGTCAATAAATAGTAGAATGAAATAAAATCATCAATTGTAATTGCCGTTGAGTAGTGAAGTATATTATTTTAGCGTGAAGTAACAAATTCAATAAATTTCTGCAGTTGGAATTGGCATGATAATAAAAATTGATATTAAGTTACTTTATCTATATTTAATGCGTTGTTTTATAGCTAACACACTATACCACCGTAGCACTACACTAGTAACAGACCGAAGGTTGTCGATAGCTCAAGTTAGGTTAGTTATAGCATCCACAATATCGTTTGTAAACCTGTAGCTATATACAATAAATAAATTTTCTTATATATTCGTTGTTAGTATTTTGTATTTCCTGAACAGTTCCGTGAGAAATGATCTCCCCTTCATATAATACTGCTATTTTGTCAGCTATTTTAAATGCACTATGAATATCATGTGTAATCGTGATAATTGTAGGACGAAGATCTTTAGATAACTTTATTATTATCTCGTTTACTATATCTGACATAATTGGGTCCAACCCTGAAGTTGGCTCATCCAGGACGATGATTTCTGGATTGTGTGCAATTGCCCTTGCAAGTGCCACTCTTTTCTTCATTCCACCTGATAGTTCTATTGGAAACATATCTGCTATGTTTTCTTCCAGTCCAACGTCATTTAACTTCTCGATTGCCAGCTGTTTTGCTTCCTTTTTGCTAATATTAAAGCGTTTTTTATAATTAAAAGATATATTTTCCCACACTGTAACATAGTCAAATAAAGCAGAATTTTGAAATAAGACTCCAAATTTATTTTTGCTTTTACTATTTATTTTAATAGACCCTAAGTCTGGTTTTAGCAATCCAATGATTATTTTTGTTAATACAGATTTGCCACTTCCCGAGCCGCCAAGTATGACTAATGACTCTCCCTGCAATATATCAAAACTTATGTCGTTTAATATCGTTCTATCATCAAAAGATAAGCTTAAGTTCAATATTGATATTATGGGGCTATGCATGTATCAAAGTAATCAAGTAGTTTGCTAAAATGATCAATATAGACGATAAAACAACAGTTGATGTTGTAGCAACACCTACTCCTCGTGCACCTTCTCTACAATGGTAACCGTAATAACAACTTGAAACAGAAATTATAGCGCCAAAAGCAGTTGCTTTCATTAGCCCAACAACAAAATCGTACATATTAAAGAATTGAGCTGTATATTTTATGTATATATTTAAATTATGGTTAAATTCGAAGACTGCGGTGACATACCCTCCAAATATTCCTATTAGATCTGCACATACTGTAAGCATGGGAAATACTATGATTGACGCTAAAATCCTTGGTACAATTAAATATTTGAAAGGGTTGATGTCCAAAGTTGTAAGTGCATCTATTTGCTCAGTGATGCGCATCGTACCAATTTCTGCCGCAATTGACGACCCAACCTTCCCTACCATTATTAAACTGATCAAAACTGGCCCTAACTCTTTAATGATAGTGATCGTAACAAGTTTAGGTACTACTTGTTCTTGATTCATCAATAGACCACTCAAGCTACTTTGTAAAACTATCACCGCTCCTATAAAAACTCCAGTGAGCCCAACAATTGGCAAAGAGAAAAAGCCTATCTCTATAATTTGTCTTGCTACATTGCTAAAATAATATGGAGGAATAAAGCAGTGGTATAGAGATTGAATAAAAAATACAAATGCGTTACCAACCCTCAACAGAAAGTTAATAAAGCATCTACCGATTATTCTAACGCTGTCTATATTAAAAGAACTCACTTTACACTTATCTTAGCTAAAATTAGTTTTACTGATTTTATTAAAATTTTTATTAACTTCACCAGAGTATAGTCAAGATATGTCCTAAGTTCAATATACTTTGATCAAAATGCTTGAGTTTAAGTTTATAAGACTGAATTTTGTAAGAAAACCCTACTTATTTCGCTATTTACTTCTTGTAAAAAACATGCTACTAATAAATCGTGTTATAATTCGATTGGAGTAAGTTTTGGCAGTTCCAAAGAACAAAAAGTCAAAGTCAAAGTGTAATATGCATCGTTCTCATCATGCTATTAAGCCTAAGAATACCGTGGTATGTGCAAAAACTGGAGAATTCATGTTGCCTCACAACATAGCAGTTGACAACAGTTACAAAGGAAGACGTGTTTTCATTAAACAAAAGGCGGAGTAACTAATGGTATGTTACCTACGGTCAACAATAACATGGTTATCGCACTTGATGCTATGGGAGGTGATTTTGCACCTCTTTCCGTAATTCAGGGTGCTAGTTTTTTTTTGGATAATCTTGTTGATCTAGGCGTTAAAGTTTTTTTTCATATTTATGGAGATCAGAAAGAAATATCTCCTTTGCTTTCAAAATATAAAAAAGTAAGTGATAATTCCGAGTTTACCCATTGCTCTGACAATGTTCTTCCAAATGATAAGCCCTCTTTTGCATTGAGATATCGCAAAGATTCAAGTATGAAGGCTGCAATTGGCGCAGTGAAAGAAGGTAAGGCTTTCGGAGTGGTGTCTTCAGGCAACACTGGAGCATTGATGGCAATCTCTAGACTTATTCTAGGAACATTACCAAATATCTATCGTCCTGCTATTGCATCTGTCTGTCCAACTAAGACAAAAAGCTTTGCATTGCTTGATCTTGGTGCAAATGTTGACTGTAATACTGACTCATTATTTCAATTTGCATTAATGGGGAGTATATTTGCAAAAATAGCATTAAAAGTTGAAAATCCTGAAGTTGCTTTGCTAAACATTGGTACAGAAGAAGTGAAAGGTACTGACTCAGTAAGAGGAGCTTTTGAGTTACTCAAAAATGCTCCAAGTATTAACTTCAAAGGATATATAGAGGCAAGTGAATTTTTAGATGGTAATATAGACGTAATTGTTGCTGATGGTTTTGTTGGTAATGTAATGCTCAAGACAGCTGAGGCAACTGCTGGTACTTTTATCAGTCTAATAAAACAGGAAGTATTTAATTCATGGATGACAAAAATGCTTGTCGGCATATTGTTGAAACCCAAGCTAAATAAAGCATTAGAACGTTTTAATCCTAAAATTAGAAGTGGAGCTATGTTTTTAGGGCTAAATGGTATCATTATAAAGAGCCACGGAAATTCTGATGCTATTTCTTTTGCTCACGCTATAAAATTTGCAGTAAATGCAATCAGTGAAAATTTAAACCAGAAGATAATTAACGGGGTAAGTCATATTGAATAAAAGTTTCATATTAAGCACTGGTTCTTACCTACCAAAAAAAATTTTGAGTAATAACGAAATTGCATCGATAGTTGAAACAAACGATGAATGGATAAGGCAAAGAACAGGAATAGTTCAAAGACATATAGCAGATGAAGAAGAATTAACGTCAGATCTAGCTGTTAATGCAGCAAAAAATGCTATAGAAAAAGCGAAAATTTCAATAGATGAAATTGGTTTGATCATAGTTGCAACAACAACACCTGACAAAACTTTTCCTAGCTGTGCAACGATTATACAAAGTAAATTAAAGTGTAAAAACGCATTTGCTTTTGATGTACAGGCAGCATGCTCTGGTTTTATATATGCAGTTACAGTTGCTGATTCACTTATAAAGTCTAACGATAGAATTAAATACGCGCTTGTTATTGGTGCTGAAATAATGTCTAGGATTGTTGATTGGGAAGATAGGTCAACTTGTGTACTCTTTGGTGATGGTGCTGGTGCAGTGATAATGAAATCAGAAATGAGTAGCAGTAGCATTATATCAACAAACTTACACTCTGATGGCAATGTGGACTTATTATGTACAAACGGAGGAATATCCTCTACTCGTGATTCTGGAAAGATACTTATGAATGGAAGAGAAGTGTTTAAACATGCAGTAGAGAAATTAACAGCCTCAGTAGAGGAAACTCTAAAATGCAATAGTTTGAAGATTACTGATATTGACTGGTTAATTCCCCATCAAGCAAACATTCGCATTATTGAAGCAGTAGTAAAGAAATTAGATTTTCCTATAGAAAAAGTAATTAATACAGTTGATAAGCATGCAAACACCTCAGCAGCGTCAATTCCACTAGCCTTAGACTATGCAGTACAAGAATCAAAAATAAAGTCAGGAAATCTGATATTGCTGATTTCAATAGGTGCAGGTTTAGCCTGGGGTTCTGTGTTACTGCGCTATTAGACTTCCTATTACCCACGCTTCTTTTTTCTCAGTTTTATCGTTACATGCTGTACTGACAAAGTTTTGAGATATTATTACAAACATCATATTCACAAGAAATACTTGACTTCATGTGTACTAAGAAGCATTTTATATATGCTGTGTGCCCGTAGCTCAGTTGGATAGAGCAACAGCCTTCTAAGCTGTGGGTCGTAGGTTCGAATCCTACCGGGCACATTCTCTTCTATCAATGCTTTCTATAAATTCTCAAGTACTCTGGTACCACATTTTCAATTGCTAATGGTCGAATTTTCATTGTTTCGAGATCATCTGACTTTTCAATTGAACTACTCATCATAACTTTCACCTGATCTCGAGTAAGTATAGGGCTTGCATCTCCAGTTATAGGTTTTAACAGCACAGAAACAACTTTACTTTCTAAGAAGAAGGCTATCAATCTTGCCATTGGAAAAGATAAATTGATCAGTAAACACTTTCTGTTAGTAACATTCAGAATAAACTTTAATAAGCTTTTAAAAGAGTAAACTTTTGGTCCACCTATATTATAAATTTTTTTATCTTGCTTATTAAAACTGATAATACGATATACCACTTCAGCTAAGTTTGTTACACATATCGGCTGAAACTTCGTTATTCCACTACCGATTAACGGCAAAAAAGGAAGAATTGTTGCTAATCTTGCAAATTTATTGAAGAAACTATCTTCTTTACCGAATACAAGACTTGGCTTAATTATTATTGCTCCCTGAAATGCTGAAGTTACAGCTTTTTCACCTTCTAATTTACTGTGGGCGTATCTTGACAGCTTACTATTTTCTATTCCCATGGCAGAAAAATGTATCATCATGTATACACTTTTTATTTGCGCAGCTTTTGCTATTCTTTCAGCTACTCCAACATGAACGTCATAGAAATCGTATTTTCTTTTTTCATATAATATTCCTACTAAATTTATAACAACATCACACCCCTCCATACTTTCTAAAATTGATTTTTCATTAAAAAAATCTCCTTCAATTATTGATATTTGTCCTAAATTTCCACATAACTTCAGACAAGCAGCTTTTTCCTGATCACGAGTAAATATTCTTATTAAATACCCCGCCGCTGCCAAGCGTCTTACGATGTGTTTTCCTATAAATCCCGTTCCACCAAAAATAACTATACGTTTTATCACAGTTAAAACTTCCAATAACTTAACTTTAAATTAATACAATAGTTTTATTTAATATTCTATTGTGAATTCCTGCACTATAAGGTCCATTCTCATTCCATGAGAACCTTTAACTAAAATTACATCATTACCTTGAACAATATTAGCTAAATTACTTTTCAATTGGTTAGAATCATTGAAATGCATGCCTTTTACATTCTCCGGTAAAAGCCTATTCAATTCTAACATAAATTTACCGACCGTATGAACTTTATTCACATTGTGTTCTACTATAGAATCAAGCAATTCCGTATGAAATACTATGCTTTCATTACCAAGTTCTAACATATCACCAAGTAATGCCACTTTTCTCAGATTAGAATATGTACCTAAAGTTCTTATTGCAGCTTTCATTGAAGTAGGGTTGGCATTATAGGAATCATTAATCAAATGTACTAATTTTGCATTGTATTCAGCTTTATGAACATTACCTCTACCTTCTGTTACAGTAAAATTTTCAAGTGCTAGCGGTAATTTCGATAAATCAAGTCCTAGACTTTGCACAACTGCTGTAGCAACTAATGCAGAGTATGCAAAATGCTCACCCCGTACACGTAAATTGCAGTTTATAATTTGATCATTGTTCAGTTTAATTTTTAAATTTAGACCGTTATCGTTTCTTATTAGGTCTAACAAACAAACAGTAGCTCTTTCATTCTTACCAAAGCTTACTACACTTCTGTCAGCATTTGATAAGAGATAATCATAATGTTTATTATCCTTGTTCAAAACTAAAGTACCATTATTTTTCATACCATACAGAACTTCTAATTTCGCTTGCGCAATATCAAGTAGAGATGAAAAATTTTCAACATGCGCAGGTTCAATGTTGGTAATAACTGCAATATCCGGATTGCTAATCTCCGATAACTCTTTTATTTCACCAGCTCTATTCATTCCTATTTCAAGGATTAAGTACTGGCAGTTTTTTGGGGCTTTTAGAATTGTAAAAGGCAATCCTATATTATTATTCAAGTTACCTTCATTTACATGAGATACTCCATACTGCAACAAAACAGCGTTAAGCATATCTTTTGTAGTGGTTTTCCCAACACTACCTGTGATTGTGATAACTTTAGCATTAACAAGAATATTTCTAATGTAATATGATGCCATATTATGCAAAGCTTTTAGGGTATCTTGCACAATAATTAGAGGAAAATTTCTATATTTATCTTCTCTTACTACCGCAGCAACAGCTCCTTTTAAAAATGCTTCATGTAGAAAATCATGTCCATCAAAGTTCTTTCCCTTGAGAGCAATAAATAAATCACCTTTTTTTATTCTTCTTGTATCCGTTGAAATATTTGAGCTATATACCGAATTACAATCACCCTCTCCTCTTCCGCCAGTAGCATCAATAATATTATTTGCGTTCCATTTAAACATAATTTATCTTTAAAAGTAAATTGAACAAGAAAAGCAGTAAAAATACTACATGCTTTGGCAATGTACAATAATGATTGCAATCTCTATAATTTCATCTTATAATAGATATACAAGCTTAAATGTTTTCGTCTATAATTAGGTGTATTTTACTCCTGGTTGTAGAAAGTGTCTTGGAGGTATGTATGGTAAAAGTTTGGGCTAAGATAGGTGGAGCAGTTAAAACAGTTGCAGGAGCTACAAAAGACGTACTTCTTCTTGTGCCTAAAGCACTTGTTTACCCTGTAAAGAAGCCGTTTGCTTCACTGGATGAAATGAAACATGATGCCAAAATTTCGTTAAAGGAAGCTGTTGGTATGGATGTCCTTGAAGAAGGAAAGAAATATGAACCACCTATAGAAACCACAGAAGCTAGTAAGTACCTTGGTATACAAATAACAAAACAAGAAAAAGGAAAGGTGTTTTTTTTAGCGTCAAGAACTTTAACGGGGGATGTACCTTACTTGAGTACAGAGAAATTAGATAAAATAAGGAAAGATCTGCCAAATATAACTATTTTTAGAGAAGAAAACAAAATTGTAATTGAAGTTGATGTTGAGAAGATTATCCAAGAAATAAAAGATAAAAATCCAGGTATAGATGAAAAAGTAATGAAAAAGTATGCTCTTGAAGAAATTTATAATAAGATTGATTGTGATCTCAAAAATTTGGCAAAAATTACTGGTGGAGAGTTTAAAACTCACACAGATCCAAAATTGCTGTATGGTATTGCAGAAAAGTTGTATAAAGAATATGATAATCAAAAGCAACAGTCACAAGAAGTTATAGAGTCTATGGGTAAAGAAAAGTCATCAGAGAAAATTTCAAATAATTGGCAAAAAGCTATTAAACAAGATTTAAAAAGTTGCGAAAGCATAAGAGGTAAGGGGAAATAAATTATGGAGAGTGTTATGAAAGAAGTTAAAATAGAGGAAAGGTATCATAGCCTAACTATTCCTGGAGATATGTATCATTTACAACCAGAAGTTATTGCTGCAAGAAGGGCAAATAGAATAGAAACGTTTTCAAAAAGACACCAAATGGACTATGGGTCAGTTTTACGTGGACAAGATATACAGCTAGAAGACGTTTCAAGTCTTGAAGATGCTTCTAGCGAAGCAGCAATAAGCCCACCTTCTACACCAAATCATAAGCAAAATAGGAGAGGACCAGGAATTTAATAAAGTATGGTTAGTACAGCTTATGATGACACTAATATCTTTGCTAAGATATTAAGAGGTCAATTGTCTTATGAGGAAATACACAAAAATGAAAATGTGCTAGCTTTTCGTGATAAGTATCCTGATGCACCAGTTCATATTCTAGTTATACCAAAAGCTCAATACGTTTCATATGATGATTTTGTTCTGAAAGCTTCCGAAGAGGAAATAGTAAGTTTTTTTAAAACTGTTAGAGAAATAGCACATAAATATAACTTAGAAAAAACAGGATATAGATTAGTTACTAATCACGGTAAAGATGGAGAGCAAGTTATACCGCACTTTCACATACATATTTTAGGTGGTAAAAGATTAGGAAAGCATGTAAGTTCATAGTGTTATATGTTTTTTAAATGAGTGAATATTTAACCATATTAATTTTTATCTGTGTATCAATTGTAGTATCCTTTACTTTAGGTGTATTACCTATGTTTCTTGCAGTCAGTAACCCAGATGGTGAAAAGCTTTCTACATATGAGTGTGGCTTTAATCCTTTATCAAGAGCCAGAAAAAGTTTCGACATAAAATTTTACTTAGTTGCAATATTGTTCATAATATTCGATTTAGAAATTGCTTTTCTTTTCCCTTGGGCCGTTTCTTTATCTAAAATAAGCTATTGCGGATTTTGGTCTATGATGATATTCCTTGCAATACTTACTATAGGCTTTATTTATGAGTGGTGTAAAGGTGCGTTGGAATGGAAGTAAATTTATCTAATGGCGACTGGAATCGTTACAAAAAAGAAGGTTTTCTTATCACTAAATTTGGCGATTTAATAGATTATGTAATGAACTGGGCAAGGTCTGGTTCATTGTGGCCAATGACATTTGGTCTTGCATGTTGCGCAGTAGAGATGATGCACACTGCATCCAGTCGTTATGATCTTGATAGATATGGCATAATCTTTCGTGCAAGCCCAAGGCAAGCAGATGTTATGATTGTTGCTGGCACGTTAACTAATAAAATGGCAGCAGCATTGCGTAAAGTTTATGATCAAATGGCGGACCCCAAATACGTCGTTTCTATGGGAAGTTGTGCAAATGGCGGTGGCTATTATCATTATTCTTACTCAGTAGTCCGTGGTTGCGACAGAATTGTACCAGTTGATGTATATGTTCCTGGATGCCCTCCAACTGCTGAGGCGTTACTATATGGAATGCTATGTCTACAAAATAAAATAAAACGAACTAAGAATATATAGCATGGATAAAACTGCAAAATACATACAAAAAAAGACTAAATGTGAATGTATTCAGAAAAATGATGGCACTATTGTAATATATTCAGCTTTGAATGACATTGAAAATCACTTACTCTTTCTACGTGATGATGAAAAGTGTAGGCTTGAATTATTAGTTGACGTTTTTGGAGTTGACTACCCAGATAGAAAAAAACGTTTCGAGCTAATATACAATTTGCTCAGCCTTGTGCACAATATCAGAGTGCACATAAAGCTTCAGTTATGTGAAGGTGATATACCTCTAAGTGCAGCAAAGATATTTAACGCAGCTTCGTGGTTTGAGCGTGAAGTATTTGATATGTATGGAATAGAGTTTTCTAATCACCCAGATTTACGTAGGATTTTAACGGATTATGGATTCAAAGGTCATCCAATGTTAAAAGATTTTCCTCTCACTGGCTACGAGGAAGTAAGATACGATATAGAGGCAAAAAAGGTTGTATATAATCCTATAGACTTACCGCAAGATTTTCGTATGTTTGACAGCTTATCCCCTTGGGAAGGTAGTAAAGCCACAAAAGTAAATATAAAGGAGTAGAAAATGACAGCACAAAGAAAAAAAATATCTTTGATTGGTGCAGGAAATATCGGTGGGACTCTTGCCCATATGATTGCACTAAGAGAGCTAGGAGATGTTATTTTGCTTGATGTAAGCGATGGAATACCACAAGGTAAAGCGCTTGACATTACAGAATCATCTCCTATTGATCGATCTAATGTCAATATTACTGGTACAAATAGGTATGAAGATATAAAAAACTCTGACGCAATTATAATAACTGCTGGAATTGCCAGAAAACCTGGAATGAGCAGAGATGACCTTCTGCAAACTAATGCTGCAGTAATGAAAGAGGTTGGGGAAAATATTAAAAAACATTCTCCAAACGCATTTGTAATAGTGGTTACCAATCCTTTAGATGCTATGGTTTCAGTGGTGCACAAATCTTCGAGTCTGCCAACTAATATGATTGTTGGTATGGCAGGAGTGCTTGACTCTGCTCGTTTTCGTTATTTTCTTGCAAGTGAGTTAAATATTTCTGTCGAAGATGTATCTGCTTTTGTGCTTGGAGGACATGGTGACACTATGGTACCACTAATCAATTATGCTTCAATTGCTGGCATTCCACTTACCCAAATCATTGAGATGGGTTTGATTACGCGAGGAAAAGTTGATGAAATAGTTGAGCGCACTCGTAATGGTGGAAAAGAAATAGTTGATCTACTTAAATCTGGATCTGCATACTATGCTCCTGCATCTTCAGCCATAAGCATGCTAGAATCATACTTAAAAGATAAAAGGCGTATATTGCCATGCGCTGCTTATCTTAATGGTGAATATGGTGTGAAAGACTTATTCATTGGTGTTCCTACTATTATTGGCAAAAATGGAGTTGAGAAAGTTCTAGAAGTTAAAATGAACGATAGTGAACAAGAGATGTTTTATAAATCTGTGAGTGCAGTAAAAGAGCTCTGTCAGCTAAATTAATTGCCCTATAGAATTTCTTTGAGCTCAAGCTTCGAAAACAGTCTAAAAAAATTATTTGTAGTTATTTTTGCTACTTCTTCTGGCGATTCATTCCATAATTTCGCTAAACAATTCACAACGTATTTCACCATTGCCGGTTCATTTTTTCTTCCTCTGTAAGGCTCAGGAGATAGATAAGGTGCATCAGTTTCAACTAAAACACGCTCACGTGGCACATTTTGTGCAATTTCTCTTAGTAAGTTTGCATTTTTAAAAGTAATAATTCCAGAAAATGAAATGTATAATCCCAAGTCCATAGCCTTATAAGCAAGCTCTTTAGAAGAAGCAAAGCAATGCATTACTCCACTAAAAGCGTCCTTCCTCATTTCTGAATTTAACATATCAATCATCTCACTATCAGCACTTCTAGTATGAATAACTAAAGGTAATCCTGTTACTTTTGCCGCTTCTATATGTGATGCAAAACTTTTTTTTTGATTGCTTTTGTTATCAGATTTATAAAAATCTAATCCGGTTTCACCGATACTAATTACCTTTTTACCCTTAGTAAATTCAATCAATTCATCAGCATGTATACACTCACCTTTTTCCACAGTAGTATCAAGCGGATGTACACCAACGGAGCAGTAGACTTGATCATAGGATAAAGAGATTTTTAATAATTTAGGGATATCATCGACGCTTATGCATATGTTATGCAAAATTCTCACACCATTTTGCTCTGCCCTTGAAATTACCTTTGGTATTTCATCATCAGAAAAATAAAGTAGATGACAATGAGAATCAACTATCATAAATAGATCCTTTTATGATAGAAGAAAACTCTTCTATCACTGTTTTATAAACTTCTTTTTTGAACGGTATAGCACTGGCTACCAAATCATTCACATTCTGCCAACGCCACTCTTTGAACTCTGGATGATCAGTATAGTTAATATTAATATCCTTATCCTCTCCATAAAATTTCATTAAGAACCATCTTTGCCTTTGGCCAGAATATTTACCATTCCAGCATACTGGTATAACTTCCTCAGGTAAGTTATAGTGTATCCACTCTTTATTTTTAGCCACAACTTCTGCTTTATCAGTACCAACTTCCTCCAATAGCTCGCGTAGTGCTGCCTGCTCCAGCTCTTCACCATCGTCAATTCCCCCTTGTGGCATCTGCCAATAAGAGTCACTATCAAAACGTTTTCCAATAAAAACATTTCCCTGTTTGTTAAATAGCATTATGCCAACACAAGGGCGATACTCTTTTTTTTGCCTAACCACAAACACTCTCTGTTGATAAATTATCTATCATAGAAGCTAACTACTTTTTACCATTCATTTTTTCAACAATTTTTTTTTGCAACTTCTTTTGCGCTTAAGTTTAAGTTATCAATTTCAAGTGAACCTTGAGGCACAAATAGTTTCTTTCCTTTAATTCTTCTCATAGCAAAATCTGAATCAGTAATTTTTCTCTCCTGCTCTCTTTCCTTTGATTGAAAGCGCTTTACTAGTTCTGCACTATTACAATATAACACCACAGGAAGAATCTCCACATTCATTTTTTCACTTAAATTTACCACTGAATTGTATACTCTTTGATCATAGGAATCACCTTTTATCAATTCGTTTGTAAATATATAATGCTTTGATTCTATATGGTATTTTTCCAATATTGCTAACATATTCTCTCTAATCACAAAAATTTCTTCCCATATTTCACTTGTAACCTCAGCGTTTCTGAAATCAATAATATCAAATATGATATTATTAAACAGGTTATTGTCTACTATCACCCCATCAATAATATTACACAGCTCTTTTGCGGTCGTAAGTTTGCCACTACCCGGAAATCCGATTAAGTAAATGAGCATACCATTAGAAAACTGTCATATATTACAAACAAAAGAATATGTATTATAAATGTTAAGTTAAAAGCATATCAAAAACAATTCATATTCAGAAATTTTGAGTGTATAATCATAAAAAATTATATAACTTAGAATAATGACTGGTGACACAGAATCAATAAAAAATACAATTGTAGATGTAATAGATCAAAACAAAGGTCAAGATATAGTTACTTTTGATGTGCAGAATAAAACTGTCATTGCAAAATATATGATCATTGCATCCGGTGATTCGAGCCGCCATGTAAAAGCATTAGCTGAGCACGTGATAAAAAATCTCAAGCAATATGATAAAATAGATGTAGAAGGTATGGATGAAGGTAACTGGGTGATTGTGAATTTTCAAGGTATAATGGTTCACCTATTCAGGCCAGAAGTAAGAGAATATTATAAAATAGAAGAGTTATGGAATTGATTATCCAGGTAGCTGGTATACACTTGTTCAAATATTGTAATTTTGAAGGCAACCCTTACGAAGTTGGTGGTGTCATTCCAGTGCTTGACACTGGAATCTAGAAAACTAGATCATAAACGAGCACACTATACAACATTTTTGATGAAATTTCATAATAAACTCGATTCCAGCGTCAAGCACTGGAATGACGCCATCATTAACAACACCGTTTACACACAAAATAACATATTATGAAACATAAATCCGAGTTTTTAAATTTCATTCAAGAAAGAGGATACCTATATCAATGTACAAACATTGAAGGATTAGACCAGCTATTATCACAAGATAATTATATAATTGCATACATTGGGTTTGATTGTACGGCACCAAGTTTGCATATTGGCAGTCTCATTCAAATCATGATGCTCCGTCACCTACAAAAATTCGGTTATAAGCCAATAGTTCTACTTGGAGGTGGCACAACAAAAATTGGTGACCCATCTGGTAAAGACAAAGCAAGAAGCGTCTTGCCGATAGAAGATATCAATCAAAATATACTTGGTATAAAGAAAACCCTCGAGAAGATGATATCTTTCGATGATGGCAAAACCGGTGCAATCATAGTAAACAACGCAGATTGGTTAGATAGCATAAAATATATAGACTTTTTGCGTGATATAGGGGCACATTTTTCTGTAAATCGCATGTTAGGCTTTGATAGTGTGAAAACTAGGCTAGATAGGGAACAAAATCTAAGCTTTCTCGAGTTTAACTACATGTTGTTACAAGCCTATGATTTTGTTGAGTTGAATAAAAAGTATGACTGTCGTTTCCAGATTGGAGGGTCAGACCAATGGGGAAATATAGTAAACGGAATTGAACTTGGCAAAAAGTTAAATTTACCTGAGATGTTTGGTCTTACCACGCCTCTTTTATTAAACGCACAAGGAAAAAAGATGGGCAAAACTGAAAGTGGGGCATTATGGCTTGATGGCAGTATGCTCAAGCCTTATGACTACTGGCAATATTTTCGCAATGTTGATGATCAAGATGTTGGTCGCTTCTTGAGACTTTTCACTGATTTACCAACTGATGAAATTAAAAAACTAGAGTCCTTGAAGGATCAAGAAATAAATGAAGCAAAAAAGGTCTTGGCAACAGAAGTGACAAAAATATGTCACGGTTGTAAAGAAGCGAAACTTGCACGATCTGCTGCAATCTCTGCTTTTGAAAATGAAGACAGTTCATTGCTTTCTAGTTACACTATAGCAAAAGAACAAGTCGCAAATGGTATATCCTTGATAGACTTGCTGTACAACACCGGTTTTGAATCTTCAAAAGGCGCAGCAAAGCGTTTAATACAGGGAAATGGATGTAAAGTTAATGATAATACTATAAATGATGTTAACTATACAATAAACTCTGAAAGCTTTAAAGGTCAGCCATTTATCAAATTATCTGCAGGAAAGAAACGCCATATTAAAATTTTAGTGAGTGAAGTAAGAAAGTAAATTTGTCTCCGTTCAGCAGAATAGCAAAATAAGGTAGCCAAGAAAAGACAACTATAGGAACAAATGGATATCATTGAAGCAGCTGACACTGTGGCAGAATCGCTAGGCAACCCTACTATCGCTAGCAGTTTCTTGCTGTCGATTTGCTAAGATTGGTTTATCAACTTGAGTATCAGGCTTTGACAATTTATATATAGCATTGACAACTATTAGTGCTGTTGCTGTAATTGCAACTACTGCTATAACTATAGGTATTAACTCAGCTATAATTGCTCCGGCTGTAAAAAGTGCTATAGATATAGCAGTACCTAATAATGCAGTTACTCCACCGGCAATCCACCCTTTCTTAATTGCTGAACGATTAAGATAGTATGAAGGAGTCTCTCCCCACATATCTACTGCATTAACATTGACACCTCTTTCTACAAGAGCATCTATTATGGCCATACTGCGAAATAAAGCAGCATAGCGTAAAGGAGTCCTTCTCCATATATTTATTGCATTAACATCTGCACCTTTTTCTATGAGAGCGTTTGCTATGTTTATACTATCAAGATAAGTAGTATTATGTAAAGGAATATCTCCTTTTACATCTTTTTCATTAACATTTGCCCTTTTTTCCATGAGAGCCTTCGCTATATTTTCTAGGTTAAAGGAAGCCACTAAGTGCAAAAGAGTCTCTTTTTCACCATCTTTAAACACATAATTTATATCAAAGCCAGACTTTTCCCACTCTTCATATTCCTTTGAATATCTTTTCAGCTCATTTTGTATTTTTTCAATTACGTTATCTTTGCTTAAATCTTTGTCAACATTAACTAAACTCAATAATTCGTGCCAATTTGAAATTTCCATTGTCATAACCTCACATTTAATTTTCAATAATGTATTTAATTATATGATAAGAAGTCAATTTAAATAAATTACATATACATGGAACTTATCAGATAAATATATAATATGAACTAGATTCCAGCGGGCTTTGTTGCATCACTACCTATGAAAGGCTAACTATACAAGCAGCTTATTGAAAATCTTATTTTTTGCAATCAATCTGATCAAATTTAAGAATAGTAATTTATTGTTTGTACTAGTAAATTTAATTCTACTTAAAATAGCTAAAGCATTAAAATTCTTGAATTCTAGCTAGATTAGTGAATGATAGTAAAACTTCTTTTACTTAAATTTAGATATTTACTGACTGTCCTTACTATAAATGCTAGAATAATAAGCTATTGACATTCTACACTTTTTTATCTTTTATCCATCGTAGATAGCAATGCAACAAAGCCCAATAGCATCAACTTAAGGAAAGATGTTAAGGAGTAAAATACTACAAAAAATAGGACCTTTGGTTTCTATTTTATTTCAATAAAGAAGATATCAGTAAAGCTTATCTATTAAGGTGTCACATAGAGGAGTGCTATAAACGACTCAAAGTAGAAACAGAGTTAGAGAATTTTTCTGAGATAAATTTAGAGATAAGAATTTTGTGCAAACTTGGTCATGTGCAATACTTCATATGTGTTATTCACAAGGGCCTTGGAACCCAGATCAAATTGCTGAGTATCGTTTAAATTTTTCAGTTTTATTTGGTATAATGAAACAAAAACTTTATCAGGTGCTTGTTGGAACCAAAAAATTTTCAAGCCCTTTTTAAGTATACGCACTAAAGTTAACGTGAAGATTGTATAGCTGCAATAAAGTAGATAAGCCTAAACGCCATCATGTCTTTAGGAGAGCTTGCTAATTTATTCTCTTAAGTTAACGCCATTGCCTGAACAGATACATAAAAAAGTAGTACTTGCAAGAAAGAGTTACTTAAGAAATTAATTAATTTTGCTATTTTCTCTAACATATCTAGAAGAAATAGATACATTATCTAATGCAGTCCTAATACTAGAATTGTTCTCATTAACAACTACAGCTAGCTCAAAAGCATTCAAAGTACATCTACCATATGGAAACAGTACAGTACTTACTTCAGTAAATGCATCTTGTATCATGCCACTATTTCGAGCTCGTATTAAAATAGAATTGACACATTCATTATTACCTTTATATATAGCAAAGGCAATTGGTTTGATGACATACGTCATACCTGGAAGCTGCACAATATCTTTAGAAGTAAGGATATTTCGCAGTGTATCACTATTTTGAGCCCGTATTAAAATAGAATTGATACATTCGTTATTGCCTTTATATATAGCAAAGTTAAGTAGCGTTAAAGCACACGCTCTAAGAACCTGTTTAAAATCTTTGTAAAAGGAGAGAACAATCATCTGTAGGCTAGTATTAAGTTTACGCTCGCAATTTTTCCAAAGTCGTCTACACTTCTCCAACCAGGCGAAAGAGCGTTCGACAACCCATCTCTTTGGCAGCACAACAAAAGAATGTAACTCACTGCGCTTTATAACCTCAACAGTTGCACCGATAATATCTTTTATTTGAGTTGCAAATTTTTCTCCCGTGTAACCTGCATCAACAAGTACATTTTTGACCTCAGAGAGATTTTCTTGCGCACTTTCAACCATTTTCATAGCACTGCTACGATCAGTTGTGTCTGCTGTTGTTACATAAATTGCATGTGGTAATACCAATTCCCGCTATACAAGCAACGAATAGACAATAATGGAAAAAAAGCCATACTGGAGTAAGTAAAATAGCGAGGTTTAGATGGCATTAAGATCAAAATTATTGGATGAAAAAGTGGTGGAATCAGCAAAAGAGATGCTGAAGAAAGTAAGAAATAATGCGTATGTTGCAAAAAAACTAAATGCTGTAATTGCAGCAAAAAAGCACAGTATAACAGCTGTAGCAAAAATATGTTGCATTTCGAGAAAGGCAATTACTACATGGATAAAGCACATAAAATTTGGAAGAGAAGAAAAATTATTTTCTCCACCTCAACGCCGTAGAAAAACTATATTGAACCAAAGTCAACTTGAACAAATTGAGGTGTGGATAGAGGAAAACCCCAATATTACTATTAGAGAAATGAGAATAAGAATCCAAGAAAGATTTGGTTTGAATATCAGCAAATCCACAATACATCGTAATATGCAAAGAATGAAATTCTCATATATCACACCAAGACCAGTTCATAGTGGACAGGATAAAAATAAGCAAGAGGAGTTTAAAAAAAAACCTCAATGAAACTATTGTCATGCATTCTGAAAAAGAGCTATTTTTCTTCGATGAATCACGGTTTGGTACACATTCAAAAGTTGGACATGGGTGGTTTAAAAAAGGCAGTAGGACACAGGTTAAGGTAAAATTAGGTAGGGAAAATTTTTATCTCTATAGTGCAGTTAATCCCAGAAATGGAGAGAATTTTAGCTTATTTGCACCAAACGTCAACACTGCTTGTATAAATATATTCCTTGAACAGATGTCGCAATATTTAGGAATACGAAAGGCTTTTCTCGTGATGGATTGCGCTAGTTGGCATAAGTCAAAAAGTTTAAAGATACCTAAAAATATCGAAATTATATACCTACCACCATACTCACCTGACCTCAATCCTGTTGAGAGGTTTTGGTTATATATAAAACAGAACATTTTGCGCAATAAAATCTACGATACAATTGTTCTGCTTGAGAGCGCTTTGTGTAAATTTATTACCTCTCTTTCCCCTTCCACGGTTAAACAACTCTGCAATGCTTCTTATTTGGTTCATTAATAATGAGAGTTGGTATAAGACAACTTAAAGGCCGTGTTGCAATATCTTCAGCAACAAAAACACCCTGCAGCATACCATTATTTTGAGCTTGTTCTAAAATAGAATTGATACATTCGTTATTACCTTTATATATAGAGAAGCTAAGTGGTGTTAAAGCATATGATATAATATTTAACTTTATAATATTTCTAGCAGCAAGAATATCTTGTAATATACCACTTTCCTGAGCTTTTACAAAAATAGCATTAACATATCTTTCCTTATTTTCATATATGGCAAAGCCAAGCGATGTTAAGGTGTATGACCTATCATCTTTATAGTGTATAATATTTTCAGTATTAATAATCTCTTGCAATATACCATTGTTTTTAGCTTGTTCTAAAATAGAATTAACACATTCATTGTTATTTCTATGTATAGTAAGGCTAAGAAGTGTCAAGGTGCGTCCCCCACCTCTTGGAAATCGTGTAGTATATTCTGTTGTAAGAACTTTTAGTAAATCATTTTTTGAAACTGCTTTCAAGATATTACTGATGCTTCTTCCATTCCATATGGATCCTTTTAACTGAAAATACAAATCTTCTTGTTTTCGTGTTAAATTTTGATGATTTAGCATATTTTTGTAACCTCATTTTCAAGTTAGTGCAGTTTATGTTAGTATACACTGATAGAAGAAATTTTATAATATGTTCTGGAAAAAATGTACAATGATCAATGAGGAAATCATAAGAGAGAGCTTAAAAAAAGTCATAGAGAAAAAAGGTGGTCAGGGTATTGGCACAGTATCTTCAATTGTTATTAAGGGTAAAGATGTTGCCTTTGCTCTTGAAGTTACTGAAGAAAATGAAGAATTAAGAAGAAATTGTGAGCAAGCTGTTAAGGCGATAACGGGAGTAGGGAAGGTTACTGTAGTTGCTACTGGTCAAAAACAAGCTAGGCAACAAAAAGCTAAACTTCATATCGAAGGAGTGAAAAATATAATTGTCGTTGCTTCTGGTAAAGGAGGTGTGGGTAAGTCGACAGTTGCACTAAATCTAGCTCTTTCGTTAGCAGAATTAAAATATAAAGTTGCGCTAGTTGATGCAGATATATATGGTCCTTCGATTCCTAAAATATTGGGCACTGAGAATTTAAAACCAGAAATACAGAGTGGTAAAGCAATGCCTATAGAGAAACATGGTCTCTATACTATTTCAATTGGCTATTTTATTGATAAGGACCGCGCAGCAATATGGCGTGGACCTATGATCACAAAAGCACTTTACAATTTGCTAATGGGAACAAGGTGGTCTGATATAGAATATTTAATCATTGATACACCGCCTGGCACTGGCGATGTACATTTAAGTCTGATGGAGAATTTTAGTTTAACTGGAGCAATAATAGTTTCAACCCCACAGGAGCTTGCTTTAATTGATGCACGAAAAATTTATGATATGTTCACAAAGCTCAGCGTATCAATTATCGGTATTGTGGAAAATATGAGCTATTTTGTTCAAGATAATTCAAAAATACACATATTTGGAAAAGACGGTGCAAAAAAAATGTCTGAAGAGCTGGGAGTCAAACTCTTGGGCAGAGTTCCTCTAGATCCGAAAATATGTAGTGCTTCTGATTGTGGAGATCCTTCAATGCTAAGTGAGGATTTAGTAAGGATTTATGAAGACATTGCTAAAGATGTTAGGTCTTTTGTATGCAGTCTATAAAGTTTGTTTAAACTACTTTTAAAATAAGTAGAATGTAATTTTAGGTGAATAAAATATTTCAAATGGCAGCAGCTACCTCGTGTCTGAACAAACAATAGACTTCTTGGATAACTTAAGAAACAAGTAGTAGAAGCAATATTAGGGAAGGTATAAAATTTGAGCAGGCAAGTAAATTTGATGAAGAGAAGCTTCGAAGACTAACAAGAGTAAAAAGAAAAACATTGGAAAAATAATAGAAATTTTAATAGAGGAAGAGGCCAATAAAAAGGCAAGAGGAGGAAAACCAAATAAACAATGCATGTTTGTTAATAGCACTAGAATATTTGCGTAAATACCGTACATATTTCCATATAGCACAAAGCTATGGAATAAGTGAAAGTGCTTGCTAACGGCTGGATAGAAGATGCATTGATAAAACATCCAGATTTCAGGAAGATAAAGAGCTATTAAAGTCAAATGTAGAATACGAGATTTTAGTAATAGATGGCCCTATAGAAAGAGCAAAAGAGACTTAGGAAAAAAGCTTAGAATTTCATTCCAGCGTATATAAGACCTACTGCGAAACGGTATGGAACTAATTTCAGCATGAGTTAGGTCAACAGCAGGATCAATTAAAACTCATGTTTGAGGGGGAGTGTTAAATAAAGCATACGCGTCAAGTTAAGGAAATAAAGGTATGAAGAAGATAGGATAACAAGGTATAAGTTCTCTCGGATATATTTTAGTGAGAGAACTAATGATGAATAAAATAACTTGCTTATCAAATTACCTCAACAAATTTTTCAATGAGAGAGCAAATAATTAAAACAGAAAAGGAAGAGAAAATTGAGTAGTTCATCATTCATAAAAGCTATAATTTGGGGTAATATAGGAGTTGCAAACTGCAGCATAGATACAATGTGCCAATTATTAAACGAAGCATCTGTAGTAATAACAAAACAGGGTCTAGATTTTAGGTTTACTGAAGAAGCAGTGGAATTTATGAAAAGGATGTATAATGAATCTATGGTTCTTTTTAAAAATATCTTGCAAGTTGATTGCAAAATCTTACAGCTATTTAATAGTGTTAAATTATTGGACAGTAGCTATATTACTCTACCTAACAATATGGAAGAGATGTATAAAGGTTATGGTACTAGCTACAGTGGCTATGAAAGCAATACTAAGTCTGGAATAAAGTTACAATTAGTTTTCGACTACATGAATCAGATAATAGACCAACTTAATTTAACGGAGGGAGTAAGATCAGACCAGGGATATAGGAAACATTTAAGTAATATATTAAGCAATGATTTGCTAATATCTGATCTCGGTTATTTTGTGCCAAGTTCTTTTAAACAAATCAATGAAATAGGAGCTTATTTCATAAGTCGTTATAAATCCGATACCAACATATATGATGTAGAAACAAATCAAAAAATGGAGTTATTAGAATGTTTAGAGGATAAGTTATTTTTAGAAAACGAGGTATTGTTAGAACCTGTACATGATCTCAAGAAAGGAATAAACTAAGAGATAATGTATATAAGTTAGGATATATGAGGAGTGTATACCCAAGTGATATAAGTCGGGAAAGATTTGAGATTATATTACCAGATCTAGAATCCTGTAGAAAAAAAACAAAACCAAGAAAACTGGATTTATATGAGTTATTTTGCGGTGTACTTTATGTGCTAAAAAGTGGCTGTCAGTGGCGAATGCTACCAAAAGAGTTTCCAAAATGGCGCAATTGTTACGATTACTTCAAGAGATGGAGTAAAAAACCGAATGAAGATAGAGAAAGTGTTCTAGAAATTGTCTTAAAAAAAATTAGTTGGAGAGGTTCGTTTCAACAGTGGTCGGAATACAAAAACAAGCTTCTGCATCATTGATGCTCAAAGTGTAAAAAACACCGATATTGCTGAAGAAAAAGGTTATGATGCCGGCAAGAAAATTTCAGGAATAAAGCGTCATATTGCAGTAGATACGCAAGGTTTGCCACATGCAATTTATATTACTACAGCTAATATCGGAGATCGTACTGCTGCTGTAGAGATGATTTGTAACGCAAGAAAAAATCTTTCCGAAGTTCAAAATATACTAGTTGATGCAGGTTATACAGGAGAAAATTTTGCAACTCAAATAAAAACGACTATTGGTGCAACCGTTGAAGTAATAAAACGAAGTGAATTACATACCTTTGTTGTATTGCCAAAAAGGTGGGTTGTAGAGCGTTCTTTTGCTTGGCTGGAAAAGTGTAGACGGTTATGGAAAAATTGCGAGCGTAAACTCAATACTAGACTACAAATGGTCGTTCTAGCTTTTACTGCCTTGCTCCTCAAAAGATTATGAACAGGCTCTTAGGAAAAGAAGCAAAAATTAGAGTAAGAATTATATGTCAGAAACTAACTGAATATGGCCAGAAGAAGGAAAGCTAATAGATTAGCAAGATCGCAGGGATATACATCCTCTAAAAGAAATCAAAAATTGTTGAACTGGTCAAAACTAATGTTCCAGAAAATAAAATTAGTGCTGAGCAAGTATTAACGATTTACAGAGTAAGGTGGCAAATTATTTAAATTGTATAAAAGCCATATCAGACTTGATAAGCTAAAAGGAAAGCCATGCAGAGTATTATGTGAACTATATGCTAAATTGTGCGCAATTCTTATATTTCACAGCATAGTTGGTTGCACAGAAGTGAAAAAGAATACAGAACTTAGCTTAACAAAGGCATTTATTGAGCTAAAAAGGCGAGTTAGAGAGCTATTCTTAACATTAAATTGGGGAGTGTTAAATAAACTGTGTCAAGCCGCATTTTTAGTTCAACTCAATTTTCAGTCTGTTGGGAAAGAAAATGTCAAGCTGAGACATAGTTAATGCCCAATTAGGCAAAGCTGTAGTCCACTTTTGCTCTACCTTTTTTATAGCACAATATACCTTTTGTACAAGGCATTTGTATTAGTAAATGAGCCCTTAGTTTTAGTAAATTTCCTAATTTGTCTATGCAATCCCTCAATTGGATTGGTGGTGTAAATCAGCTTCCTAACTGGTCCAGAATACTTAAAATAACCAGACAAATTTTCCCAATTGTTTTGCCATGATTTTGTAACCAAGGGATATTTTTCACTCCATTTTTCTTCCAGCTCAAGCAAATAATTCTCAGCAATCTCTTTACTTGAAGCACGATATATTTTTTTCAAATCATTTATGAAAACTTTTACATCTTTGCTAGATACATACTTCAGTGAATTCCTTATCTGATGCACTATGCATAGCTGTACTTCTGCTTTAGGAAATACACTATTTATAGCGGTAGGAAAGCTTTTTAGCCCATCAATACAGGCAATTAGAATATCTTCTACTCCTCTTTCTTTGAGGTCATTTAGTACTCCCAACCAGAAGTTAGCTCCTTCACTTTCAGCCAAATAAAAACCTAATACTTCTTTTCTGCCATTTTGATTTATGCCCAATATATTATACATACATTTACTTATGCAATGTCCGTCCTCCTTGACCTTAAAAAACATGCCATCCATAAATACTATTGGATACACTGATTGCAGTGGGCGGCTGCGCCATTCATTGATTACTGGTAGCAGTTTATCGGTAATACTAGATATCTCTGCTGCTGATATTTTGTGGTCATATATTTCCTCAACATGTGAAGCTATATCTCTGTATCCCATGCCACTGGCATATGTGCTTAAGACCTTTGCTTCAAGTTCTGGATGTAGGCTTGTTTGCCTTTTTTTGACTATTTGTGGTTCAAAGCTTCCCTCCCTATCTCTTGGTGTTAGCAGCTCAAATGAGCCTGCACTCGTGCGTAAAGTTTTTGCGTTTCTCCCATTTCTTCGGTTATTTTCTTCACTTTCAGCTGACATGTAGCTTTCTATTTCACCTTCCAGACTTGCCTCTAGCAACCTTTTTATAAACGGTGTTAATGCTCCATCTCTTCCTGTCAATGGTCTTCCTTCTCGTATAGATGACAGGATATTTGTTTCTAATTCTTTATAATCTACCAAACCAGTAGTTCTATTTGCTTGACTCATATCAAACCTCCATTTTTTATATCAATTTATTACTTTTTTTTCGGTTTGACACACTTTTTTGAACGTTCCCTTAAATTGTGTAGTCAGTAAAGTGCAAATTTTCCTCAAAAAACTCATCTCAACCTGGTCAAAATTCTCCTTATACCAACTCTCATTATTAATGAACCAAATAAGAAGCATTGCAGAGTTGTTTAACCGTGGAAGGGGAAAGAGAGGTAATAAATTTACACAAAGCGCTCTCAAGCAGAACAATTGTATCGTAGATTTTATTGCGCAAAATGTTCTGTTTTATATATAACCAAAACCTCTCAACAGGATTGAGGTCAGGTGAGTATGGTGGTAGGTATATAATTTCGATATTTTTAGGTATCTTTAAACTTTTTGACTTATGCCAACTAGCGCAATCCATCACGAGAAAAGCCTTTCGTATTCCTAAATATTGCGACATCTGTTCAAGGAATATATTTATACAAGCAGTGTTGACGTTTGGTGCAAATAAGCTAAAATTCTCTCCATTTCTGGGATTAACTGCACTATAGAGATAAAAATTTTCCCTACCTAATTTTACCTTAACCTGTGTCCTACTGCCTTTTTTAAACCACCCATGTCCAACTTTTGAATGTGTACCAAACCGTGATTCATCGAAGAAAAATAGCTCTTTTTCAGAATGCATGACAATAGTTTCATTGAGGTTTTTTTTTAAACTCCTCTTGCTTATTTTTATCCTGTCCACTATGAACTGGTCTTGGTGTGATATATGAGAATTTCATTCTTTGCATATTACGATGTATTGTGGATTTGCTGATATTCAAACCAAATCTTTCTTGGATTCTTATTCTCATTTCTCTAATAGTAATATTGGGGTTTTCCTCTATCCACACCTCAATTTGTTCAAGTTGACTTTGGTTCAATATAGTTTTTCTACGGCGTTGAGGTGGAGAAAATAATTTTTCTTCTCTTCCAAATTTTATGTGCTTTATCCATGTAGTAATTGCCTTTCTCGAAATGCAACATATTTTTGCTACAGCTGTTATACTGTGCTTTTTTGCTGCAATTACAGCATTTAGTTTTTTTGCAACATACGCATTATTTCTTACTTTCTTCAGCATCTCTTTTGCTGATTCCACCACTTTTTCATCCAATAATTTTGATCTTAATGCCATCTAAACCTCGCTATTTTACTTACTCCAGTATGGCTTTTTTTCCATTATTGTCTATTCGTTGCTTGTATAGCGGGAATTGGTATTAAAAGATAAATATAGAAAAACAAGAATATCAACTTTGAGTTCAATAAATTTGCTCATTTTTCCTTAACTTGACGCGTACGGTTGTATGCTCGGTGCTATATATGTGCTATTTGCAAAAGTACTCTGTTTATGCTAACCTTAAGCTAAACCTTAAGCAATAAAATCAGAAGCATCAACTCCCTTCTGCAAGCAAGCAGCAATGATAGTGTTCATCATTAGAAATGCAATTGTCATTGGGCCAACGCCCCCGGGTACTGGGGTCATAGCTTTAGCTCTCTCTTTTATTCCCTCAAAGTCAACATCACCTACAAGCTTACTTTGATTTCCTATGTTAACGCTATTTATGCCAACATCAATCACTATTGCACCTTTTTTTATCCAATCTGATTGAACAAAATTTGGCTTTCCAACTGCTGCAACTACTATATCCGCTTTAGAACAATAATCATCTAAATTCCTACTTTGTGAATGCAAGATGGTAACGGTACAATTTTCCTGCAACAATAGGTGAAACATTGGTTTGCCCACGATATTTGACCTACCAATCACCACTGCGTTTTTACCGGAAAGGTTCTCTTCAATTGATTTAATTAAATGCAAAGAACCTTTAGGAGTACAAGGTATAAGGCAGTTTTTTTCACCTTTAACTAATCTACCAACGTTTTCATCGTGGAAGCCATCTACATCTTTTTCAATACTTACTGCGTTAATTACTCTGCTTGCACTAATATGATTTGGTAAAGGCAACTGTACTAAAATGCCATGCACAGATCGATCTTCATTTAACTCATTGATTTTTTCAATCAATTCATCTTCTGAAATATTATTAGGCAAAACAATGGTCTCAGAACTTATGCCTATTGATTCTGCTTTTTTCTGTTTGTTGCGAACATAAACCTGACTTGCTGGATTACTGCCCACGAGAATTACTTTCAGGCAAGGAAAAATGTTATACTCTCTCTTTAAAATATCAATTTTTTGTGATAGCCTCTCACATAGGTCGTTTGCTATTTTTTTACCATCAATAATAATTGTCACTTCCTTGCCACTCCTTAAAGTCAGGTAATTTGATATCAAATAAATCCAATATTTTGCCAACAGAATGATTAATAATATCATCCAACGATTTTGGTTTAATATAGAAAGCAGGCACTGGTGGAGTAATTATTGCTCCCATCTCCGTTAATTTTAACATATTTTGTAAATGCCCAAGATGTAGTGGTGACTCTCGCACCATAAGAATTAATTTTCTTCTTTCTTTTAGCGTTACATCTGCAGCCCTTGTCAATAGATTGGAAGTAACACCTGATGCAATTTCAGACATTGTCTTCATAGAGCATGGTGCTACAATCATTCCTGAGGTTTTAAATGAGCCACTTGCTATTTTTTCTCCTATTTTTTCTTCAGAATAGTAAAAATCTGCAAGTGATGTAATATCTTCAAGTTTTTCTTTAATCTCATGAGCTAGAGTTATTTTTCCAGCACGACTTATCACTAAATGAGTTTCATGATTGGTATTTTTTAGTGCCTCTAGAATCCGTACACCGTAAATAGAACCAGATGCTCCACTTATTCCAATTACAATCCTACTATTCACCTTCGTAATTCATTCCCAATGCACGTTTGTAGGTATCAAGTAATATTTCCTGTTCCTCTCTGTCATCATCATCCATCTTTCTTAGCCTAATAATCTGTTTCATCACTTTTATATCCCAACCTTCATCTGCAGCTTTTGTATATACATCACGAATGTGATCTTGCACATCCCTTTTTTCTTGTTCAAGTTTTTCGATTCTCTCTATATAGCTCTTTAAATCTTCAGCCGTTATTTTTACTGTATCTTCCATAGAACCCAACTAATTAATTGCTGCTATAGTATTATCAGTTTTTACTTGTACTTCAATAACAGTAATAATATTTTTATCTTTTTTTAAAATCTTAAAGTAAAAACCGTACATGGAAAACTTTTCATTTTCGTCAGGAATGCGCTCTATCTCATTTACAATCATACCTGCTAGAGTTGTAGCTTCATCATCAGGTAGATTCCAATTTAATTGTCTATTAATGTCCCTAATAGTAGATTTTCCTTCTATGTGATACACGCTATCAGATATTTTTTTTATAAAATTTTCTGTAATCAAATCATGTTCATCCGAAATTTCTCCAACTATTTCTTCCAGTATATCCTCAAGAGTTACAATTCCCTGCAACGCTCCATACTCATCAATAACAAATGCAAGGTGTTTCCTATTTTTACGGAAGTTGTGAAGTTGTACACTAAGCGGTGTACTTTCTGGTATAAACCAAGGCTTCGACATCACTTTAACAACCTCTATTTTATTGTCCTTTTCACGCAAGGCATTTATTAGATTTTTCACGTGAACCACTCCAACAATATTATCTGGTTCTTTTTGCCATAAAGGTACCCTACTATGTCTGCTGGTTAAAATCTCTCTTATTAAGTCCTCTTTGTTTCGATCTATATCAAGAGAAAATAAGTTTCTCCTGTGGGTCATAATTTGTGATATTTCTGTCTCAGCCAAATCAAGTATACTATTTAGCATATCTAAATCCTGTTGTAACATAGTTCCCTCACTGCGATGAAGAGTAATCATATTACGCATTGCATCTGCTGCAGATATCACTTCCCTATTCTTATGAAGCCCGCATAACTTCAGAATGAGATTGACAATAAATTGAATGCCTAATGTCAATGGAGAAAGAATCTTAACAAAAAACAGCATAAAATAAGCAGAAAGTAATGTAAATTTTTCAGGATTTTGCATGGCGTAAGTTTTTGGTAAAACTTCACAAAATAGCAAAATACAAAACGTCATCGTAAATGTTGCAAGAAGTATGCCCTCGCTCCCAAAAGAATTTATAAATATTGCTGTAAATAAAGCAGAGCAAGTAATGTTAATAATTGTGTTGCATACTAATATTGTTCCTATTGTTAATTCTTTCTTACCTAACAAAAGCTCTATTATCTTAGCTTTTTTGTTACCTTCTAGCTTTAGTTTATTAACTCGGGATCGGCTAATTGAGGTTAACCCTATTTCTGCTCCTGAGAACAAAAACGATAAAATCAATAAGAAAAAAATTGCTGACAATACTGAAATCAATAACCAATCCATTAAAGTATGATGTTATTGCGATATAGAAACAGAGTTGATTTTATATGTTGTAAGAGGCATTTGCAAGTCTATATATCTTTAACATAAAAAAATAAATCATGAAATATATCACACACTGCATTCACATGCATATTCTCAACAACAAGTGGAGGAGTTATTCTTATTACCCTATTATTCAAAATTTTAGTCATTATTAAGCCTTTGTCAAGAGATTGTTTAACAATTGTATCAGCCAAAGGTACCCTAAGCTCTATCCCTATCAATAAACCCTCCCCACGAACTTCTGAAACGATCTTCGGAAATTCTTCAGTCAAAGGCAACAACTTTTCTTTTAGATATTTACTGACCTTCTTAACATGGTCAAAAAAGCCTTCCTTTAGCATTACATCGAGTACTGCATTACCAACAGTCATAGCAAGTGGATTACCTCCATAAGTTGACCCATGAGTTCCTGGAGTGATTGCTTCTGCTATATAATCTTTTACTAAACATGCAGCCAGAGGAAATCCATTGCCCATAGCCTTCGCACAAGTGAGCATATCAGGTTCAACTCCTATATTTTGATAGTAAAATAGAGAGCCAATCCGTCCATATCCGCATTGCACTTCATCAAAGCATAAAATTATTCCTTGAGCTTTTGTTATCTCCCTTACTTTTTTAAGATACTCTACGTCCAATGGATGTACTCCGCCTTCACTTTGTATGGGCTCTAAAAATATGGCAGCTGTTTCGCTATTGATTTTCTTTTCTAATGCTTCAATGTTATTTCTTGGAACTTTATCAAAACCAGAAAGGAGCGGAGCAAAGCCTTCGCGTGATTTTTCATTTCCTCCAGCAGAAATTGCAGCAATACTACGGCCATGAAAACCTCCTTCAATTGTAATAATGCGATTGCGTTTTTCTTGTCCATTGAAGTAAAAGTAACGGCGAATAAATTTAATTGCAGCTTCTGTTGCTTCAAGTCCACTTGAGCAGAAAAAAACTTTATCGGCAAAGGTAAGTTCCGTTAAACGCTGAGCAAGCCTTTCCTGCTGGGGAATAGTAAAAATATTAGAGCAATGCCACAACGAATCCAGTTGATCCTTCAGTTTATCTGTAATATATGGATGACAATGCCCTAGAGAGGTTGTAGAAATTCCCGCAGCAAAGTCTAAATATTTTTTACCATCCTTATCGAAGAGATATACTCCTTCTCCTCTAACTATAGAAGCTTTAGATCTATTATAAGCATTAACTATATAATCCATTTAGTATTATCTTATGCTATTTATGAAACTGACATAAAGCTTTTTCTTCATAACTAAAAGTTTAGTTAATATTCCATGGCTTGACATAAAACCTAGAAAATTTAATTCTGTATAGTAAAGTAAAATTACACCAATTCACATTCAGCAAAGAAGAAAGCTATTTCTCTATGAGCATTCTCTAGACTATCAGAACCATGCACTCTATTTTCACTAATATCATCAGCAAAATCGCCCCTAATTGTGCCTTTATCTGCCTGCTTTGGATCTGTAGCACCCATTATTTGCCTATATTTACTTACTGCATTTTCACCGATTAAAACTTGAACTATTACAGACCCAGAAGTCATAAATTCCACTAATTCTCCAAAAAAAGGCCTATCCTTATGAATTTCATAAAATAGCTCTGCTTGTTTTTTTGTCAGCAGCATCATTCTTTGTGCTATAATT
The DNA here is from genome assembly GCF_964028355.1 of Wolbachia endosymbiont (group B) of Gerris lacustris. Lineage (NCBI taxonomy): Bacteria > Pseudomonadati > Pseudomonadota > Alphaproteobacteria > Rickettsiales > Anaplasmataceae > Wolbachia > Wolbachia endosymbiont (group B) of Gerris lacustris. The sequence goes on from NZ_OZ034761.1 coordinate 484,190, forward strand.
TTTAGTCCAGATTTTTCAATGTAAGAATTTACATTACCTGTAATATTATTTTTTACTGCATCAGGTTTTAATATCGAAAGTGTTCTTTCAATTACCATATCATTTCCTTATATTAAGATCGTATATTTACTTTATTGCGAATTTTTGTTCCATCAAAGAGATTTTTTATTTATAGTCAAGGATAAATCATCAAGGAGGTATTGTATGGGTGAATGTTGTCATAACAAAAATAATGGACATATTGATCCTGCTATTAAACAACCAGTTAAACTTGCATCTACTACTGAAAAATTGATCAATAACTTAAAGTCATCAATTTTTTGTGGAACGAAAGGGTTTTTGACTTTCAGCTTAGCATCTTTGAGCTGGTTAGAGTATAGCTTGAATCGTAATATGAAATTAAAAGAAGGTGCTGCTTTTGCGATGAAAAGAAATGTTGTTCCATTTGGTGAAATGATTGCCGTACCGCTGCTTGTTTGTTTTGTATTACCAGCTATGGTAGGTAATATAAGCCTTGTGGAGTGTGCACTTACATGCGCTGCACTGATGGTTGCAACATGTTTTGTTGTGAGAACTTGTCAACTGCGTCAGAAATTAATGGAAACGAAATGGTTAAATACCACTGGCCATAGTAGAGAAGAAATATACGAGCAATTTAAGAAAGACACCATGAAATTTCCTATCTTTAATAAAAACAGACAGCATATTGAGTATAATTCACCTAATCCAGGGCAGTCACTGAATGAAAGCACCTCTTGTTGTTTCGTTAAAGTTTCTCTTACGGTTATTCTAAAGGCCTTACAAAGCTGTATCATGCTATCTTTAGCTACTGTTGAAGTTCTTGAAGCAGTGCCAAGTTTTTGTGTCGATCTGGTTTTCGATAGAAGCTTTTCATCCACAGAGAGTAACATGCAGAAGTCTGTCCACTTATTGTACGCTAATATAAGAAATTTAGTGCCTGTAACTAAACTTGATGAGTGTGTAGCTAATCTTATAGGTACCCCAAAAGCAACTTGCTGCGGAGCCTAAATGTGTCTCTTCTATTTAAACGTACTCTATTTTCTCATTCCAGTGCTTGAAACTGGAATCCAGCATTTTCACACAACTTCATCGAGGATGCTGTTTTTTTATAGTACTTTTATACTCACCAATTTAGTGAAATCCTGGATCCCAGTGTCAAAGCACTGGGATGACATTCTTCTTGCTACTCAAACCGCAATATTGTCATGCATAATGCTCTGGAATGGAGGCAAAAAGCAAGCTTTTAGCTTCAGTAATAATTTGCAACAGATCTAATGAAAAAAGCAGTTATTTTATTTAACCTTGGCGGACCTGATTCACTAAGTGCAGTACGTCCTTTCTTATTTAATCTTTTTTACGATAAAAGAATAATAAATCTACCAAATCCTTTTCGCTTCCTTTTAGCAAAATTTATCTCCAAAAGGCGAGAAAGTACTGCACAAGAAATATACGAGCACATTAGAGGTAAATCGCCAATCTTGGAGAATACGAAAGCACAAGCTGATGCTTTAGAACTAAAATTAAATGAAAATGGAAGCCATGTATATAAGATATTCATCTGCATGCGTTATTGGCATCCATTTGCTGATGAAGTTGTTGAAAGTGTAAAGCAATTCGACCCTGACGAAATCATTCTGTTACCACTATATCCGCAATATTCAACCACCACAACTCTATCATCCATCGAGAATTGGCAAAAAAATGCCAAAAAACATAGCCTGGAATGTAACACAACAATAATCAATAATTATTATGACAATGAAGACTTTATTGAAGCTCACACCAATCTGACAGCTAAGTACTACAAGTTAGCTAGCAAAATCGGTAAGCCAAGAGTACTGTTTTCAGCTCATAGCTTGCCTCTTAGTATCATTAAAAAAGGCGACCCTTACGCTTCACAGATAGAAAAAACAGTAAAATTAATAGTAAAAAAATTGAATATTGAAGATCTTGATTGGGGAATATGTTATCAGAGTAAGGTTGGCCCTGTAAAATGGTTGGAGCCTAGCACTGAAAGTGAGCTATCACGCGCGAAAGACGATAATATACCTGTAGTTTTATCACCTATATCTTTTGTTTCTGAGCATTCTGAAACACTGGTTGAACTTGATATAGAGTATAAAGCAATTATCAAAGACGGATATTACTTTCGCGTACCAACTCTCAGTACTGATCTCTTATTTATCAAGTGCTTGGCCGATTTATGTTTAGATCACTCTCAAGGTACTGATTTATAGCACTTTTCTTTTTAGATTTTTATAGTACAATATTAAAAAGTTATTATTTTATTATCTACTTATGCCAAAAGGTAAACCAAATACATTTATACAAAGTATACATGATGTTCACAATCATGATATTAGAAAGATGTATTGTATTGCAGTAGGTTTAACAGGCATATTGTGTAAAATTTCATTGCAATTCTGTTGCGAGTTTATTGATAACAACAGATCCAATATTTGTACTATATTAGATATTGCCAAGTTCATAAAATTACCAACATCAACATTACTCATTCTTCATTCTGGACTCAAGTTAGCTGGATATAAATCTCAGGACGATAAAGGTGAGCCTAAAAAAAGAGCACAGGTTATAGGTAGCTTAGCCTTCTTGGCAAATTGTACAATAGGAATATTGATGCAGACAAAAATCATTCATTTCCTAGCTGGGAACAATAAAGATATAATAAGTTATATTAGCTTAATATCAGCAGTTCTGTTTTTATTTTCAGAATTTATAAGCTATTATTATACATGGAAGAAGTATCTGGATAATAAGAATCCTGAAAAATCTGCTGAATGTAGAAAAGATGTTATTTTCAGCACGATAACCTTGTCATTAGGCTTATTAAGCTTTACATTAAAGAGAATGGAAATTGCAACTATACCGATAGACTTGGGTGGTGGCATAATCTATAACTTCAACTTAACTGTTACGGTCAGTTTGATACTAAGTATAGCATATCTAGTATCAAACATCGATAAGTTTGTCAATCAGCCTAATAATGGCACTGATCCTTCTACTGGACTTGATGACGCTCACCATATTCAGCATAATGGCAGCATTGTAGAAATTAATGATTAGAGATGAAAAGACCTGATTTCCACTGCCAATGCTAGCACTGCTAATTTACTAACAATATTCCAAAGTGGCAGAGTTTTATTTTCTTGGCTGATGTCATAAAATTCACAGTCAGTGGAATTCAAGCTAGAATATATATCTTTTCTGCTATTACATCGATATAAGTAGCACGTAGGTGTATTTCCTATATAATATATTAGCGGTTCTGCAGAATTGCTTTTAAATACATCGATAGTTGGTACACCTTCTTGTATAATAACACTACTTACTTCTATACCTTCCTTTACCTTTTTCATTTTACTGCGCTTTTTTTTGTTGAGGTTTAACACTTCTTCACCACTTGTCACTGTTATGATACCCATTCCGTATGTGCCATTGCTTGCTTTGATAAAAACGTAAGGTTGTGTTTTTATTGCATATTCCTCATATTTTTTTTGCACTAGAGATAATATTTGATCAACTTTAGTCGCTACTGCTCCTAGTGATGAATCATCATTAAAGTCAACTCCATTACAGCTTTCTGTAAGCACAGAAATAAGCCACGGGTCTATTTTAAACTCGCCACAAAATTCGAATGATAATTCTTGATAAATTTTAAAATACTTAAATTTCTGTCTACTGTGCCAACCATAAAGTGGGCTCGGTATTATCTCTTGTTTTACATTTTTGAGAATATCTGGAATGTGGCTTGTCATATCTCTATTCAGTATAATAACATCGGGTACAAATCCTGAAGTTGTCTTTAACAAAGAATTTTCTTTTACAATAGTCTCATATAATTCTATTAAATTATATGCTTCACTGTGAAAGAGACCAGTTTTAGTTTCGAAACCTGCAAGTTGAAGCACCTTTTCTATGGCAAATACATTTTCTATATACATTTTATTTCGTGTGTAATTTTCCGGTATTATAAGGGCTTTCTTATATTGTTTTGTTTCGAAGTAGCTTTTTATCAATTTTGCTGCTGTTACTCTCGATACCTCGCTCAGATTGTTGAAACCTGCAGGAAATAAATTAGCGTCTACTGGAGCAATTTTGCAGCCTGAATTCCTAAGATCTATAGAGCTATAAAATGGCAATGTAAGGCCGTTAAATTTTGCCTCAAACCAATTATTTATACTTTTTTCCAAATCTGGGCGAATTATGTTTTGCATCTACACTTTAAATGTTATAAGAAAAGTACTATATTATAAGTTATAATCTTAATATAATATAACGAATTAAAATAACAAAAAAATGATTCATCATGACAGCAGTAAAATGTATGGTACTACTATACTGTCAATTAGAAGAGACAAAAATGTAGTAGTAATAGGTGATGGGCAAGTCTCGCTAGGCCATACCGTTATAAAATCTGGAGCAAAAAAAGTTAGGCGTCTTTCTGGCGATTCCGTAATTGCCGGTTTTGCTGGAGCAACAGCTGATGCATTTACTCTCTTCGAAAGGCTAGAATCTAAACTTGATAAGCACCCAGGACAGTTAATGAGGGCATGTGTTGAACTTGCAAAAGACTGGAGAATGGATAAATATTTAAGAAAATTAGAAGCTATGATGATCGTGGCAGACAAGTCCATTTCATTGGTCATTACAGGAACGGGTGATGTTCTTGAACCTGAAGATGGCATTGCAGCCATTGGCTCTGGAGGAAATTTTGCTTTATCTGCAGCAAAAGCTTTGATTGACGTTGAAGGAATATCAATAGAGGAGATTGCAAAAAAGGCTATGAAGATAGCTGCCGATATATGTGTTTATACAAACCATAATCTAATTATTGAAAAAATAAAGGAGTAATATGTCAAGAACCTTGTGTACCAATTCTTCTGGTCAATCCGTGGTAGGTCAATTTGATAATAATGATGACTGTAATGAGAAAAATAGCCTCTATGAAAATGAAGGTACAGAAAGTAGCAGCATCCAAAGCTCACAAGCTTTATTAGATGATCTACCACCACAGAAGATAGTTAAAGAGTTGGATAGATTTATAATCGGGCAGAATGACGCAAAGCGTGCTGTTGCTATTGCACTCAGAAATCGTTGGCGTCGAAATAAAGTACCACTTCCACTACGTGAAGAGATTATACCTAAGAATATACTCATGATAGGCCATACGGGAGTTGGTAAAACTGAAATAGCTCGCCGTTTAGCAAAGCTTGCTGGTGCACCTTTTATAAAAGTTGAAGCAACGAAATTTACTGAAATAGGATATGTTGGACGTGATGTTGACTCGATAATACGTGATTTAGTTGATGCAGCAATAGTTTTAGTTAAGGAAAAAGCACGTAAAGCCTTAACTAAAAAAGCTTTAGGTTTGGCTGAAAAGATAATAGTCAACTCCATGGTTGGTGAAAATGCAACCGAGGAAAGCAAAAAAGTTTTCAGAGAAAGACTGAGAAATAAGGAATTTGAAGATGGAGAAGTTTCTATTAACGTCAGGGAGAGCAAGGGTATGTTACCCACTTTTGATATACCTGGCATGCCAGGTGGGCAAATTGGTGTGATGAACGTAACAGAAATCGTGGGCAAGATGTTTAATGGGAGCAAAAAAACAAAAACTATTACAGTTAAAGTGAAAGAGGCACGTGAAATATTGACTAATGAAGAAAGCGAAAGGTTAATGGATGAAGACAAGATAATCAAAGAAGCGATTGATCTTGTTAGCAATGAAGGCATAGTGTTTTTAGATGAAATAGATAAAATTGCAGCACGTACAGAAATAAAAGGTGAAGTTAACAGAGAAGGAGTGCAGCGCGATCTGTTACCATTACTTGAGGGAACAACTGTTTCAACTAAGTATGGCCCCGTAAAAACAGACTATATATTATTTATTGCATCTGGTGCTTTTCATTTATCTAAGCCATCTGATCTTTTACCAGAATTACAGGGTAGATTGCCAATTAGAGTGGAACTTAAGGCGCTTACTCAAGAGGATCTAATAAAAATATTAAAGGAACCAGAATCTAGTTTGTTAAAACAGTATATAGCGTTAATGAAAACGGAAAATGTAACACTTGAGTTTACTGATGATGGTATAGAGACTATAGCTGAAATAGCATTTACAGTTAATAGAGAAGTGGAAAATATAGGTGCAAGAAGACTTCATACTATCATGGAGAAGCTTTTGGATGAAATAAGTTTTATCGCTTCTGAAAAAAATAGTGAAAAATTTGTTATAGATAGCAAGCACGTAAGAGATAAGCTTGAATCAATTTCAAAGCAGCTTGATTTATCTAAGTTTATACTTTAGAAGAAACTTTTTCTTTAAGTAATATATAGCACTCAAGAAGTTTTATTTTCTCTTACTTCGTAATTCTTTAAGCTATTTTTCAATAGTAGAATTCAAGCTTAAATCAATTATTGCAATATCAAAATCTATTTCTTTTGTTAATACATCAGTTAAAAGGTCAGGTGGAGAAAGAACTGTTCTTTTATTACCAGCTCTCATTCCCACAACTCCAAGTTCTATAGCAAGTGGTATTTTTTTGTCACCAACCTTAAACTGCACTATTTGATCTTTGATTATATACTCACCATTATGTCTCTTTATGCTATATTGAACTGATATCTCATCGCCACATTTTACTCGTTTTCCAGTTTTGTTAATTAAGTCATTAAAAATCATCAGGTTATTTACTGAATCGGGATATTTATCTTTTACTTCAATCAGTTTGATGTAATAAGAGTTAAAACTCATTTTGTTGTCATCAGCAGCAATAGTAACTACACGCTCTCCGCCTTCTTTCATACCTATTACCCCTAAACTCACTTCTTTTTCACCTATTCTCAGAGTAATATCAGAGACTTGACTTGGTAATGCTGCCAGATTGTTGGATATTTTGTACATTTGTAGCAGGACTTCTTGGCCACAGAAAGCCTTACTGCCGCTACCTTCAGTAATTTCATAAAAGTTTATCATCTCTTCTTCTTTTTGCTGTGTTATTTCTTCTAAATATTCTGCTAACCCATGCTTTTCAATATAACGATCAAGAGCTGATTCAAGTATCGGCCTGACCAAATAACTTGCTATCATCTGTGTCAAACCACCATGTGTAGCATTTATTTCGTAAAGCTTTTCCCTTTTCTCTGGTTTATCTTTGTTTATATAAACAATCGTAATTATAAAAGCAGAAGCTAAAGTGAGAATCATTACTACAGAGATAAATATTTGTAATATAATTTTTCTAACCATCTTTTTTTACTTGGTTCAATAAATCATATAAGTCATTAGTATTCCCTGAAAGCGTACTTAAATTATCTGAGGCCTGTTTAAAGAGACTATCTATATAGTTTTCCATTTCATTTTTGCCAAGCACAGATATTAAATTGTTTGTTTTATCCTGCTCGTAATCTTCAATATCATCCTTGGCTTGAAAGATAAGCCCTAGATTTATTCCATAGTTATATAACGCTCTCCGCTCTTTGGTTGTGGCATTACCTATTATAGCCCCTATTTTGCATGAAGCTGCAAATAGTTTTGCAGTTTTCATCAAATGGATTTCTTTTATTTTCTCAAAATTTACATGATGATTCTCAATGTCCAAAACCTGCCCCCCTACCATGCCTTTAGGCCCTATCGCTTCTGACAGCACCTTTATAGTTTTGCAGCGCTTATCGCTATCTATATCAAGTGATGATAATATTTCAAATGCAAGGGTAAGTAATGCATCTCCGGCCAGTACTACTGTTGCTTCACCAAATTTTTTGTGGCAGCTTGGCTGGCCTCTGCGGGTGTCACTGTTATCCATACATGGCAGATCATCGTGAATTAGGGAGTAAGCATGAATAAATTCAATTGCTGCTGCTGCTGTTATTGCTTTTTCAACCTTTATGTTGAATATCGACGAAGATGCTATAACTAAAAAAGAACGTATATGTTTTGCAGGAGCAAGAAGCACATAACGCATAGCTGATATAAGCTTATTCTCGCTATTTTCAGGTAAGAGCTTATTCACTTCTACAACAAGCAAATTTTTTGTTGTTTCGTCTAGCATTTTTAAATTTATTAACTATCGAGTGCTAAGAGATAGGAAGTTTTTAATAGTCTATATAATCATAAAAGCTATTGCAAACATCAAAATTTCTTATAACATCAAAGAATAGGTTATTTTTTAGTAAGAAATGAGCGAATTGGCAAAAAGCACTAGGGAAGATATAGAAGAAAAAGTAAAGAAGATTATACTAGAGCACATCAGTAAGGATGTAGAGAAATTTGGTAGCTCTTCAAAGCTTTCAGACCATGGCACAGATAGTTTAGATGCAGTTGAAATAATTATGGCAGCTGAAGAAGAGTTTGGTATAGAGATTCCTGATGAAGATGCACAAAAAATGGAAACTATGGAACAGATAGTTGAATATGTAGTAAACAAAGCAAACAATTAATGTTGAATGAGCAGAAAAGTAGTAGTTACCGGTGTTGGTTTAATTACTCCATTAGCAGCAGATGTCAATAACACTTGGTCAAAGCTGATAAAAGGTAAATCTGGCATAAAAGCAATTAGTATAGATAGGTTTAACTCTTCTGATCTTGCTTGTAAGGTTGCAGGGCAGGTGCCTGTGCAATCTGATAACACTGAGTATTATTTTAATCCGCCAGATTATATTTTTGAAAAAGACCTAAAAAGAACAGATCGTTTTATTCACTACGGAATTGCAGCAGCTGTTCAGGCAGTAGAAGATTCACTGATTTTGAAAAATCAAAATATTAATAAAGAGCGAATCGGTGTAGTTATTGGTTCTGGTATAGGTGGTCTTCCATTAATTCAAGAAAATGTAATTACCATGCAGGAAAAGGGGCCTAGGCGTGTTAGCCCATTTTTTGTCCCTGCGAGTCTAATAAATTTGATATCTGGTCATATTTCTATTAAATACGAATTTATAGGTCCAAATGATTCAGCGGTAACTGCATGTGCAACAGGTGCGCATGCGATTATAAACTCAGCAAGAGCTATAAAACTTGATGAAGCGGATGTGATGATTGCAGGTGGAGCAGAAAGTGCGCTATGTAGAGTTGGAATTGCAGGTTTTGCATCGATGAAGGCGCTATCAACTAAATTCAATGATAAACCTGAAGAAGCCTCAAGGCCATGGGATGAAGAACGTGATGGATTTGTCATGGGGGAAGGGGCAGGTATATTAGTGCTGGAAGAATATGAACATGCAAAAAAAAGAGGAGCAAAAATATATGCAGAACTCACTGGATATGGACTCACAGGAGATGCACACCACATCACAGCACCTCATCCAGAAGGAAGAGGCGCATTTAAGGCAATGGAGCTTGCTTTAAAGAATGCACAAATCAGCCCAAATCAAATTGGGTATATCAATGCACATGGCACTTCAACACCACTTGGAGACAAAATCGAAGTAATAGCAATGAAGCAGTTATTCGGTGACTATGCCTATAAAATACCTATTTCCTCGACTAAATCTTCTATAGGACATTTGCTTGGTGCTGCAGGAAGTGTTGAAGCAATATTTAGTATCCTTGCATTAAACAATGGAATCGTTCCACCAACTTTAAACCTACACAAACCTTCAGAAGGGTGTGATTTAAATTTTGTACCGCTTAAAGCTCAAGAGCATAAAATTCAATATGCGCTTTCCAATTCATTTGGTTTTGGTGGCACTAATGCGTCTCTTATTTTTAGAAGGGTGTAGTTAATTATGCTATTTTGAATCGACTATGAAGATGTCATTCGAGTAGCTGATACTGGAATTCAGCCTTTACATAATCATCAAAATGTTGTGTTTTAACATAAAATGACTACTTTTATGCTTACCAACTTAACTGGGTTCCAGTGTCAAGCACTGGAATGACAGAAGAATAAAAAGCAAAATTTTGCCTTTTACCGCTAACCTATTATACTTACTTGATAAGTTCTATCGCTTGATTAAATGCATAAAATATTAGTAAGAAGTAACCATAAGCCCTTGATTGGAAAAATCAAGATTAATGGTTCAAAGAATGCTATCTTGCCAATAATGGCGGCAAGCTTATTGAGTAATTCTTCAGTAATTCTGCATAACGCACCTGATTTAATTGATGTGCATTTGATGTCTGAGCTGCTTAAGAAGCTTGGTGCAAAAGTGAATTTTATACATAACAAAGATTATAAAGCAAATCATACTTTAAAAATTGACTGTAGCAATATCAATAACCATTTAATATCACATGAAATTGCAAGCAGACTGCGAGCATCTTTTTTAATTTTGGGTCCAATGCTCAGTAGATTTGGTAAAATTGCAACAGTGTTTCCTGGTGGTTGTAATATTGGAAAACGTCCTGTTAATATGCATATCAAGGCGCTCGAAGAAATGGGAGCTAAAATTGAAATTGATGGCTGTAACATAACTGCAACAATAAAGAGAAAATTGCAAGGTAAAGAAATAACATTTGAAAAGGTGAGTGTTGGTGCAACAGAAAATATAATAATGGCAGCAACACTTGCAGAGGGAGTAACAATAATAAACAATGCGGCAATCGAGCCGGAAGTTCTTGATTTAATAGAGTTTCTGAAGAGTATGGATGCCAATATTGAAGTTAATAACACAAAAATCACAATAGAAGGTGTTGAAGCATTAAATGGGTGTGAGCATAAAATAATACCAGATCGCATAGAGGCCGGTACTTATGCTTTGGCTGCTGTCATTACCGGCGGCGAGCTAAAGTTAGAAGGAGTAAGTTTGTCTGATATAGAATGTATTGCAAATGAATTGAAGACTATAGGAGCCGGAATTGAGTTATGTGACGATGGTATTATTATTTCTAGAAAAAATGGCTCTATTAAATCTACTCACGTTACAACAAATCCATATCCTAATTTTCCCAGTGATATGCAACCACAACTAATGTCTGCTATGTCAATTGCAGATGGAATATCAGTAATTGAAGAAAATGTTTTTGAAAATAGATTTGCACATGCAAATGAGCTAAGAAAATTAGGTGCTAATATTAGCATCGAAAAAAGTAAAGCTACTATAAGTGGAACAAAGAGCCTATCTGGAGCTAATCTGCATGCTAATGACTTAAGGTCAACAGCAGCTTTAATTCTTGCTTCTTTGGTGGCTAGAGGAGAAACTACAATAAATAACTCACATCATTTATGGAGAGGCTATGAAGCGATGGACGAAAAACTCAATTCGTGTGGAGCTGATATCTCCTTGAGGACATATTATGAATAAGCGAACTACAGTAAAAGAGATAGATGAAATTCTATACGAAGAACATAAGGTATTAGATCATGGATTTGTTCGAGTAATTGATTATATGGGCTCTGATAGCGCTATAGTTCAAGCTGCTCGCGTTTCTTATGGAAAGGGAACGAAACAGATAAATCAAGATGAAGCGCTTATAAAATATTTGATGAGACATCATCATACAACTCCATTTGAAATGTGTGAAATTAAGTTTCACGTGAAACTTCCAATTTTTGTTGCAAGACAATGGATAAGACACAGAACTGCAAATGTGAATGAATATTCTGGAAGGTATTCGATACTTGATAATGAATTTTATATACCAAAATCAGAACAAGTTGCAAAACAATCTGATAATAATAAACAAGGCAGTGGTGAAGCTTTTGACTCAAGTACTTCAAAAGAAATAATAGACTCTCTGATAAATGATTCTAATTTGGTATACTCTCATTATGAGAAATTTATTGAGCAGGGCCTTGCAAGGGAAATTTCCCGAACTAATCTAACACTTAATTACTATACCCAGTTTTATTGGAAGATAGATCTTCACAACCTTCTTCATTTTCTAAAGCTCAGAGCTGATAAGCATGCCCAATATGAAATTAGAGTCTATGCAGAAGTTATGTTGGATATAATAAAGAAATGGGTTCCGCTAGCCTATAATGCTTTTGTTGAATACTCGCTAAAATCATCCTGCATTTCAAAAACTGGTCTTGAAATAATTCGCAAGCTAATTAAAGGAGAAAATATTACTAGAGAAGAAATTGGCATGGGTAAAAGAGAATGGGATGAGCTGATGTCTATACTCGGTAAATAATCTTGAAGATAAATGTATAGTTGTTATTTACATAGCGTTTGCAGGATAGCTGTACAAAACCCAAACCAGTCACAGCTGCACGAACATTTTGGCAATTTCCATAGTAAACGGTGTCATTCCAGTACTTGATACTGGAATCCAGGCATTTTGATTCTAAATTGGGTGTTGGTCTTAAAACGTTTGTGATGAGATTATATGAAAAACTGGATCCCAGTGTCTGGGCACTGGGATGACATCTTCCTTTTCAAACTCTAGGCTCTGTGGACAAAAAACAAGGAAGAGAAGAAAAAAGTGGTAGTTTAACCAAGTGGATATAAAAGTGGAGAAACTACCAAGTGAAATATTATATAAAAGAAAGAAATTGGAAACAAATTTTAGAGTTTATAAAAGGCATAAAAGGAATGCATAGCAAAGACGAAAAACGTCTAAGAATATTCACAGAAGCAGTGTGGTATATGGCACGAAGTGGCTGCCAGTGGCGGCTTTTGCCACAGATTTATGGTAATTACAGAAGTATACATAAGCGGTTTAAAAGATGGTGTGAAAAAGATGTTTGGGCAAAGTTACTCGAGTATGCTAAACAAGAACCAGATTTAGAAGTTGCCATAATCGATGGTACAATCGTTAGAGTCCATCCATGTTCAGCTGGCTATACAAAAAATTCCAAAGAGCAAGAGGCTTTAGGGCGAAGCAAAGGAGGCTTTACAACCAAGATACATGCAGTTGTTGATGCACTCGGAAATCCGCTTAAATTTACCCTAACTGCTGGTCAAAGAAATGAGATTACACAAGCAGCAACACTAACTGAAAGCATTTACAATACTACTGTAGTGGCTGATAAAGGCTATGATAGCAACGCTTTTGTTGCAAGTCTTGAGAGCAAAAGATGTACAGCAGTTATTCCTCCGAAGCGTAACCGAAAAGTGCAGAGGTATTATGATGAGCATATTTATAAAGAACGTCATTTGATTGAGTGCTTTTTCGGTAAAATTAAAAATTTTAGGCGTATTTTTCCAGATTCGATAAAACGGCTGAGGTTTTTATGGGTTTTCTAAATTTTGTTGCGGCTCTTGTATGGCTTCTTTAAAATTTTGTCCACAGAGCCTAGTAGTCAAGCGCACAACTGTTGCAATTTGTAGGCAATTTTAGTAGTAGATGGTGTCATTCCAGCACTTGGTGCTGGAATCTAGTAAAAAAAGAATGGATCCCAGTGTCAAGCACTGGGATTACACCTTTCTGACTGGGATGATAGAAGATCATGCAAAAACCCTAATTTCCTATATCAATTAATTCTCATCCACCTTTTATGTTACATAAACTCATCACTTTTATAGAACATCTCATTAAAATCATTCAAAATTCCAAAATCTTGATTTTTAATAAACAGATGATCATTTGTAACATAAGCTTCAGAAAGAGTGATCGGCTTTCCATCAAGCTTGGAATCTTGCACATAAACTTTATTATACAGAGCTATCATTTGATTATAATTGTATTTCCCAGCAGTATACTGACTACTTAAGTTTTGATAAAAATTATCTATGTCTTGACCTTGAGCTTGCAGCACCGCCTTATATTTACCATCTCCAATAGCTTCACCTACCTTGATTTTTAAAGGATATTGTGATTCTTCTTTCATATCATCTATAACAATTGTTTCCTCTTGCTTCTCTTCGTCTTCTATTAGCGACCTTTTATTCCTCTCTCCATTTGCAGGTTGATCTGCTGGCATTTGGTCTATATCGTTCTCTTGCATAGTAATTTTTTCGAGATAGCTAAGCATGTCCTTTCCAGCTTTTTCCCAAGTTGCAGCTTCTTTTGAAAGCTGATGATAATAAGAATCATTATCACCTTTGCTATCTATTACATCTCTTGCTAGCCCTTTCTCTTCTGCCCATAACTCAGCATGTTCAACAAGTGTCCTGCCATCTTTGCCTACAACGTCAACATCAGCTTTGTTTTTTATTAGATATTCTATTGTATCTAACTGTCCATGCCTCACTGCATGAATCAGCGGTGTCCAGCCATCATTGTCCTGAGCATTAATATTCGCACCTTTTTTAACTAACTGCTCTATCATCTCCTTATTCCCAAGATCAACAGCAAGGTGCAAAGGTGTTAAGCCGTAGCTATCCGGAACATCAATATTCGCATTGTGGTCTATAAGATATTTAACTACTTCCATATTTTTCATATGCATGGCAAAATATAGCGGAGATTTACCAGAGCTAATATCACGGGTATCAATATCTATACCACGATCTATTAAGTATTTAGCAATTTCCGTGTGTTTTAGCTCAATTGCATAGTGCAGCAGCGTTTGAGCTGATGTATTGTTGATTGCACCATGCTCAACTAAACTCTTAACTATTTCCGCATGCCCTAGCTTAACAGCAACAAGTAATGGAAAAGTATAATAACTTTGACTATTAGGATCTGCGTTATGATCTAATAGATAGTTCACTATTTCTGTATTACCTGAATAAATAGCGCTGTATAATGGCGTTTTAGAATAAGCATCTTGAATATTAGGATTTGCACCACGATCTATTAGATATTTAGCTATCTCTGTGTTGCCAGATTCAATAGCATAGTGTAAAGGTGTCTTGTAATAGACATATTTAGTATTAGTTTTCTGATAATAATTGTCCTGAACATTAAGATTTGCTCCATGATCAATAAGATATTTTGCTACCTCCGTATTTCCTGACTGAATGGAACAATGTAGTGGTGTTTGTCCATTATGGTCTCTTGCATCAATATATGCATTGTGCTTTAGAAGCGTTGTTACTTTGCTTAAATCTCCCAATGAAGCAGCAGAATGTAAACTCGTCGCACCTGTTATCTTATTTATCTCGTCTGTGTTTCCTACATTATTGTCGTCAATATTCACCTTTAAGAAAGGCTGTTTATTATACTTCATAACTTTTGTTGTAACAGCTTTTCCTTGTTCGTCTGCACTCGCTTTTTTAGCAAGTTGCATAGTATCTTTTCTACTGATACTTTCTATCTTGATTTTATCACCACTTACATTATGTACTGGACTGTAACCATATAGACCCTTGCCTGCACTTTGTTGGCTTGTTGAACTTTCAACACTGTTAGATTCAACAACATTATATTCCATATGTTGTTCACCACTCAGCTCAGCTTTGACCCACTGTTTAAATTCCTGAGTATAACCTTTTAGCTCAGTCAAAAAATCCTCAACTAATTTCTTACCTTCATCCCTATCATGATATCTCTTATAAGTGGAGAGGCTCTTTAGTAAATTATCAATTAAGTCCGGGTGTTTATGTTCAAGAAACTTTACTACTTGCTCTGCTTCTGAATAGTAGTGATTTCCTTGATAATCATTACGTAATATCTCATCTAGTTTAAGATTCTTATTTTTTATTGCAATTAAAGCTTCTTTATCTCCGTGATCATTAATGTGCTTGCCATTTTCTAAACCAGCAACATAGTTAGCAATAGCTTCGTGCATTGCTTTTGGCAAGATATAGCTTAGACCAAGATTTGCAAAGTGCATTGCATGCCCTATCTCGTGCTTTAACGTATGTTGATTTAAATTCCCTTTACTATCTAGGTAGACATAAACGTCAGCAGCATTTCCCTTATTTAGATCGATCATTCTTGTGTAGCCATTAACACCGTCGCCAGCATCGAATCCAACTTTTTTCAAGTACTCTTTAAACTCATTTTGAGTGTTGAATACATAAGCATTGATCCTTATATCATGGTCAGAGGTATTAAAAGCACCCTTAAAGTCTCGTACAGCATCTTTAATGCTTTTTTCTATTGTATCTAGCTTATTGGCAGCTAAGTCATACTTGATATTTATATTAGTGTTATCAAGGGACACAGTTTTGCTAAGTGAAAGGTTTGACATTACACTATCCATGTAATTTACTATTTCCACTTGCCCTTGCTGTTTAGCATAAGTAAGGGGTGTACCATCGCATGCTCTTTTAATATAAAGATCAGCACCATTATCTATCAGACATTTCACCATATCTAAATTTCCACGTGTAATAGCTAGGTGTATCGGAGTGTAGTTATGAGTAAGATTTATATCTGCACCGTTTTTTATTAAATAATCTACTACTTCTGTATGACCTTTATTGACTTCTACATTTGCAGCAAGATGAAGAGGAGTATCATTCCATTCATCTAAAACATCAAGCCTAGCACCTTTTTCTACTAAAAATTTCACTGCAGCTAAATTTCCACCTTCAGCAGCTTTATGCAGAAAGGTTCTGCCGATATTGTCTTGTCGGTTTATATCTGCACCTTTGTCTATCAAATATTCTGCTAATTCCATACGTCCACGTGAAATAGCCATGCCAAGAGGATTATTATATTTACCCAGGTTAACATCGGCATTACCTATTTCGACTAGAAATTTTATCATTTTCTCATCATTGTTGATAACAGCATAAAAAAGTGGAGTGAGCTCATGTTTATCTTGCACGTCCACTCTAACGCCTTTATCTATTAACAGTTTGACCTCATCGAAACACCCACTAAAAACAGCTTTATGTAGAGCAGTATAGCCTGTAGAGGCTTTAGCATCTAAGTCTAAATTTTTTGATTTATCATATTCAGAATTTGTTTTAAATTTCATATTCACCTCTTAAAAATTTTCACTATAAATAAGTTTTGAGAAAAATGTGTTCACCATAGATTCATCCCTTACTTGATTTTTACATAACTGCTTAGATAGTTGATTATCGCTGAAAAGCCGATTCTTAGTATCGAGATATTTAGCATAGCTGCCAGCAGGTATTGAGTAAAAACCGCTTTCAAGTTCAAGATAAGAGCTTCTATTGAGAACAAAAAATAAATCGCTCTGGTCAAGCAGTATGTCATAACCAGAGCTCGTGCAATGTAAGTATTCATTGCCTTCATACTCTGCTATGTAGTACTTACTTGCATCAAGATCACCATAAAGCTGCAAAATTGCCGCTGAACGTCCATTCCCAATACTATGACCTTTTATTACTTTAAATGTTTTAATCTCACCATTTTCTGTGAATTCTCTTAACTTTTCATTCTTTTGATTTAATTCTTCCTCTGCTTTTCTTCTGTCTTCTTCTAATTTTGTTTCTTTTTCAACAAGCTCATTTTGTATTTGCAAAAACATATCTTGAATGGTTAAGCCATTTAGAAAGTAATCAAATACACTTGACACGAATGGCTGCAATTCACCATTATCTTCAAAGCTCTTTTCCTGCTCTTTGTCATATTGAGTGGGGTTATAGACTGCATACAGAGGATAAAAGCCATAATTCGTCTCACCAGGTGATAACTCTATTGAAAATCCGTTGTGATCAAGTGGAAGTTTAGTAGCTAAATATCTACCATTATTATCTCTGACATACAGCTCATTTATACCGTAGTGCCCACTATATTTGTTGTAATAAATGTAAAAATCTTCAGGACTAAGATCAAAGTAATTATCTAGATTATCAAGCTGAATTGTACTTCCAAGCTTTTCACGCAAAAGATTTTTGCTCTTATCTGTAAGTTTGATGCGTGCAGAAAAGTAACAACGATCTATTCGGTCACCTTTTTCTATTTCAAAGTCTAGGACTATCTTATCGCTAAACATACAGAATTTCCTCACATTTCCAATATTTATGATTATAAATTGTGTACTATGAAAAAAGCATTAAGGCTTCTTTATGTATCTAAAAACAGCGCTAACTTATGACAAGAACAGTTGACGTATTACTACCACTTCCAATTGATCAGCTATTTTCATATGCAATTGAGGAAGATACTGAAATTTCAATTGGAGATTACGTAGTGGTGCCGTTTGGCAAGAAGCGTTTGATTGGAATAGTTTGGAGATATAGCGGCAAGAGTGATCGAGAATTAAAATGCATTGAACAAAAGATCGATTTACCGAGTATTAGACCAAAACTGATCGAATTTGCAGAGTGGGTTGCACAGTATAATGTAATACCTATTGGTATGCTTGCCAAAGTGACAATGGGAGGAGTATTAAAGGTAAATCAAATAGATAAGTTAGTTTGCACTGAGCAAAAGCAGGAAATAAGTGAAATAGATTACCAATTAAACCCTGAACAGCAAGTAGCTCGAGATAAAATAATAAGTAATTTGAATGAGTATTCAGTAACTTTACTTGACGGTGAAACCGGGTCTGGAAAAACGGAAGTTTATCTCTCTGTGATTGCACAGTTGATTAAGAATCATAGTATGTACGCACATTGTCTACCAAAAAGGCGTAACTCCATCCTATGGTGTCATTCCAGCGTTTCCTTCTCCTTTCATCCCAATGCCTACTTTTCTTGCCATTCCAATGCTCTCTTCTCTTGTCATCCCAGTGCTTCTTTCTCCTGTCATCCCAGTGCCCCGACACTGAGATCCAGTTTTTCATATAATCTCATCACAAACAT
This sequence comes from Wolbachia endosymbiont (group B) of Gerris lacustris, assembly GCF_964028355.1. Taxonomy (NCBI): domain Bacteria; kingdom Pseudomonadati; phylum Pseudomonadota; class Alphaproteobacteria; order Rickettsiales; family Anaplasmataceae; genus Wolbachia; species Wolbachia endosymbiont (group B) of Gerris lacustris. The sequence goes on from NZ_OZ034761.1 coordinate 502,724, forward strand.
TTATTTTAATTTAAAATCAATACCAAATTTAGAATCAAAATTTCTGGATTCCAGTGTTAAACACTGGAATGACAACTTTTTATTTAAGGCAAAACCCACTGTAACACTTAGCATACTGCCTTTGCCAAGCACTGGAATGACAACAGAAGGAGGTAATGCACAAGTCCTGATCCTTCTGCCAGAAATTGTCCTAACTTCACAATTGGTAAATCGTAAGATATCCGGTAATATAGCCCAGTGGCATTCAGGACTTACTCCAAAAGCTCGCCGAAATAATTGGCTCAATATAGCAAACGGAAGTGCACAGATCATTATTGGGGCAAGGTCAGCGCTTTTTTTGCCTTATAAAAACCTAAAATTAATCATCGTCGATGAAGAGCATGACTCATCCTTTAAACAAGAACAGGGGATTATATATAATGCTCGAGATATGGCCATTATCTTAGCCAAGCTCGAAAATATTTCGATTATTTTATCATCCGCCACTCCGCTGCTTGAAACAATTTATCATGTTAAAAAAGGGAATTACAATCATGTAAAATTGACTAAACGATTCGGTGGTGCAGAGTTGCCACAAATAAAAGTAGTAAATAATAAGCAATGGATTTCTAATGAACTTTTCGAAGGGATAAAACAAACCATAGAGAAAAAACAGCAAGTTATGCTCTTTCTAAACCGCCGGGGATATGCGCAACTTGCAGTTTGTAAAAAATGTGGATATAAAATTTCCTGCTCAAATTGCACTGTATGGCTTACTTACCACAAGAAAAAGAACGTCCTTTTGTGTCACCATTGTTCTTATCAATCAAAACTTCCAGAAAAATGCTCGAATTGTCAAAGTGAGAAGTCACTGTTCCTTTATGGTGTAGGAATTGAGAGGTTAGTTGAAGAAATAGTAAAACTATTACCAAATGCGAAAACTGCAATTATCAGCAGCGATCAGAAGTCGCTTGGTAGCGTCATTGACTCAGTGCTCAAGGAAGAAGTGAATATTATAATTGGTACACAAGTAATTGCTAAAGGGCATAATTTCCCTAAATTAACTTTGGTTGGAGTGATAAATGCAGATTTAGGACTTGAAAATTCTGATCTTAGGGCAGCAGAAAAGACGTATCAATTGTTGCATCAAGTTGCAGGAAGATCGGGAAGATTCAACGAAAAAGGAACAGTAATAGTGCAAACTAATAATCCTGAAAGTTTGATAATAAAAGCATTGCAGCAGCAAAAAAGGGATTTGTTTTATGAAATTGAACTTGAGTCAAGACGCAAAGCTAAAATGCCACCATTTAGTAGATTAATAGCGCTTATAGTTTGCGGTAAGGATCAATTTGCAACGCAAAAAGCAGCAAGTGAGCTAACAAGCTTTTTACATAATCAATCTTCAACTACCTCTCAGCACTTAACGCTGGAAGAATTTGAAATTTTTGGTCCATCTCCAGCAGCAATAAATTTTTTAAACAATAAATATCGGTATAGAGTGTTACTCAAAATACACAATAAATACAGTCTGTCTATAAAGAAAAAGCTGAAACATTGCTGTAACTTGAGTTCAAACATTGCAGTAACAATAGATGTTGATCCTGTGAGTTTTTTTTGATGTTATTTGAATTTATTTGACATTCGTAGGAATTGCTAATAAATTATACTAATTTTTTAATTAAAAATTTGACTTTTATTAGAATTTATTATATTGTTAATATAATTACAATAGGTAGATAATATGACTGCTTTGCTTAAAATCATTAATAATCCAGACAGGGATTATAATAAAAAAGTTATAGAATTGCAAAATTATCTTAATGATAATAAGGAAATTGTGATTAACAAGCAGTTATTCGCACTGGCTATTTCAAATAAAATCCCTGTAAATGGAGATCTTATCAATAAGGAAGGAGGAAAGATAGTATACCCTATCTTGCACCACTGTATTGAACACGATAGTGCAATATCTGAGAAAAAAGAGAAATTATCGTTTCAAAGCGTGATGAAGATTTTAGATAAGGTGGTTCATATGCTTGATACTACTAAGTATTTCTATCAATTGATAAATTTTCGAGATCAAAGTAGTGAAAGTACATTATTACACCAAGCTGTTATAAGTAACAACACTAACGCAATAGAAGCCCTTTTGAAATATGGTGCAAATCCTTTGTTAAAGAATAAAGAAGGTAACATTCCACTAGATTTAGCTCAAGGAAATACAAAAAAAGTGCTAATTAAATTTATGCAAGACCAAGCTCAATCGAAAAAAGAAAGTGCTAGATGTAATGGTTTGATTGGAATTATACCTGGAGTTTTTCTCGGTATTGGACTGGGTGTTGGTAGTGCTTTAGTACCTTCAATGACTATTATATTATGCGCACTCGCAGTATCTGCTCTTGTTGCTGGAATAGCAATTGGACTGGCTATATACTTCCTAAGTCAGGACTATAAACAGGCTAAAGCCATAGAAGAAGCTGTTGATTCTCAACTCTCTTCCATCAAGCATGAAAAGGCTTATACAAATGAAGCAATGCTAAAAACTCAATAATAACTGTAAGTTTTTTAACATTAGATTTCTTGCATAATCAGGCCAGTGCTTGACACTGGGATCCAGGTTGGTGCTAATACCAACTCTCATTATTAATGAACCAAATAAGAAGCATTGCAGAGTTGTTTAACCGTGGAAGGGGAAAGAGAGGTAATAAATTTACACAAAGCGCTCTCAAGCAGAACAATTGTATCGTAGATTTTATTGCGCAAAATGTTCTGTTTTATATATAACCAAAACCTCTCAACAGGATTGAGGTCAGGTGAGTATGGTGGTAGGTATATAATTTCGATATTTTTAGGTATCTTTAAACTTTTTGACTTATGCCAACTAGCGCAATCCATCACGAGAAAAGCCTTTCGTATTCCTAAATATTGCGACATCTGTTCAAGGAATATATTTATACAAGCAGTGTTGACGTTTGGTGCAAATAAGCTAAAATTCTCTCCATTTCTGGGATTAACTGCACTATAGAGATAAAAATTTTCCCTACCTAATTTTACCTTAACCTGTGTCCTACTGCCTTTTTTAAACCACCCATGTCCAACTTTTGAATGTGTACCAAACCGTGATTCATCGAAGAAAAATAGCTCTTTTTCAGAATGCATGACAATAGTTTCATTGAGGTTTTTTTTTAAACTCCTCTTGCTTATTTTTATCCTGTCCACTATGAACTGGTCTTGGTGTGATATATGAGAATTTCATTCTTTGCATATTACGATGTATTGTGGATTTGCTGATATTCAAACCAAATCTTTCTTGGATTCTTATTCTCATTTCTCTAATAGTAATATTGGGGTTTTCCTCTATCCACACCTCAATTTGTTCAAGTTGACTTTGGTTCAATATAGTTTTTCTACGGCATTGAGGTGGAGAAAATAATTTTTCTTCTCTTCCAAATTTTATGTGCTTTATCCATGTAGTAATTGCCTTTCTCGAAATGCAACATATTTTTGCTACAGCTGTTATACTGTGCTTTTTTGCTGCAATTACAGCATTTAGTTTTTTTGCAACATACGCATTATTTCTTACTTTCTTCAGCATCTCTTTTGCTGATTCCACCACTTTTTCATCCAATAATTTTGATCTTAATGCCATCTAAACCTCGCTATTTTACTTACTCCAGTATGGCTTTTTTTCCATTATTGTCTATTCGTTGCTTGTATAGCGGGAATTGGTATTACAAAGCATATAATTATGCCAATAACAAAGAGGCAATAGAATTGTTTATTGAGCACTATAGTAGTAAAATTAGTAAGTTGCGTATAAAATTAGAAGATAGTAATAAAAAATTAGCGCCAACTAAGTCTTTTCTGTTTATAACAAAATCTGTTGCTGCAATCTTAGCAGCCTCCGGCTCTTGTTTTAGAATGTATAAAAATACTTATGACACAGAAAATAAAGAAGCGAGTGAAAATATGTTATATCGTATTCTTGGATTTCTCTTCGACACTATGGGTGTAGTATTCCTTGTGAATCATTTTATCGATATAACGCTTTCCAAGTGTGAAGAAAAAAATTCTAGTTTGAATAAAGAGTCAGACAGTTATGTAGAAGAAAGAAATATGTTGAAAAATAAATTGCGTCATTTTCAAAAAAGAAATACTAGAACAAATACTCAAATGTCTGAGATAATTTCAGTTACACCTGAATCAGAGTTGGGTTACAGTAGATTATGATTACATTACTTTTTTCAAGACAATTTCTGAGAAAAGTGGAAAAATTTTTCTATAGCTAATCAAGATAAAGACTTACTGCTTTCTTTACGAAAGGTTTGATGTTATCATTTTATGCACTATCCTGAATTTGTTGAATGAACATTAATATAAAGAATTTAGTTCATGCTTTTTCTAAATTGCCAAGTTTAGGGCCATCATCATCAAGAAGGTTAGTTATACATTTGCTCCAAAACAAAGAGAGGGTCATGCTGCCGCTTGCATCTTTGATTAGAGAGCTAGCTGATCTTATCATAGAGTGCAAAATTTGTGGGAACCTAGATACTAAGTCACCGTGCTCTATTTGCATTAATCCAAAGCGTGACACCAAGTTAATGTGTGTAGTAGAAGAGTTAGGTGATTTATGGGCATTTGAAAAAGGAAATATATACTCAGGTATGTATCATGTTTTAGGTGGCAGATTGTCAGCAATAAATGGCATAGGTCCAAAAGAACTCAATCTTGATAACATTCCTAAAAGAGTTACAGAATTTAAAATTGAAGAGGTCATTATTGCAATCAATCCTACATTAGAGGGCCAAGTTACCGCACAATATATAATTGAATTGCTAAAAAATTTGAATGTGAAAATATCACGCCTTGCTTGTGGCATACCGATAGGTGGAGAAATCGACTACCTAGATGAAGGAACGCTAAGGATAGCACTTGCTTCAAGACAGGAGTATGAGTTAAATATAAAGTAAGGTATGTGCTTAAAAAACCTTATGTCGCTAATAACCTGCAGAAAAAAAGAAACGGAACATCTACCTAAGGTAATAACTTGGGAAAATGATTGCTTAGGTTATAAGCAAGTTGCAAGTAGATTTAGTGCTATAATTAAGACGATTGAAAAGTCTTTTTCAATCGTATCCTTAGAAGGATATGATAAGTGGGGTAAGACATTTTTTTTGCAAGAGTGGATAAAGGATCTAAAGCAGCAAAATGAAATTGCAGCTTATTACAGCGCATGGGATATTAATGCTCTAGATCAACCACTACCTTCTTTTTTGCACTTTCTGTTTGAAGATCTATTTGCATCTTATGAAGTAAAAAGGAGTGTTATACAGCAATTCAAAAACATAAACCAAGAACTATTTTCCCTTAATACATTAGGAAAGCTGATCAGTAAATCTCCACTTGCTATGCTTTCAGTATTTCTCGATGCTGCAAAAGAAGCTGATAAGAAAGATATTGGTTTTATCTTGAGTGAATTAACTCTTCTTCAAAGGAGAAAAGAGAACATCAGAGATTTTAAAAGACAATTGGCAGATGTGGTTAACAAAATCAGAAAAGGCAAAAACATTTATATAATGGTCGATGATCTTGATATATGCCGCCCTAAATTTATTGTTGATTTTTTAGAATCCATAAAGTACATGCTAGATGTGGAGGGACTGGTTTTCATTCTCTCTGTTAGTCAAGATAAGAGTAATGTGCAAAGAGCAATTAGCACAATACTTGGACCAAATTTTAGCTTAAAATCTTTTACTGATCTTTCCTTGCATTTGCCAAAAGAGCCAACAGAGAGGTTTATAAGAAAGCTATTTGAAAGTGTTGAATTACCAAAAAAATCAAAGAACTTAATGATAGATAGCTTTATATTTTATGCAGAAAGTTTCTCGTTATCATTAAAAGCAATACAATACTGCATAAAGAAAATAAAGCTATGTTATGCGAAAGTTGATCCAAATTTATTTACATTTTTAGTAATACTACAGTCAGTAAACACTGATTTATATGAAGAGTTATATTCATCACATAAAAAAGTACTAGAGAAGATTGAGAATGACTTAATTCTAAATGGCCAAGAAAAATGGGAAAAGCTTAAAACTTCTCTTGAGACTACTTTTAAAGAAAAAGAATCAAAGACTCACAAATCTTTGAAGCAAATAAGAGATATTATATTTTAAGAATAAAGAAAGTGTTCATATTGTAAAACAGAACTCTCTTTTAGTATTGAAAGTTCACATCCATAAATTGGCCTACATAAATTTTAGCATGCGTGACCTTGAAAGATTGCGGTGCAATACTTAAATTATTAGAGTAGTAGGCTAATAATGGAGCTCAAAATGCACAATGTACAAGAAACTGAAAATTTAAAATTTGATGCTGAAGTAGGGAAAGTATTGAATATAGTAATCCACTCACTCTATACTAATAAGGATATTTTCTTGCGTGAGTTAATATCAAACGCATCAGATGCATGTGATAAATTGCGCTATGAATCACAATTAAATTCTAATTTATTAGATTCAAGTGATGAGTTAAAGATTACTATTAGCTCCAATAAAGATAAGAATGAGCTGTATATAACTGATAATGGAATTGGCATGAACAGACAGGATTTGATAGATAATCTTGGTACGATTGCGAGTTCTGGTACACAAAAATTCTTGAATGCAATCAAGAATAATAAAGATTCAAGCCAAGCTGTAGAACTGATTGGAAAATTTGGTGTTGGTTTTTATTCAAGCTTCATGATTGCCTCAGAAGTGATAGTTGAATCAAGGAAAGCTGGAGAAGAAGAGTCTTGGGTATGGAAATCTAAAGGAGATGGAGAATATTCAATCAGCAAGTTAGATGGTCAAATCTCTCGTGGCACAAAAATTACGCTCATCATGCGTCCTGAAGAAAGTGAATTTTTAGACAAATTCCGTGTTGAAAACATTGTTACTACTTACTCTGACCACATAAATTTTCCCGTTGAGTTTTTGAATGAAGAAGGAAAAAGTGAAAAATTAAACAGCAAGGCTGCAATTTGGACTAAACCAAAAAATGACGTTACTCAAGAAGAGCATAACGGTTTCTTTCGTGGTGTTGCACATGTCGGTGGTGAGCCTTGGATGATACTGCATAATAAAAATGAAGGTGCAATAGAATATACGAATTTGCTTTATGTTCCTTCTATCAAGCCTTTTGATTTATTCCATCCAGATAGACGCTGCTCTGTAAAATTATATGTAAATAAAGTATTTATTACTGAAGATAATGTACAAATTATACCACAATACCTACGTTTCTTGAAAGGTGTGGTTGATTCACCAGATTTGCCTCTCAACATCAGCAGAGAAACATTGCAGAATAATCGTGTAGTTGAGCAAATTAGGAAATCCCTAACTAAACGTGCGGTATCAGAGCTTGGCAAAAAAGCAAAAGAGAATTTAGAGGAATATACAAAATTCTGGGGCAATTTTGGTGCGGTGTTAAAAGAGGGTCTTTGTGAAGCTATGCCAACTGATGAGAGAGAAGCTTTGCTCTCGATTTGCAGATTTAATAGCACCAGCGATGAGAAATTGGTCAGCATTGACGACTATATAAGCAGAATGAAGCCTGAGCAAGAGCATATCTACTATCTCACGGGAAATAGCCTTGATTCAGTAAAAAACAGTCCACAACTTGAAGGATTCGTCAGCAAAGGATTGGAAGTGCTTCTATTTGTTGATCCAGTTGATGATTTCTGGACTAGCGTGATTCATGAATATAAAGATCAAAAATTTAAATCTGTAACTCGCGCTGATGTTGATTTAGAAAAATTCTCTTCAGAAGAAGGTAAGAAAGATGAAGAAAATAAATCAGATAAAAACAAAAGCGAAGAAAACGCAGATTCTATACTCGAATACTTCACCAAGGTTCTTGGAAGCTTAGTAAAAAGTGTAAAGATCTCTAAGAAATTGACCGACAGTCCTGTGTGTCTAGCAGTTGATGAAGGAACTATGGATCTTCGTATGGAGCGTTTTTTACGTGAACAGAAGCAGCTAAATTACCGCACGCCAAAAGTACTTGAAATTAACATTAAGCATCCTTTGATAAAAAACATAATGGAATCTCACGCTGAAAATGGTGAAAATCCAACACTTGGAGATATGATTTACTTATTGTTCTATCAAGCTTGTATAGTGGAAGGTGAAGAGATGGAAGACGTAAGTCTGTTTGCTAAAAGACTCAATAATTTGCTTGGCAAAATTTCTGTTTAATGCTATACTTAGCTTAGCTAATAATTAGGGGGTAGATTATGGGTGGTTGGAATTGACTTGGTGGGCTCATGCCGCCAGCAGTAGATACTGCAGGAGAAAGTGAGCGTCGCCATTCCAGAGATTCAGGTAACGAAGAAGAATTTGAAATTTTAGAGCGAGAGGAAGTTAAAATTGAAGAGCATCGTCGTTCTGAAGATTCAGGTAATTGTTCAGAGGCTGAGGAAGGGCAAGATACTAACAGAGTATTGGAATTTCAGCTAACACAATCTTTACTAAGTCAAGTAAAGGCAGGTGAGAATAATAGGGATGCAAATTCTGGCAGGCAAGCACAACTTGATCTGAAACGAATGAGTTTTGTAATTAATGGGAAAGAAATAAGTAAAGAGTATGTTGGCAAGTTATACATCAAGTGCAATCATTTGATTCCGAGTGAAAACGAGGATTACCGCCCATTTGCTAAGAAAGTTTTCATAGAAATGTTTAAATATGCTAAAGCAGAAATTCCAAATTACAATGTATTAGAAGAGTTAATTACTAATTGCAATCAGGCTGGGTATGAATTTGCAGTGTATGGACACATTCATCCTATACTTGATCAATATGGTTTAATACCAACAATTCCTAAAAAGACAGTAAGTCTTTGTTGTAATAGTGCAGGTTGTATAGATGTTGAATATAGTGATGTTATAGTTGTAAAAAATCCAGATCAATTAAGACAATATGAAGCTTTTAGTAAACTAGAATTCACACTTAAATCTCAGGATGATAGGGCAGAGTATGAAAACGGTAAAGTAACACTTACAATTCCGAAGGAATTGGAGAATTACAAAGCTGATGGCAAAAGTTTATTAGATAACATAAATAGGCATTTTGTAGATGTTGATAACACAATTATTGAGTCCCTTGTTGAAAATATTGGTGAAGGTCCAAAGTCATTTGTTGTAAATCTGCCAGCAGAGGTAAATTCAGATTCATTTGATATTATTCCTGAGAATGCAGTTTTTGATCTGGGTCACATTCCAGAACTAATAAAAAAGGCAGTGGATGATAAGGATGTTAATGACTTAGCTAATCACATAGGCTCTTTTCAAGATCACGTTACTCATGTATCACCTAAGGAAGGTTTGCCAGTAGTAGAAAAAATATTAGAAATAGTAAGTGGTTTTATTGAGGAACAAGGTAAGGCATGGAACTGTCATCCTACTGTACCTATTGCAAGTCATATATATTCTGCCAAGCAGCAATATAAGGAGATTTTGTGCAAGATTAAGTCTAATCTGATAAAAAGAAGTAGCAATGATCATAATGCAGGACCTTCTGTTACAAACGCTCAAGACACTTCGGCTATACTAAATGAGACTCCAACCTCAAGCCAAGCAGTGAGTAGAGAACAGCTAAATACTAAAGAATCCAAAAATCAACAGCTACAAAGAAACGTTGTTGATAAAATAGAAAATATTATGAACAATGAAGAGGCTTCAATAGAAGAAGCTATAAGTAATAATTATAGGAGGGGTAAAGTGTCTAAAAATAAGAAAAGTAGTTTTAGTAGTAAGTATACAAACAAAAAAAAGGTTCAAAAAAATTCTCAATCTGAGAAAGTTGTACAAAATGCTGAAGAGAAGGTTTTATCTGCAGACAGCGGTAACATAGAACTCTTAGATTCAAGATTAGGTAGTGTAGGCAGTTCAAATAATTTCTCTGTTGGAAATGTAGTACGAAGTGATGTGTCAAAAAAAGAAGATACAATGGAATTTTTAGATAATAGTTCCTATATTGAAGGCGGATGTGATCAACAAAATTCACCATCACTGAGTTCTGAGGATGATGACTCTTCTAAGAACCTGTACATGATCTCAAGAAAGGAATAAACTAAGAGATAATGTATATAAGTTAGGATATATGAGGAGTGTATACCCAAGTGATATAAGTCGGGAAAGATTTGAGATTATATTACCAGATCTAGAATCCTGTAGAAAAAAAACAAAACCAAGAAAACTGGATTTATATGAGTTATTTTGCGGTGTACTTTATGTGCTAAAAAGTGGCTGTCAGTGGCGAATGCTACCAAAAGAGTTTCCAAAATGGCGCAATTGTTACGATTACTTCAAGAGATGGAGTAAAAAACCGAATGAAGATAGAGAAAGTGTTCTAGAAATTGTCTTAAAAAAAATTAGTTGGAGAGGTTCGTTTCAACAGTGGTCGGAATACAAAAACAAGCTTCTGCATCATTGATGCTCAAAGTGTAAAAAACACCGATATTGCTGAAGAAAAAGGTTATGATGCCGGCAAGAAAATTTCAGGAATAAAGCGTCATATTGCAGTAGATACGCAAGGTTTGCCACATGCAATTTATATTACTACAGCTAATATCGGAGATCGTACTGCTGCTGTAGAGATGATTTGTAACGCAAGAAAAAATCTTTCCGAAGTTCAAAATATACTAGTTGATGCAGGTTATACAGGAGAAAATTTTGCAACTCAAATAAAAACGACTATTGGTGCAACCGTTGAAGTAATAAAACGAAGTGAATTACATACCTTTGTTGTATTGCCAAAAAGGTGGGTTGTAGAGCGTTCTTTTGCTTGGCTGGAAAAGTGTAGACGGTTATGGAAAAATTGCGAGCGTAAACTCAATACTAGACTACAAATGGTCGTTCTAGCTTTTACTGCCTTGCTCCTCAAAAGATTATGAACAGGCTCTAAGCTTGAAAGTGATGATCCTGCTAGAATTTCTTCAGATTCTCCTTCGTTTGATATTATTGATGAAACAGAAGTACTTGAAATTGCAGCAGCAATGCCTTCAATGGTCACTGAGGAAAAGTCTGATAATCTAAATGACGAAAAAGATGATCAGCAAAATTCTACAATACCTACAGCTGTAGATCATCCTATTTTTGAGGATCAACGTGGTACTGGATTGTTTACACATGATAGTGGAGATTCTCTACTATCTCAATCATCATCTGATGACGAAGATGATCTTTGTGCACCACCTCTAGTTTCTAGAGATGAAAATTCTACTATTCCACCTCAACCATCATCATTAGGTTTTGCAAATGAAAGTGTTAATACCCTAATATCAATTGATAATAACAGAGAAAAGCAAACTTCTAATAAACCCGCCGAGTATGTAGAACAAGTTGCTAACGAAAATACACAACCAAAATCAGTAGCTAATAAGCAAGCTAGTAATAGCAACAAAAGTCACATAAAAGAGAATAGCGTTAAATGGCCTACTGTGGCTACATGGGTGTTTGCAGCAACTGAAGTACTTACATTAGCTGCTGCACTAGCTGCATATTTTGCTCTCGGTACTAGTCTGCTAGTAGCAGGAGTAGCAGCAGGTATTGGAGCTTTCTGTATAGTTGCTGCTATAGCTATACATTATTGTAATAAGGCACCTTCAGATTCACTTAAAGAACCAGATGCTGAGGCGATTGCTCATAATGTTACTGTAGAAGCAAATTAAGAAACAGTAGTCTATCACTTAATAATTTATTATAATTGTATTGATTATTAATAGATAAAAACTTGATAGACTACGAAGAAATGCTTGCTAAGTTGACAAAATTGCCATTTAATGCTACACTTAGCTTAGCTACTAATTAGGAGGAAAAACATGTTAGGTTCAGATTTTGTATCACAGGAATCAAACAAAATTTTAAAGAAATCAGATTCTAGGGATTCGGGCACTGAAGAAGGGTTTGAAATTTTAGAACGAGAGGAAAAAGAGCGCCGTCGTTCTGAGGATTCAGGTAATGAAAGTCAAGAAGAAGCTGGCGTTAATAATTCTGATACTGAATCTAGTGCAGTAACTACGTTGGAATTTCAATTAACACAATCTTTGCTAAATCTGGTAAAGGCAAATGAGAACAATGAAGATGTAAAGTCTGGTGAAATAGCTTATCAAGACTTATATAGAACGGATTTTTTTGTAATCAATGATCAAACTATAGACAATAATTTCATTGGAGAGTTGTATGCTAAATACAATCAGAAGAATGATAAACGTCAGTTTGCAAAATGTGTTTTCACAGAAATGTTTAAATATGCTAAAGCAGAAGTTCCAAGTGACTATATACTGGAAGAGTTAATTACTAGTTGCAATCAGGCTGGGTATGATGGCTCTTTGTTAATGCAACTCTCTCCTATATTCTTTAAGCATAAACTAATCTTGTTTAATGCCAACGATAGAAAGATAAGTATTGTATATAACAGCCAAGATTCTCTCAATATTCAGTATTGTCCAAGTATGCCTGTCAGGGAACTTGATACAAATAGGGAAATATGCAGGGTTGATGCTATTTTAGAGTTCACACTTAAATCTCAGAATAGTAAGGTAGAGTATGGAAACGGTAAAGTAACACTTATCATTCCTGAAGAATTAAAAGCTTATAGAGAAAGTTTACTAGACAATATCAACGAATATTTCACAGATTATGATAATAATGGATTTATTCGTTTACACGTTGCAGCACAAAAAGGTGATGTTGAGCTTGGCAGGCGTTTACTAGAATGTGGTACAAATATTGAGATTAAATCAAAAACAAAAGTAGGTGGTGACACTGCACTTCATTTAGCTGCTAGAAATGGTCATAAAGATTTTGTGAAGCTTTTACTTGATAGCGGTGCAAATGTTAATTCAGTGAGTAGTACAGGCAGCGGAGTAACTCCTTTATATGAAGCAGCGTACTATGGACATTTAGATGTTGCAGAATTGCTAATAGCACATAATGCAACAGTTGATGCTAAAGATCGGCATAACTTTACTCCTTTGATGTATGCTTCTGCAGAAGGTAATTTGGCAGTGGTGAGATTACTTTTACAAAACAAAGCAGATCTTTATTTACGGGGTAATAATGGTGAAACTGCATTGCACTTAGCTGCTGATAATGGTTATTTTGATGTAGCTGCCATTTTGATAGATGCAGCAGAAGATAAAGAAAAGTACGTTAATATGCAAAGCGATAGTATTGGTACTGCGTTGCATGTTATAGCTTATAATCAGAAAATAAATGAAGGACATAAAAAATCTGCAAAATTGCTACTAGACAATGGTGCAAGTCCATATTTAGAAAATGATCCAATTATTAATACACCACTTGATACTCTTGTGAAAGGAAGCTCTTTAGATATGGCAAAAAAACGAGGAAATAAGGGATTTTTGAAATTTATGTCATCTTTAGGCTATTCAGCAACCGTACCAAGCAATTCAAAGAATGATCCACAAAATACAAAAAAGTATATTGTAGCTGCTTCTGCGCTTGCAATAACTGGTATTGCCTTAGGAGTGGCTGTTGCAGTTTATTTGGAAATGTTAGTGATAGGAATTGCAGCTTGTTGTCTTGTTGCAGCTACAATTACGTACTGCGTTAGGCCTCAGAGCTTAGATGAAAGCAAGGTCGAAAAAATTAATGATACACAAAAAAGTACACCTTGTTGTGGCTGACAAATATAGTAGTCTATCATTTAATAATTTATTATAATTTTATTAGTTATTAATGGATAGAAACTTGGTAGACTACGAAGAAATATTCTTAAATAAAATCAAAGATATAAAAGAAGAAGGGCGCTATCGTGAATTCACGCATTTTGCGTCATTACCTGGCAGACTTCCCTATATTATGGATTATGAAAGAAATAGGGAGGTTATTGTCTGGTGCAGTAATAATTATCTGGGAATGTCACAAAACGATAGTGTCATTGCTGCTATTCAAAATTCATCTGTTGGTGCTGGAGGAACAAGAAATATATCAGGTACAACAAAAGAAGTTGTTGAGCTCGAGAAGTCTTTGGCTGACTTGCATCAAAAAGAAGCTGCTTTAACTTTTGCTTGTGGCTACCTTGCTAACCAAACTACGCTTAGCACTTTGTCGTCTGTTATTCCTGGTGTGGTAATTTTTTCAGATGAGAAAAATCACTCTTCAATGATAGAAGGTATAAAGTCAGGCAAAAGACCAAAACACATATTTAGGCATAATGATGTTGATCACTTAGAGCAGTTGCTAAAGTCTATGGATATAAAAACGCCGAAAATAATAGCACTTGAATCTGTATACTCAATGGATGGTGATGTAGCACCGCTTGAAGCGATATGTGATCTAGCAGATCAGTATAATGCAATTACCTATTTGGATGAGGTACATGCAGTTGGCATGTATGGACCGCGCGGTGGCGGAATTGCAGAAAGAGAAGGTTTGATGGATAGAATAACTGTTATTCAGGGTACATTATCAAAAGCTTTTGGAGTGATGGGTGGGTATATAGCATCTTCAAAGAGCTTGGTGGATGTAATAAGAAGTTCAGCCCCAGGATTTATTTTTACTACTGCTATGTCACCCATTTTAGCAGCAGCAGCAAAGGCAAGCGTTGAACATTTAAAATCAAGCAGCGTTGAAAGAGAGAAGCAAAAACAGGCTACTGAAAAAGTAAAAGACTCACTGAGAAACGCAGGAGTGAATTTTATGCAAACAGAAACTCATATAATTCCAATCATAATTGGCGATCCTGAGTTGTCCAAAAAAGCATCAAAATTGTTATTTGATGAGTATGGAATATATGTACAACATATAAATTACCCAACAGTTTCAAATGGGACTGAGCGCTTCCGTATTACTCCTACGCCTTACCATACAAATGAAATGATAGAGCATTTAACAAAATCTCTTGTAAAAGTTTTTGAGAAATTGTCTGTTTGTGTCTGTTGTTGAGTTTAAAGTTGCCGAAAGTAAGGTATCTATTTAAAAGCATGGTTAATATGTAAATATCGAAGCAAAAATGGTGTCATCCCAGTGCTCGACACTGGGATCCAGGTTGTAAGGAATGCATTGGATTTGGTGAGTTGCGTTATAGAATGAAGCACTGCCATCATATTGGATGACATCATTCATTTCTGTGTTTTTCTATTTACCTTATTTTGCCACCCTGCTACAATGAGGGGTATGTAAGACCATTTATTATTTTCACTACGTGACTTTTGCTCTTTTGAATGAACTTTAGTTTATATCTCCAGCAATGACAAGCGCGTTATCTTCCCTTAATCTCCCACCGCTTTCTTGCAGAAAAAGCCTACCGAGTGAAGTTTTATATTTATTAATTCCAGAGTAAATTATTCCATTGTATCTTCCAGCAGCAAGATATGCAAAACCTAGTACCGTTGAGCCAAGGGAGCGTAGATTATTATTGTCAAGTGGTAATTTATTTAACAAATTACCACTTATGTCTATTATTCCCCCTTCACGAGCTTTCATCCGCATTTTTACATGGCGAGATTTGAAATCTTCAAGAAAAGCTCCTTTCTTTTCCTCTGCCCAGAAAGTTTCTCTAAGGGCTGGAGCATCAATCACAGCTGCTACAACTCTGTTTTTATGAATGAGACAAACTGATACTGCAAAATAAACCATACAACTAAAAAGGTTTTCCTTGCCTTCTATAGGCATAATAAACCAAGTATAACTGCCTTCTTTTAGATCTTGGCCTACATTGTCTTCAAAAATAAAGTCATAGTTCTGGTTGTAGTTTTTCAAGCAATCGTACATAAGTTGCTTGGATTTCGAATAAGTTTTATTGATAAAGTCTGCTGACTTAACGCTTGAAATTTGCAATTCATTAAAATCACGTATAAGCTGCTTGGAGGCACTGCGTACAGAATCAAGCATCACATTGATTCGTGGTGATGAAATGGCCATTTACTCTTTTACTCTTTCGTAATAGCTGTTATCAGGAGTATGTAATACAATTTTATCCCCTTCTTTTATAAATTGAGGCACGTTAACACGTATTCCGTTTTCCAAAATTGCAGGCTTATAAGAAGCAGTAACAGTCTGACCTTTGATAACAGACTCTGTCTCTTTTACAGTTAGTGTAACGTGATCAGGCACATGTGCAGAAATTATTTTATCTTGATAAGTTACTACTTTAATTTTCATATTATCTTGCAAATAAGCCTTCTTTTCCCCTAATAAGTCTAAATTTATAACAATCTGTTCGTAACTACTTGGATGCATAAGATTTACGATATTCCCTTCAGTAAAGAGATAAACATATTCCTCTTCATCTAAAATTGCCCTTCTGATTGTTGCATCAGAGCGAAACCTCTCATAGTACTTTGCTCCTGTTTGGATATTTTTCATTTCAGCTTGTATATATGCACCACCTTTACCAGGTTGAGTATGCATAATACTTACAACCAAAAACAATCCACCGTTATGTTCCAGTACCTGACCTGGCCTGATATCATTAGCCCTTTCTGCCATAATTACACTTTTAATTTGGTCTGATGATTATAAATAACTTTATATAAATATCAAAATTTTTATTGGCTAATGAATTCTGGCATGTTGATTACTATATACCTTTCCTTCATATTGATATGTGGAAATGTTTCTTTAGTAAAAGATAACATAATGTTTTTTTTTGTGCTGATAACCAAAATTTCTAATATATCACCCGAGCCGAAATTATACACAGACTTCACATAGCCATATAATTCATTACTCTCTAGTCTTACTTCCATATTCACAAGATCATCTTGGTAAAATTCATCCTCATCATTTAACTGTGGTAGCTTATTTCTTTCTATATATAACTTTTTATTTCTTAAAAGTTCTGCTTCATTACGGGAGTTCACACCGCTAATTGTTGCTATTACTAAATTATTACTGACAACAGACACCAAGCTTATTTTATAATTTTCACTTCCGCTTATTAATTCACCATATAGGAAAATATTTTCGGGTTTTTCAGTAAAGGTTTTTATCTTGACAGCTCCTTTGATTCCATGGGGAGAAGTAATGATTCCGAGGCATATATTCATATTAATATGATAGTTGAAATCAGCTTTTTGTCTATAGAATTGACAATTTACTGAATTAACATACAATTAATATTGTGATAATTATAGTGGGTAATGTGTGAGTTCTATCAGCAATCAAGAAAAGCAAAGTATTATAAGTGGCTTAGAAGAAATCAACTGTAAGTTGCAAGGTGAATCTATAAAACTTGATGATACAAAGGAATCTATAATAGTAGCACGTCGTAAACCTGTTGTTGAAGGGGTATTAGAACATCTATGCAACTCTTGCACTACTAACTGTAATGTTATGATCGATGCAGAAACTGGATTTGGTAAGACTTACGACATTGGAATATTGAGTCATGTACTAGCCCAAGCAGGATTTCATCATCTGGTTGCAGTACCAAGTAGTGACCTAGTGAATCAAGCTAAAAAAATGATGAGTAGTGCATTTACTGTAAACATTAGGACACCTAAAATTGCTGAGGAAATTAAAAATGCACTGAAGGCAACTAAACCTACAACAATTATAGTGACACATGACCTGTTATTGCAGCAAGAAAATGATCGTAAATTTAAAGACCAAAAGGGAGTGTTAAATAAACTGTGTCAAGCCGCATTTTTAGTTCAACTCAATTTTCAGTCTGTTGGGAAAGAAAATGTCAAGCTGAGACATAGTTAATGCCCAATTAGGCAAAGCTGTAGTCCACTTTTGCTCTACCTTTTTTATAGCACAATATACCTTTTGTACAAGGCATTTGTATTAGTAAATGAGCCCTTAGTTTTAGTAAATTTCCTAATTTGTCTATGCAATCCCTCAATTGGATTGGTGGTGTAAATCAGCTTCCTAACTGGTCCAGAATACTTAAAATAACCAGACAAATTTTCCCAATTGTTTTGCCATGATTTTGTAACCAAGGGATATTTTTCACTCCATTTTTCTTCCAGCTCAAGCAAATAATTCTCAGCAATCTCTTTACTTGAAGCACGATATATTTTTTTCAAATCATTTATGAAAACTTTTACATCTTTGCTAGATACATACTTCAGTGAATTCCTTATCTGATGCACTATGCATAGCTGTACTTCTGCTTTAGAACCTGTACATGATCTCAAGAAAGGAATAAACTAAGAGATAATGTATATAAGTTAGGATATATGAGGAGTGTATACCCAAGTGATATAAGTCGGGAAAGATTTGAGATTATATTACCAGATCTAGAATCCTGTAGAAAAAAAACAAAACCAAGAAAACTGGATTTATATGAGTTATTTTGCGGTGTACTTTATGTGCTAATACCAATTCCCGCTATACAAGCAACGAATAGACAATAATGGAAAAAAAGCCATACTGGAGTAAGTAAAATAGCGAGGTTTAGATGGCATTAAGATCAAAATTATTGGATGAAAAAGTGGTGGAATCAGCAAAAGAGATGCTGAAGAAAGTAAGAAATAATGCGTATGTTGCAAAAAAACTAAATGCTGTAATTGCAGCAAAAAAGCACAGTATAACAGCTGTAGCAAAAATATGTTGCATTTCGAGAAAGGCAATTACTACATGGATAAAGCACATAAAATTTGGAAGAGAAGAAAAATTATTTTCTCCACCTCAATGCCGTAGAAAAACTATATTGAACCAAAGTCAACTTGAACAAATTGAGGTGTGGATAGAGGAAAACCCCAATATTACTATTAGAGAAATGAGAATAAGAATCCAAGAAAGATTTGGTTTGAATATCAGCAAATCCACAATACATCGTAATATGCAAAGAATGAAATTCTCATATATCACACCAAGACCAGTTCATAGTGGACAGGATAAAAATAAGCAAGAGGAGTTTAAAAAAAAACCTCAATGAAACTATTGTCATGCATTCTGAAAAAGAGCTATTTTTCTTCGATGAATCACGGTTTGGTACACATTCAAAAGTTGGACATGGGTGGTTTAAAAAAGGCAGTAGGACACAGGTTAAGGTAAAATTAGGTAGGGAAAATTTTTATCTCTATAGTGCAGTTAATCCCAGAAATGGAGAGAATTTTAGCTTATTTGCACCAAACGTCAACACTGCTTGTATAAATATATTCCTTGAACAGATGTCGCAATATTTAGGAATACGAAAGGCTTTTCTCGTGATGGATTGCGCTAGTTGGCATAAGTCAAAAAGTTTAAAGATACCTAAAAATATCGAAATTATATACCTACCACCATACTCACCTGACCTCAATCCTGTTGAGAGGTTTTGGTTATATATAAAACAGAACATTTTGCGCAATAAAATCTACGATACAATTGTTCTGCTTGAGAGCGCTTTGTGTAAATTTATTACCTCTCTTTCCCCTTCCACGGTTAAACAACTCTGCAATGCTTCTTATTTGGTTCATTAATAATGAGAGTTGGTATTAGCAGAAAGTGAGGGAGCTAACTTCTGGTTGGGTGTATTAAATGACCTAAAAGAGCGAGGAGTAGAGGATATTCTGATTGCTTGTGTGGATGGTCTAAAAAGTTTTCCTACAGCTATAAATAGCGTATTTCCTAAAGCAGAAATGTATTAATAGGAATTGATAATGACTCTGCTACGATTTTTAACTTCTCAATTGGATGCCACATGTTCCTTGTTCATATCTTAGCAGCGTGTGATAGTTTATGTTTGCTTTGCCTGCTAAATCTTTCAGAGTATATTTTCGCTTTAACCTCCAACTTTTTACTTTTTGCGCTATTTTGTACCTTATCGAGATATTTGCCATAAATATTATATAGGTTAATACTACAAAATAAAGATATACAAAATGTTTGCATTTTAGTTGAATATTTCTTCACAATTGTGTATAATTATTAATGCTTTTTATCTTACTTTCTCATGGCTCTTTCGAAGTTTCTTGATCCGAAATTAGATTTAACATTTAAGAAAATCTTCGGTACTGAAAAAAATAAGAATATCCTTATCCATTTTTTGAATGATATTTTGGGATTTACTGAAATAAATACTATACAAGATGTCGAATTCCTTAGCACCATTATGGATCCTGAAATTGCCTCTGATAAGCAGAGTATTGTTGATGTTCTGTGCAAGGATTCTACTGGGGCAAGGTACGTGATTGAGATGCAACTCGCTCGTGATAAAGGATTTGAAAAGCGCGCTCAACTCTATGCTGCTAAGGCTTACTCAAGGCAGGCTGATAAAGGTGGTAAGTACATTGATTTAAAGAAGGTTTTCTTTATTGCTATTTCTAACTGTAATTTATTTCCTGACAAGCTTGATTATATATCTAGCCATACCATAAGAGATGAAAAAACTAATGAGCATGACTTAAAAGATTTTCAATTTATTTTCATTGAGTTACCAAAGTTTCCTAAGAATAGAGAAGAGCAGCTAGAAAATGTAGTAGATCGTTGGCTGTTTTTCTTTAAATATGCAGAAGAAACAACTGATGAAGATTTAAGAAAAATAGCAGAAAAATCACCAATAATAAAGCTAGCGTATGATGAGTTAGATAAGTTTCATTGGAATGAGAAGGATCTTGTAGCTTATGAAGAAAGAGTAATGGATTTACAGAAAGAAGCTGCCATCTTAGAACAAAAACTCGATGATGCCACTCAAAAAGGTAGACAAGAAGGTAGACAAGAAGGCATCCTAATTGGCCATGAAAAAGGCAAAGTGGAAGGCAGAAAAGAAAGGGACGTTGAAGTAGCCAAAAACTCACTCAAGGCCGGTGTCTCTATTGATGTTATCGCTGAAATCACAGGCCTTTCGGTAGATGAAATTAAACAACTTCAGGAAGAAATAGCATGATATGACCCTTGTAGCTGTTTGTCCACTGTTGTATTGTTTAAGTAGCTTCTAGGTTTGTTATCAGCAATGTCGTTAGGTTGATATCTACTATTAATACCAATTCCCGCTATACAAGCAACGAATAGACAATAATGGAAAAAAAGCCATACTGGAGTAAGTAAAATAGCGAGGTTTAGATGGCATTAAGATCAAAATTATTGGATGAAAAAGTGGTGGAATCAGCAAAAGAGATGCTGAAGAAAGTAAGAAATAATGCGTATGTTGCAAAAAAACTAAATGCTGTAATTGCAGCAAAAAAGCACAGTATAACAGCTGTAGCAAAAATATGTTGCATTTCGAGAAAGGCAATTACTACATGGATAAAGCACATAAAATTTGGAAGAGAAGAAAAATTATTTTCTCCACCTCAATGCCGTAGAAAAACTATATTGAACCAAAGTCAACTTGAACAAATTGAGGTGTGGATAGAGGAAAACCCCAATATTACTATTAGAGAAATGAGAATAAGAATCCAAGAAAGATTTGGTTTGAATATCAGCAAATCCACAATACATCGTAATATGCAAAGAATGAAATTCTCATATATCACACCAAGACCAGTTCATAGTGGACAGGATAAAAATAAGCAAGAGGAGTTTAAAAAAAAACCTCAATGAAACTATTGTCATGCATTCTGAAAAAGAGCTATTTTTCTTTGATGAATCACGGTTTGGTACACATTCAAAAGTTGGACATGGGTGGTTTAAAAAAGGCAGTAGGACACAGGTTAAGGTAAAATTAGGTAGGGAAAATTTTTATCTCTATAGTGCAGTTAATCCCAGAAATGGAGAGAATTTTAGCTTATTTGCACCAAACGTCAACACTGCTTGTATAAATATATTCCTTGAACAGATGTCGCAATATTTAGGAATACGAAAGGCTTTTCTCGTGATGGATTGCGCTAGTTGGCATAAGTCAAAAAGTTTAAAGATACCTAAAAATATCGAAATTATATACCTACCACCATACTCACCTGACCTCAATCCTGTTGAGAGGTTTTGGTTATATATAAAACAGAACATTTTGCGCAATAAAATCTACGATACAATTGTTCTGCTTGAGAGCGCTTTGTGTAAATTTATTACCTCTCTTTCCCCTTCCACGGTTAAACAACTCTGCAATGCTTCTTATTTG
The DNA here is from genome assembly GCF_964028355.1 of Wolbachia endosymbiont (group B) of Gerris lacustris. Lineage (NCBI taxonomy): Bacteria > Pseudomonadati > Pseudomonadota > Alphaproteobacteria > Rickettsiales > Anaplasmataceae > Wolbachia > Wolbachia endosymbiont (group B) of Gerris lacustris. The sequence goes on from NZ_OZ034761.1 coordinate 524,704, forward strand.
GTTCATTAATAATGAGAGTTGGTATTACATTGATAAGAGAACAGGAAAAGGCAAAGTGTACAAATGAAGTAGCTGATAAAGTTGTAGCTACTGCTTTATCTGCAATTTTGATATAGCCAACAACTAGTGAGCAGGAAGGTTTAGTTTTTAACTAGAACTTTTCAGATAAATACTGAGTGAGGATTTCAATGCCTTCATCAATCTCTTTTTCAGTGATAATGAGTGGAGGCAAGATTCTTACAACGTTATCTGATGTTACTCCAACAGTGAGTAAACCACGGTGACTTAGCTCTTCTGCAAATTTTTGGTTATTCATTTTTACTTTTATTCCTAGCATCAACCCTTTTCCTCTCACTTCTTCTATCATTGGAAACTTACTTGCTAAGTCCTCTAGTTTGTTTTTTAAAGACTTACCTCTAACTTCAACATTTTCTAAGAAGCCAGGACTGAGCAATTCATCCAATACAGCATTACCTACTGAAGTTGCAAGTGGATTACCACCAAAAGTAGAACCATGCATACCGACCGCCATGTACTTAGCAACCTTTTCAGTTGCAAGACAAGCCCCCAGAGGGAAACCTCCTCCTATTCCTTTTGCAAGAGCACATATGTCAGGCTTAATTCCTATGTGTTCATATGCAAATAACTTTCCTGTCCTGCCAGCACCGCACTGAACGCAATCAAAAAATAGCAGTATGTCGTTTTCGTTACATAGTTCTCTTAGCTCTTTCATGAAGACTTCACTCATTACTTTAATACCACCTTGTCCCTGTATTGGTTCTATTAATATAACACCTATGTCATTAGAAATTGCTTTCTTTACACTCTCAATATTGGGCTTTATGTTATCACACCAGTCAATATAAGGATTCAGTAATTCAGAAAATTTCTGTCTATCGTTTGTTGCACAAGTTAAAAATGTCCTTCCATGAAATGCACCATGAAATGTTAGAATTCTATAGCGATTTTTATTACCTTTTCCATTTTGATAGGCCCTAGCGATTTTAAGTCCACATTCCACTGCTTCTGATCCAGAATTTGCAAAAAATACAGTATTAGCAAAGCTGTTGTTTATTAAATTTTCTGCAAATTTGTTGGCAGTAGATATATTATAGGTATTTGATATATGCCATAGTTTTTCCCCTTGTAATTTTAGGACATCAGTTAATCGTGGGTTAGCATGACCTAAACTGCTAACAGCTATTCCAGAGTGAAAATCTACATAGCGCTTATTATCGATATCATACAAGTAAACACCTTTACCATAAGGAAAATTTATATTAATAGGAGAATAAACTGGCAAGATAGGAGAAATTGTCATAAAAGTATGATATGCTAATTTTTTATTAATACCATAAAAGACGTTATTTCACAATGAGAAGAATATGTATAAATTAAGTAAATTAATGTTTACTAAACTAAAAACAAATAGATATACAAAAATTATCTCGCTATTCTTATTAGTTTTTGTGGTTTTATTGAGCACAATATACCGCAATTATTCATTAAAGAATAATTTTCTTTCTTTTTACCGTAATTCAAATGCAAACTTAAAAGATCTATTGGAAAATAGTATAATAAAAAAATATCATTATTTACTAATAGAAAAACATCATATTAAATATAACAGTTTTGATTACATAAACCAGTTGGTAAAACTGCGTGCTGAATTGTTACAATCAGTAAGCAAAGTAAGAAATTTTAGCTTAATACTGTATGATCAAAATGCCAGAGTAATTTTCAGTAATTTTAATACTCAAGGTCATGACTATGAGCAGTTGCTTACAAATGATGAAATTGATAAATTGCTAAGCAATCAAGAAATATTTTACGCTACAGGAAATACATTAACTTCTACTTTCCCTATATTTCATGAAGATGACATTAAGCCTTCATTTTTTTTGAAGATCATTCAAAGCTATAATGACTCTTATATTATGGTATATAGTCTATTTTCAATATTCATGGGCTTATTACTGGTTATCTTAATACTAATAATGGTTTATTTGCACTTTTCCAACACCCAAATGCTAGCTAAGCAACACAAAACTAATATTGAATTACAAAGGGTTAAAGAGGCATTAGAGCAAGAAAATGCAAATAAGATAAAATTTTTTGCAAGTGTTACACATGAGTTGCGTACACCTCTTAACGCTATTATTGGATTTGCAAAATTGATCAAAAATGAAACTTTAGGTTCGGTAGATCACTCTGAATACAAGGAATACGTAGACGATATATATAATGCTGGTACACATTTACTTGCTTTGATTAATGATGTGCTCGATTTTTCTAAAGCTGAATCAAGTAGTTTAACAGTAGAAAAAGTGAAGTTTAATCTGAATAAGATAATAGATTCGTGCTTAAACATGTTATCACCTAAACTAAAAGAAACAGGAATTAGTTTAAAGAAAGAGATATCTGATAAACAATTATTAGTTATCGCCGATCCCAAAAGAATGAAGCAAATTATAATAAATTTGTTATCAAATGCAATCAAGTTCACTCCTAAAGGTGGTTTAATAAGAATGATTATAAAAGAGAATATAGAAAAAAATTTATTAACTATTGAGTTTCATGATAATGGAATAGGGATAATGCAGCAAGACATATATAAAGTTATGTCCGTTTTTGGCCAAGCAGATTCGGGATATAGAAACGAAGGCACAGGTATCGGATTACCTCTAAGCAAGAAATTAGTAGAGTTAATGGGTGGGACTTTCAACATTCAAAGTGAAGCAAAACTTGGTACTACGATAACACTGAACTTCTTTTATGAAGAGCAAACATGTGAAAAGTTGATTGATTTTTAGTAGAATATATTTGATATTGCACTTTTATATCTAGTACATTCCTAAGTTATACTGACGTGATACCTCTTGGCTAATAATAAGTAGCGGAATGTAAGTAAATTAAACTTTTTTAGCTATACTTCCTGAAAACACTTTATAATTCTTGAGCATAAAGAAAATTCCTTTAATAATAAAGCATGCTAATCAGGAACTTAATAAAACAAGCAACTCAAGTAGGAAATAGTGAAAACGTAATACAATATGTCAAATATCTCTATCAATTTGAGAAGTTTAGAAATACATTAAACCTCACTTTGTCACTAATAAAGCAAAATAGACTCTCGTTTGAAATATATCAAGAAAGATTAGTGGATATGGAAGAGGGAGTATGTAAGACAATTCGATCTTCTGGTTTAAATAAGTATGTTATTGTGCTAAGAAGGTCAAATCCTTACATCATAGTACATGAACTTTCACATATGGTTGAAAATGAACTGAACTTAAGCTTAGAGCAAGAATTTCTCTATAAAGTTTATCAGGATATTGAGCAGAACTTAAAGCAGTCAAATATTTTGGTACAAAAAATTACTGGTCAAATTATATTTGAAGAGATACAAGCCTATCAGACTCCAAAATCACGTGCATCTGAGTTATTCGCACGCTATTTTGAGCTGTTCGCTTGGGCTCAGGAAGTTTATCCTAAAGATAAAGAATATCTAATTTGCACTCAAGATTTAAACAAAATATTCCTTGCTACTAACCAATGGAAAAAGAGCTATCTGGATCTACAAATAATGGAGAGAATAGATAAAGAAGTAAAGGAGTACAGCAACAAAACTGCTTTTAAAGATATAAACAAAGTACAAAACAGTTGGACTAATAAATTTTCTCCTGGAAGCAAAAAAATTGGTTCCATATTTGAAGATGATAATTAGCTCAGCAGAATATAGTTAACTTCTTCAACATTTTAAGTTATAGTTCTCGCAACTTAAAGAGTTCAAATATATATGAAAACCATTTTAGCGGTTGAAACAAGTTGCGATGAAACTGCAGCAGCAATTGTGAGTAGTGATAAACAAGTTCTTGCTCACGAAATTCTCTCTCAGGCAGAGCATAAAAAGTGCGGTGGAGTGATTCCTGAAATAGCATCACGTGCTCATATGAAGCATTTAAGTGGTTTAATAAAAAATGCTATGGAAAAATCTAACCTTAACTTTTGTGATCTAGATGCAATTGCAGCGACATCAGGACCAGGACTCATAGGTGGATTAATAATTGGTACAATGATGGCTAAAGCAATTGCACACGTAACACAAAAACCGTTTATTGCAGTCAATCACTTAGAAGCACACGCATTAGTTGTTAGGCTACTATATGAGGTTAAATTTCCGTTTTTAGTCCTACTGATATCAGGTGGCCATTGTCAATTTTTAATTGCACAGGATGTAGGTAAATATATCAAACTTGGAGAAACGCTTGATGACTCATTAGGAGAAGCATTTGACAAAGTCGCTAAGATGCTGGGTCTAAGCTATCCAGGAGGTCCATTGATTGAAAAATTAGCTAAAAAAGGTGATGGTATGAGATTTAAATTGCCAAGGGCGATGACAAAACGCTCTGGATGTGACTTTTCATTTTCTGGAATTAAAACAGCGGTAAAAAACTTAGCACGAGAATTTGTAATGAGTGAACAGGATGTGTGTGATATGTGTGCTTCGTTTCAGGAGTGTATTAGCGACATATTACTCGATAGAGTCAGAAATGCTATTGGTATCGCTGTATCTTTAAATATTAAAATCAATGATTTTGTAATTACTGGTGGAGTTGCAGCAAATAATTTCCTGAAAGAGAGATTAAAAAAGCACATAGACTTGAACGTGCTTTCTCCTCCAAGCAATTTATGTACAGACAATGCAGTGATGGTTGGATGGACAGGAATTGAAAGGTTACAGAAAAGCTATGTAGACTCTCTTGACTTTGCACCAAGGCCAAAGTGGGAATTAGAAAAATATTACTAGCACAAAAAATTATCTACTATATAATGCGGCCGCTGGTGGATTTTTGTAGGCTTAAAAATTATAGTGGAAAGCCTTATTCACTACCGGCATTATTATTTATGAGGTACAGCATGTTCAAAAAAAATTTTGACACAGTTATTAATCCTTTCAAAACTAAATCTAGTACAAGCGCAAAGACACTCAGTTCAGGTTTATTTGCTGTGGGAACCATTGGTATGGCAAGAGCAATTAGTGAGATAGACCTCTCTTCATTACAAGGCAATTCAGAAGATAAAGTCAATAAGCAAGACTTAATAATCATATATGATTATATTAATAAAGTAACTCAAGAAGAAAACTATAATATATGTACTAATAATCTTGATTGTACAAAAAGCAGGATTTTAGCAGAAAATATAAGTGATTCATTAGCTGAAAAATTTCGTCAAGATGGATGGAATATAACAAGTAATGATGGTTCTTCGCTATTAACAGTGGCTATTGAAAGAATTGGGAAAGAACAAAAGAAAAATAGGAATTATGATATTCATGTTGAAATAGCTGTATCTCTAATTCTTGGTATGGACAGAGAATTGATTATAAAATTGGAGAATTTTGCAGATAGTAATGATAAAACACTTCTACATTATTTAGCTGAGTCGGGTAAAGAAGATATTTTACGTTTTGTGATAGAAAATTCTGATTTTGACATTGAAGAAGCAGTAAGGAATAAAGATAGAGATGGTAAAACACCACTACACTATGCGGCTAAATCTGGCAATAAAGAATGCTTTAAAATTCTCATAGAAAATGGAGCAGATTTGAGTTGCACTACCAATAATAAAACTGAGTTACACTATGCTGCCAGAAGCGGAAGTCCTAACCTCCTAGAATATTTAAAAGAAATATTGACAGCAAAAGGAATTTTTGATAGGGAGAAAATTAAAACAGACAAATATGGAAATAACGCATTACACTATGCTGTGCAATCTGGAAATGCTGAGTGCATAAAATTCTTCATTGATAATCAAGTACAATTTTTAAAAAATAAATATAATGAGAATCCTTTTCATAAGATTGTAGATAACTCAGGAACTCAAGAAAATGCCATAAATTTTCTTATAGAGCATCTAAAATTTTTAGGTAGACTAAAAAGTGAAATTAATCAAGAAAATGTAGATGGTAACACCCCATTGCATATAGCTGCAAAACATGAAAATAACCAGCTAATGAAATTGTTTATTAAATCAGGTGCAAAAATTGTTCAGAATAAACAAGGTAACACCCCCTTACATATTGCTATTATACATGGTAATTCATATTGTATAGACCTATTTTATGAAAATATAGGAAATAGCATGCTTGAATCCAAAGGTGAACATGGAAGAGATCTTGTACATTTAGCTGCAATGTACGGGAAGTATGATTGTCTAACATCTTTACTCAATAAATTTCCTGATTACGATTTAAGCACAGAAACATACAAAGGAAATACGGCCCTACACTTAGCTCTATCGAGTAATACAGAAACAGAACAAGAAAAAAACGTGTGAGTCTATTATTAACAGACAGAAGCATACAAGTAAATAAGAGTAATAATGAAGGAAACACCCCTTTACATTTTGCTGCCCAACTTGATTTATCGTTTTTAAGCATGATAGAAAAAAAAGTTGAAAAATAAGAATTTTGACGTTTATCAAGAGGTTTTGCGTGAGAATAGCAACGGTGACACCGTCTTTCATATGGCAGCACATGTTGGTAATAAGTCATGCCTTGAGTATCTTTTCTCTCTTATACAAAAAGAGGAAATAGAAAAGGTATTAAATAAGAAGAATGAAGATGGGCAAACTTTACTGTACTTATCTATGTTAAGCGGAAGCATTGAATGCGTTGAGTATTTGATACAAAAAAGCCAAATTGATATTTTTTCAGAAGAAAATACACAAAAAAAGTTGTTATTTGCAGCTACTTTAAGCAGCAATAAGGAATGTCTTGAATTTGTGGCAAAAGAACTTGTAGGTAAAAAGGTGGCTGCTAGCATCAAAGTGTTATATGATGAAAACGACAATACACCGTTACACATGGCTGCTCTTGCCGACGGCATAGGATGCTCTCAGTATGTTATTGAAAGTATTGCTAAATCAACTATTAGGAACACAGTATCACTTTTTCACACAAACAGTCAAGGGCTTATACCTCTACGTTTAGCTGCCATGAGCCTTAATGCTGAGTTAATAGAATATTTTATGACAGATCATCATGATCCCTATACTGAGGAAATGTTTAATGTTGTATCTAAATCTGGAAGAACACCATCACACTATCTTGTAGTGCATAATAATGATTTTACAAGAATCTTAGATGAGGATTTTAAGCAAGGTCAATTTTTGAAAAAGTTGGTTTTAAAAAAGCGTAAACAAAATGAGCACTTAAGGGAAAAAGCTATTAAAGCCTTATTCTACCTAATACCAATTCCCGCTATACAAGCAACGAATAGACAATAATGGAAAAAAAGCCATACTGGAGTAAGTAAAATAGCGAGGTTTAGATGGCATTAAGATCAAAATTATTGGATGAAAAAGTGGTGGAATCAGCAAAAGAGATGCTGAAGAAAGTAAGAAATAATGCGTATGTTGCAAAAAAACTAAATGCTGTAATTGCAGCAAAAAAGCACAGTATAACAGCTGTAGCAAAAATATGTTGCATTTCGAGAAAGGCAATTACTACATGGATAAAGCACATAAAATTTGGAAGAAAAGAAAAATTATTTTCTCCACCTCAACGCCGTAGAAAAACTATATTGAACCAAAGTCAACTTGAACAAATTGAGGTGTGGATAGAGGAAAACCCCAATATTACTATTAGAGAAATGAGAATAAGAATCCAAGAAAGATTTGGTTTGAATATCAGCAAATCCACAATACATCGTAATATGCAAAGAATGAAATTCTCATATATCACACCAAGACCAGTTCATAGTGGACAGGATAAAAATAAGCAAGAGGAGTTTAAAAAAAAACCTCAATGAAACTATTGTCATGCATTCTGAAAAAGAGCTATTTTTCTTCGATGAATCACGGTTTGGTACACATTCAAAAGTTGGACATGGGTGGTTTAAAAAAGGCAGTAGGACACAGGTTAAGGTAAAATTAGGTAGGGAAAATTTTTATCTCTATAGTGCAGTTAATCCCAGAAATGGAGAGAATTTTAGCTTATTTGCACCAAACGTCAACACTGCTTGTATAAATATATTCCTTGAACAGATGTCGCAATATTTAGGAATACGAAAGGCTTTTCTCGTGATGGATTGCGCTAGTTGGCATAAGTCAAAAAGTTTAAAGATACCTAAAAATATCGAAATTATATACCTACCACCATACTCACCTGACCTCAATCCTGTTGAGAGGTTTTGGTTATATATAAAACAGAACATTTTGCGCAATAAAATCTACGATACAATTGTTCTGCTTGAGAGCGCTTTGTGTAAATTTATTACCTCTCTTTCCCCTTCCACGGCTAAACAACTCTGCAATGCTTCTTATTTGGTTCATTAATAATGAGAGTTGGTATAACAATCAGCAACGGAGAGAAAATTGTAAATGAGAAAATAAATTTTGATATAAAGGATAATGCAAAAAAAACAGCTTTAGATTATGCTTTTAAACATAGCGACACAAATATCTTGAGGTTATTTTTAGATTTCTTTTATGAAATAAAGGAAAACAAAAAAAGGAAATATGATAAACTTGAGATGGAATATCAAGAGAGAAGCAAAAAGCTTCTAGACTACTCTAATATGGCCACGTCAATATCAACTGTGATTATTTCTGCTTGCATTATGTCTAATAAGTCAGAATCTGAAATAGAAAAAACTTTTACCTGGATTTCCATTTCGTGTTCTTTGATATCATTTTTTCTTTTGTTATGCAACTTAGTGATTGGCCGTCAAAAAGAATTTGTTAAACGTAAGATAGAAAACTATACTGAACAAATAAACAGAATTGAAGAGGTCACAGGAAAGCTAGCTAAGACAGAAGTAGAAATCTATGATTCAGAAAGAGACAGAATAATATCGGAACAATTAGTACAACATGCTGGAGATATTTCACAATTGAAAAATAGATTTAACAAACTTGTGCATCCAGTTAGCTTAGAGAGTAGAGACAAACTCAATATTTCTCCTCAGAAAATGAGTAGGCGTGGTAGTACAGTGTTAGCAGAAAGAAGAAGTTCTTCTTTTCTGGGCAATTTAGGAGAAAAGCTTGATCAGTATGTAAAACGCACCAGTAGAGTACAAGATACAATGGACAAGTTAGATAATGAATCATGTTTTATAACTATAAATGAGCATTCAGAAAGTAAACCAAAAGCTCCGAAAAGCAAATTCAAGAATGTTGCAGCCAAGCTAAAAAGAGGCAATATCTTTAGTAAGAAAAAAGAAGATCTTATTGCTTCATCAAGCTTATCAGAAGGTGCTAATCAAGAGAATATTACAAGAATGAATAAAGAAAATGAATTGATAAAAAAATTTGGTGATATCAATGGGTGTTTAATATTTCCGGCTTTTTTTAATTCAAGCTGTTCAACCTTAGAGCCTGTTCATAATCTTTTGAGGAGCAAGGCAGTAAAAGCTAGAACGACCATTTGTAGTCTAGTATTGAGTTTACGCTCGCAATTTTTCCATAACCGTCTACACTTTTCCAGCCAAGCAAAAGAACGCTCTACAACCCACCTTTTTGGCAATACAACAAAGGTATGTAATTCACTTCGTTTTATTACTTCAACGGTTGCACCAATAGTCGTTTTTATTTGAGTTGCAAAATTTTCTCCTGTATAACCTGCATCAACTAGTATATTTTGAACTTCGGAAAGATTTTTTCTTGCGTTACAAATCATCTCTACAGCAGCAGTACGATCTCCGATATTAGCTGTAGTAATATAAATTGCATGTGGCAAACCTTGCGTATCTACTGCAATATGACGCTTTATTCCTGAAATTTTCTTGCCGGCATCATAACCTTTTTCTTCAGCAATATCGGTGTTTTTTACACTTTGAGCATCAATGATGCAGAAGCTTGTTTTTGTATTCCGACCACTGTTGAAACGAACCTCTCCAACTAATTTTTTTTAAGACAATTTCTAGAACACTTTCTCTATCTTCATTCGGTTTTTTACTCCATCTCTTGAAGTAATCGTAACAATTGCGCCATTTTGGAAACTCTTTTGGTAGCATTCGCCACTGACAGCCACTTTTTAGCACATAAAGTACACCGCAAAATAACTCATATAAATCCAGTTTTCTTGGTTTTGTTTTTTTTCTACAGGATTCTAGATCTGGTAATATAATCTCAAATCTTTCCCGACTTATATCACTTGGGTATACACTCCTCATATATCCTAACTTATATACATTATCTCTTAGTTTATTCCTTTCTTGAGATCATGTACAGGTTCTTAAGAGAAGAGTGTGATAACAACCATAGAGCAGCGCATCATGTGAGTGATAGTAGTGAAAATAAGCTACCTTCTGTGAGTAAGAAGGTAGCTAATAAAATTCCGTCTGCAACACTTTCTAGCCCTGGGACAGCGGTTTTTGTTAAAGAAACAGACTTTTTAGAATTGGAATATAGACCAAGGGTATATTCAAGTCCACCTTGTATGAACAAAAGATAATTTACAGGTAGAGTATTGGAATATGGAATACTTCCTGATCATATAGGAAGAGAAAAAGAGATGCAGATTGTAGTCACTGACTCTGATAGCATCAACTTTCAGAGAAGTGATAGTAAGCATTCTAGTAACCTGTCATTGAGTAGTAGATAAGAAAAACATAGAACAATTGGCAAGGCTGTCGTATAAGGTTATAGTAGAGAAGAAATTAGATAGCCTTGCTATGAAAAAGTTTATATTCGCATATCATTAATATTTTATTACATTAATGATATGGCAAGGCAATAACTGTTAATACTTTTGAAATAAAAATTATATATGGTACATATAATTAAGTAAAAAGGAAGATTGTGGAAATCACTCCGTCAATAAAAAAGGAATTAAAGCAAAGTATACTATATGCTTGTCTAGAGAAGTGCAAAAGTGCGTTTTGGTTTATTTTCTGGTTTAGCTCAGGGATTAATGCGTTAATGTTATTTTTGCCACTTTATACCTCTCAGGTACTTGATCGAGTGATATCGAGCGAGAGTGTGTCAACACTAGTTATGCTGACGGTTATTACTTTATCTGCGTTTGCATGTTCTGCAATGCTTGAAACTTGTCGATATTTAGCTATGGCTAAAATTGGTGATTGGATTGATAAAACTGCAACACCAGATCTAATAGTAAGGTCAATCAGGTTAACATCAGTACAAAGCTCAACTTCAAGTGGTGAAGCAATACGAGATCTTGGAGTAATAAAAAATTTCATTACAGGAAATGGTATATTTTCACTGTTCGATACTCCATGGTCGCTAATTTACCTTGTTGTGATCTTTATGATACATACCTCTACAGGGTTTATAGCTATTGCCGGGATCATTATATTAGTTTCAATGGCAGTATGGAATGAACTTGCCACTAAGCGTATATTGCGAGAAACCAATGAAGAAACTATACGCAATATTAATGCTATAGATGTTGCAACAAGAAACGCAGAGGTGGTTGAAGCTATGGGCATGTCAGAATTTATAGTTTCTGATTGGTGTAAACGGAATGATCAAAATCGTGCAATGCAAGTTACAGCGCAGAATCGTTCTAATGTGATTACTGGGATTACTAAGTTTCTACGCTCAACTCTGCAAATATCAGTAATTGGAACAGGCGCATTACTTGCAATTACAGCTCACAAAACTGCCGGTAGTATCATTGCTGCCTCGATTTTGATGGGTAGAGTATTGGCTCCATTTGATGCAGCAGTTCATACTTGGAAATTTTTAAATCAAGCCAGGATGTCATATGGTAGGCTGCAAAGACTTATCCTAACATCCCCAAAAAGAGAGCAAACTATGGCTCTACCAGAGCCTGAAGGGAAGTTGGAATTTGATAGGGTATTTTTTACTCCTTATGGGAGCAATAAGCCAACAGTAAAAGGAATCTCATTTGTAATAGAACCAGGGGATGTTGTTGGTGTTATTGGTGCAAGTGCTTCTGGTAAGTCGACCATTGCAAAACTAACCGTTGGTGTTTGGAAACCCATATCAGGTGTAGTCAGACTAGATGGTGCTGATGTATATACTTGGAATCGAGAAAACTTTGGTAATTATGTTGGTTACTTACCTCAGGATATTGAACTATTTAACACTAGTGTCAAAGCTAATATTGCTCGCATGAGACCAGATCCAAATCCTGAAGAAATAATCAAAGCAGCAAAAATTGCAGGAATACATGAATTAATACTAAGCTTACCAAATGGGTATGATACAACAATAGGCGGACCTGGAGGAGTAATACTCTCTGGTGGCCAAAAACAGCTTCTTGGACTTGCAAGGGCTTTTTATGGTAATACTAAGCTTTTAGTGCTTGATGAACCGAATGCTAACTTAGATAGTAATGGAGAGGCGCGCTTGATTAATGCAATCAACGTTGCAAGAGAACAAAATACTACCACTGTTATCATCACTCATAAGCTACCGTTACTATCCGTGGTTGATAAAGTGATTATCATGTCAGATGGTGTTATTTATGCTATGGGACCAAAAGATGAGATTTTAAGCAGATTAGTTGCTCCATCACCAGACGCCACAGAAGATAAACGTTCTTCAGCAAGTGGTTAAAGAGGGAAGCGTTTAGTACTTCCATTCCTTTTATAATCTACTATATATAGTTTATGACAGTGTCGTTCCAATGCGCTGATACTATATTTGATTTTCTTAAACAATTGTTATATGAAAATCGAATAATTATTAACCGCGGAATCTATTTACTAATTCCTTCACGTTAACTTTAGATACCTCTGATAAAGGCTCTTGTTCATCAGGTCTGACATCTTTTTTATCATTACCTTTGGTAATAGAGCACACTACAGTATCAGCTTTTGTATGCTTAACATTTAGATCCTGTTGAAATCCATGCTTTCTCTCCATCTTTGCTCCAAGCTCACTGCCATCGTGTGTTACCATGCACTTTTCTGTCACTGAGTAAGGCCTGGTACCAGAAGTTATATTGCCGTGCATTTCAGCATTATTATGCAATAACGGATGAACATTTAACCTGTCTGGACTAAAACGCTTTTTATCCTGATAAATTGGATTCCAATCAAGTGGATTATAAGTTTTTTTGCTATCCTTAACCTTTTGGTTGTGCTGCTTAGCAGAAAAACTAAAATTTTCTTTTTCTGCTTTGCTTAATGTTTTAAGGAATTTTACAGTCTCCAGTTCATCTGTAGTTGTTGCTTGGCTTTTTTCTGGTGTTAAACATGGAGTAGAGTCGTTCACTCCCCCAACAAATAACATGTTTTCAGTAGTTCTTTTAGGTGTCAGACATGGAGTAGAATCGCTTACTCCTCCAAATAACATATCCTCAACAGTTGCTTGTACTGGAGAACTTTTCTTATGGTTATCAACATTTGGAATAATATGGTACTCTGGATTTGCAAAAGTAACTTTCTTCTTTGCAATGCTAAGCTCTGGAGCAATAAAATTAGCCTTCTTTCTTGTATTCAATTCATTAAGTCCGTCCCCAACGTTATTTTTTCTTGTTGTAGTGTGGATAATGCCCGGAAGTTTCACTTCATACTTAAATTTCTTATCAATGGCATCTATTGACTCATTAGACGAGGAATCTATTTGAAACCTATCGTTTGAAAATTTTGATTTTGCAGAATCAAAAGATATACTGCGTTTTTCTATCTTTGTTTCAGTCATATTTTTACCTCTAAACCTATCCAATTAATAAAAGTATAAACTAAGAGGTATTAATTTTATTATAATAATAAAGGCTCAAGAAGCATCACCGTAGGGTTTTCTATATAGTACTTAAAGGCATTTAAAAATTTTGCTCCGAGTGCTCCATCAACTGCTCTGTGATCAACAGAGAGAGTAACTGTCATTATCTCTGCTATCTCTATTTTTTCACCTATAACAATTGGTTGCTTTTTGGATGTACCAACAGCCATAATGCAAGATTGCGGTGGATTGATTATAGCGCTGAAAGTTTTTATACCAAACATGCCTAAGTTGGAGATAGTAAATCCTCCTCCTTGAAATTCTTCAGGCTTTAGTTTTCCAGATCTTGCCCTACTTACTAAATCTTTCACTTCTTTTGATATAGATAAAACACTTTTTTCATCAGCATTTTTTATTATAGGAGTAATGAGTCCATCCTCAAGCGCTACAGCAATTGAGATATCTATATTTGAGTATCTTACTATTTTAGTATCTATCCACGATGAGTTTATATCAGGAAATTTTTTCATGCTTAAAGCCACAGCTTTTATAATTAAGTCATTAATTGTTACTTTATTGTTTTCATTTGCTGAATTAACCTCATTTTTGAGCGATATTAGCTTATCAACGTAGCAGTCTACAGTTAAATAAAAGTGTGGAATATTTTGCTTAGATTCAACTAAACGCTGTGCTATCACTTGGCGCATGTTGCTTACTTCAACTGTTACATCTTTCTCAGGTCTCTCATAATTTTTAGTTTGATCTAGACATTCTAATATATCAGCCTTGATAATGCGACCATATGGTCCGGTACCCTTCAGTCGCTTTACATCAACACCTTCATTTTGAGCTATGTTCTTAGCTAAGGGGCTTACTTTTATTCTATTTTCTGTTGCTCTATCCTCTTTTTTAGATCCCAGTGTCACGCACTGGGATGACATTAGAGAATTAGATGACATTGAAGAGCTAGATGAAATCGAAGGGTTAGATGATACTGAAAAATCGGCTTCAACCTCCTTCTCAACCTTGGTATTGATGGCAGAAGCTAAATCAAGTGCGCTTTTATCTTCCCCTTCCTCTAACATTAGAGCTATCAGTTGACTTACAGGCACGCCACTTGTTCCTTCCGACACTAAAATTTTTGCCAAAACTCCTTCATCGATAGATTCAAACTCCATTATGGCTTTATCGGTCTCAATTTCAGCGATTACATCACCTATTTCAACTTTATCTTGTTCCTTTTTACACCACTTTACAATTTTTCCTCCAGTTTTGCTCATTGTCGGGGAAAGAGCAGGCATTAATATTTCTATAGGCATTTATTATACATTTAAAGATCTATTCAATTTTTAATTTACTCTTTATCTCATGTCAATCTAATCGTAAATTATGATACTTATATCATCCTAGTACGTGATGCTGGAATCTTGGTTGACTACTGTTATCCTACTATTTCTATTGCTTATACCAATTCCCGCTATACAAGCAACGAATAGACAATAATGGAAAAAAAGCCATACTGGAGTAAGTAAAATAGCGAGGTTTAGATGGCATTAAGATCAAAATTATTGGATGAAAAAGTGGTGGAATCAGCAAAAGAGATGCTGAAGAAAGTAAGAAATAATGCGTATGTTGCAAAAAAACTAAATGCTGTAATTGCAGCAAAAAAGCACAGTATAACAGCTGTAGCAAAAATATGTTGCATTTCGAGAAAGGCAATTACTACATGGATAAAGCACATAAAATTTGGAAGAGAAGAAAAATTATTTTCTCCACCTCAATGCCGTAGAAAAACTATATTGAACCAAAGTCAACTTGAACAAATTGAGGTGTGGATAGAGGAAAACCCCAATATTACTATTAGAGAAATGAGAATAAGAATCCAAGAAAGATTTGGTTTGAATATCAGCAAATCCACAATACATCGTAATATGCAAAGAATGAAATTCTCATATATCACACCAAGACCAGTTCATAGTGGACAGGATAAAAATAAGCAAGAGGAGTTTAAAAAAAAACCTCAATGAAACTATTGTCATGCATTCTGAAAAAGAGCTATTTTTCTTCGATGAATCACGGTTTGGTACACATTCAAAAGTTGGACATGGGTGGTTTAAAAAAGGCAGTAGGACACAGGTTAAGGTAAAATTAGGTAGGGAAAATTTTTATCTCTATAGTGCAGTTAATCCCAGAAATGGAGAGAATTTTAGCTTATTTGCACCAAACGTCAACACTGCTTGTATAAATATATTCCTTGAACAGATGTCGCAATATTTAGGAATACGAAAGGCTTTTCTCGTGATGGATTGCGCTAGTTGGCATAAGTCAAAAAGTTTAAAGATACCTAAAAATATCGAAATTATATACCTACCACCATACTCACCTGACCTCAATCCTGTTGAGAGGTTTTGGTTATATATAAAACAGAACATTTTGCGCAATAAAATCTACGATACAATTGTTCTGCTTGAGAGCGCTTTGTGTAAATTTATTACCTCTCTTTCCCCTTCCACGGTTAAACAACTCTGCAATGCTTCTTATTTGGTTCATTAATAATGAGAGTTGGTATAAGTCTGGAATAAAGTTACAATTAGTTTTCGACTACATGAATCAGATAATAGACCAACTTAATTTAACGGAGGGAGTAAGATCAGACCAGGGATATAGGAAACATTTAAGTAATATATTAAGCAATGATTTGCTAATATCTGATCTCGGTTATTTTGTGCCAAGTTCTTTTAAACAAATCAATGAAATAGGAGCTTATTTCATAAGTCGTTATAAATCCGATACCAACATATATGATGTAGAAACAAATCAAAAAATGGAGTTATTAGAATGTTTAGAGGATAAGTTATTTTTAGAAAACGAGGTATTGTTAGGAAAAGAAGCAAAAATTAGAGTAAGAATTATATGTCAGAAACTAACTGAATATGGCCAGAAGAAGGAAAGCTAATAGATTAGCAAGATCGCAGGGATATACATCCTCTAAAAGAAATCAAAAATTGTTGAACTGGTCAAAACTAATGTTCCAGAAAATAAAATTAGTGCTGAGCAAGTATTAACGATTTACAGAGTAAGGTGGCAAATTATTTAAATTGTATAAAAGCCATATCAGACTTGATAAGCTAAAAGGAAAGCCATGCAGAGTATTATGTGAACTATATGCTAAATTGTGCGCAATTCTTATATTTCACAGCATAGTTGGTTGCACAGAAGTGAAAAAGAATACAGAACTTGGCTTAACAAAGGCATTTATTGAGCTAAAAAGGCGGGTTAGAGAGTTATTTTTAGCACTAAAGAATAAAGTTAAT
The DNA here is from genome assembly GCF_964028355.1 of Wolbachia endosymbiont (group B) of Gerris lacustris. Classification (NCBI taxonomy): domain Bacteria; kingdom Pseudomonadati; phylum Pseudomonadota; class Alphaproteobacteria; order Rickettsiales; family Anaplasmataceae; genus Wolbachia; species Wolbachia endosymbiont (group B) of Gerris lacustris. Next base: position 541,683 of record NZ_OZ034761.1, read on the forward strand.
AGTTTGAAAGTTTTTCTTAAAAAGCTTACCATAACTTGGTCTCGATTTTCATTAAAAGACAAGTACAGAAAAACTAGAGTATCTACCTTAACTTCCCTGAATGAATTTACTTACAATCTCTTAACTTGACGCGTATGGTTTATTTAACACTCCCTACAAGTAATAGGTTGTGATTTCCTTAACTTGACTCGTATGATTTATTTAACATCCCCCACTGAACGGCAAATTAGGCATTATATCGTTTACCATAAAAACTCATTTTTATACAATCGGAGCAAGGAGCTTGAACGGATAATTTCGTTATACTTAACATGAAAACAAAGACGGCTAAACCCTTTTCACAATCCCCTATCTATCATTTCTTAAACCACTCCCCTGAACGGATACAATTAAATACATTTTTAACATTTTTATAGAAAACTATTAGTATAGATTTGTATGCTGCCCTCATGGCTATTTTAAAATGTTTAATATTCCTTTTCATTATTTCTTGTACACATCTACCTAACAAGCAACATCCTGTTAATATAGATAATTATAAGCACGGTTATTCGTTGCAACAATATAATACCCCTTTGAAGAATAACGATCCAGCAATACCAGAAATGATACCTTTACCGGTAGAGTTTCCCGATCTTACAACCAGTAATCAGTTTCTTTCGATTAATGTTGATGAAAAAGTACCAGTAAAGGATTTACTGATTGAGATAGGAAAACTTTCTGACGTTAACTTAGACATAGATCCCAAAATATCAGGTAATATTACTTTAAAACTAAAAGATAAGAACATAAACGAAGTAATTCAGAATATAGCCAACAGCGCCAAATTGCGTTACTCAATGAATAATGGTGTAATTAGAATTGAACAAGATTTGCCATATGCACAAAATTATTACGTAGACTTCATCAATATTCAACACTCTGCGCAAAGAAATTTTATCATTGGTAACAATATTACCGACAGCGATGTTGATAGAAACTATATGAAGTCTCAATATAGTAGTGATTTATGGAATTCATTAGAAAAAGGCTTAAATGCAATAATGGATGTTAACGGAGTAGATGATGGTGAGTTTCTTTCATCCAACAGAGAAGCTGGTGTCATTATTCTAAATGCTAGAAAAGATATTCACAAAGCTGTTGAAGAATATATTAATAAAGTTAAGAAATTGGCGTCTTCTCAAGTAATGATCGAGGCCAAAATAGTTGAAGTTTTATTAGACGATAAATACCTTTCCGGTATCAACTTAAATGATTTGCATAATGAAACCAAATCTATAACAAATCAAGGTAACTCCATTATTGACCTAGCAATTAACTCTGGTGTGAGTGATTTAGGAGATTTAGTAAAAAATTTAGGCAAATTTGGCACTTCAACCGTAATTTCAAGTCCTAGAGTACATGCTATAAATAATCAGCAAGCAATGATTTCATTTACTAAAAATCATATCTATTTTACTTCCGATATACAGAAAAATACCAAAAATTCTAATCATGTCTTAATTACCAAGATGAATAGCACTCCAATAGGTGTGGTGTTAATAATCCACCCAAGCATTAATATTGATACTAATGAAATATTCATGGATATACACCCAATCTTATCAAGAATTAACGATTACACTAAAGACCCAAATATAGAATATGTCGCACAGCAGAATAAAATGAAATTAAATAGTGACATTCCAATTATTGAAACCAGAGAAATGCACTCTACGTTAAAAATTAAGAGCGGCGAAGTTATGGTAATTGGTGGGCTTATAGAGCATAGAAAAGATAACCAAAACTTATTGCATCAAAAGTCAAAGAAACTGGCTAAGACAGTAGAAACCGTCATCTTCCTGAAAGCAACAATCGTACCAACACTTGGTTTATTAGATATAAAAGATAAGAATTTATATATATATTAAACGTATCCGTTCAGGCAATGGCATCAACTTAAGGAAAGATGTTGGGGTTGCTATTATGATAAGAAGAGAGTATCAGAATGATAATTAAGACAACTTAATCATAAATCTGTTGCGGTAAATTTAAGTTACTTTAGTCATATATTAAAGTTTTTAAACAGGTCTTAGTTTACTTACTTTATTGTTTTCTTTATTATCAAATATTGCTTTAAATAATATGGAGGAGCACATTGTCAGCAATTGCCGTTATTGATTTTGGTTCACAGTTTACACAGCTTATTGCAAGACAAATCAGGGAAATGGGCGTTTACTGTGAAATATTTCCAAGCAATATCGATTTCGAAACAGTATCAAAATTCAATGGATTTATTTTTTCTGGAGGACCGCAATCTGTAAATGACAATTGCTCTGAAGTAAGTGAAGTAGCACATAAAATTATAAAACTTAACGAAACAATAAACACTCCTATACTTGGAATATGTTATGGACAGCAACTCATTTGTCATTATTTCGGAGCAAAGGTAAGAAAAGGATTCAATCAGGAATTTGGCAAAACTAAAATCAAGATACTAAAAGAATCTCCAATTATAAAGGATACTTGGGACGTTAATTCGGAAGTCGATGTGCTGATGAATCATGCAGACAGTGTCGAAACTATACCGCAAGGATTTACTGTTATTGCCTCAGGTGTAATAAATCAAACAATCGCAATAATTGCCAACGAAAAGCGGAAGATTTACTGTACTCAGTTCCATCCTGAAGTTAAGCCTACGACAAATGGTAGTAAACTTCTCTCTAATTTCATAGATATTGCAAACTGTGAGAGAGATTGGACAATGAAGTCATTCATTGAAAAACAGAAGGAAAAAATTAAAAACTTAGTAGGGGAGAAAAAAGTAATTGCTGCAGTAAGTGGGGGAGTTGATTCAAGTGTTGCAGCAGTTCTCACCCATAAAGCTATAGGAAAACAATTAAACTGTATTTTTATCGATACTGGGTTATTGCGTAAGAGCCAGACCACTGCTATGTTAAAAGAAATTCCAATAAATTACGTTGATAAATCAAACTTGTTTTTAAGTAGGTTAAAGGGAATAACTGATCCGGAAGAAAAGCGAAAAATTATTGGCAATACTTTTATCGAAGTGTTTGAAGAAGAGGCGAAAAAAATAGGTGATGTGGATTTTTTAATGCAAGGCACCATTTACTCTGATGTAGTTGAATCAGGGCACGCTTCAGGAAACACTAGTACAATTAAATCTCATCACAATGTTGGTGGGTTGCCAGAAAAAATGAATCTGAAACTAGTAGAACCTTTACGCTATCTCTTTAAAGATGAAGTAAGGCTGCTTGGCAAAGAAATTGGGCTTTCAGATGAGATAATATTTCAACATCCATTTCCTGGACCTGGACTTGCAGTGAGGATCATAGGTGAGGTTGATGAAGAAAAGGTACGAATATTGCAAGAAGTAGATGAAATATATATCAACACAATGAAAAATTATGATCTGTATGATAAAATATGGCAGGCCTTTGCTGTACTGTTACCAGTAAAAACTGTGGGAGTTATGGGAGATAATCGTACATACGGATATGTTTGCGCTTTAAGGGCTGTGACTTCATCTGATGGCATGACAGCTGATGCATTTCCATTTGAAAATAAAGATCAACATTCGTTAGTATTTTGGAGGTTTTTGCAAGACGTCAGCAGTATAATTGTTAACAAAATTTCCGGAGTAAATCGAGTTGTGTATGACTTAACTTCCAAGCCACCAGCAACTATTGAGTGGGAGTAGCAATAATTTCATTCCAGTTTCAGCTACTCGAATCACACCAAAGAGGCTGCTTGCATAACTCAAATTCCAAGGAAAACTATTTAATATCATTCCAGCGCGTAACGCTGGAATCCAGGAAAAAAAAAGAACCAGTATCAGCTACTCGGATGATATCAAAATGTTCGTACAGATATTCGTCACAAACCGGAATAAAAATTAGACTTTTGCTTTGTACAAAATAATTTCAAGACCGCATTGTCTTTATTTTGCTTATAGCTTCCACAAGCAGTGCAAATATAAATGAAGAATATAAATATGCTTTTGGTAGCTCTATGTGAAGTCCTTCAAGTATTAGATATATACCGATGAGTAAAATGAATAGAATGGCAATTACTTTTAAGCTTGGGCTGGATTTTATTAACTGAGCAGTATAACTTGATAAAAATAGCATTGCTAATATGGAAAATATAAATGCTATAGCAATGATTATCATATCATGAGTTAATGCTATAGCAGTTAATATTGAATCAACAGAAAAAACTAAATCTATTAATATAATTTGTAACACAACTAAAAAAAATTGTGATTTAACGTTTGCCTTTGTTTTGTTCTCCTTATGTACAAAAATTTCGCTCCATAACTCCATAGAACTTTTAACAATAAGGAATAACCCTCCTGCAATCATAAGCAAATCTTTTACTGAAATATCTAGTGATACAGAGTGAAATATAGGCTCTTGCATTGATAATATATGTGATGTAAAAAACAGTATTACAAAACGCATCAATAGCGCCAAGCCAAAACCTATCAGGCGGGCTCTTTCTCTCAGCAGATTTGGCACCTTATCTATTGCTAGAGAAATAAAGATTAAATTGTCTATACCAAGTATAGTTTCAAGTAGCATAAGTATCAATAAAGTCCAAGCATCAGCTAGCATTTTCACTCCAAAGTCAGATTTTGTACTTTACAATAGATGTGTAAAAATTAAGTGACTTCGACTAGGTAATTAAAAAATCAGCCTTACCCGGAAAAGGAAGAGGAAAAGGGCATTTTTATAATAAAAGTACTTTTTTAAGAAGAATAATAGAATTAAAAATCTAACTCTCTTTACGAAAATTTCAAATAGATTATAAAATAGTTGTACCATGAAAATATATGCCTTCTTTGTAGACTAAGATCTTTCTTTAAATTAAGATAAATACACGATAAAAGGAACATATGATAAAAGAATCATTAGCAAAAACTGGTATAGTGAAAGTTGAAGATAAGAAAGCACCAAAGGGCTTTTTTAAAATATTAGGTGAAGTAGCAGATGCTGTAAGGTCATGGGTTGGCAATATTGGCCCTGATTTAAGTAGTAGTCGCGATATCGATAGCTTAGTCTTGAAGATGAACGAGTGCTTAAACCCAAAGGGAGGGGAGGTTTCAGCACGTAAGAACACCGTATCTCTTGGTAATCTATACTTGAGTTTATCAGAAAAAGGTAAAATAAAATTTTTACAAACCCTGGCAGAAAAATTTAATCCGGATAAAACGAAAATAGATGAAGAAATAAAAATATATAAGAAAAATCAAGATTCTGAGTCGAGCTATAAGTTTGAACAGGACTTAATAAAAGTCCTTGAATCACCACGCTCTAAAATATTGAAGCAGTTTATCTCCTTACCGGAGGGTCTTAAGTTTATTGTTGATATGCGTTCTGATGTACTCAAGCTAAAGAGCGAATATCAAAGTCTAAGTTCACTAGAAAACGAATTAAAAAGTATACTCTGTACTTTGGTTGATGTTGATCTACTTGATCTTCATCAAATCACTTGGGATTCATCTGCATCATTGCTAGAAAAACTTATAAAATATGAAGCTGTGCATGAAATTTCTTCTTGGGGTGATTTAAAAAACAGGTTAGATTCTGACCGTCTCTGTTTTGCTTTCTTTCATTATAAAATACCAGAGGAGCCTCTAATTTTTGTAGAGGTTGCATTGATGAACAAAATTGCAGATAGCATTCAACACGTTTTGGACGAGTCAGTTCCTTCAAGTGACCCAAGCAGTTCAAGTACTGCTATATTCTATTCAATATCAAACACTCAAACTGGTTTATCTGGAATTAGCCTCGGTAACTTTTTAATAAAGAGAGTCGTAGAAAAACTATCGCAGGAATTTAAAAGCGTAAAAGTTTATGCAACTCTTTCTCCAGTTCCTGGATTTACAAAATGGCTAAAAAATCAAGACGTAGCTTTATTAGGTAAGCTTAATATAAAACAATCAGGTACAGAAATTTTAGAAAGCATAAAAACTAACATTGAATGCGAAAAACAGTCCCTACTGAAACTTTGTGCACATTATTTGCTAAAGGTTAAAAGCAGTGTTGGGGGTGCTTATGATCCGGTAGCACACTTTCATTTAAGCAATGGTGCATCAATCAAACAAATCAACTGGATGGCCGATACTTCTGAAAAAGGCATTAGTCAGTCAGCCGGAATAATGGTGAATTATCTGTATGAGCTGCCTAAAATAGATAACAATCATGAGAATTATATGATTAATAAAGTGATTTCTCATTCAAAAAGAGTATCAGCTATGTTGAAAACTTCCTAATGCTTATGTATATGGTATCAGATAGTTTTATGAGGTGAAATATATGGTTTTAGAAAAACTTCAAGGCATCATAAAAAAACTAGGTCAGTCAATATAGAGCAAGTCGATAGTAAAGTTGCCTGTATCTGATAATTTAGTTAATGATATTAGAGAAAGTCTGGAGTTAATTAAAAATGGTCATAGTCAAAAAGAAGAAATAACAAAAGAGCTTCAGTCTATCTACCAATTGCTTGCAAAGGAATGTGATATTATTGAAGAGGATTATTTGGATAGCTTGAAATACTCTTCAGCTAATAATGAGCCTTTAAGTGACAAGTATAGTGTTGAAGTAGCTTATAAGAATTTAAATATAGTGGTAGAAGCTTTAAGGCTACTTGTTAGTGATAACAAAGATATAGACAAAACACGTGATCGAGCTATATTACTCCAGAAAAAAATGAAAGAAGCGCTGGAAAAAATGCAACAACAAAAAAGCCAAAAAGAACTCTTTGAATTGGAAAAGAAATCTAAAGAAGAGTTTAGCAAGTACATAAATGGTACTATTGATGGAGTATCAATTGAAAAATATAAAGATCTTGATTTTTTTATGCAAAAATCACGCTAAAAAATGACAACAAAAGCACAGATGTTAAAATAAGCGAATTTTTAAATAGTGATTTTTGTAAAAAAAATAATATTGCTGGTTTTCTTATTCTAAATAGCAATCAAGAAAAAACTATCTATGGCTTTGTAGATAACGAGAGAAGGAGGTGTTATAATTTAGGTACCACAGCTCAATATGGAATGAAGTTTAACTGGTATGTGGATGGAAAGGAGCGTAGTATTACGTTAGGTGCTAATAGCGATGGCAGCATTAGAGTAATAGGCGATAGACCAGCTGATAAAGATTTAGAAGAAAATAAAGATATAAAAATTCAAGTTGGTGATAACCTCCTAAGCCTTGCTGAGGCAGTAAAAACATGTAGACAGCCAAGTAGTACAATGAATCAATCAGTTTCTAGTGAGCAGTTTGTTCAACAACAGATACAATAATGTGCTATTTTTTCGATGTAAATAATTGCTCTTACAATACTTAAAATGTAAAATAGATCTACTTAAATAAGTAGATCTATGAACAATATAAGAAATTTTGCAATAATAGCACACATAGACCACGGTAAATCAACACTTGCTGATCGTTTAATAGAAGAATGCAATGGTCTTGAAGCAAGAGAGATGACCAATCAAATACTTGATTCAATGGATATAGAGCGTGAACGTGGAATCACAATCAAAGCACAAACCGTAAGGCTCAATTATACTGCAAATGATAGTAATCAATATTGCCTCAATCTAATGGATACACCAGGTCATGTTGACTTTTCATATGAAGTCAGCCGAAGCTTAGCCGCATGTGAAGGCGCACTTTTGGTAGTAGATAGCAGCCAAGGAGTTGAAGCTCAGACTCTGGCAAATGTCTACAAGGCAATTGACAATAATCATGAGATAATAGTTGTGCTTAATAAAGTCGATCTTCCTGCTGCAGATCCAGAAAGGATAAAGCTTCAGATTGAAGAGGTAATCGGAATTGATGCAACTGAATCAATTTTGATATCAGCAAAAACTGGTCTTGGGGTAAAGGATGTACTTGAAGCTATAGTGACAAAACTTCCCGCTCCTCAAGGTGATACAAATGCTCCACTGCAAGCAATTTTAGTTGATAGTTGGTATGATCCTTACCTAGGAGTAGTAATTTTAGTGCGAGTTAAAAATGGAGTACTAAAAAAAGGCATGAGAATCGTTATGATGTCTAATAATGCTACATATCAGGTCGATAATATCGGTATTTTCACTCCTAAAAAAGTTATGACTGGTGAACTTTCAGCAGGTGAAGTTGGTTTTATAACTGCTTCAATGAAAGAAGTAGCAGACTGCAAAGTAGGAGACACTATTACTGAAGAGAAAAGGCCGTGCAGCAAGGCATTACCTGGCTTTAAAGCAGTACATCCTGTAGTATTTTGCAGTATTTTTCCCAATAACACAGATAATTTTAAATATTTAAGGGAAGCACTAGAAAAATTACATTTAAATGATGCTAGTTTTACATTTGATGCTGAAACGTCAAATGCGCTAGGTTATGGATTTCGTTGCGGTTTCTTAGGAATGCTACATCTTGAAGTCATTCAAGAAAGACTCGAAAGAGAATTTGATTTAGATCTAACAGCAACTGCACCGAGTGTTATATATAAAGTTGCAACACAAAATGGTAAAGTTTTAAATATCCATAACCCAAGCGATATGCCAGACCCTACAAAAATTGAAATAGTGGAAGAACCGTGGATCACTGCAACTATAATGGTACCTGATCAATATTTAGGAGAGATTCTATCTCTGTGTGAAGAGAGGAGAGGAGAACAGCAGGATTTATCTTATGTTGGTAATACGACAACAGCACTACTGAAGTATAAATTACCGCTGTCTGAGGTTGTTTTTGATTTTTACGATAGACTAAAATCAATTTCCAAGGGATATGCAAGTTTAGATTGGGAAATATCCGATTATCAGGAAAGTCAGATAGATAAATTAAGTTTTTTAGTTAATGGAGAACCTGTGGATGCATTAGCCTGCATTGTTCATAAAAGCAGGGCAGAAAAAAGAGGCCGTGAAATATGTGCACGTTTGAAAGACTTGATACCACGTCAGCAATATAAAATCGCGATTCAAGCGGCATTGGGCAGTAAAATTATTGCTAGAGAAACGATTAATCCATATAAAAAGGATGTAACAGCTAAACTCTATGGTGGAGACGTCACACGAAAGATGAAGCTGCTTGAAAAACAGAAGAAAGGTAAGAAAAGATTACATTCTGTGGGAAACGTAAACATTCCACAGAATGCTTTTATTGAGGCTTTGAAAATAAATGATTAATGTATGTCCAAAAACATAATTTTCAAGAATTAAGTAATATTTTGCTCAATAAGTTCACTGATATTGATATGGGTAAATTTAAAATAGATACATCTTAAATCAACACTATACAAGATGCCATGCAATGATGTTATTTCAGTGTTTAACACTGGAATAATAGAGAGCAGCTCAAGAGTTCTACTCAATCAGTAAAAACAGATAATGTAGACATTGGCTAAAACCACTAATAACATTTTAGTGAAACTTAACAAGTTTATCTATAGTTTTAGTGATGATTCTTGGAGTATTGGAAGAAACTTCCGAACCCAGCTTATTTAACCGCTCTATAGCAAACTCGCTGTTCTCATTTATTATGAAATCACATAAAATATTTTCTATATCTTTAATAACACTTTCATGCTTTCTCAGAGGATGGTTATTCGGATATCTATGAATGGTTTTGATGCTAGAATACTCAACGAAAGCTTGATCTTTAAAAGCAAGTTGTCTCAATTTCTCTTTGAATTTTTCTTCTTCATCTCCTGCTAAAAGGCAAGATTTTATCAGTGATTTTGTAATTGAGTTTATAGCCTGATGTATTTCAGAATGCACTATAACTTTGATGATATTTTCTTCCACTATGCAATCATAAGTGCTTTTTTCGCTCTTTAATGACTCTATAAGCATTTTGCTATTTTGCGAATTCAATTCCAGATTCTCTTCACTTATAGGAGTCATTATAAAGGTATTCTTGTTTACTCTGATGTGAAATTGTGGCAATCCTTTAGAACAGGCAAATGCTACATCCTTAGACTCAAGTACGTGATTGTATGAAGAAGAAAGGGTGCTTGCTATAACGCTGCTTGGTACTTTCATTCCATGCTTACTTAGGTGATTTAACACATTCTCAACATCATGATATGTAAAACCTGTATCTTTTATCAGTTCAACGACTTCTACGCAATTACGTTGTTTATACTCTATTTTTACTTCTTCTGTAAAAAGTGTTTTAGCTGCTATATGTTTATCAAGGACTGTGAAAATCTTGATGAAATTCTCTAAATCTTGTTTGTTAATTAATTCAACACTAATTAAGTTGTTACTAATAATTATAATATTTTTTATCATTTTTTCCCACTAAAAAAACTCACTAGATGAATTGTATTTTTAATTCATTAAAAATTATTTAAAGTGGGTATGCCAGCAACGGTAAGGCAAAAAAATCACATAAAATCATCATGTGATATAACACATCCCTCATGTTCATTACTGCTGTTTGTGTAAGCTGTTGCATCAATGCTATCTTCATTATTATTTAACATATTATCCAACTTTCCTTCTCTTTCAAGATCCATCAATTTGTCACATCCAGCAATGTGATGTACATAATCACCATTTTCATCAGCAATAAAAATTTGTGGAACTGTTCTAACGTTATATTTTGACTTTATGCTGTTAAACAAATCTGAGCTTTGGAGTACATCAATTTCTTCGTATTTCACACCTTTTTCATCCAATAACTCTTTTGCTTTTTTGCAGAATGGGCAGTACTGCTTCACATATATTACAACCTTCCCTTTAGTATTTTTCACGATTTATCTCCGTAGTTTATAAAATATAACTATTATATATAAGAAATATGTATAAAACATCAAATTGTATGAAAATTATTTACGACTGTGAGCAAAGGATAGAAGATAATGTAGCACTAACTTTCGGAAATTTCGATGGCGTTCATTTAGGACATAAATTTACGATTTCTACTCTAAAGAAGATAGCACAGGAAAAAGGATTACCTTCCGCAGTTTTAACCTTTGAACCCCATCCATCAACTGTCCTATCTGACAGAAAAAATTTTAGATTGATAGATCAAGAACAAAAAAAGGAACTAATCGGCAACCATGGTATAGATTACTTATATGTTGTTGATTTCAATAAAGGTTTTGCTCAAGTAAGCTGTGATGACTTTATTAGTAAGATTTTGGTAGAGAAATATGGCGCTAAACACATAGCTGTTGGAGAAAATTGTACTTTTGGTCATAAACGATTAGGTAATATATCAACTTTAGAGAAATATTCGGAAACGTATGGATATTCTTTAACTAAATTAGAGCTATTGATAATCGATGGAAAAATCTGCTCTTCTTCTTCAATCAGAGAATGTTTACAAAAAGGCGAAATAGAAGTTGCTAATAAATTGCTTGGTAGGCCTTATCAAGTTTCTGGTATTGTAACAAAAGATGCATGTAGAGGTAGAGAGATAGGATTTCCAACCATAAACATTCCGATAGAAGATTATATGATAAAACCTAAGTTTGGTACATATTACGCTAAAGTGGCATTTCCTGAAAGTAGTACAAGTTGGCTATATGGAGTAGTCAATATTGGTATGAGACCTACGTTTAAAGATTTAAAAAAACCTATAGTAGAAATGCACATATTTGACTTTAATGAAAATGTATACAATTTTAAGGTTGATATACAACTTTTAAAATTTATTAGGCCAGAAAAAAAATTCCATAGTATTAACGAGTTAACAAAACAGATAGATTGTGATATACTAAAGGCTTACCAGTTAAAGATAAATTTATGAAAAGGATATGTTTAATTATTATATTAATTATAGTATTATTCGATCAAGCAAGTAAATTGTATATAAACTCATTGATTGATGAGGGGGAGTCAATCGAGATTACTAGTTTTATGAAATTAGTTGAAGTTTGGAATTCAGGAATTAGCTTTGGAATGTGTAGTGCTCTGCCGCATGGCAGCTTCTTTTTTTCGGCGTGTTCAATATTAATAATTGGTATACTTGCATACTTGATATATAAATCTAATGATAAGTCAATTTACCTTGGTTTTTCTCTGATGATTGGTGGAGCGATCGGGAACGTAATTGACAGAATCTATTGGGGAGCTGTATATGATTTCATATATTTTCACATCAATAATTGGTATTGGCCGGCCTTTAATTTAGCTGATCTATTTATAGTTTGTGGAATGTGTATATTGTTATATAAGTGGTATATATATGATAGGTCTATCTCTAAGCAAAATGAGGAATAAAATAATGCTTCGTAAATTCTTTAGTTTTTTTATATTACTTGTATTTTTTTTCATTCATCCGATTTTTTTGAAGGCTGAAATCGTAGCACACAATGTAAAATATACTAAACTCAGTAACGGATTGGATGTTTATGTGGTACCCAATCACCGAATTCCAGCTGTTTTTCATGCAGTAATATATAAAGTTGGGGGAATGGATGATCCAATTGGCAAAGCAGGATTGGCTCACTACTTTGAACACTTGATGTTTGAAACTACAGGAAAATTTAAAAACATAGAATCTACTTTGGGTAGTATTGGGGCCCAGTTTAATGCATTTACTACTAAAGAATATACCTGCTACTATGAATTAGTTCTCAAAAAAGATTTACCACTAGCAATGGAAATTGAAGCAGATAGAATGAGCAACTTTGATGTCACTCAAGACAAAATAGATAGAGAAAAAAACATCGTATTAGAAGAAAGGAAGATGAGGTTCGATAATAATCCTGAAGTTTTACTATGGGAGGAAATGGAAAGTGCATTCTACCGTAATGGTTATGGCAGGTCTGTTATTGGTTGGGAGAGCGACATTAAAACTTACAATCAGGATGACATAACGAGGTTTCACGATAACTATTATCATCCAAGCAATGCAATACTGCTTGTTGTTGGTGATGTGGAATTTGATGAAGTGGTGAAATTAGCAGAAAAAAAATATGGAGAAATTAAAGCTAAGCCTGTAATTAGGCATTATCCAAACCAAGATCCAGTACATAATGCAGATTTGTCAGTAACTTTAGAAAGCACTGAAGTAAAGGAACCAGTTTTATACTTTCGCTACCGTGTTCCTTTGTTCGAACATATAAGTGAAACTTTTCCTATTGATTTGGCAATTGATGTTTTGGGGAATGGCAAGTCTAGTAAGCTATATAAAGATTTAGTTCTAGATAAGAATGTAGCAGTAGAAGTGTTTGCTTATTATAATAGCTTAGCTTTTAGTAATGGTTACATTGAGATTCGGGTAACTCCAAAAAGCGGGGTAGATTTGGATGCTGTTGCAAGAGAGTTAGAAAATTCTATTAATCACTTTACCTCTAAAGAAATAACAAGTGAAGAGTTGCAAAGCACAAAGTCTAAATACAAAGCAGCACAGTTTGATAATCTATCTGATTTAACTAGTGTAGCAATGTTTTATATACCACGTCTAGCACTAGGTATCCCACTTGATGAAATAGACATTTCATATAGCAAAATTAATGATGTCAATCTGAAAGATGTAAATCACAAAATTCGTACTATTTTTTCTACTAATAAATTAGTCGGTCGTTTGCTACCAAAAGGGGGTAATAATGAAGATAAGTAAATTTGTATTTCTATTTTTTTTCTGTCTATGCTTTAATTTGCAAGCAAGCAGTCACCTAAATATAGAGGAAGTTACTACTAATAAAGGATTTAAGTTTTTATTCGTTGAAAACTGCGATCTACCAAAAGTTTCACTCAATATATCATTCAAAGATGCAGGTTGCGTGTATGAAAGTGCAGAAAAGCAGGGGCTTGCTTGGTTTACTTCCCTTGTAATTCAAGAAGGAGCAGGAAAAAATGATGCCAAAGATTTTGTAAAAAAGCTTGAGGATAAAGGAATTAGTTTAAATTTTATTGCTGGTTTAGAAGCATTTAGGGTTTCATTAAATACTTTATCTGAGAATCTAGAGGATGCAATTTCACTACTGAGTGATGCTATAATGCGTCCTAAAGTTGATCCTGAAGGATTGAATAGAGTTTTTGAAAAAGCCAAAGTAAGCTTTAATAATTTTGAAAAAGATCCTTATTTTATTGCTGCAAAAGAGTTGGATACTTTGTTGTTCAAAAAACATCCTTACTCAAGGGATCCATATGGAACTCTAGACACTATAATGAGCATTACTAGAGACGATGTTTTAACATACATAAAGCGTAGTTTTACTAAGGATAATATCGTTATTAGTATTGTTGGTTGTGCAACAAAAGAAGAAGTTAGTACGCTCCTCGATAAATATTTATCTAAGTTACCATCAAAAAGATCAAAAGTTAGGAAGATATCTGTAAAAAATGAATTTAGGCCTGCAGAAAGTAAGAGCGTTTTTATGGATATACCACAGAGTGTAATACTTTTTGCTCAAAAAGGCATAGCATATGAAGACCCTAATTATTATAATGCTAGCGTCTTAATTAACGCGCTTGGTGGTATGGGGCTGAATTCAATATTAATGAAGGAATTGAGACAAAATCTAGGTATTACTTATGGTATTAGTGCAAGTAATATTACAAATAAACATGGGAATATTATATCTGGATTTATAAGTACTGATAGTTCTACTGCTGGCAAAGCTATATCAGCAGTAAAAGATACATTTAGCAGAATAAAAAAGGAAGGAATTGACGAACAATTATTCAAGGATGCAAAAACCAGTTTAGTAAATGACCTTACCTTCTCTTTTCTATCCAATAATGCGAATACAGCAACGTTGTTGGATAGTATGCAGATAAATGATCGTGATGTTAATCATATAAATAATTATGCAAATATCATTAATGATGTTCAATTGGAAAAAGTAAACAAGCTGGCAAGTTCTTTACTGAATCCTGAAAATTTATTTTTTGTTGAAGTTGGAAGAAACGCTCAAGGTCAATAGTTAATACCTTCTGCTATTGATCTTACTGCTTTTACATAACACTTATGCTCTTCAGCTAGAATGCGCTCTGAGAGACTGTGAACATCATCATTTGGTAACACTGGAACAGTAGCTTGAGCGATTATGGCTCCAGCATCAATTTCAGGAGTAACATAATGCACAGTACATCCTGTAATTTTTACACCCGCTTTCAGAGCTTGCTCCTGAGCATTTAGGCCCTTAAATGACGGAAGTAAAGAGGGATGAATATTTATAACTTTGTTATGCCATTTATTCAGGAAATTTGCCTTTATAATTCTCATAAACCCTGCAAGGCAAATTAAATCAACCTTATGTTGAACAAGTATTTCATGAATTTTATCAGTATCAAGTGGCTTATCTTCAACAACAAACGCTGAAACTCCTGCTTGCTTTGCTATTTTAAGGCCTCCAGCTTCACTATTATTTGTGATAACACACACAGTTTCAGCAGGGAAATTCTGATCTTGACATGCTTCTATTAAAGCCTGCATGTTTGATCCTCTACCTGAAATTAGTATTCCGAGTTTTATCTTTTTCATTTTAGTGCAGCCGTAAGAATGGATATTAATAAAATAGCTCAAAAGGAAAGTTTATTTTAGAATAAATACTATTGTGTAGCAATATTTTACACTGATGGATAATATGGAATTAAAGAAATCATTCAGTTTGAAGTAACTTTAACATTTAATTTTAGGAATATTATACAATTTATGGTAAATAAATGCATGTTTTTATGGCTGCGTTATTATTTATTTAACAAAGTATTAGTATAATTTACTACACTGAATTAAATGGAGAAAATTCAATGAACAAATTACCAAGCAATGCAAAAACAAGCAAGTCTCAGGTTACTCAGTGGGAGGTAATAAAAAATTGTGAATATTCTGATAATTGTTTATCAAAAGTAGTAACTTTATACGTTATTAAAATGGCAGAATTATCAGATATTTATACGAGTAATGAACCTGAAATTAATACTATACTTACAAGAATAAGCATAACAAGTGAAAATGCATTTTTAAATAAGGTTGTTGATATTGAAATTATGGAGGGCATTTTTCCGTACAAATTCAACAGCAAGAAGAAAAATAACATATCAAGGCTAGAAGATTTGTACAATTATTTATGTTCTACTGTTATTGATAGCCTTCCAAAAGAAATGCTTGAAAGCCTAAGAAGAGAATACAGAGACGCTGTTAACTTATTTAAAGCGATTACTTAACTAGGTGTAGCATTTTTAAGACTTTACCTTCTATTTCAGAAATGCCACTTTCAAGATCTTTATCTATCAAACATATGGTAGATAAATATGTTTTCTGCTTCTTTTCAACATTGATAGTTAAAGTTCCAGGAGTAATCGTAACCGAGTTAGCAAATAATGCAATGGTCTTATCATTATGTCCTATGCATTCTCTTACAATAACAATTGGCTCAACTGTAGATTTGAATCGTAGCACCTTTTTTGTTACATAAATACTTGAAAAAATAATTTGGTAAATTAGCCAAGGTATATAACTTATAAGCTGATAAAGTGACAGCCTACCACTATCATTTAGAATTTGACTAAGGGCACTTTCAGCATCAATTAACCTTTTAAAGATAATCAATGTGAACACAGAAGAAAATGCTCCACAGAGAATAAAAAAAGGCTCAAAATAAC
Organism: Wolbachia endosymbiont (group B) of Gerris lacustris; assembly: GCF_964028355.1. Classification (NCBI taxonomy): domain Bacteria; kingdom Pseudomonadati; phylum Pseudomonadota; class Alphaproteobacteria; order Rickettsiales; family Anaplasmataceae; genus Wolbachia; species Wolbachia endosymbiont (group B) of Gerris lacustris. The sequence goes on from NZ_OZ034761.1 coordinate 558,247, forward strand.
CAGACAATGTAATCCATAGAGAAGACAAAATCACAAATGATAGAGAAAAAAACTTAATATTTTGCCTGACTTTCATGATTTGGAGTATAACTTAAATGATTTTTTAGGAAAATAAAAAGTTCTTGATTTTTGTGTCAAAGAACATAATAACCAAGTTATTTTAATAAGTAGTGGAGATTATGACGCTTGATGATTTTCTAAAAATGCTTGAAGAAATAAATGATACTTCAGGTTTAAACAAGAACAACATAGTTGAACGAATAAAAATAAAATTAGAAAGAATTGATTTACGGAGGTGGAAAGATAGTGAATTTAATATCAATCATATATTCACTACACATAGTGATCTAGATCCTGTAGAAACTACATTGTTGCATTTTAGAACCTGTACATGATCTCAAGAAAGGAATAAACTAAGAGATAATGTATATAAGTTAGGATATATGAGGAGTGTATACCCAAGTGATATAAGTCGGGAAAGATTTGAGATTATATTACCAGATCTAGAATCCTGTAGAAAAAAAACAAAACCAAGAAAACTGGATTTATATGAGTTATTTTGCGGTGTACTTTATGTGCTAAAAAGTGGCTGTCAGTGGCGAATGCTACCAAAAGAGTTTCCAAAATGGCGCAATTGTTACGATTACTTCAAGAGATGGAGTAAAAAACCGAATGAAGATAGAGAAAGTGTTCTAGAAATTGTCTTAAAAAAAATTAGTTGGAGAGGTTCGTTTCAACAGTGGTCGGAATACAAAAACAAGCTTCTGCATCATTGATGCTCAAAGTGTAAAAAACACCGATATTGCTGAAGAAAAAGGTTATGATGCCGGCAAGAAAATTTCAGGAATAAAGCGTCATATTGCAGTAGATACGCAAGGTTTGCCACATGCAATTTATATTACTACAGCTAATATCGGAGATCGTACTGCTGCTGTAGAGATGATTTGTAACGCAAGAAAAAATCTTTCCGAAGTTCAAAATATACTAGTTGATGCAGGTTATACAGGAGAAAATTTTGCAACTCAAATAAAAACGACTATTGGTGCAACCGTTGAAGTAATAAAACGAAGTGAATTACATACCTTTGTTGTATTGCCAAAAAGGTGGGTTGTAGAGCGTTCTTTTGCTTGGCTGGAAAAGTGTAGACGGTTATGGAAAAATTGCGAGCGTAAACTCAATACTAGACTACAAATGGTCGTTCTAGCTTTTACTGCCTTGCTCCTCAAAAGATTATGAACAGGCTCTTACTGCTAAGAGTGGCTATGAGAACATAGCAATAGCTCTAATTGAATATGGAGCATATGTTGATGCATGGGACAGCGATGGATGCACTCCTTTACATTTTGCTGCTGAATGGAACCACAAAGGCATATTAGATATTTTAATTGAAAGTGGAGCAAATGTTAATGCGTGGGACAATGATGTATGTACACCTTTACATCTTGCTGCCGAAGGTGGGAATGAAAGTGTAGTAAGAGCTCTAATTGCATGTGGAGCAGATGTTAACGCGCAGAACAATGATGGACACACTCCTCTACATTTTGCTACTAAGAGTGGCTATGAGAACATAGTAATAGCTCTAATTGAACACGGAGCATATGTCGATGCGTGGGATAATTATAGAAGCACTCCCTTGCATTTTGCTGCTGAAAGTGATAATGAAAACATAGTAAGAACTCTGATTGAACATGGAGCATGTGTTAATGTGTGGGATAGTTGTGGACGCACTCCTTTGCATTTTGCTAGCGATCATGAAAGTATAAGAGATATTTTAATTGAAAGTGGGGCATATGTTAGTAAACAGAACAATAATAGATATGCTCCTTTACACTTTGCTATTGAATGGGGCTGCAAAGATGTGATAAGTTCTTTGTCAGGTAATGCTAGTTCTAGGGCTGAAATGGCAGTAGGAAGAGTGGAACAAATTACACTTGCAGGAAGATTGGAGCTTTTTTAACCAAACTTGCATTTATTGAGATAATTGTTTTGTTATGAATTAAACCAAAAGTTCTGTAATATATTGAAGCTTAAAGATATCTTTAGATATGGAAGTTATTGCAGAAAATAGAAAAGCAAGGTTTGAATACTTTATCTTAGAAGAATTTGAAGCAGGTATGATCCTCTTAAGTAGTGAAGTGAAATCACTAAGGGAAAGAAAAGCAAACATTTCTGATGCTTACGTTACTGAAAAAAAAGGTGAAATATGGCTAAACAATATGCATATTGCAGAGTATAAAGCTGCAAACCAAAAGAATCACAAGCCAAAAAGAGAACGTAAATTGCTTTTGCATAAAAAAGAGATAAATAAGCTAATTGGTCAAATCAAAACCTCTGGAATAACTGTTGTGCCACTTTCTATCTATTTTAATGATAAAGGGTTGGCAAAAACTAAAATTGCTATTGTTAAAGGAAAAAAACTCTACGATAAGAGAGCGACCATAAAGCAGAGAGAGTGGGACCGTGAGAAAAGTAGATTGTCTAAGAATAATTTGTAGTAAAATATGTCTTTAAGTCCAATTATTTTTAGCATCGGTCCTGTTTCTATATATTGGTACTCTTTAGCATATGTTTTGGGTATAGTTTTTGCATATTGGTATTTACATAAGCTAGACAATCAAAAAATATTTACTAAGAATTTTTACGATTCGTTATTAACAGCCGTTATTATAGGCATTATCCTTGGAGGTAGGCTTGGCTACGTATTGATATATGATCCGGTTCTCTATATAAGCAATCCTATCGAGATACTAAAGACCTGGGAAGGAGGGATGTCATTTCATGGCGGTGCTATAGGAGTTTTGCTTGCAGTAATAATCTCCTGTAGAAGACATAACATTCCTATATTTTACACACTGGATCTAATTTCTTGTGGAGTTCCGATAGGTTTACTTCTAGGCCGCATAGGTAATTTTATAAATGGAGAGTTATTTGGCAGGGTTACAACTATGCCGTGGGGTATGGTATTTCCAGAAAGTGGTGATAATTTATTGCGCCATCCAAGCCAACTTTATGAGGCATTTTTTGAAGGAGCGCTACTTTTTGTAGTTGCAAATTCACTGTTTTTCTTGACTAGAGTGAAACTGTATTACGGTTCAACAACTGGTATTGCAGTTATGTGGTATGGAATAGCACGTTTTGTGGTTGAATTTTTCCGCGAGCCAGACTATCAAATTGGCTATTTATGGTTCAATTTAACTATGGGACAATTTCTTTCTATACCTATGATTTTGCTGGGAATGCTTATATATTTAGGTGCGTTGAACTTAAGATTTAATACGAAATCTGTTCAATAGAGAAAAGGTAAGTTTAATCGAAAAATATAGTGGAAGTTTATTCATTCCATGCTATGTACAATTATGTGAATTTTTTGTCTTGCAGAGAATAAATGTAAGACCAGCAAACCTTTTTTGGATAGCTATGAGACAAACTTAGCAGCTACTGATCCCACTAGAATAGTCTTGATTGAGAACCTACTCTATTAAAACATATTTTTAAACTTTTGCCAAAATCCTGGTTTATTATCATTAACCTTTGTAAAGGCTATGTTTAAACTGTACTTCGGATCGTTTGGCACATCATATCTAATATTCAGTATTGAAACTTCGTTTTTATTATGAACAGAAACATCGTCATATGATAACTTCGTCGTGTAGCACTTTATATGCTTTTGCTTATCATATACTATATCACCTGATTTCCCTTCTAGTTCTACAAATTTAGTTTTTTTCTGACATTCTTTTATTTTTATTAGATCCTTGTCTAGTGATATTGAAACCGGTAGTGTATTACCAGCATACTCTTTAGCTAAAAGCTCACTTTGAGGATACATTTTTATTTCCCTTCCAAAATGTGAGTCTATAAAATTATTGCTCCAAAATTTGTCTCCAGAATGTACATATTCGTCAGTAGCATACGGTACACCACCATAATTGCATTGAACTTTGTAATCTCCAACACCATTATTTTGAAAAAAATCATGAATGGCAGCGTAACTATCAGCAGCATCATTTATGCAATCCATTACCTACCCCTTAAAACCTTTTAATTTATTATATCACAAGAAATTAAATCTATCAATAAAAAGACTTTTTTTGATATCAAGTATCTAGGGAGCATATTGATAGGATTGTGACATTCGTATTTCCCAGTTCTTCACATACTGCTGGACTAATTCAGGATAATTTTCAATAATTAATAAATTTTCAGCGTTTCCCTTTTCAGCTGTCTTACTGAGGTTAAACGATCCTGTGATGACTTTTTGATTATCAACAATTATTACCTTATTATGAGCAATTTTTGGCTTATTATCGATCCAAATCGGTATTCCATTTGAAAACAATTCGCTTATGACACTATATTTTGAATGGAGTTGTGATTTATCTAAGACGACTTTAACATCAACACCACGCTCTTTGGCGTTAATCAAAGATTTTGCAACTGTTCCAAGAGTAAATGTATATTCTTGAACTAAGATAGATTCTTTAGATTGGTCTATCTCGCTGATTATCGGTACAGCACAGTCTTCTTCAGGTGAGAAGCAAACTGTTGCTTTTGGGCAAGGCGAGAATGTAGGACCCACATAGTAATACAGAGAAAAACATGCCGACAAAAATAAAAGATATAAAAGCCTCACAAACCACACCTAAATACACGGCGGTAGTCTACATCATATCTCAATCATCTGTCAACCCATATTCCTTCCACTTCTCTGTAACTTTCTTTATTATTTCCTCGCTCATTTCAATTTTTCTTCCCCATTCTCGTTTGGTTTCAGGTGGAAGTTTGTTTGTTGCATCAAACCCTATTTTACCTCCGAGACCGCTTTCAGGGGAAGCAAAATCTAAATAATCAATTGGGGCATTCTCTATCGTAATTGTATCACGCACAGGGTCCATTCTTGTTGACATTGCCCACATTACCTCTTTCCAATCACGTATATTTATATCATAATCAACAACTATAATAAATTTCGTGTATAAGAACTGTTTGAGAAAAGATAGTGTGCCCATAACAATTCTTTTTGCATGCCCTGGATAAGCCTTTTTTATCGACACTACCGCTATTCTATATGAACAACCTTCTGGGGGCAGATAAAAATCTACTATCTCCGGAAACTGATTGATGAGAATCGGCACAAAAATTTCGTTGAGTGCTTCACCAAGAATTGATGGTTCATCTGGTGGCTTGCCAGTGAAAGTGCTGAGATAAATTGGATCTTTGCGCATTGTAATTGCAGTAATGTTAAACTCAGGAAACTGTTCAACAGCATTATAGTAACCGGTATGGTCTCCGTATGGCCCTTCATCTCTATACTTATCTAAACTTACATATCCTTCCAAAACAATTTCTGCATGAGCTGGAACCTGAAGAGGAATAGTTTTACAATTTACAAGCTCAAGTGGTTTTTTTCGCAGCAGCCCGGCAAATTGGTATTCTGATAAAGTCTCCGGCACCGGAGTTACTGCAGCAATAATCGTTGCAGGATCGCTACCAATCACAGCAGCCGCAGGAAACTTCATATTTTGCCCCCTCTCCTTCCACCGTTTATGGTGACCTGCACCACCACGATGTGCAAGCCAGCGCATGAGAGTCGTTTTTTTATTCACAACCTGCATACGATATATTCCAAGATTGAAATTATCTTGCTTGTCTGCTGTTGGTCCTTTTGTTACCACAAGTGGCCAAGTGATAAGCGGTGCAGGCTCGTTTGGCCAGCATGTCTGAATAGGTAGCAAACTAAGATCCACCTTATCCCCAGTTAGCACCACCTCTTGACATGGGGCTTTGCTCACAACTTTGCTCCGCATCGACAATACAACTTTTAGTAGAGGAAACATTTTCACAGCATCTTTGAAGGTTTTTGGCGGCTCAGGTGATCGCAAAAATGCTAGAAGTTTACCCAGATCCCTTAATTCATCAGAATTTATACCAAGTCCGAATGCAATTCTCTCAATAGTACCAAATAAATTCACTAAAACGGGAATTGAATTTTTGCCATTTTCTGTGACAACATTTTCAAAGATGATAGCTGGTCCCTTGTTTGACAAAACCCTACGATGAATTTCTGTCATTTCAAGAATAGTTGAAACTTCTTTTTTAATTCTAATTAGACCTTTTTTTTCTTCTAATGCTCTGATGAAGTCGCGTAAGTTATTGTACATATTTTAAAAATTTTAAGCCTTTTAAGAAGTGCTTTTCCCAGCACAACTCATTCACTTATTATTATAGAGGCTCTAGAAAAATTATTCTCCAGCTCACTTTTTAAGTTTTTATATTCATCAGTCTTTAACTCTTCATTGGTAATAAAACTTTTCTTTATGGTTATTAAATTGCTAAATTCGGTTCCATCATTTTGATATTTACACGACCTATTTACATACAACCAAGGAGTATCTATTTCAAAATTCAAATTTTCACAGTTTTTAATTCTGATATCTTTTATTATCATATGGCTTTCCTTAGTTTTAGGAACACCAATAAAAAGGTCTGATATTTGGTCAGAAACTGTATTCACAACATCATTAAGCCAATTATCTCCTAAGTTCAAAGCAGGTCCTAGATTTGTCTTAAAAACCTTATTTTTTTGCTGAAATTCATACTTAATTGTAAGATCCTCTACATTACGCAAAGTAAGATCAGGTAACTCTAAGGACTTCTTTTCTTCTTCATCAAGATATACCCCACTAATCATACGAAAAACAGAATCCCTTAATTGCTCATTTGAGTAATATAATCCAACACCTGTTAAATCTATAGCTGATTCTCCTTGCACGATAAGCCATCCGCGTTCACTTACAACATTACCTTCTATAGTTAATTCACTATGGGATATCACTTTTGAATTTTCAGCTTGTACAGCAGGAATTTTTATGTAATCTGCTTCCTCAGAATCGAGTACTAGAGCGTTCCTATCAGCAATATCTGGAAAAATACCCTGCGCCATACTGACGGTATTAGTTGGATCAATCCAATATATTTTTCCATCTTTATTTTTTACTCTGAGCATCGCATGATTGAAACTCATATTAGGTAATGCTTCAGAGTTAGAAGTGCTAGTAGTTCCTCTCATAACAAAAATAGGTTGAACTTTGTAACCAAGTTCCTGTAAAATAGCAGCCGTGCTAGCAGAAAAGTCTTTGCAATCCCCAATTTGAGAATTAGCAATTTTCTCTAAATCTCTCGGAAAAATTTTTCCTGATACTGTGCGCCAATCTCCCATGTATTGAATTTTTTCATTTAACAAAGAAGTAACAGCATTTATTTTTTCCTCATCAGTACTCTCATTGGCAGCAGATTCTGCTATAGCTTCAAAAATTGCAGGAAGTGGTTGATTAATGACTCTATGATATCCAGGAGCTAACTTTTTAGCTAAATCATCCCATTTAGATAGGCTCGACAGTGATACCCAAGTGTTATGTTTAATATTCAATATTCCATTATGTGGTTCATTTATTGTGTTTTCATAAATTGCTTTCTTTAAAGCAATGCTTATAGAATGTATATCATCCTTTTTTTCTTCAGTGATCTCTAGTACTTCTCTTGGATCATTCACTTTAATCTTTAGAGGCAATTCAGAATTGATTTTAGTATTTTCTGCTTGTAAATAATCCCCATAATAAGAAAAGCTCAAACCATAAAAATTATCAACAGGAACCTTTTTTGTAACTTGCTTATATCTTAAATATACTTCTGTACCAATTTCTACCTTAGGAAATGATATGATTACTTGCCTTGATTGGTCGAAACCCTTGGCAGGACTAGCCAGTGGCTTATCCTCAATCATGTCTTCAGTGACTATATATTCTTCCCTGCTGTAAGTTGTTTTAGCCTCTAAAATAGTAAAATCTGTACTATCATCATTGTAAACAAGACTGTATAGAGAGAATCCATCACGTCCAGATTCCTTGAGTATTTTTGCTTGAAATTCTGCTTCCGTTTCGTAGGTACCATCTTTATTAACATTAATGTTAACATTAGAAAACTTGACTTCGACGGAAGCATCTTCGTACTTACGCCATCTTGCTTCAGCTGTAGGAGTTATAAAAAATACTAGTAATGCTAAATTAGATATAATTTTTAAAAATTTCATTACGTCCTCACATTTATTGAAAAGTCATTTTATTAGACCCGACAATACTATCCACAATATATGAACTTCAGCTATTGGTTCGCTCATATAATTTACCGGCGTGTTTGTTAGCATTATATGTGGCGGTTATAAAATAATCAACTTTTTTACCACCGCGGTTACAATTGTTATACGCGGCGGTAAGGATTGCTTAAATCTCAAATGCCTTATTATACACAAGTTTTCGTTACTTAATATCACCAGATTCTCTGATATAACATATATAAAGTTTGCATTTCTTGATAAAAATGTTTTAACATTAAGCATTTCTTTAATATTTGTATCCTTTAAGTAAGTATATGTCTAAGATACCATTTTTATTGATTTTTATACTTGCAGTAGCAAGTTTACCAGTAATAAACAATTGGCTTTCACATCGCACTCAGACCTTAAATGATGATTATATAGGTGAGAGATTGGATAATTACATCAGTAAAAATTTTAATAAGATTATAAAAACTCTCCAGGAAGAGTCAGCTAAAAATAGTTATGCTAATGCAACCAAAAATAAAATTTCTCAGCATAAAAATGAAATATTTGACTCCACTTATCCTTACTCAGGAAATGAAAATAGCAATGTTGTAGCTGTAGGGTTTTTTGACTATTCTTGTGGCTATTGTAAGGCAATAAAGAATGACATAAAACAGTTGATCAATGATGGCAAAATTAAATATATCTTTAGGGATGCTCCAATACTTGGTGAAAGGTCTATAAAAGCAGCAAAAGGTGCTCTAGCTACTTATTTTATCGATAAAGAAAAGTACTTAGATTTTCACTACGCTGCACTAGATCACAGAGGAGAATTTTCAGATGAAGCTATATTAGGTATAATAAAAAGTATAGGGATTAACGAGGACGACTTTAATAACTCTATGAAAAATAACGCAGACAAAATTGAGCAAATGATAAACAATAGCAAACTTTTAGTAAGGGAGCTGGGAGTAGGCGGTACACCTTTTTTGATAATAGGAGATAGTCTTTTTGTAGGGGCAACTGATTTGAATGTGCTACGCAAAAAGGTGGATAAGTTAAAAAATTAATAAATTTCTTACTTGACAGCATAAGAGAGTTTAAGTATAATTAAGCTAAGATATAGTAAGTAACAATATGTATAGGCTACATATTAGTTTAAGAAGAATAGGTGATGCCTACAACCAAGCGTAACCTTAAGTAATCATTCTTCGTAGTCCAGTTAATCTATTAAAATATTATTATCATTTTGGAGTTATAACATGAGAGATTCTAACTATGTAAGAGGGCCAATTGCTCTTTTTCAACAAATCAAAGAAAAGAAAAAACCAAGTTATCTATTGGATAACTTAAAGAGCGCTTATCCTAGAGAACTAAAAATCGGGGCTGCTATAAAGACAGGGGATTGCTTTTTTGACTCTGTAGCTCAAGGATTGAATGAATTAAACATAAAACCTGATTATCGTTTTACTGCAAAATCATTAAGAAAAGACTGTTCAGATTATGCTAGAGCAAACAGCAAGCCAGATCAGTGGGTTTATAACGCGGTAATAAGAGATGCCGGAGAGTATTTCGTACCTCAAAAAGATCCGGATGGAGAAGTAATAAGCGAAAATGGACTTAATAAGCAAGACAAGGCGAAGTCTTTTTTCAAATATTTAGAGTATATTATACCAACTCTCATTATTAATGAACCAAATAAGAAGCATTGCAGAGTTGTTTAACCGTGGAAGGGGAAAGAGAGGTAATAAATTTACACAAAGCGCTCTCAAGCAGAACAATTGTATCGTAGATTTTATTGCGCAAAATGTTCTGTTTTATATATAACCAAAACCTCTCAACAGGATTGAGGTCAGGTGAGTATGGTGGTAGGTATATAATTTCGATATTTTTAGGTATCTTTAAACTTTTTGACTTATGCCAACTAGCGCAATCCATCACGAGAAAAGCCTTTCGTATTCCTAAATATTGCGACATCTGTTCAAGGAATATATTTATACAAGCAGTGTTGACGTTTGGTGCAAATAAGCTAAAATTCTCTCCATTTCTGGGATTAACTGCACTATAGAGATAAAAATTTTCCCTACCTAATTTTACCTTAACCTGTGTCCTACTGCCTTTTTTAAACCACCCATGTCCAACTTTTGAATGTGTACCAAACCGTGATTCATCGAAGAAAAATAGCTCTTTTTCAGAATGCATGACAATAGTTTCATTGAGGTTTTTTTTTAAACTCCTCTTGCTTATTTTTATCCTGTCCACTATGAACTGGTCTTGGTGTGATATATGAGAATTTCATTCTTTGCATATTACGATGTATTGTGGATTTGCTGATATTCAAACCAAATCTTTCTTGGATTCTTATTCTCATTTCTCTAATAGTAATATTGGGGTTTTCCTCTATCCACACCTCAATTTGTTCAAGTTGACTTTGGTTCAATATAGTTTTTCTACGGCATTGAGGTGGAGAAAATAATTTTTCTTCTCTTCCAAATTTTATGTGCTTTATCCATGTAGTAATTGCCTTTCTCGAAATGCAACATATTTTTGCTACAGCTGTTATACTGTGCTTTTTTGCTGCAATTACAGCATTTAGTTTTTTTGCAACATACGCATTATTTCTTACTTTCTTCAGCATCTCTTTTGCTGATTCCACCACTTTTTCATCCAATAATTTTGATCTTAATGCCATCTAAACCTCGCTATTTTACTTACTCCAGTATGGCTTTTTTTCCATTATTGTCTATTCGTTGCTTGTATAGCGGGAATTGGTATTACTAATACACATACAGCTGACGCACCTATATGGGGTCGTCCAAACATTGAAGGTAGAATGATATGCGACAAGTACAAAGTGGAGCTTTATATTTATTCAATAGATGAAGAAAGTCAAAAAGTTACGGTAACTAAAATTACAGCACATGATGATGATCCAGAAGTTTATATACAAGATATAAATCTCAATCAACTAGAGATAGATATTAACAAAAAAACTATAGGAGTAGTGAATTACATGCGACATTTTGTTCCACTTCTTAGTGGAATTTCTGAGGATATAAGAGAAAGTCAACCAGTTTCTAATGAAGAAATCTTTGGTGAGGTTACAGAAGCTTCTGCTTCTGAGCAACCAGTACAACAAAAAAGCAGCGCTGGTAAGCCGATTTTTTCGAATAGAAAAGAACTCCTATTTCTAATCAATCAGAGCAGAAACCACTAAAAGAAAGAGCTGCTGATAGAAGTATTGATGAAAGGAATTCACAAAATCATGAAGTAATGTTAGAAAAAACACACAGCAAAGCTTTTGAAAATACAGCAAAGATCTTGAGTGACACTTCTAAGGATATGAAAAAAAATTCCAGTGAAGAAATTCTTGAAATAGGTGAAAGAGTTCCTGCTTCTGATCAACCAAAGCAAGAAGTACAACATAATACTAAAACTAGTAAATCAGCAATTGCGCAAATTTATGAAACACAAAAAGAGAGAATTAATACCAGCGCTAGTAAGACAGTTTATACAGATACAATAATTACTATTTCTCATCAACAAGAGCAAAAAGCACAACAAGAGGAAATACAAAAGAAATTAATCAATAGTTACAGAAAAGAAGCTATTTATGCCATAGCTTCTGTAATAGCAGCTACGGCATTCACAGCATCTGCTATAGCTGCTGTTTTTACTCAACCAATTCCTTTAGCATGTCTTGCTGGTATTGCTTTAGCCGTTGCATGTGTTTGTGTATATCAATTAACGCAGAGTTATAAAGACATTCATGAGCTGAAAAGTAACTTAGGAGAAAATAGCGCCCATACTTTTTTAGAAGGAATGGGATTAAAAATGCACAGCCTTATTGATAAAGTAGCTTTAAAAGCTTAAGATTTCTATTGTTAATTTATTTAATTTTTGATATAATTTATTATTATTTTTAATAAACTAACCTTACTAATACCAACTCTCATTATTAATGAACCAAATAAGAAGCATTGCAGAGTTGTTTAACCGTGGAAGGGGAAAGAGAGGTAATAAATTTACACAAAGCGCTCTCAAGCAGAACAATTGTATCGTAGATTTTATTGCGCAAAATGTTCTGTTTTATATATAACCAAAACCTCTCAACAGGATTGAGGTCAGGTGAGTATGGTGGTAGGTATATAATTTCGATATTTTTAGGTATCTTTAAACTTTTTGACTTATGCCAACTAGCGCAATCCATCACGAGAAAAGCCTTTCGTATTCCTAAATATTGCGACATCTGTTCAAGGAATATATTTATACAAGCAGTGTTGACGTTTGGTGCAAATAAGCTAAAATTCTCTCCATTTCTGGGATTAACTGCACTATAGAGATAAAAATTTTCCCTACCTAATTTTACCTTAACCTGTGTCCTACTGCCTTTTTTAAACCACCCATGTCCAACTTTTGAATGTGTACCAAACCGTGATTCATCGAAGAAAAATAGCTCTTTTTCAGAATGCATGACAATAGTTTCATTGAGGTTTTTTTTTAAACTCCTCTTGCTTATTTTTATCCTGTCCACTATGAACTGGTCTTGGTGTGATATATGAGAATTTCATTCTTTGCATATTACGATGTATTGTGGATTTGCTGATATTCAAACCAAATCTTTCTTGGATTCTTATTCTCATTTCTCTAATAGTAATATTGGGATTTTCCTCTATCCACACCTCAATTTGTTCAAGTTGACTTTGGTTCAATATAGTTTTTCTACGGCGTTGAGGTGGAGAAAATAATTTTTCTTCTCTTCCAAATTTTATGTGCTTTATCCATGTAGTAATTGCCTTTCTCGAAATGCAACATATTTTTGCTACAGCTGTTATACTGTGCTTTTTTGCTGCAATTACAGCATTTAGTTTTTTTGCAACATACGCATTATTTCTTACTTTCTTCAGCATCTCTTTTGCTGATTCCACCACTTTTTCATCCAATAATTTTGATCTTAATGCCATCTAAACCTCGCTATTTTACTTACTCCAGTATGGCTTTTTTTCCATTATTGTCTATTCGTTGCTTGTATAGCGGGAATTGGTATAAGAAGGACAATATGATGGGTAACACAAATTTAAATTCAACAACTCTTGAAATAAAGATTGATAAAAAGATAGCTAAGCGTTTTAAATATGCTTTAGAATGCTCACAAGCTACAGCAAAGGTGGAAGTATATAAAATTCTGCTTTCTTTTGTACAAAATTTTAATGAGCAATTACTAGAAAATTCAATAAAGTATTTAGATAAAACAATAAAGGAAAGATCGTTATGTCAACATATAAAGCTTCATGAACTACTAGATTTTCAAGACAATAAAGGAAATACGTTGTTGCACTACGTAGCTTCACATAGTCAACATAAAAATATAAAGACCCTTATTAAATATGATGCAAACCCTTTAATCAAAAATATGAATAATCAGATTCCATTAGATTTAGCTCAAGGACAAACAAGGGAAGAGCTTATTAAAGGCATGATGGAACAGGCTAGCTCAAAAAAAGAAAGTTCTAGATATGATGCTTTAGGGCGTACATTCGCTGTCAGCTGTCTTGCTTTTATTGTATTTGGAGTGGGTGTGAGCATTGCAGCAGAGTGTGATGTAGTAAGTTTTCCTAGTGCTATATTAGGTGCAATCATAGCATCTCCTCTTGTTGGCGTAGCTGCTGGATTAATTACATATTTCTTAGATCATGATCGTAAACAAGCTAAAGCGATATCAACAATTCTACAAGAATCTGAAGTGTCTAAAAAATCACCATCATTACAATCATCTGAAATATAATAATATTACTAATTTCTTTTTTCTTATATTTACTTCATCTCTTAGTGGTATCTAGAAACCTAGATACCACTATATGTCTTTTTTAGCTAAAATATCTCAATTTCATTTTTACAGGAGGACATATGTCATTTACAGAAATTAGATTTCCAGAAAATATATCTTATGGTTCCACTGGAGGACAGGAATTTTCCACTGACGTTGTAACAACTCATAATGGCTGTGAGCAGCGCAATATTAATTGGTCTCGTGCACGTGCCAGGTATAACATAGCTTATGGAGTTAGGTCAAATGAGCAGCTAACAGAATTCATAACATTTTTTCATGCACGAAAAGGTAAAGCAATAGGGTTTCGCTTTAATGATTGGTCAGATTTTACAGTTACCAATCAAGAAATTGGTATAGGAGACGATAAAAAAACGATCTTTCAATTGATTAAAACTTACATAAGTGGAAAAGACAAACATACACGTATGATTAAAAAGCCAGTGCATGATACAACAAAAATTTACCTAGATGGTGTAGAAACAGAAAAATACTCAGTAAATTATTCAACTGGAGAAATAGCATTTATGAAACCACCAGCAAAAGGCACAATAATCACCGCAAGCTTCGAATTTGATGTACCAGTACGATTTGATACAGATTACCTAAACGCTTCTATTGATAACTATGGCAGCAATAGCTGGAACAATATTCCCTTGGTGGAAGTGAAATAAAGTTAAAGTATGCTCCATAAAAGTTAAGCGATACTGAGGCTCATATTTAAATGAGCCTCAGTATATTTTAAAGCCTATCGTCCATTACAATGTTCCACACTCGAAATTTGAGGAAATTCTAAAGTAGTACTTTCTTTTTCCTGTAAAATAGAAAGTTTTAACAACTCCTTTATAGCTATTTTTGCAAGTGTTTTATCATCTTTATTTAAGATTTTATCTAGCATGTTTTTTTCTGTAAGCGACTAACATAATTTCTAGCTTCCTCATTCAGACCTTGTATTTTGTTAATACAAGACAATACTAAATCCGAGTTCTTCATTGCTAAAATCCCATCAAGGAAAATATCTAATTTTGTTTTATCTTTAGTTAAGTCTTTAACTAATTTATTTATGATATCATCATTGTCAAACAAAATATACTCTAGATACGAGGCAGACTCAATAAGTATAAAGTCTTCTAAAGGTAATGGTTCTAAATCGTCTTCAACATAAGTCAATATGCTAAACTCAGTAATACATCCCTCTTTTCTCACAATACAGCACTTGGGAAGACCACAATACATTGATAGCAAAGAAAAGAGACGCATTATACTTGTACCTCTATCTTTCATTTCCTCGAGAAGCTTTTTATCATTTATTAGTTTATGCAAAATGTAATCCGTAGCAGGACCTGGTTTGCGAAAATGAAACATATTATTTTCTGCAAAAATAGCCTCAGCTAATTCTATAGACTTTTTATCCTCATCTATAAAAGCCTTCTCGCTTCTATTTAATTGTATGATTTCAGCCTTGCTATTGCTGCGTAGCTTAGTTTGCCCTATTAACCTCTCAAATGCTTCTGTATTCATATATATCTTAAAATAATTAAGATTAATATTAATTGTATTAGCTATTTTAAGAAAAATAAATGAAAATCTTAATAAAGATTAAGCTTTTATTAAAAAAGTAAAGTCTTTTTATATTTGTATGAGTATATAAAAGGTTTGATTGTTGTAAGTTATCTAAGTGCTAGAGTCTAATTAATAAGTCTGCTTGAAGCCGCTCAGTGTTTGTACAGTTGTGCCTGCGCAACTTGCTTCAAAATTTCTGCTTGTTGCTGAGCATGAATATTAGCATAACCACATGCAGGAGATGCAGCAGCAGGTCTTGCAATGCACTTAGGTCTTTTTGCTTGAGCATTGAGGCCAGACAATACCTCTTCTATCAATGGGTTGACAAAGAACCATCCTCCCATATTTTTGGGTTCCTCTTGACACCATATAATTTCAGCGTTCTTATATTTTTCAAGTTCACTGCCTAGTTTATCAGCTGGGAATGGATAAAATTGTTCTAAACGCATTACTGCTATATCGTTTATTTTTTGTGCTTCAAGCATTTCAATTATGTCGTAATAAACTTTACCACTACATATTACAACTTTACGTATTTTATCACTTGCAACTAAACCTGTTCTACACTCTGGAATTACCGTAAGAAATTTTCCTTCAAAGTCAGAAAGGTTAGAAACTGCCATTTTATGACGCAATAGTGATTTAGGTGTAAACACCACTAAAGACTTACGAAAATCTCGATTAATTTGTCGGCGTAAAACATGAAAATAATTCGCAGGAGTAGAGCAATTAACCACCTGCATATTATCTTCCGCACAGAGTTGCAAAAATCTCTCTATACGAGCAGAACTATGCTCAGGTCCCTGTCCTTCATAACCATGAGGCAGCAATAAAACTAGACCACTTGATCGTAACCATTTTGTTTCTGCTGATGCAATAAACTGGTCGATCATGATTTGCGCACCATTTGCAAAATCACCAAATTGTCCTTCCCAGAGCACAAGTGAATACGGAGAATCAAGGCTATAGCCATATTCAAAACCCATCACAGCATACTCAGATAGTGCGCTATCTATAACTTCAAAGCGAGCTTGCTTCTCACTTATGTTGTTTAGTGGAATAAACTCTTCTTCCGTTACTTGATCAACAAGTCTTGAATGACGGTGCGAGAAGGTACCACGACCAGAATCTTGTCCTGACAAGCGCACTCCTATTTCTTCTTTAAGCAATGACGCAAATGCAAGACTTTCAGCAGTGGCCCAGTCTATGTTGCTACCGGAATTTATACTTTCTATTCTGCCATCAAGTATTTTCCTCACTTTATTATTGAGATTAAAACTGCTTGGAATATTGCTATTTATGTGTACACCTAATTTTTTTAGCTCATCTAGTGAAACACCAGAGTCCGTATAATATTCACTTAAATCATTTAACTTTGCTCTCCTGAGTTTTAACCACACTCCATCAAACCAGTCAGCTTTCTTCGGAGTATAAGTCGTTGACTCAGTAAGGCTTTTATCCAATCTTGCTCTAAATTCGCTGCGTAATTTACTTACTTCATCACTAATTAGGACTTTCTCTGCAGCTAGCTTCTCTTCGTAAATTGTTCCCGGAGTTTTATGCCTTGATATTGCTTTATACATAAGTGGCTGGGTAAAATTCGGTTCATCGCCTTCATTATGGCCATATTTGCGGTAGCATATTATGTCAATCACCACATCCTTTTTAAATTTCTGCACATACTCCATTGCCAAACTCGCGGCAAAACTCACGGCTTCTGGATTATCTCCATTAACATGAAGTATTGGAGCTTCTATTGATTTTGCTACATCAGTACAATAAAAAGAAGAGCGTGTACAACGAGGACTCGCAGTAAAACCAACTTGGTTATTAATGACAATATGCACTATACCACCAACTTTATAACCTTCAATGTTGCTCAAAGTCAGGGTTTCGGCAACCACTCCTTGCCCGATAAAAGCTGCATCACCATGAATTGATACTCCAAGCACAGATCTCATATTTTGCTTTGCTCTTACTCTTCCAGCTAGAACCGGATTTACCGCCTCAAGGTGAGATGGGTTAGGACATAAACTTAAGTGTATTTTTTTACCACCAGCAAGTGCTCGATCAGAAGAGTAACCAAGGTGATATTTGACATCACCAGATACCTCAAGACCACTTGGGTATGCAAGGTTGCCTTGAAATTCAGATAGCATTGCCGCATACTCTTTCCCCATCACTTTGGTTAGAACATTAAGCCGTCCTCGGTGGGCCATACCAAGAACTATTTCTTCAATACCAAAAGCTGCAGAATCACTAATAACTCTTTCAATTGCAACAATGGCTGACTCCCCACCTTCGATAGAAAAACGCTTATATCCAGGAAATTTCATATGGAGAAATTGCTCGAACATCTCAGATTCAATCAAGTGCCTTAGTATTTCTTTTTTATCCTGAGGGCTTAGCGTATAGACCTGATTTTCAATTTTCTCCTGCAGCCAAACTCTTTCCTCATAAGAGGAAATATGCATAAATTCAAAACCGATATTCTTGCAGTAAATATCTCTGTAGATTCTAGTGTCACTTGTAGGAGAAAGATTCAAGTATTTTTGATAATCTATTTCCTTATTTACATTCGGTGATAATGGATTTAAGTCTGCAAAAAAATGACCGTAAGATCTGAAAAAATTTGCTAAATCATCAGCATCTACCTTGGCTTCATTCTGTGCTCTACAGGGTTCTGCTTTATTAACTTCTAAATTGCTCGAAAAAATTCTGTACCAATCTTCTCCAATTGATTTATCGCCCTGCAAATAGCGGTTATATATTTCTTCCACAAATTCTGCATTGTCACCATAAAGGCAGCTTAAACTTGGCATATTCACTATAAAAGATATCAAATACTTATAAGTATACCTTAAGTTTTTTAAAAAAGAACTTTTTTGATCTCTGTAGATTAAGCTAATGCATTACCGCTTTCTCGCAGATATACGAACATTCATTTTTGAAGGTAAACTGCACAGCAAATGTTCAGTGCATGACACTGGAATCCAGACTTGCCGTAATCTCACCAAGAACGTTGTATTTCAATATAAGATCAGCCATCAACTATGTTTTTTAAAATTTTTTGAATTTAGTCTCATTTGTTGATAATTTTGTATTTTTATTCAATTGAAAAATGTATTTTGGCAACAAAAACCCTAGTTTATACAGAAAGAAATTTATATCAAACAGCAAGCACTGCTTAGATTTTATGGTTAACGAATATGTGCTTTAAATGTGTGTAGACGCACATATTCGTTAACCTATTTTCTATACAGATTTTTTTATTTCATATTAATTGCTTCTTTAAGTCTTGCATTGGCAATTACTATGATTTTTCGCATTAGAGCTGTTATAGCTACCATCTTCTTTTTACCTCTACCAATAAGATCAGAATAAAAAGCACCAAGTGCAGATTTAGATCTTGCAGCAGCCATAGCAGCTGTGAAAAGCTTTGCACGAACATTGCTTCTACCACCTGTTATCCTTCGGTAACCAATAGTTTTACCGCTTTCTTTTGGATGTGGAGCAACTCCAGCAAGACTTGCAACTTCTTTTTTGTTTAGGTGGCCAAGTTCTGGCATTAGACACACAAAAACTTGTGATAACTTGAGACCTATTCCTGGCACTGTTCTCAAGATCTTTTGACGCTTTTGTAACTCTGGATTTTTATCAATAATTCTTTGTATGGCATCGTTGAACTCATTTATCTGACTGGTAAAAAAGTCTATTGTTTTTTGGCAACTTTCCTTTATATAGTCGTTTTCAGGTGCTGCAAGCCTACATTTCTCTTGAGTTCTCATTTGTGTAATGTCATCACGACGTTGACAGAGTGCAACTAAGGCGGTTTGTTCTTTTGACATAGGCACAAATAGAGATAGAGCACTATAGCGTTCAAAACCATATTGAGCAAGGGCTCTTGCATCTGATTGATCTGTCTTTGCTAAAGTTCCATGTGATATGATAAAACTTTTTACTTTACGAGTATTAGCTCGATGTACAGCAACATTCTTATCAACAAGAAAATGTGCTAAGCCAAGCTCATATTTTCCAGTGTTTTCTAAAGTTACTAGAGAATTAGGTAGGATATCTGAAAATTTTTGAAACAACTGTTGCCAACCAGTAGCATCATTGTCAAACTTGATAGCGCTCCTTTGGTTATAAGCTGCAGCAACATTTTTAAATTTTCCGATATCAATGCCAATGAAATTTTGATAAGATGTAATCATAATAAATAACCTCGATAGTTTAATTAATTTAAGATTGTAAACGGGTGCATACATATGTCCCATGCAACTATTCAAACGTATCGAGAGATGGGGCTAGTTTACCTTGATGGCTACGGTTGTAATACCAACTTTCATTCGGTCGCACACGCCCGTGATAGCCCTATTCCTATAGTGAGTAGGGTTATCTTTCCCTCTTATCTCTTTTATATCACATTTTTAACTTACAACTTTCTATGCTAGTTTGCTTGTGAGTAACTTGGATCCCAGTGTCAAGCACTGGGATGACAAGAAGGAGAGTACTTGGATGACAAGAAGGAGGCAACAACAAAGGGCAATTTGAATGACACCATCATAGAGATCAGCTACTCGAATAACAGCAAAGGGCTACTTGGATGACAGTGCGTGAGATTACGACAATTGGATGATAGCAGGTATAACGTTGTCATTCCAGTGTTTGACACTGGAATCTAGAAATTTTTTGAGAACAAAAGAGGCGATCTTATGCTAAGTTTTTGTTGGTAAGAAACCAGTGTCAGCTACTCGGATGACAAGAAGGGATAGCACTGGGATGACACCATTATAAAGGAACCAGTGTCAGCTACTCGGATGACGCCTTTTTATCCAAATAGTTTTATTGATGATATTAAAGATTTCACTATAATAAAAATTTA
This sequence comes from Wolbachia endosymbiont (group B) of Gerris lacustris, assembly GCF_964028355.1. NCBI lineage: Bacteria > Pseudomonadati > Pseudomonadota > Alphaproteobacteria > Rickettsiales > Anaplasmataceae > Wolbachia > Wolbachia endosymbiont (group B) of Gerris lacustris. The sequence goes on from NZ_OZ034761.1 coordinate 578,620, forward strand.
AGCTGGCGTTTTTAAGGTGAATAAAGAGCTAATAAGTGAAATACCTTTACTTGAAGATAAGGCGGTTTCTGAGGTTGAAAATGCTGCTTCTTTGCAAGATTTAGAAAAAGTTAGGTTGTCATACTTGGGGAGAAAGGGTGTAGTAAAAGCTTATTTCGATGACTTAAAGAATATAGATGATGCAGGAGAAAAACGTGACTTAGGTGCAGTGATTAATGTTTTACGCAATAAGATAGACCAGCTTATAACAAGCAAAGAAAATGAACTAAAAGATAAAGAAGTTAAGTTAAAACTGCAAAATGAAGCAGTTGATATCACACTGCCTGTCAGGCCAGAAAGAATTGGCAAGATTCATCCACTCAGTAAAGTTATAAGTGAAGTAAAGCTCATTTTTGCGCATATGGGCTTTAAAGCAGTTGATGGTCCTGATATTGAAGATGAATTTCATGTGTTTGATGCACTGAATACTCCAAGTCATCATCCTGCGCGAAAGGAGCAAGATACCTTCTACTTAAAGAATAAAATAAACGATAAAAGAATGGTGCTGCGCACTCATACCTCATCTGTGCAGATTAGAACCATGGAAAAGACAAAAACTTTTCCAATTAAAATAGTGGCTGCAGGCAGGGTATACAGAAATGACTTTGATGCAACTCACACTCCTATGTTTCATCAGATAGAAGGACTTTATGTTAATGAAAATGTCAATATGGGCCAATTAAAATTTACTATTCATCGCTTCCTTAGTAAATTTTTCGGAGATAAGGGTCTAAGAATACGCTTTCGTAATAGTTTTTTCCCTTTTACTGAACCTTCTGCGGAAGTGGACATAAGCTATAAAGATAGTAAATGGATTGAAGTGCTTGGATGTGGTATGGTGCATCCAAATGTCTTTAAAAATGTTGGCATAGACCATACTAAATACAGTGGCTTTGCATTTGGAATTGGCATAGAAAGACTTGCGATGCTGAAATATCAAATTGGTGATCTAAGGAGTTTTTACGACAACAAAATCAATTGGCTCAACCATTATGGTTTCCATTTTTCGTCTTTAAGATAAGTGACAAACAAAGGTTATACATTTATTGTACTTGCTGCAGGTCATAGCAGTAGAATGAACTCGAACACACCTAAAGTTCTGCACAAAATAGGTAATTTTTCCATGCTTGAGCATGTCATTTACAATGCAAAACAGTTAAATCCTGAAAATATTGCTGTTGTAGTTGATCAGCCTTTAATTGAAAGACTAAAGTGCTTTGAGGATATACAGTTAATTACACAAGAATCAACGCTCGGCACGGGAGATGCAGTCAAAACTGCGATGAGAAACCTGAAAGAATTGTCAGATATAGTTATTGTGCAGTATGGGGATACTCCACTAATAAAAAGCAGCACAATAACTAAAATGATAAGCTGCTTAGAAGAGAGCAATGCTTTAGTTTGTCTTGGGTTTAAAACTAATAATAAAGGATACGGTAGACTAATTATTGAGAACGGTTCCCTAAGAGAAATCGTAGAAGCACAAAATGGTAGAAATAATGATGAGGAATTTCTTGCTAATGCCGGAATAATGGTTGCACGTGCAAAAAATCTACGTGAATTGGTGGAGAAAATAGAATGTAATAACCAAGCTCATGAATATTACTTGACCGATATCGTTGCCATTGCAGTAAAGAGTAATTTAAATGTCGGCTATGTTATTGCTGATGAGGAGGAGGCAACTGGCATAAATAATAGGAATGACCTTGCAACGGCCGAGTTTTACTTTCAAGAAGAAAAAAGAAAGTTTTTCACTAACTCTGGAGTAACGCTTGTTGCTCCAGAAACTGTTTTCTTCTCTCTTGATACGCAAATTGGTATGGATTCGATTGTTTACCCATACGTTTTTTTTGGTCCTGGAGTAAAAATAGGATCTGGTGTTAGGGTTGGTCCATTTGCCAAATGTGAAAATACAACAATAGGTGATGGCGCAATCATAGGTAATTTTGTTGAAACAAAAGCAAGTGATATAGGTATAAATACTAAGATAAAGCATTTAAGTTATATAGGAAATACTCAGGTAGGGCAGGGGAGTAACATAGGTGCAGGTACCGTTGTTTGTAATTATGATGGAAAAAAAAAACATAAAACAAATATAGGAAGCAATTGTTTTATTGGTGCCAATAGTTCACTAATTGCGCCACTTAATGTGCATGATGACTCTCTAGTTGCAGCAGGTAGCGTTGTAGTCAAAGATGTGCCAAAGAGGAGTCTTGCAATTGCAAGAGAAAGGCAAATAACAAAAAAAATAAAATAATCCCAGTTTTTTTTCTTGAAGATTTTTATATGCTTGTATATGCATATATTGAGTTTTAGAAGATAAAAATGAAAAAATTACTTATTTTGGTGATCTGCTGCTCTTTGTCAGTACCATCTTTTGGAGTTGATTGGATTAAAGATAGAATTTATACTTCTTTGTCTTATAGCCGGCTTGGTGTTAATTATGACGTTGGTTTTCACTATGCAGATAGCGTTAAAATTTCAGTTGGCTATGTAATCAAACCTATTATTAATTCTCTCATCAAACCTACTCTTGATGAAGAATTTGGAGCAGTGGTGGGGCTTATGGCAAAGCTTCATTATCATCATCAATTTGAAAATACGGATATTACTCCTTATATTACTGCTGGTGTTGGTGCTGTTATAGTGCGTACAATGAAGGCTAAACTTAATGTAAGTAGAGCTGATAGTATAGGTGAAAACATAAGTGCTCTACTTGGAGAGGCTTTCAAAGCTGTAGTCAATGATGAATTTTTTTCTTATCAAATAGGTTCTGGTATTAATCTTCCACTTTCTGAAAGAACAAGTGTTTTTGCTGGCTACAAACTTCAAAGGTTTCATAAAATTTTCCATGGAATTGAGCTAGGAATGAGTTTTAATTTGTAAACTCTAATTGAATGTTTTTAGTGAAGTCTGGTTTGAATTTTTGTTGAAAAAAAGCAAGTGATATAGACTAAAATGCTGATTGCAGCAGGTAGTGAAAGATATACCAAAGAGAAGTCTGGCAATTGCAAGAGAAAGGCAAATAACCAAAAAAATAAAATAACTTCAATTTTTTACTTGCAATTTATGCTATTTTTAATATTTATATGCTTGTATATGCATATATTAATCTTTGGAGGATAAAAATGAAAAAGTTACTTACTTTGTTGGCTTGCTGTTCTTTGTCAGCACCGTCTTTTGGAGTTGATTGGGTTAAAGATAGAACCTACACCTCTTCGTCGTATGGCATGCTTGGTATTAATTATGATCTTGGCTATCATTGTACAGATAGCTTTAAAATTTCATTTGGCCCTATAGTCAAACTTGTTATGAATGAAGGGATTTTAGACGCGGGACTTATGGCAAAGCTTCATTATCATCATCAATTTGAAAATACAGATATTACTCCTTATATTACTTTTGGTGTAGGAGGAGTTGCTAAAATTCCTCTTTCAGAAAATCAAGGGCCAGACGTAGAAGAATTTTTTTCTTATCAAATAGGTTCTGGTATTAATCTTCCACTTTCTGAGAGAACAAGTGTTTTTGCTGGCTACAAGCTGCAAAAGTTTCATGAACTTTCGCATGGGGTTGAATTTGGAATGAGTTTTAATTTGTAAGCTCTGATTGAATGTTTTTAGTGAAGTCTGGTTTGAATTTTTGTTGAAAAAAAGCAAGTGATATAGGCTAAAATGATGATTGCAGTAGGTAACAAAATGTAACAAAGAGAAGTTTGGCAATTGCAAGAGAAAGGCAAGTAGCTAAGAAAGTGATTCCGATTTTATTATGTAAGTTATGTAATTTTTAACTTTTCTGTGAGTATATATGCGTATATTCATGGTTAGAGGGTAAAAATGAAAAAATTACTTACTTTAGTAGTCTGCTGTTCTCTGTCAGCACCGTCTTTTGGAGTTGATTGGATTAGAGATAAAATCTATACTTCGTCGTCATATGGTAATCTTGGTGTTAATTATGACATTGGTTATCACTATACAGATAGCGTTAAAATTTCATTTGGCCCTGTGGTCAAACCTATTCTTGTTCAAGAAGTTTTGGCAGAGCTAGGGCTCATGGCAAAGCTTCATTATCATTATAAATTTGAAAGTACGGATATTACTCCTTATGTTGCTTTTGGCGTGGGAGGTGTCGCTAAAGTGTTTCAACCAGCACAGAAAGGTCAACAGCCAGACGTAGAAGGATTTTTTCCTACCAGATAGGTTCTGGCATTAATCTTCCAATTTCTGAGAGAACAAATGTTTTTGCTGGCTACAAGCTTCACAAATTCAGTAATTTTTCTCATGGGTTTGAACTTGGAATGAGTTTTAATTTATAAGCTCCGATTGAATATTTTTAGTGAAAGCTTGAGTGTTTTTTAGCATCATAAAATTTTCATAAGAAGAAGGGAATTTAAGTGAGTTTTCAGAGTAGTCAAGTTTTTGAACTTGACTACTCTCCAAGGAAAAGCAGATAAAGATAGAAGTATTTCATGTTTTTATTTGTATTGACAGTATGCATGACATCATTTACGATTAGTGTTAATAACGATAATTGATATTTGTCATGTTTGCAGTAATTGAAACTGGTGGAAAGCAATATTTAGTAAAAAAAGGCAGTATAATCAAAGTAGAAAGATTACAAGCTGAAGAAAAAGAGGAAGTGGAAATCAATAAAGTGATTTGTGTTTCAAATAATGGCTTATCTTGTTCATCGAGTGCTATTGTTAAAGCTGAAGTACTGGAGCAGTGTAGAGATAAAAAAATTATAATTTTTAAGAAAAAAAGAAGAAAAAATTACCGTAGAAAAACTGGTCATAGGCAGTATATCACTGTTCTTCGTATCAATGAAATTAGTCTTCAAAAGTAAGAGGTAAGATATGGCAACTAAAAAATCAGGTGGTAGTTCCTGTAATGGTAGAGATTCGGCAGGGCGTAGGCTCGGAATAAAGAAGAATGGGGAGGTTATTCCAGGTAACATAATTGTACGTCAAAGAGGTACAAGATTTCATCCTGGAAAAAATGTTGGTATGGGTAAGGATCATACGATTTTTGCTAAAGTGAAAGGCTGGGTCAGTTTTAGAAAATCAGCAAATAAAAAGACTTTTATTGATGTTGTGCCTACAGATGATATGCAAGCCTTGGCTTGAATAGATACGGGTCTGTAGCTCAGGTGGTTAGAGCGCACGCCTGATAAGCGTGAGGTCGGAGGTTCAACTCTTCCCAGACCCACCATTTAAATTTGCAATAGTTTTGATATTGTGTAACTAAACGATGGTTTTACATAAGAATTCAGTAACCAGTGAGTCAGTAGCAGCCGGTCATCCAGACAAAGTAGCAGATCAGATTTCAGATGCGATACTTGACGAATACCTTTTTAATGACTCTTCTTCTCGTACTGCAATAGAGACTTTAGTTACCAAAGATAATGTCATTATAGCTGGGGAAGTGTTTGGGCCGAACATTGAAAATAGCAAGATTGAAAGTATTGTACGGAATACAATAAAAGATATTGGTTATGAGCATGATGGTTTTCACTGGAAAACAGTAAAAGTAAATATATTGCTACATGAACAATCAAATGACATTGCAATAGGTGTAGATCAAGGTGCTGGAGATCAAGGCATAATGTATGGCTATGCAACAGCAGAGACAGAAAGCCTCATGCCGGCACCCATTTTTTATGCACACTCAATTCTGAAAAATGTCATGAGTATGGTTAAAGAGGTAAAACTTGGCCCAGATGCAAAGTCACAAATTACTTTGGCATACGAGAATAACCTTCCAGTACGTGCTGAAAGTATTATTGTTTCAATACAGCACCTTGAGGATCTGAGTCAATCAAAAGTAAAGGAGATAATTTATCCTTACATAGTTTCATCTTTACCTGAAGGGTGGATGTGTCCTGAAGAAAATCTCTTAGTTAATCCAACAGGTAGATTTGTTATCGGTGGGCCAGTTGGTGATTGTGGATTAACTGGACGAAAAATTATGGTTGATACTTATGGTGGCTATATTCCACACGGTGGGGGAGCATTTTCTGGAAAAGATGCAACTAAAGTTGATAGATCTGCAGCTTATATGGCAAGATACCTTGCGAGAAATATTGTTTTTGCCGGCTTGGCTAAACGTTGCCTTGTACAGCTTTCTTATGCAATTGGTGTCTCAAGACCTACTTCATTTTACATTGATACATTTGGCACGAATACAATAGATGAAGAGAGGATTAAAGGGTTTATTGAAGGTAACATAGATTTATCAACTAAAGGCATAATAAGACATTTATCACTTAATCGTCCTATATATAAACGTACAGCCTGCTATGGGCATTTTGGTAAAGAATCGGAAAGTGATGGTGGCTTTTCTTGGGAGAATATGGACTTATCTGCTGATTTTTGTAGAGAATTTAATATAGAAGAAAAAAAGAGAAAATTTCTTTAAACTATTAAACTCTTTGATTTCTAGCTCGATACTGATATAATAACTTATTATTAAATTGTAAGTAGCTTTTTAGTAATTATACCAGTTTTAATATTTATGAGGCTTACAAGATGTTCGACAAACCAAAAGAAGAATTTTACGATATTGCTATAAGAGAATCATCTGATCTTATCGAAAAAATAAAAAAACATCCTTTCAATGTTGAATTGATGGATAATACTCTAGACTATGAAAAGTTCAAATTTTATCTTCAGCAGGATTTTTTATATCTAGTAGACTGTACTCGTGCTTTATTGATTATTGCAGCTAGAGTTAGTGATATTGAGGTAATGAGCAGCCTAACAAATGTAGCAAAAGGAACATTTAATGTTCGCAAGCAATATAAAGAATATTTTGGAGATTGTGATTTATCCGATAATCACAAGAAATCAAGGAGCTGTTCTGCCTTTACTGACTTTTTTATGTGTGCTGCATATCACAATTCTGTTGCTGAAGCTTTGGCAGCATCTTATCCTTGCTTTAGTATATACCAAATTGTTGTAGGTTATATGGTAGGAGAGATTACGTCTAAGAAAATTGAAAATCACAGATACCAAGGGTGGATTGACATCTATAATAATACAGTAATGAATAGTACGATTGATGAAGTTACTGATGTTACAAATAGGCAATATGCAAAGGTTGGTGATTGTGAAAAGAAAATGATGCGTGAGTTTTTTAGGAGAGGCCTAGAGCTAGAAATAATGTTTTGGGATGAGATGTATTCTCTAGCATAGTCTGTAGTATTAACACCAAATTATATTCTAATTTATGTGATGTTCAGTGGTATAATTAAAAGCTATTATGGATCAAATCTTTTAAAGGATATTATTGAGCACCCTTTCAATGTTGAATTAGCAAATAATACTTTAAACATAGAAAATTTCAAGTTTTATATACAACAAGATGTATTTTTTGTAGCTGATTATGTTCGTACTGTTTTAATTATTGCATCAAAAATGGAGAGTTGTAACAACATTGTTCCATTGATTGAGGTGGCTCAAGGAGGAATAGAGATTATGAGAGTGTTATACGACCACTACTTTACTGTATACTCCATAAATCGTGGAGAAAAGTCACTAGAGTGTTTCAATTTTACTAACTTTCTTTTGTCTACTTCGTATAGCGACATTTATGAAGCTGTAACAGTTCTTTACTCTTGCCATTTTATATATAAAGTTGTTGTTGGTAGTATGGGAAATAAAATTAAAAAAAATAACAGGTATAAGGATTGGTTTGATTTTTTTAGCAGTAATTTGATGGAATCTGGATGTGTTGCTTTGGAAGATATTGTTGACGAGTATTGTAACAAAGTAAGGGAAAGTGAAAGAACCAGAATGCTCGAATTATTTAAAATAACTGCACAATTTGAGTTGGATTTTTGGAGTGGGGCATATAATTTTTCAAAATTTGATCAAGATTTTAAGAAATATTGACAATTTCAAGCTAATTTGTATGCTTGATACGTATTTTTAAAGATGATATGAAAAGTAAAGAGCATGATTTTCATTTAGTGGATCCAAGCCCCTGGCCAATTACTGTATCAGCAGCAATTCTTGTTCTTGCACTTGGATTAGTTGGTACACTCCATAAACAAATTTCTGGAATATTTGGTTTAATTCTAGGAATCTCTGCAGTATCAGGAGTACTATTTTATTGGTGGAGAGATGTAATAAGAGAGGCAATTTGTGATAAATGTCATACTGTCATTGTAAAACATGGACTCAAGCTTGCAATGTACTTGTTTATCCTCTCGGAAGTTGTGTTTTTTATAGCGTTCTTTTGTTCATTCTTTAAAGCCTGGCTTGATCCGGTTTTTTTATTTGAAGCGTTTTCTCCTACAAAAAAAGTTGAATGGCCCCCTGAAGGGATTTTACCACCGGATCCGTGGTCGTTACCATTTATGAATACACTAATATTATTGCTTTCTGGTACAACAATTACTTCAGCACATCATTTTTTACTTGAAAATGATAAAAAAAGCATGATTAAAATGCTGTCTATAACTATATTGCTTGGGATGTTCTTTATAATAGTGCAAGCAATCGAATATCATGAAGCAAGTTTTTCTTTACGAGAAACAGGAGAAAAACTTATTTATACATCCAACTTTTACATGATTACTGGTTTTCATTGTGTGCATGTTATAATAGGTATAATATTTTTGTCAGTATGTTTATTTAGAGCTCGAAAAGATCAATTTACACCTCAAGATCACTTATGCTTTGAGTTTGCTTCTTGGTATTGGCACTTTGTCGATCTAGTCTGGATATTTTTATTTCTGTTTATTTATTGGCTCAGCGTTTATTAAGTGATTAAAATAATAGGTCTAGATCCAGGAATAAGCAAAACTGGTTGGGCCATTATCAATCTGGAAGAAAAAAATAGTATTGAATTTTTGGGTGGTGGTGCCATATCAACTGATGGTAAATTGGGTACAGGTGAACGTCTACATATAATTTTTGAAGAACTACAGAAAGTAATTTCTCTATATTCTCCAAATGAAGCTGCTGTAGAGAAAATTTTTGTTAATAAAAATCCAAAATCTTCACTAACTTTAGGATATGCAAGAGCGATTGTAATTTTAGTATTACAAATGATGGATTTGCACATGAATGAATATGATGCAAACTATATAAAAAAGAGCATTACCGGAAATGGTCATGCTGATAAGGATCAGATTATATTTATGGTGAAGCAAATAGTTAAAAACTCAAATATAAAATGTCACCATGCTGCTGACGCTCTTGCTACAGCAATTTGTCATGCTTATACGAGAAGTTCTTGTTTGATCGAGTAATTTTACATGAATTCATTTGATGGTGTTTATCTTATCTAATGTTCGTTGCAGAATAATACATGCGGCAATTTTATCATCTATTTTTTTTGATTTTGTGATTGATATTTCAGTAATTTTTAGTGCATGAGTTGCAAGAGATGTTGATAAACTTTCATCTTGTAGATATATGTTTATCTTACATTTTTTTATTATTTTATTTGCAAATTGGATTATTGCTTTACACCATTCGGTCTCTTGGTCATCTATTGTGAATGGTAGCCCTATTACCATTGATCCAGCTTCATTTTCTTTAAGCATTCTATGTAGATAGCCTAAATCTTTGCTCATATTTCTTCTGTGATATATACTATGAGCTGTAGCTATAAGCTGTGTTTTATCACTAAATGCCATGCCTATTTGTTTTTCTCCCATATCAAGACACATTAAACGCTTATCTTTTGGAATAGACTTTAGGAATTCATCTGGATTTCTATGTAGCATCTATTAGATTTCCTTTAAAGCCAAGAATAAACAAATAAGTTGTAACGTGATGTAGAACTGTAAGAACGTCCTGTAAGGCAAGATGTCATTCGAGTAGCTGATACTGGAATCCAGCCTATTTGATCATAGACGTTGTTTTTGACATATGTTCCCTGCCAATTGTATGGTCTGCAAGCACTTTTATACCTGGTCGAACACTGGGATGACAAGGGGAGGAGCGTTTGGATGTTGGTGAGGATTACTTGGATGACGGAAAAGAGAATACTGGAAGATAACTGAGTTGCCTTGAAAACATAACTTTTGTACAGTTGTATTTTTGTGACAGTAAGGTATGCCCATTCTACTGGCATGATAGACATTCATCATAATTAATATCTGTTTTTTGTTGCAATATTTCACTTTTTTTGAGTATGTCATGTGAAATCTTGTCAGCTCTCTGCATTGATTGTGACCTGCAGTAGTATAAGCTCTTTAATCCTTTTTTCCAAGCAAGCATATGTATTTTATGTAAGTAACGTTTATGCACATTGGCAGGTAAGAACAGATTTACTGATTGAGATTGACAAATATAGGGAGTTCTATCGCTTGCATGTTCTATAATCCATTGTTGATCAAGTTCGTATGCTGTTTTAAATGTCAGTTTTTCATGCTTGCTAAGAAAATCTAAATGCTGAACAGAACCCTCATTTGTTGAAATTGAGGACCATATTTCATCATTGTCTTGATTTTTTTTTGCTAGTAGTTTTTGCAAAAATTTATTTCGTACTACAAATGAACCTGTCAGTGTCTTCTGTATAAATACGTTTGCTGCATATGGCTCTATTCCAGGGGAAGTGTTGCCTGCGATAATCGAAATTGAGGCAGTTGGAGCAATAGCGAGCTTATGTGTGAACCTTTCCATTAGATCGATTTCTTTAGCGTCAAGACATGGCCCTTTTTCTTCTGCTAATTTTTTAGAAACTACATCCGCTTGCTCGCGCAAATGCTTAAATACTTTTTTATTCCATTGTTGGGCTGTTACTGATTCAAAAGGAACCATTTTACTTTGTAAAAATGAATGAAAACCCATCACACCAAGACCAATACTACGCTCTCTTATTGCGGAATATTTTGCTCGCTGTATTTCATTTGGTGCTTGATTTATGAAATCCTCTAATACATTATCAAGAAAACGCATTATATCTTCTATGAAAAGCTCATTATCTTTCCATTCTTCGTAGTATTCAAGATTTACGGATGATAAACAACATACAGCAGTGCGTGACTTGTTCAGGTGATCGTAACCTGTAGTTAAAGTTATTTCACTGCATAGGTTTGACATTTTGATGTCTAAATTGAGCTTTTTGTAAGGTTCTGGTTTATTGTTATTTGTTGCATTAAGAAAGATAATATAAGGTTCTCCAGTTTCAATTCTTGCTGTTAATATTTTAATCCATATATCCCGTGCTTTTACTGTTGAAATAACTTTATTATTATGAGGGCTTATTAAATCCCATTCTTGATCATCTTCAACAGCTTGCATAAATTTATCTGTTACTATTACAGCATGATGTATATTTAATGCTTTGCGATTTGGGTCACCACCAGTTGGCTTACGTAAATCTAGAAACTCTTCTATCTCTGGATGGGATACAGGAAGATAGACGGCTGAGCTTCCTCTTCTTAATGATCCTTGGCTGATTGCAAGCGTTAGAGCGTTTTGTACTACAATAAATGGCACAATTCCTGATGTTTTACCGCTACCTTTGACACTTTCACCAATTGAACGTAAATTTCCCCAATAACTACCTATTCCACCACCACGTGCAGCGAGCCAAACATTTTCATTCCATAAATCAACTATTCCCTGCAAGCTATCTTCAGTTTCATTAAGAAAGCAGGAAATAGGCAATCCTCTCTTGGTACCACCATTGCTAAGTATTGGTGTTGAAGGCATGAACCACAAATTGCTCATGTAATCATAAAGACGCTGTGCATGTTTTTTATTATCAGAATAGTAATTAGCAATACGTATAAAGAGATCTTGATAACTTTCATTTTCTATTAAATACCTGTCCAATAGAACTGCTTTTCCAAAATTAGTTAATTTACTATCCTTTGCGTAATTAATAGTAATGTAATTCATAAGGCTCCTTTTATTATGCTATAGACATTTATTTGAGAAATTTCTAAGTTAAGTTGTTGAATTTTTTTGTGGATGCTGTAATGCAAACAAGATACCATCAACCTGACTGCCATATATTTTACAGTAACTCATATGACTTATTTGCATATTTGTTTCTTTTGCAACATGCTGAATATAATCTTCAGAATGATGAAAATAATCTCCTTTGTTTACAAAGTCAATACCTTTACCTTCTTTTCTTCTTACTAAGCATACAATAACCCCTTTTTCGCTCATAGATCTTTTTGCTAATTCCAATTCTTCTTGAAAATCATATAGATAATGTAGCACTTCAGCAAAGATAATTACATCATACTGCTGGTTTTTCTCTTGTTTAAGAAACTCTTTCATTTCCATATGTACCAATTCATTGTAAACAGGGTTACCTTTTATAAAGCATCCTCTTGCTATATTTAGCATTCTATTTGAAATGTCAATTCCTGTTATGTGTCTTCCAGTATTGTTTATTTTTAAGAAATGACCACATATTCCAGTTCCACAACCAAGGTCAAGTATATTGAGTTCAGAAGTGGAATTGTTAAAGACTTTTGTAATTATCATGTGTACGAGTTCATGCCCTCTGTATTGTTTGGCAATTAGCCAATGCTCAACAAAATATTCACCTGTGTAATCAAAATATTGCTTTATGAGATTTTCAGGCAATTCTACAATATCTGATGTGTTTGTTATTTTTTTTATGTAGTAAGAAGCTTCTTTGTGACTACTATCTAATTTTAGCGTCTTTGTTAAATAAGTATAGGCTTTATTAGTATTTCCTACTGCAAAATGACATCTTCCAATATTATACCAGGTTATAGGTAATTTGGGGTAGAGTATGCTAATTAACCAAAATCTTAACTTTGCATCTGATATATTACCTTTATAGAAGTGATATAATCCGATTTCAATGTTGGTATTCAACAGGTTTTTAGATCTTTCAAGAAGCACTACAACTTCTTTATGGAAAGTGTTGTATTTATCCATAATGAAGTTTTTTACTTTTTTAATATTTAATAAACCAGTGAGCTTAGATATACAATTTAAAGCAAAGTTTTTTATAAAAGATAGATTACTTTTCATACATTAGAAATACTCCGAATGTTCATTATCATTTTTAGGTAACTAATTTTAACACATTTTATCTTACAAAATATCTTTTTCATTAATTTTTCTGTACATATCAATTTATCGAATATTTCTCAGATTGTACTGTTTAAGATTGCTGGTATATTGTTGTTGATAATAATAGGTAAATGTTTTGTGTAAAAAGGCGTTGACATATGATTTATCAGATTGTAACATATAAAAGATTAGTTTTTAGATGTTTGAAAAGTTTTATGGTAGAGATTATTTAATCTCAATTCAATTGTAAGTTAATATTTAACTCTGCATATTCTACATATAGTCAGATAAATAAATTATTAAGAGCGCTTGATGGATGCCTTGGCGTTAAGAGGCGATGAAGGACGTGGCAGGCTGCGATAAGCTGTGGGAAATTGTCAACAAGTTTTGATCCGCAGATTTCCGAATGGGGAAACCCAACTAGCTTAGCTGGTTATTATATACTAAGTATATAAAGCAAACTTGGTGAACTGAAATATCTAAGTAGCCAAAGGAAAAGAAATCAACCGAGATTCTGTTAGTAGTGACGAGCGAAAGCGGAAAAGGCCAGCGATTTAAAAATAAGAATTAGAATACTCTGGAAATGGTAACCATAGAAGGTGATAGTCCTGTATAAGTAGAAAGTTTTTAAATCCTTGAGTAGAGCGGGGCACGTGAAATCCTGTTTGAATATGGGGGGACCATCCTCCAAGCCTAAATACTCCTTAACGACCGATAGTGAACAAGTACCGTGAGGGAAAGGTGAAAAGAACCCCGGGAGGGGAGTGAAATAGAATCTGAAATCAAGTGCTTACAAACAGTTGGAGCTCTATATCAATTTATTGATATTTAGAGTGACAGCGTACCTTTTGCATAATGGGTCAGCGAGTTAATCTATGAAGCAAGCTTAAGCCGTTAGGTGTAGGCGTAGCGAAAGCGAGTCTGAATAGGGCGTGTTAGTTTTATGGATTAGACCCGAAACCAAGTGATCTAGTCATGACCAGATTGAAGGTATGGTAAAACATACTGAAGGATCGAACCAGTTAATGTTGCAACATTATTGGATGAGTTGTGATTAGGGGTGAAAGGCCAATCAAACTTGGAAATAGCTGGTTCTCCGCGAAATCTATTTAGGTAGAGCGTTGTATGTATGTTGTTGGGGGTAGAGCACTGGATAGACTAGGGGGATTCATCATCTTACCAAATCTAACCAAACTCCGAATACCAACAATTAATTATACAGCAGACACACTACGGGTGCTAAGTCCGTGGTGAAAAGGGAAACAGCCCAGATCACTATCTAAGGTCCCAAAATTACAGCTAAGTGGGGAAGGAAGTAGAAAAACCATTACAGCTAGGAGGTTGGCTTGGAAGCAGCCATCCTTTAAAGAAAGCGTAACAGCTCACTTGTCTAAATAAGTTTTTCTGCGCCGAAAATGTACCGGGGCTAAAGTTGTATACCGAAGATGTGAGTGCTTATTGATTTCGATCAATAGGCGCGGTAGCGGAGCGTTCCGTAAGTCTGTGAAGGTGGTTTGTGAAAACTGCTGGAGATATCGGAAGTGAGAATGCTGACATAAGTAGCGTAAAAGAGTGTGAAAAACACTCTCACCAAAAATCTAAGGGTTCCTACGTTAAGTTAATCTGCGTAGGGTTAGTCGGTTCCTAAGGCGAGTCCGTAAAGGAGTAGTCGATGGCAATTAGGTTAATATTCCTAAACCTCTTAAGTGTGACGGGTTTCGTATTTGTATAGGTCTTATTGGATTGACCTATGCTTAAAAGAGGCTCCAGGAAATAGCACTTATATTTATGAGGCCGTACCGTAAACCGACACTGGTGGATGAGTAGAGTATACTAAGGTGTTGAAAGAATGATGTTGAAGGAACTCGGCAAATTATACCTGTAACTTCGGAAGAAGGGTAACCTGCTTTTAGGAAACTATGAGTAGGTGGCACAAAATAGGGAGTAGCGACTGTTTACTAAAAACACAGGACTCTGCAAACACGTAAGTGGAAGTATAGGGTCTGACGCCTGCCCGGTGCTGGAAGGTTAATAGGAGGGGTGCAAGCTCTAAATTGAAGCCCCAGTAAACGGCGGCCGTAACACTGACGGTCCTAAGGTAGCGAAATTCCTTGTCGGGTAAGTTCCGACCCGCACGAATGGCGTAACGATTTCTCCACTGTCTCCAACATCACTTCAGCGAAATTGAATTCCCCGTGCAGATGCGGGGTACCCGCGGTTAGACGAAGAGACCCCGTGCACCTTTACTATAGCTTTACATTGCTATTAAAAATATAATGTGCAGGATAGGTGGGAGACTTTGAAGTTATAGCGCTAGCTATAATGGAGTCAACCTTGAGATACCACCCTTTACATTTTTGATATCTAACTATGTTTCATTATCTGGAACTAGGACATTGTATGGTGGGTAGTTTGACTGGGGCGGTCGCCTCCTAAAAAGTAACGGAGGCGTGCGAAGGTAAGCTAGAGCTGGTCGGAAATCAGCTTGATAGTACAATGGTATAAGCTTGCCTGACTGCGAGGCTGACAAGCCAAGCAGAGACGAAAGTCGGTCATAGTGATCCGGTAATTCTGTATGGAAGGGTTATCGCTCAACGGATAAAAGGTACGCCGGGGATAACAGGCTGATGGTGTTCGAGAGTTCATATCGACGACACCGTTTGGCACCTCGATGTCGACTCATCACATCCTGGGGCTGGAGAAGGTCCCAAGGGTTCGGCTGTTCGCCGATTAAAGTGATACGTGAGTTGGGTTTAGAACGTCGTGAGACAGTTCGGTTTCTATCTGCCGTGGGTGAAGGAAATTTGAGAAGATCTGACTCTAGTACGAGAGGACCGAGATGGATATACCTCTGGTGTACCAGCTGTTATGCCAATAGCATCGCTGGGTAGCTATGTATAGATGGGATAATTGCTGAAAGCATATAAGCAAGAAACCCTCTTCAAAAAAAATTCCCAATTAAGGCCGTGGGAGACTACCACGTTGATAGGCTAGGTGTAGAAGTATGGTAACATGTGAAGCTAACTAGTACTAATAGCCTGATTGATTTATTTGCTTTCTATATGTGTATATGCAGTGTTAAATATTAAATTGAAATTTATTAAGTCAGAAATTTTTATTGACTTGGTGGCTATAGCAAAAATGAACCACCCGATCTCATTTCGAACTCGGAAGTGAAACTTTTTGGCGCCGATGATACTTAAAAAGGGAAAGTAGGTCGTTGCCAAGTTTATAAAAATTTCTTTTTTATTTATATCTGTTCAGCAGAGCGGTGAAACAAGGTAAACATGGAGTAGCTGTGAGGTAATATAACTGATCTTTTAGAACTCTGCGAAAACTGTAAAATAGAAGTAGAAAATTTAAAAGCAGAAATGAAGCTTTGAAGATTGAAGACGCTTAGTTAAAGGAAAAGCTAGGTTTAAATTCGAAAAATTCTCAGCTCAAGAGAGCTATACAAAATATAAAAGAGCAAACCAAAAAGTGAAAAGAGTATTGATGGTCAAGTTAGGTGTGTCAAAATGGATGCAGATGAGGTGGTAAAAGTACAATTTGTTACCTATTTGCAAATGAGGAGGAGAGATAGCAATGTTTAACAAATCATCAAAAAGTTGATCTTCCGAAAATCAAACTTTATATAATTGAATATTAATTAAGTTGTTGGAGATGAGGAGAAAGAAAAAGTAGCAAACTACCAAAAAGCAGATACATTTAGTCCAAGAGTTAGGTTGATAATTGTAGTAATCAGTGGATTTTATAAAAATTCAAAACGTGAGAATTATAAAGGTAAACCTGGTTAGTGCTGAAGCAATACTGCAAGTTTTAAAGAGAAAGAAGATTTAAAAGACAGTGTATGTTGCAATCGTAATAGTCGCTGACAGATATGCAGCGTACAATTGTTTTGCTGATAAAAAAGGTAAATTTGTTGGGCACACTTAGCAAGGTACTTTGAAACATAGCTGGACTATTGAAGTTAAAGTTCTGGGCTGTTGCTTAAAAAACGCATCCACTGAATTATTTGTACTAAAAAAAAGCTTTATTAAAAAGTGAAATAGATGTTTTAACAGAAGTGTAAGAAAGTTGCAAAACGTATAAGGTATTACTTGAAGCTACCTATCGGGAGTGTTAAATAAACCATACGCGTCAAGTTAAGGAAAAATGAGCAAATTTATTGAACTCAAAGTTGATATTCTTGTTTTTCTATATTTATCTTTTAAGGAGAATTTTGACCAGGTTGAGATGAGTTTTTTGAGGAAAATTTGCACTTTACTGACTACACAATTTAATGTTAAGAATAGCTCTCTAACTCGCCTTTTAAGCTCAATAAATGCCTTTGTTAGACTAACCCTTTTTTAGTTCTGTACAACCCATGAAATATAAGAATCGCACACAATTTATAGCTAACCTAAGTAAGATTTCCTCAAAGGGTGGGGGTAAAAAGGTATAATACTGCTTTAATGAAGGTAGAATGATGCCAAAGCCATATAGTGAGGACCTGAGGGAACGAGTTTTAAAAGTGGTAGATGAGAAAAAAATGACTATGGAAGAAGTAAGGAAGATGTTCAAAATTGATAGAAAAACTATATACTGGTGGAGGAAAAGAAGAGAAGAAAGAGAAACCGTCTTCAGGCTATCAAAAGGGACATAGTCATAAAATTAAAGATTTAGATAGCTTTGTCAAATTTCTGGATGAAAACCGAGATATTACGATTGAAAAAATAATTGAAAAATTTGGCAACATGTGCAAAGATACAGTCTACAATTATCTTAAAAAAGTAAACTATACATATAAAAAAAACTTTTCTTTATCAGGAAAGGAATGAAGAGAAACGCAAGGAGTTCATAAAAAAAATAGAAGGAATAGAAAAAGAAAACTTGATATTCATAGATGAGTCTGGAGTAGAAGACAACAGATTTTATGAATATGGGTGGTCTCAAAAAGGCAAGAGGTTATTTGCCCAGGGTTTAAAAGAAAGAGGGTAAGCATAATTGGAGCACTAAATGAAGGAAAAATTAAAGCTTCCTGGGTAATTGAAGGCTACTGCAACAGCGAGATTTTTGAAGATAATATGGGGATGTTCAAAAAAGTGTGTCAAACCGAGAAGTAAAATATAATTGAGATAAAAATGGAGGTTTGACATGAGTCAAGTAAATAGAACTACTGGTTTGGTAGATTATAAAGAATTAGAAACAAATATCTTGTCGTCTATACGAGAAGGTAGACCATTAATGGGAAAAGATGGTGCACTAACGCCATTTGTAAAAAGGCTACTTGAAGCAAGCTTGGAGGGTGAAATAGAATCATTTATCTACTGAAAGCAAAGAAAACAATCGTAGAAACGGAAGAAATGGAAAAACTTTGAAGACAAGTGCAGGTTCATTTGAACTATTGACACCAAGAGACAGAGAGGGAAGTTTTGAACCACAGATAGTGAAAAAAAGGCAAACAAGCCTACATCCAGAACTTGAAACAAAGGTCTTGAACATGTTTGCAAGTGGTATGGGATACAGAGATATAGCATCATATGTGGAAGAAATTTATGACCATAAAATATCTGCAGCAGAGATATCTGGAATTACAGATAAATTACTACCTATAATCAATGAATGGCGTAGTCGTCCACTGCAATCAGTGTATCCAATAGTATTTATGGATGGGATGTTTTTTAAGGTAAAAGAAGACGGTCGCTGTGTAAGTAAGTGCATGTATAACATATTAGGAATAGACCAAAATGGCAGAAAAGAAGTACTGGGTTTTTACTAATACCAACTCTCATTATTAATGAACCAAATAAGAAGGGAACGTTCAAAAAAGTGTGTCAAACCGAAAAAAAAGTAATAAATTGATATAAAAAATGGAGGTTTGATATGAGTCAAGCAAATAGAACTAATGGGTTGGTAGATTATAAAGAATTAGAAACAAATATCCTGTCATCTATACGAGAAGGAAGACCATTGACAGGAAGAGATGGAGCATTAACACCGTTTATAAAAAGGTTGCTAGAGGCAAGTCTGGAAGGTGAAATAGAAAGCCACATGTCAGCTAAAAGTGAAGAAAATAACCGAAGAAATGGGAGAAATGCAAAAACTTTACGCACGAGTGCAGGTTCATTTGAGCTGCTAACACCAAGAGATAGGGAGGGAAACTTTGAACCGCAAATAGTCAAAAAAAGGCAAACGAGCCTACATCCAGAACTTGAAGCAAAGGTCTTAAGTACATACGCCAGTGGCATGGGATACAGAGACATAGCTTCACACGTTGAGGAAATATATGACCATAAAATATCAGCAGCAGAGATATCCAGTATTACTGATAAATTGCTACCAATAATCAATGAATGGCGCAGCCGTCCACTGCAATCAGTGTATCCAATAGTGTTCATGGATGGCATGTTTTTTAAGGTCAAGGAGGACGGACATTGCGTAAGTAAATGCATGTATAATATATTGGGTATAAATCAAAATGGCAGAAAAGAAGTATTAGGTTTTTATTTGGCTGAAAGTGAGGGAGCTAACTTCTGGTTGGGAGTTCTAAATGACCTCAAAGAAAGAGGAGTAGAAGATATTTTAATTGCCTGCATTGATGGACTAAAAAGCTTTCCTACAGCTATAAATAGTGTATTTCCTAAAGCAGAAGTACAGCTATGTATAGTGCATCAGATAAGGAATTCACTGAAATATGTATCTAGCAAAGATGTAAAAGTTTTCATGAATGATTTGAAAAAAATATATCGTGCTTCAAGTAAAGAAATCGCTGAGAATTATTTGCTTGAGCTGGAAGAAAAATGGAGTGAAAAATATCCCTTAGTTAGAACCTGTACATGATCTCAAGAAAGGAATAAACTAAGAGATAATGTATATAAGTTAGGATATATGAGGAGTGTATACCCAAGTGATATAAGTCGGGAAAGATTTGAGATTATATTACCAGATCTAGAATCCTGTAGAAAAAAAACAAAACCAAGAAAACTGGATTTATATGAGTTATTTTGCGGTGTACTTTATGTGCTAAAAAGTGGCTGTCAGTGGCGAATGCTACCAAAAGAGTTTCCAAAATGGCGCAATTGTTACGATTACTTCAAGAGATGGAGTAAAAAACCGAATGAAGATAGAGAAAGTGTTCTAGAAATTGTCTTAAAAAAAATTAGTTGGAGAGGTTCGTTTCAACAGTGGTCGGAATACAAAAACAAGCTTCTGCATCATTGATGCTCAAAGTGTAAAAAACACCGATATTGCTGAAGAAAAAGGTTATGATGCCGGCAAGAAAATTTCAGGAATAAAGCGTCATATTGCAGTAGATACGCAAGGTTTGCCACATGCAATTTATATTACTACAGCTAATATCGGAGATC
Source organism: Wolbachia endosymbiont (group B) of Gerris lacustris (assembly GCF_964028355.1). NCBI lineage: Bacteria > Pseudomonadati > Pseudomonadota > Alphaproteobacteria > Rickettsiales > Anaplasmataceae > Wolbachia > Wolbachia endosymbiont (group B) of Gerris lacustris. Next base: position 599,026 of record NZ_OZ034761.1, read on the forward strand.
GTACTGCTGCTGTAGAGATGATTTGTAACGCAAGAAAAAATCTTTCCGAAGTTCAAAATATACTAGTTGATGCAGGTTATACAGGAGAAAATTTTGCAACTCAAATAAAAACGACTATTGGTGCAACCGTTGAAGTAATAAAACGAAGTGAATTACATACCTTTGTTGTATTGCCAAAAAGGTGGGTTGTAGAGCGTTCTTTTGCTTGGCTGGAAAAGTGTAGACGGTTATGGAAAAATTGCGAGCGTAAACTCAATACTAGACTACAAATGGTCGTTCTAGCTTTTACTGCCTTGCTCCTCAAAAGATTATGAACAGGCTCTTATAAAAATCGGTTTGTAAAAAATCTTCAGCTTGTTTTTTTATTACTGAAAGTTCATTAAAGGCTTTTTCTGGATTGATTTTTTTTAAAATACTAGTAGCTTTTTTAATCGCTCTTTCTCTCTTTTTATTATCTTGTTTTTCGTTTAAGATTAAGCTTTCAGCTTCAGTAAAAGCATTGCCTTGGGCACTTTTGGCAATGTTACAAACAACGTTTTTTACAACTTGCTTAGTTGCTACATAATCTATTTCCTTTGTAAAGCAATCAATAAATAGCTGCCAAATTTTTTTATTAACAAACTTACTTGCCTTATTTTCAAAATCTTCTATATCTTTGAATCCTAAAATAGTATAGAGATTTTTTTCAATTATTGGTTCAGCATGTTGTTTTGCCACTTTACCTTTTATATTGAATAGAAATTCACTAATCTTACTTGTGCCCATAATATTACCTCACAATATTAATGTCATATAATAAAAGTATAAAAGCTTAATGCTTAATTTTTACTTACTATTAATATAATTGAAGATTAGTTTTGTTCCTATATTAAAACTTTAACTCCTAACTTATTATTAGTAATATCATTATATGAATCTTATGCCTGAATTTGGGAATATATTGTTATTGGTAGCCTGTTTGTTATCTTTAACGTA